>NZ_JBVILX010000020.1:0-144235 GCF_055580145.1 Kitasatospora sp. NPDC032121 | reverse complement strand
CCCCCCCCCCCCCCCCCCCCCCCCCCCCCCCCCCCCCCCCCCCCCCCCCCCCCCCCCCCCCCCCCCCCCCCCCCCCCCCCCCCCCCCCCCCCCCCCGACGCATCTGCCCGGGACGGCCGCGTCACATGTTGATCATGTGCCCGGCGAGGCCGTGGATGGCCTCCTTGACCGCCTCGCCCAGGGTCGGGTGGGCGTGCACGTTGCGGGCGACCTCGTGGACGGTCAGGTCCCACTGCTGGGCCAGCGTCAGCTCCGGCAGCAGCTCGGTGACCTCGGGGCCGATCAGGTGGGCGCCGAGCAGCTCGCCGTGCTCGTTGTCGCTGATGACCTTGACGAAGCCGATCGGGTGGCCGAGGCCGTGCGCCTTGCCGTTGGCGGTGAACGGGAACTTGGCGACCTTGACGTCGTGGCCCAGCTCGCGCGCCTGGGCCTCGGTGTAGCCGAAGGAGGCGATCTGCGGCTGGCAGTAGGTGGCGCGCGGGATCATGACGAAGTCGACCTCCATCGTCTCCGCCCCGCCGATGGTCTCGGCGGCGATCACGCCCATGGTCTCGGCGGCGTGCGCGAGCATCAGCTTGGCGGTCACGTCGCCGATCGCGAAGATGTGCTCGACGCTGGTGCGGCCGCGGCCGTCCACCGCGATGGCGTTGCGGTCGGTGAGCTTGACCCCGGTGTTCTCCAGGCCGTAGCCGTTGACCCGCGGCGCGAAGCCGATCGCCTGGAGCACCTTGTCGGCCTCCAGCACCCGCTGCTGCCCGTCCTTGGTGACGGTGACGCGGACCTTGGCGTTCGGGTCGCTGTCGTCGATCGACTCGACCCGGGTGGAGGTCAGCACCTCGATGCCCAGCTTGCGGTACTGCTTGGCGAGTTCGGTGGAGACCTCGACGTCCTCCAGCGGCACCACGCGGTCCAGGAACTCGACGATGGTGACCTTCACGCCGTAGTTGTGCAGCACGTAGGCGAACTCGACACCGATCGCGCCGGCACCCGCGATGATGATGCTCTCCGGCAGCTGCTCGGTGAGGATCTGCTCCTCGTAGGTGACGACGCGGTCGCTCAGGCTGGTGCCGGGCAGCAGGCGGGTGGTGGCTCCGGCGGCGATGATGCAGTGGCCGAAGGTGACGACCTCGAAGCCGCCGCCGCTCAGCGCGACCTGGAGGGTGTGGTCGTCGACGAACGTGCCCCAGCCGTCGTACTCGGTGATGCCGTTCTTCTTCATCAGGTAGTGGACGCCCTTGACCCGGCCGTCGGCCACCGAGCGGCTGCGCCGCAAGGCCTCGCCGAAGTCGAAGGTCACCTGGCCCTCGACCTTGATGCCGAAGGTCTTGGCCTCCTTGGTGAAGATGTGGGCGAGCTCGGCGTTGCGCAGCAGGGCCTTGGAGGGGATGCAGCCGACGTTGAGGCAGACGCCGCCCCAGTACTTGGCCTCAATGACCGCGACCTTCAGGCCCAGCTGGGCCGAGCGGACGGCGGCGGTGTAGCCGCCGGGGCCCGCGCCGAGGACGACGACGTCGTAGTGCGTGCTCATGTTGCTGACTCCTCCGAGGATGTCACCGTGTCGTGATCTCGGTCCCATGGTGTCAGGACCGGGCTCCGCGCACCCACCGGGTCTCGGTGGATGCGCTCCGCGCGGCACCGTACCGGCCCGCGGCCGGATTGTCAGTGGCCTCCGCTACGGTGGCCGCACCCGCAGCCACCAGGGGCGTTGACGGAGGGAGGTCCCGGATGGAACAGCATCGGACGGAGCAGTCGGGTACGGCGGTCGGGTGGGCCCGCCGGCCGGCAGCGGCGGCGGCCCCACCCGGGGGTCAGGCCGTCACCCCGTGGGTGCTCCCGCCGGTCGTGCCGCTCGTGCCTCTCATACCCGTCGCGCCCGCGTCGGGCGCCGCCTTCACGGCCTGGCGCTGGGCCGGGACGGGCCGGTGGAGCGAGGAGAGGTCCCAGGCGTAGGTGCCGACGGCGTTCGCGATCACGTCGATGTTGACGTCGAAGACACCCATGTCGATGTTGCCCAGGTCGTCGCAGGCCTGGTGGTAGCAGGCGTCGTACGCGGCGCCGGCCGTACCCCCGTAACGGGCGGCCTGCTCCTGGGACTTGACCTTCTCGGCGCCGGTGTCGGTGCCGCCGGCCGGGATGCCCGCGTCGATGAACGGACCGTAGTCGGAGCGGCCGTCGAAGAGGGTCGGGTCGTGCGGCAGGCCCCGGCCGTCCAGGTAGCCGTTGATGTCCCGCTCCAGCTGCGCCGAGCCCTCGGGGCCCGCGGCGCCGCCGGCGCTGCCCGAGCCGTTGTAGACGAACTGCGCGTAGTTGGGGGAGGCGATCATGTCGAAGTTCAGGTAGAGGCTGATCTTCTTCTTCTCCGCGTCGGAGAGGGACTTCACGTACGCCTCGGCGCCCTTGAGGCCGAACTCCTCGGCCGACCACCAGGCGAACCTGACCTTGTTCTTCACCGGGTGGACGCTGAGGTTCTTCGCGACCTCCAGGATGCCGGCGGTGCCGGAGCCGTTGTCGTTGATGCCCGGTCCCTCGGGGACGGAGTCGAGGTGCGCGCCGACCATCACGGTGTTGTCGGGGTCGCCGCCGCGGGTCTCCGCGAGGACGTTCCAGGTCCTGCGCTGCTCCATGAAGGTGCGGATGTCCAGCGTCACCCGGACGGGCCCGGTGGCGGCCTCGGCGGCCAGGGCCTCGCCCGCGGCCTTGGTGATCCCGCCGGTCGGGATCCTCCCCGCCGTCGGCTCGGTGAGCGTTCCGTTGAGGGTTCCCTCGGTGTTGTTGTAGACGATCGCCCCGGCCGCGCCCACGGCGGCCGCGGCGGCCTGCTTCTCGGCGAAGGTGCATCCGCCGCGCCGGATCAGGGCGATCTTGCCGGTGAAGGCGCCCGCCGGGTAGTCGGCCGCTGTGCAGCCCGTGGTGGCACTCACCGGAGCGACCGCCAGGTCCGCGGTCAGGCCCGCCTCCGGGCCGCTCACCGAGTACGTCATGGCGATCACCGGCACCGACTCGGCCTTCGGGGAGAGCACGTCGAGGTGCTCGGAGCGGGCCTCGAAGAAGGTGTACACGAACTCCTGCTTGGACACCTTGAGCCCGGCCCGCCGCGCCTGCTCGTAGACGTACTGCGCCGACTGGTCGTGCCCCTTCGAACCGGCCACCCGGGTACCGCCGTTGCGGTCCGCGATCAGCTGGAGCGCGGCCAGCGTGGCCCGCGCGTCCCGGGCGCTGCTCGCCTCGACCAGCCGGGAGGCCAGCTTGGCGCCCTTGCGCGCCGGGTCCGGGTCGGCCGAGGCCCTGCCGGCGCCGGCCAGCAGCAGCGGGGCGACCAGAGCGGCGACGGTCAGGGCGGCGCCCGCGCCACGCCGGGTGACGGCGGTTCGCGGGCGTCCTGGGGACGTGTCGCGGTCGTACGGGGTGTCGTGGCCGTACGGGGTGACGTGGTCGTACGCGGTGGAACGGTCGAGCGGGGAGGTGGAGCGACGGGTGCGCAGCATCAAGGCAACTCCTTCCGACGGGGCCGTGAGGGTCATGATTCGACATGACCGGAATCCCGTTGCCAAGCCTTTACGCAGACCTTGCGAGATGCGGACCGCGACGCGCCCGGTGATATTGGAGAGGTGGGGGCTTCTCATCCAGGAGTGTGACCAGATGTCCATGATGGATAAGCTCAAGAACCTGCTGAAGGGCCACGAGGAGCAGACCGACAAGGCCGTCGACAAGGCGGGCGACGCCGTCGACCAGCGCACCGAAGGCAAGTACAGCGGTCAGGTGGACGCCACCCAGGAGCAGCTCAAGAACCAGTTCCGCGACCAGCCGCCCCAGTAGGAGCGACTCCGCGGGGCGCCGCGCCCGGCGCCGTCCGCCCGGCTCGTCGCCCCGGCCCGGCCGCCCGGTCGGGCCGGGGTTCAGCGTCCGTGCGGCCCTGCTCGCGCTCGCGCTGGCCTGCCTGGTGCGGAGCCTGGTGACGCTGCCGGGCTCCGGCTGGTCGGCCGGCCCGCTGCTCGGCCTCGCCGCGACCGGAGTCCTCACCGGGGCCCTGGTCCGGCACGAACGCCGCACCGTCGACCCGCTGCCGCCACCGGCTCTGCTCCGCTCACCGGCGGTCGCTCCGCCGCTCGCCGTCCTGCTCGCGGCCTCGGCGGCGCTCCAGGGCGCGCTCTTCCCGGCCACCTACTGCCTCCAGGACCTGCTCGGGCCGGCCCCCTGGCAGAGCGCCCTGCGGGCGGTGCCGCTCGCGGCGACGATGATCCTCGCGGCCCCCGGCTCCGTCTGGCTGGCGGGCTGGCGGGCGAAGCGTCACGGCGAACGGGTGCTGGTGCTGTCCGGGATGACGCTGCTCACCACGGCGGCGCTGCTCACCGCGGGCCTCGGGTCCGGCTCCGGCACGGCCGCGATCAGCGGCTGCTTCGCGCTGTTCGGCACCGGCTTCGGCGCGGTGATGGCCACCGCCACCGCGGGGGGTCCGCGGCGCGTACGCCGCCCGGGCCGAGGTCGCGGGAGGAGGCCTGCAGCCGACCGTGCTGAACATCGGCCCGGCGCTGGGCATCGCCCTGGCCGCCACCGCCACCGGCCGTACCGGCCCCGGCGCGGCGCTCGCGCCGACCGCGCTGACCATGGCGGTGGTGGCCGGCGCGGGGACGCCGCTCGCCGCGCGGCGGCCCGGCCGGGTCGCGGGCCCGGTGCCCGGTCGGCCTCTTCGGTGGCGCCGCCCGTGAGCGGCGCCCGTGCCGTCAGACGCCGGTGACGCCGTCGATGCGCTCCCGGAGCAGGTCGGCATGGCCGTTGTGGCGGGCGTACTCCTCGATCAGGTGCACCAGGATCCAGCGCAGCGAGACGCTGTCCGCGCCGAGCACCGCCGCGGCCTGCGGGGAGAGCGCGCCGGCCGCGTCCAGTGACTCGTCCGCGGTCAGCTCCCGGCCCCGGTCGATCTCCGCCTTCCAGTCCGCCAGCGCCTCGGCCATTCCGCGCGCAGGGTCCAGCCCGTAGCCGTCGGCGTTCTCCGGGCCGTACACCGGCGGGACCTCCCGGCCGTCGAACACCCGCTGGTGCCAGTTGCGTTCGACCTCGGCGAGGTGCTGCACCAAGCCCAGCAGGGTCATCGTGGACGGCGGGACGGACGCCAGCCGTACCTGCCGGTCGTCGAGCCCGTCGACCTTCCGGGCGAGGGTGGCCCGCTGGAAGTCCAACCAGCTCTCCAGCATGGCGCGTTCAGCGGCGTGCGGGGGCGGGATCGGCCGCCCGTCCGGGGTGAGTGCCATGGCCCCCACTCTGGCACACGCCCCCGCGCGTCTCCCGCTCGGACCGGGACCGTATCAGTGCGGCGAGCAGCGCGAGTTGCACGGCCGCGCCCACCGCCGGGCCGAGCCACACCCCCGACACTCCCAGCGGCCCGGACAGGGCCGCCGAGGCGGCGAGTTGGGCCCCGAGACCGAGCAGCACGGAGACCACCAGCGGTCGGCCGGCGCCCGCCGCCTGGTGCACCCCACCGAGGGCGACCACCAGGGCGTACGGCAGCAGGTAGAGCGCCGCCATCCGCAGGAAGCCGACGGACTGCGCGGCCACCGCCCGGTCCTCGGTGAAGAGCGCGGTCAGTGGTCCGGCCAGCGTCACGGAGAGCACGGCCGACACCGCGCCGAGCAGTGCGGCGAGGCGGCCGGTGGCCCGGCTCAGGGTGCGCAGCGCGGCGCCCTCCCCCGCGCCGGCCAGGCGGGCGGCCTCGATCGCGGCGGCCTGGCGCAGCGCGTAGAAGGCCATGGTGACGACGAGCAGGACGCGGTAGCCGAGGCCGTACCCGGCCACCGCGGCGACGCCGAAGCCTGCGACCAGGCCGAGTTGGGCGGCTCCGACGGCCATCCGGGCGGTGAAGTCCAGGCCGAACGGTGCGCCCGCGCGCACGATCCGTACCGCTGCCGCGCCCACTCCCCCGGCCGCTCGGTTGGCGGTCCGCGGCTGCGGCCCCGTACGCCGCTCCGCCGGTTGCCCCGCCGATCCTCGTGGCCTCCGGCGCAGGTGCAGGGTGACGGCGAGGCCGATCGCCCGCGAGAGGGCCAGGGCCAGGGCCGCGCCCGGCACGCCGAGGGCGGGCAGCGGCCCCGGGCCCAGGATGAGCAGCGGGTCGAGGAGGAGCAGCAGGACGTTGGAGAGCAGGGCGATCCGCATCGGGGTGCGGGTGTCGCCGGTGCCCTTGAACAGCTCGTCGGCGACGCGTTGGCCGAAGAAGAACGCGAACGCCGGGAACGCGACGGTGAAGTACCCGGCAGCGTGCGCGGCGGCCTCGCCGTCCAGGAAGGCGCCCGCCAGCCGGTCGCGCAGCAGGAAGCCGGGGACGGCGAGCGCCACACTGCCCGCCGCGCAAAGCCACCCCGCCGCGCGGGCGGTGCGGGCGGCCTCGGCCCGGTCGCCGGCTCCGAGGGCGTGGGAGAGCCGGACGCTGGTGCCGGAGCCGACCACCAGAACCAGGCCGAGCAGCAGGTTCTCCACGGTGCCGGCCAGGGTGACGGCGGCGACCGCGGCCCCGCCGAGACCGGCCACCCAGAACGTGCCGATCACCGAGGCGACAACCCCGGACAACAGCTCCGCATAAACGGGTACCGCCAGTGCCGTGAGCCGGCGCGACTGTCCGCGCATGGCCCTCCCCCTTCCGTGTGGCGCCCATCCGCTGTGGCGCTCCTGCTCGGCCTGGTCGGACTCGGCTCGCCTCGACCTGCCATCACAGCCTCGAATAGAGATAGATCGTTTCGATGTACATCGACAAGAGGCACATCGACAAGAGGTAACATTGCTGCTCCACAGGGCGCACTCCGACCGAAGGGCTCCAGCCGTGTTGACGCTCGCGATCCTCGGCTTCCTGTACGACCAGCCGCTGCACGGCTACGAGCTCAAGTCCCGGATCACCGGGCTGACCGGCCACGTCCGGCCTGTCAGCGACGGCGCGCTCTACCCCGCCATCGCCCGACTGGAGAAGGGCGGGCTGCTGCTCCGGCGCACCGAACCGGGCAGCGGCGCCGTTCCACGGCAGACGCTGGAGCTGACGGCGGAGGGTCGGGCCGAACTGCTGCGCCGACTGGCCGATCCGGAGCAGGTCGAGATCACCGACCAGATCCGCTTCTTCACCGTCACCGCCTTCCTGCACCACCTCGCCGATCCGCCCCGACAGGCCGCCGTCCTCCGCCGCCGACTGGGCTTCCTGGACGCACCGAGCAGCTTCTTCCACGACGGGGCGGGCCGGCCGGTGACCGCCGAACGCGAGCCGAACCCCTTCCGGCGCGGGATGCTGCTCGTCGCCCGGGCCTCCACGGCCGCCGAGCGGGCCTGGCTGACCGAGACCATCGCGGAACTGGAACGGCCGGGCGGCGCGGCACCCTCGGAGACCCCCGGCACACCGGCGGAGCCGAAGCCCTCGGAACACTAGGCCGACAGGCGAACCGAAGGCGGGAACAAAGGCGCACGCCCCTGCCGAACAGCAGAGCGAAGAAGCGGATTTGGGCCGTTCCACACCTGGCTCCCCCCGGCCCCGGCATCGCTATGATGATCCGCCTCACGTCCTCGGCATCCCCTCCGCGGCGTGAGCCGCCACCGCGCCCCGCCGTCCCCCTGGAGGCCGCCGTGCCCACTGCCGATCCCGCGGTCGAGGCCGCAGTCCACTCCGCGCCGCTGAAGCGGGACGACATCCCCGGCTGGTTCTTCAGCCTCGACCGAGCCGCCTTCAGCCACCTGCTGTCCGCCCAGACCTCGGCCGGCGTCACCGGCGACATCCTGGAACTCGGTAGCTACCTCGGCCGCAGCGCCGTCCTGCTCGGCGACCACCTGCGACCGGGTGAGCGGCTGACGGTCTGCGACCTGTTCGACTCCGAGGCCGGCGACGCCGAGAACGCCGCCGAGATGGACATGTCCTACCGGAAGACCCTCACCCGCAGCGCCTTCGAGGCCAACTACCTCGCCTTCCACGGCGAGCTGCCCGAGATAGTGCAGGCCCCGACCGCGGTACTGGCCGACGGACGGATCCGGGCGCACAGCTGCCGCTTCGTCCACGTCGACGCCTCCCACCTCTACGAGCACGTCGCCGGGGACATCGCCGTGGCCCGCGCCGCGCTCTCCGAGAACGGCCTGGTCGCCCTGGACGACTACCGCTCCGAGCACACCCCGGGCGTCGCCGCCGCGGTCTGGGAGGCGGTCTTCACCGGCGGGCTGCGGCCGGTGCTGCTCACCCCGATGAAGTTCTACGGCACCTGGGGCGACGCGGCGGCCGCCCAGGCGGTCCTGCGCGAGCGCGACTGGCGGGCCGACGGGTACACCGCCGACGAGGACACCATCGCCGGCGCCCGGGTGATGCGCCTCAACTACCAGGTCAAGGCTCCGGTCCAGCGCTCCGCCCCGCGTCGGCTGGCCCTGGAGCTGCTGCCGCCGGTCGCGACCAAGGCCACCCGGCGGATGCTCCGGACGCTGCGCGAGCGCCGCGCCGCGCCCCCGGTGCCGAACCCCTGAGCCCCTGAGCCCCTGGACTCCTGAGTCCCCACCGGACCGCACTCCGGACCACAATCCTGACCCCAGCGCCGGGGCCCGCCCCTCACCGGGCGGGCCCCGGCGCTGGCTTGGCGTGGACGGCCCCGTCCCGCCGCACTGCCGACGAGTCAGCTCGCTTATGGGACTTACATTTTTGGGCCTTTCCTATTATCGCCCATATTTCACTCTAACGAGGGAATCTCCTTTAAAGATTTGCCCACGGAACGTTAAAGGGCGCATAGTGATGGCACCTCAGTTCGGTCTGGTGAACACCAAGTTCAGGCAAAGTCATCCCCAGTGAGGAGAAGACCTTGTTCCACGGAAACACGGCATCGGACAACCCCGGGCAGCGGCTGCGCGCGGAGATCGCGGGCCCGGGGACGACGCCGCTGATCGGCGTCTACGACATGTACTCGGCCTCCATCGCGGCCGATCACTACGACGGCATGTTCGTCTCGGGCTTCGGCTTCGCGGCCTCCTACTACGGGCTGCCCGACATCGGCTTCATCGCCTGGCCCGACATGGTGGGCTTCGTCGAACGGCTGCGCGGGGCCTTCCCCCGGCACCACCTCCTGGTCGACATCGACGACGGCTACGTCGATCCGGAGGTCGCCTGCCACGTCGTGCGCAGGCTCGAACGGATCGGCGCGTCCGGCGTGATCCTCGAGGACCAGAAGCGTCCGCGCCGCTGCGGGCACGCGGACGGCAAGCTGGTGCTGCCGCTGGAGGAGTACCTGGAGAAGCTGGAGCTCGTCCTCGCCAACCGGACGGACTTGGTGGTGGTCGCGCGCACGGACGCCACCGAGGAGGACGACATCCTGCGCCGGGCCCGGGCGCTCGCCGCCACCGACGCCGACGTGGTGCTGGTGGACGGCGTGCGCAGCGAGGAGTGGATCCGCCGGATCCGCCGGGTGGTCGGCGACAAGCCCCTGCTGTTCAACCAGATCGCGGGCGGCAAGTCGCCCCGGCTGTCGCTCTCGGAGCTGTCGGCCCTGGGGGTGGACGTGGCCATCTACAGCACCCCGTGCCTGTTCGCCGCGCACCGGGCGATGGACGAGGCGCTGGCCGGGCTGAAGATCGCCGACGGGCGGCTGCCGGCCCCGGCCGGGGGCCGGGAGCAGGTCGGCGTGCGGGAGTCCACCGAGCTGCTGGAGCGGAACATCTCGCGCTCCCGAGGGTTGATGGCGGTGACGGCATGAGCAGCGGGCTGCGCGGGCTCGCGCCGGTGTCACCGGCCGCCGCGCTGCGGGCCACCGCCCTGGGGCTGGCCGGTGCCTGCGCCCTGCTCGCGGGAGCCGCGTCGCCCGCGGCGGCCGGTGGCGGGCTGATCACGGTCGTGGACAACTCGCACGCCGACTCCTGGCTGGAGGTCGACCGGACGGCCAACCTCCAGAACGGCAGCGGTTCCGCGGGCAGCGACCACGACGGTGCGGGTTCGCTGGTCGGCGGACTGATCGGGCCCGGTTCCTCGTCCGGGCACACGGTCCGCCCGGCAGCGGAAGACGGCCCGTGACCGACCGCCTGGCGCGCCCGGAGCAGCCACCAGGGCTCCGGGCGCGCGGGGACCGGAGGAACCGGGAACGGGCGCGCCGGGAAGGGGCGTTCGGGGAACGGGCGCGCGGGGAAGGCACGCCGACGCCGCCGTCCGGTCCCGGGCCTCGCTCCCGCAGGTTGCTGCCTCGCTGGCTGGACCCGTACATGGCGGCGCTGGCCGGGACGGTCGGGCTGGCCGCGCTGTTCCCGGCCTCGGGTGGCTCGGCACGGGTCGCCGAGGTGGCCTGCGACCTCGCGGTGGCGCTGCTGTTCTTCCTCTACGGCGCCCGGCTCTCCACCCGCGAAACGCTCGCCGGGCTGCGCCACCTTCGGCTGCACGGGCTGGTGTTGGCCGCCACCTTCGTCCTGTTCCCGCTGCTCGGCGTGGCCACCGCGCTGCTCACGCCCGTCCCGCTGACCGGGCCGCTGCAGACCGGAGTGCTGTTCCTCTGCCTGGTGCCCTCGACGGTGCAGTCCTCGGTGGCGCTCACCGGCGCCGCCGGGGGCAACGTCCCCGCGGCGATCTGCGCGGGCACCTACTCCAGCCTGGCGGGGCTGGTGCTGACGCCGCTGCTGGCGGCCTGGCTGCTGGGTTCGCACACCGAGCTGTCCGCCGACGGGCTGCTGCGGATCGGGCTCCAGTTGCTCGCGCCCTTCCTGCTCGGGCAGGCGCTGCGGCCGTGGCTCGGCGGTCCGCTGTCCCGGCACAGGCGGGTGCTCACCCCGGTGGATCGCGGTTCGATCCTGCTGGTCGTCTACACGGCGTTCAGCGCGGCGGTGTCCCAGGGCATCTGGGGTCTGGCGACTCCCCTGGCCCTGCTCGGGCTGCTCGCGGTGCTGCTCGCCCTGCTCGCCGCCGCCCTCGCGGCCACCGGGCTCGGCGCGCGGCTGCTGGGCCTCGACCGACCGGCCGCCATCGCGGCGGTGTTGTGCGGCTCGCAGAAGAGCCTGGCCAACGGCCTGCCGATGGCCACCGTCCTGTTCGGAGCACAGGCCGGACTGATGGTGCTGCCGCTGATGCTCTACCACCAGCTCCAGCTGATCGTCGGCACCGTCCTCGCCGGCCGCTGGTCGCGGGCACCGACGGCCGGTGCCCCGCCCGGCCCGGCGCCGGCCGCGCTCACCGGCCCGGGCGCTCCGCCGGCGCCCGGGTGACCCCCTGCGCAGCCTGGCCGAAGCCCCGGGCAGACCGCCGGGCCGGTGCAGGGCACACCCCTAACCGGCAGCCGGTCCGTCCCGGTCCACGGCGACGGGGGTGCTGAGGGCGGTGGCCGGGAGGACGGGCAGCGGCCCCTCGGGCGGCAGCGTCCAGGCGGCCGGGTCCGGGGCGAACGGTCCGGCGCGGTCCTGGAGTTGGGCGAGGGCGAGGTCCCGGGCCCGGGCCAGCTGCCGGTGGGTGGCCTCGTCGACGACGCCGAGGCGCCGGGCATGGGCGTACTCGTCCTCGTCCTTCCAGCTGTACTCCGACAGATCGGGGGTGATCACGAGGTCCAGGAAGAGGTCGAAGGTGTCGAGGCCGATGGCCGTGCGGCGGTACGGGCGCTCGAAGTTGACGTACCAGTGCAGCGGTCGGCCGGCGGGCGTCAGGAAGCGGTGCACGCTGAACGGCGCTCCGGCGGTGAAGCGGCTGAGCACCGCGGTGTCGCGCCAGGTCCACTGGTCGAGTTCCCACCGGCCGGCCGCGAGGTCGTCGATGCAGTGCAGGCGTGCGGCGTCGTCTCCGGTGCGCGCGGCCGCGGTCCAGCCGGCCGGGGCCAGGGTCTGCGTCCCCGGGCGGGCGCTCAGCGTCAGGGTCGCACCGTCGTCCCCGAGGACCGTGTAGGGCATGGCCGACCAGACCCGGCCGTGGGTGACGTCCCGCCGCACTGCGGTGTCGCCCGGAGCGAAGACCGGCGCCGTCATCGGACGTAGTAGGCCCGGTTGTGGGCGGCGACCGGCGGGGACTGGTAGGTCCAGGCTCCGGCGGCCGGCGCGTCGGCGATCAGGTGGGCGAGGTCGCGGGCGGACTCCTCGGCGGGGTTGCCGAGGTCGAGCCGGACGCGGTCGGCGGTGCGATCGTCCAGGGCGTAGTACCGGTAGGGCTGGTGGACGTTGAGCGGTCCGGCCAGCAGCTGGCCCTCCTCGTCGGTGCCGTAGCCGGTGATCGGGGTGTTGTTGACGGACTCGGGGGTGAGGCCGATCAGGTTCACGTCCAGAGCGAGGAGTTCCTCGTCGTGGCGGCTCAGTCCGTCCGGCCCGAGGGTGGCCCGGCGGCAGGAGACCGACCAGCGTTCGCGCACGGCGGGCGCGTTGAGGGAGGGCAGGGTGCTCTCGAACCAGCCCGGGTGCTTGGGCTCGGCGTACAGCCGGCGCCCGGCGTCGATGGCGTGGGGGTTGTCGCAGAGCACGTGCAGCCGGGCGATCCCGAGCAGCTTGGTCTGGTCGTAACCCCGGGCGTACTGACCGTAGTTGACCACCGGGATCCGGTCCTCGGCGAAGATCGGGTGGGCGATCAGGTTGATCTCCAGCTCCTGGGTGATGCCACCGCCGTTCGGGTACTGGGCGAAGTAGAGCTGGTAGTTGAGCGAGACGCAGGCCCCGCCGTCGAAGGCGGCGACGCTCAGTCCGGGGTGGCGCTTGGCGAGCAGCTCGCGCGCCCGCACGCGGTCGACCAGGTAGTCGACACCGATGTTGTGCAGCGCCCCGTAGTGGAAGGGCAGGTGGTACGGCTCCGGTACGGGAGGCAGCGGCAGGCCGGTCATGAGGACTCCGGGGACGAGGAGGAGAGCGACGAGGACAACGAGTCGGGGGTGGGAGGCAGGACGGTCGCCGGGCGGTGCAGCTCCAGCAGGTCGCGGTGCATCCGTTCGGCGCTGCGCAGCGCGAGGGCGGCCATGGTGAGCGAGGGGTTGGAGGTGCCGAGGGAGGGCATCGATCCGCAGCCGACGGCGTACAGGTTGGGGTGGTCCCAGCAGCGCTGCCAGTGGTCGACCACCGAGTTCGCGGGTGAGTCGCCCATGATGTGGGTGCCGCCCGCGTGGCCGGCGCCCCGGTAGCCGTGGACGGTTCCCCGGTGTTCGAGCCGCCCCGGCCATCCGGTCGCCGGGTAGGCGGTGTGGTCCTCGGCGCCGAGCAGCGCGAACAGCTGGTCGGAGACGGCCCGGGCGGAGGCCATCCCCTCACGGACGTACTCCGAGAGGTCGTAGCGGACGGCCGGTCCCGGCAGACCGAGCGGGTCGCGCCGGTCCCGGTCGAGGGTGACCCGGTTGGCCGGGTCGGCGGGCTGCTCCAGCTCGAACTGGAGCGAGAACTGACGGCCCAGCCGGTCGCCGAGCCGCTCGCGCAGCTCCTTGCCGCGCAGGCCCGCCGCGAGCAGCGCCGCCGCCTCGGCCTCCGGCGCTCCGCCCGCCCAGGACCAGCCCCAGTTGCCGATCTCGATCCGGAACGGCGCCCGGCGGGCGCGCCCGGGTCCGAACCGGAACACCTCCAGGCCGCTGGTGGACCCGGGCCCGCGGTAGGGGCCGACCGGGCGGGGCATCAGCCCCCAGGTGAGCAGGACCGGGTGGTCCATCAGGTTCCGGCCGACCTGGTCGCTGCGCTCGGCCAGACCGGAGAGGAGCAGCAGTCGGGCGTTCTCGATCGCGTGCGCGGCGAGGACGACCAGGTCCGCCGTCACCCGGTGGGTCGTGCCACCCGCGACGTACTCGACCTCCCGGGCCCGCCCGGTCTGCGGGTCGGCCAGCACCCGGCTGACGACGGCCTCCGTGCGCAGTTCGACGCCGGCCGCCCAGCGGGCCTGAGTGCGCAGCGGGGTGTACTTGGCGCCGCTCGGGCAGGCCGGGACGCAGCCGGCACTGCCCGCACAGAGCGGCCCGTCGGCGGAGCCGGGCCTGGTCGGCACGCCGTTGCGGGCGTGCGGGGTGGCGGTGACGGCGAGCCGGGCGGGGCCGGGCACGGCGGGGTCGTGGACAGTGCGGCCGTCGAGGGCGCGGGCCAGCCGGCGGTCGAGGTAGCTCGCCGGGACCGCCCGCATCGGGAAGTCGTAGCCGTCCGGGATGGGCAGTCCGACGGCGTGGCGCTGCTCCCGGGCGTCGGCGGCGACACCGAGTTCCCGTTCGGCCTCGCGATAGTGGGGTTCCAGGTCGTGGTAGCCGATCGGCCAGCTGCGGCCGTGGCCGAGGTCGCCGGTGCGGAAGTCCTCGGGGTGCATGCGTGGGGTGAGCCCGGTCCAGAGCAGTCCGGTGCCGCCGTTGGCGCGCAGGTAGCCGCTGGCGTAGGGCAGCGGACCGTACTGGCGAAGGTGGCCGGTGGCGGTGAAGCCGCCGTCCGGGCTTCCGGTGAGGTCCGTGACGTCGGGTGACGGCGCCTCGGGGCTGTGCGGGTAGGGCGAGGTGGGTGGTCCGCCGCCGGCCGCGCGGTGGGCGGCGGAGGCCTCGACGCCGGTGGGCGCGGCGCGTCCGGCCTCCAGGACGAGGACCCGCCAGCCCTGTGCGCCGAGGCGGTGGGCGACCAGTGTCCCGGCGAAGCCCGCGCCGACCACGACGGCGTCCCAGCGGGGGCTCATCGGCCCTCGAAGCCGTCGTCGGGTGCGTCGACGGCCTCAAGGCCCCCGGCGCCTCCGTGCTCCCCGGCACTTCCCAGGCCCCCGGCGCCTCCGTGCTCCCCGGCACCTCCCCGGTCCTCGACCCCTCGGGGTGCCGCGGCCCAGCTGCCGTGCCCGGGGGCGGTGGCGCCCGGCGGGGCGGCGTGGAAGGTCCGCCAGACCAGTCCCTGATCATGGGCGCGGGCGGAGGAGGGCGCCTCGCCGGGCCAGGCGCCGACGTACCAGAGGTGGACCAGGGCGTGCTCGTCGCGCACCTGGTGGGCCAGCGTCGTGCGGTGGTGTTCGTCCGCCATGCCGGTGGAGCGCAGTTCGGGGACGTCGAAGCCGGTCAACTCGGCACAGACGCGCAGGAACTCGTCCAGGTCGGCCAGGGCGTCGACGTACTTGTTCGCAACGGGGTCCCAGCACTCCGCCAGGTGGTAGTCGGCCGGGCGGTCGTCGGACACGGGCACGCGGGCACCCCCCACGATCGGCAACGGGTGGCCGGGGCACGGCAGGCCGTACGGTGCGAAGGACCGCACGGCGCGACAGGCCCCGGAACGAGGCGGGGCCGCGGGGCGCCGACCCTCGCCGGACACCCCTGCCCGCCACCGCGATCCTGCCGCCCGCCCTCACCGCCGGAAACGCATTGCGCGAATCTGCCCGGACTTCGTCACCCGGTGTCCGGTCGACCGCCCACCACGATCACCCGGCGTCCGCTTCCGGTCGGCCCAACGCCCGTACCGCCGCCAGGACGTCCAGGCCCAGCTCCGGGTCGGCCTCCTCGGGGAGGTTGACGGACAGCCGGGTGACCAGACCCGCGTACCGGTGGTGGATCTCCCGGGCGACCTCCTCCACCGGACCGCAGACCGCGAAGGTGTCGAACACCTCGTCGTCGATCAGCGCGGCCATCTCCGCCCAGCGCCCGCGCACCGAGTGGGTGTGCAGCTCCTCCTGGAGCCCCTCCCAGCCGTGCTGCGCCAGCACCGGGCGGTAGGCCGGCGTGGAGGCGTAGAACGCGAGCCGCTCTCGGGTGGCCGCGCGGTTCGCCGCCAGCTCCTCCTCGGTGCGGCCGGTGGCGGTGAGCACGTTGCCGACGATCTCGAACGGGTGTTCCGTCCACGCGGCGCCCTCCGCCTCGGCCCTGGCCCGCTCCTCGGTCAGGCCGGGCAGCACCTGCTCGGCCAGGTAGGCGGTGGAGGAGAACGGGTGGCTCAGGAAGCCGTCGGCCACCGCCCCGGCGGTCCGGGTCATCAGCGGTCCCACGCCCGCCAGCAGGATCCGCGGCACCCCGGACGGGACCGGGTCCGGCGAGAACACCGGCGTCATCACGGTGTGGGTGTAGAACTCGCCCCGGAAGCGGAGCCGTTCGCCGGTCTGCCAGCTGTGCCAGATCGCCCGCACCGCGTGCACGTACTCGCGCATCCGGGCGGCCGGGCGGTCCCAGGGCATCCCGAAGCGCTTCTCGATGTGCGGCTTGACCTGCGAGCCCAGCCCGATGACGGCCCGTCCGCCGGAGGCGGCGTGCAGCCCCCAGGCCTGGTAGGCGAGCGTCATCGGGGTCCGGGCGAAGGCCACCGCGATGCCGGTCGCCAGTTCGATCGACTCGGTCCGGTCGGCCGCGCGGGCGAGCTGGAGGAACGGGTCGTACGCGGTCTCGGCGACCACCAGCCGGTCCATGCCCCGGCGTTCGGCCCGCTCGGCGGCGTCCAGGATCCCCGCCGGGTGGCCGGAGGCGGTGGCGTCGAGGTGGAGGGCGGCGGGTCGGTCCATGGCGGTGCTCCTGATCGCGGACGGCAGTGCTACCTGGGTAGCGTGCCACGCCCGGGCTCGCTCCCCGGGCGGGCCGCCGCCCCACCGGCCGTCTCACCCACTGCCGACGGCACCGCCGACAGCCCCGCCCGCGCCGCCCGGCGCAGCGAACAGCCGCTCCAGGTGCCGGTCGACGGCCGCGAGCACGGCGGCGGGCTCGACCACGCCCAGCTCCAGCAGCGTGGTGAACCCGGTGAGCGCGAGCAGCAAGTCCGTCTCCACCCCCGGATCGCGGTCGGCCGCGAGGTGCCCGTCGACGATCGCCTGCCGGACCACCTGTTCGACCATCGCCCGCCCCTGGAGCAGGCCGCCGCGCGCCCGCGCGTGCACCTCCTCGTCGTGCAGCGCCTCCAGCACGTAGGCGGCGCTCATCCGGCTGGTCGCCCGCGCGTCGGCCTGCAGCGGCAGCATCTCGACCAGCATCGCCCGCAGCACCTCACGCGGGTGCGGGCGCTCACCGAGCGCTTCCAGCGCCCGGCCGACCCGCAGCGCGCTCTGTTCGCCGGCGAAGTCCATCGCGAAGGTGAGCATCTGCGCCCGGGAGCCGAAGTAGTGCTGGAGCTGCCCGAGCGAGATGCCGGCCTCCCCCGCGACCTCGCGCATCGTCAGGTGGGTGGCGCCGCGCCGCTCCACGACCCGCCACAGCGCACGGGCGATCGCCTCCCTGCGTTCCCGGTGGTCGACCTGCTTCGGCATAGGCGGCGGCTCCTCGGCTCTCCCCGCACCCGGCGGAGTCTTTTCCATACACTTGACATAATACAGCTGACCTATAACGTGGAAAGCCTTCCGAGGGAGGAACGTCCACATGTCGGAGCAACCCGTCATCCGCACCACCGAGGGGCTCGTCCGCGGCCGCTGGGAGCGGCCGCGCGGACCGGAACAGCAGCAGGGACAGCAACACGGACGGCGACAGGAACAGCCGGCAGGCCACGCGCTCGCGGTCTTCCGCGGCATCCGCTACGCCCAGCCGCCCGTCGGGGCCCTCCGCTTCGCCGCACCCGCCGACCCCGAGCCCTGGGACGGCGTCCGCGAGGCCACCGCCTTCGGCCCGATGGTCCCGCAGTCCGGACCACTTCCCGCCGAATCCGCCGAATCCGCCGAGGGCACCGTCGCCTCCGAGGACTCCGACTGGCTGACCCTCAACATCTGCACGCCCGATCCCGGTGCGGCCGGCCTGCCGGTCCTGGTCTGGATCCACGGCGGCGGGTTCATCTCCGGGACCGCCAACGACCCGCTGTACGACCCGACCGCGCTGGCCTCCGCCGGGCTGGTCGTGGTGAGCGTCAACTACCGCGTGGGCGCCGAGGGCTTCGCCCTGCTGGAGGGCGCCCCGGCCAACCGGGCCTTCCTCGACCAGATCGCCGCCCTGCGCTGGGTGCGGCGCAACATCGCCCGGTTCGGCGGGGACCCGGCCCTGGTGACCGTCGCCGGGCAGTCCGCGGGCGCCGGGTCGGTCGCCGCGCTGCTGGCGACGGACGCCGCCCGCGGCCTGTTCCGGCGGGCCGTCGCCCACACCGTGCCGGGCAGCCACTGCACCCCCGCCCTGGCCGCCGAGGTCACCGCCGAGCTCGCGAAGCTGCTCGGTACGGCCCCCACCGCCGCCGCGCTGGCCGAGGTGCACCCCCGGCGCCTGGCCTCGGCCGTCACCGAACTCGGCGCCGCGCTGCCGGAACACCTCGCGCGCTGGGGCCGGCTGGCGCACAGCGGCATCGCCACCGTCCCGGTGGTCGACGGCGAGGTCCTGCCCGGCTCGCCCTGGTCGGCGCTGACCGAGGGCGTCGACCTGCTGGTCGGTCACACCCGGGACGAGTTCCGGCTGTTCGGTGTCCTCAGCGGTCGGCACGGCGATTTCACCGAGGAGGAGGCCCGGCTGGCGCTCGAGCTGTTCGCCCCGCCGCCGGGCGGCCCGGACGCCTACCGGGCCGCCCTCCCGGGGGCGACGCCCTCCGAACTCCTCGAAGCCGTCAGCTCCGACGCCCTGTTCCGGGTGCCGTCCCTCCGGCTGGCCGAGGCCAACGCGGCGGCCGGCGGCACCTCGTACCTCTTCGAGCTCGCCCTGCCCGCCCCCGCCCTCGGCGGCCTCTTCGGCGCCTGCCACGGCATGGACGTGCCGCTCGCCTTCGGCACCCTGGACAGCCCCGCGGCGCGGCACTTCCTCGGCGACCCGCCCCCGCCGGAGGCGGTCCGGGTCTCGGCGGAACTGCGGGAGGCCTGGGTCCGGTTCGCCACCACCGGCGACCCGGGGTGGCCCGCCTTCGAGCCGGACGGGCAGCTCACCCGGGTGCTGGACGCCCGTTCGGAGACCGTCCGCTACCCGGAGCAGGCCGCCCGTCGGATCTGGGCGGGGCACCCCCTCACCGCCTACGACCTCCCCTGACGGCGGGCACCGGCCGGCGGGGCGGGCCGCCCGGCACCCTTGGCGCGGCGGGTCCGGACACCGATGGCGTGGCGGCCGGACGGCGGGCCCGTTCGGCCGCTACGCCGCCGACGCGTCCAGCAGCTTCAGCAGTTCGGCGGCCACCAGCCCCGAGGAGGCCGGGTTCTGACCGGTCACCAGGTTGCGGTCGACCACCACGTGCGGCGCCCAGGGCGCGCCCTCCTCGAAGTCCACGCCGAGCTCCACCAGCCGGTCCTGGAGCAGCCACGGCGTCCGGTCGGCCAGACCGGCCTGGGTCTCCTCGGCGTTGGTGAAACCGGTCACCCGGTACCCGGCGAAGGGCCAGCCACTGCCCTCGGCCCGCGCGGCGAGCAGCGCGGCCGGGCCGTGGCAGACCACCCCGAGCGGGCGCCCGGAGGCGAGCGCCCGGGTGAGCAGCCGGCCGGAGTCGGGGTCGACCGCGAGGTCCTCCATCGGGCCGTGGCCGCCGGGGTAGAACACGAGGTCGTAGTCGGCCGGGTCGACCTCGGCCAGCACGAGCGGCTGCCGGAACTCGGCGATCTTCTCCACTTCCTCGGCCATCGCCGGGTCGGTCAGGCTGGCCCCGTCGGCGACCGGGACGACTCCGGCCGGGGTGGCGACGGTGACCCGGTGGCCCGCCTCGGTGAAGGCGCGGTACGGGACGACCGCCTCCTCCGCCCAGAAGCCGGTCGGGTGCGCGGTGCCGTCGTTCAGGGTCCAGAACCTCGCGCCGGTCACGACGAACAGGATGTCGGCCATGAGGTGTGCCTCCAAGGGTGCCGCGGTCTCCGCCGCGACGGTCCGCCGCGGCGCTCACGCCGGAGACGCTAGACGCGCCGGGCCTCCGGAAACCAATGGGCCACGCGATGCGAGGCATCGGGATTCCGATACCTCACCCGGATCGTCCAGCAGCCGTCCTGCCATCGGAATCCCGTACGCTCGGCGGCATGAGCGATCGGCCGACCACCGGATCAGGCCCGCTGGACCTCAACCAGCTGCGGACCTTCCTCGCCGTGCACCGGGCGGGCTCCCTCACCGCGGCCGCGCACCTGCTGGGCCTGTCCCAGTCCACGGTGACGGCGCAGATCCGGGCGCTGGAGCAGCGGCTCGGCCGGGAGCTGTTCGAGCGCCGGGCACGCGGGGTCAGCCCACTGCCGTACGCCGACGAGCTCGCCGGGCGCCTGGCCGTACCACTGGACCAGCTCGCGGGCCTCGCCGACGGGCACGGCGACGGCGTGCCGGAGCCGGTCCACCTCGCCGGGCCCGCCGAGTTCCTCGGCACCGTCCTGCTGGCGGAGCTGGCCCCGCTGGTCGCGGAGGGCGTCCGGCTGCGGGTGACGACCGGGCTGACCGACCCGCTGCTGGCGGAACTGCGGGCCGGGCAGCACGACCTGGTGGTCGCCACCCGCCGTCCGCGCGGCCGGACGCTGCTCGCCGATCCGCTGGCCGACGAAGAGTTCGTCCTGGTCGCGGCCCCGGTCTGGGCCGAGCGGCTGGCCGGCCGGGAGCTGCCCGGCGCGCTGGCCGAGGTCCCGCTGCTCAGCTACGCCGAGGACCTGCCGATCGCCCGCCGCTACTGGCGGCACGTGTTCGACCGGCGGCTGCACGCCCGGGCGGCGGTCACTATGCCGGACCTGCGGGCGGTGCTCTCGGCGGTGACGGCGGGCGCGGGCTGGAGCGTACTGCCCGGCTACCTGTGCCGGGCCGAACTCGCCACCGGGGCCCTGCAGTTGCTGCACGAGCCGGCCGATCCGCCGATCAACACCGCTTACCTGGTCCGCCGCCCGGCCGGCTCGGCCAACCCGCACGTGGCCGTGGTCCGCGAGCGCCTGCTGGCCGCGGCTCGCACCTGGGGCTGACCGGGCGGCCCGCCTGGGACCGCCTCGGTCTGCCACGTCCCGGCCTCAACCGGCCAGGTCCCGCCGCTCCAACAGCACGAAGGCCGCCGCCAGCCCGAGCAGTCCCACCCCGAGCAGCACCCCGAAGGCCGCCCACGGCACCCCGCCGTGGGCGAGCACGTCGCCCGGCGCGTAGTAGTGGAACGGGCTGAGGTAGCGCAGCGACCTGGCCGGGGACCAGGCCAGCGCGACGAAGTTGAGCGCGAAGCCGACCGCGCCGAACGCGACGGCCGCACCGATCACATGGGCCCGCCGCCGGCTCATCGCGGAGACCGCCAGCACCGGTCCGGTCAGGCAGAACGCGAGGGCGCAGCCGAGCAGTCCGGCGGTGAACACCGCGCTCTCCGGTACGGCCGCGCGCAGCTTCGGGGAGAACGCCAACCCGATCGCGAGGGTCACGGTGGCGGCGGCGTTGAGCAGCACGGTGGCGGCGATCAGAGCGCCGGCCCGCTCGGCGAGCAGCCGGCGGCGGGAGACCGGGCGGGTCATCAGCAGCTCGATGGTGCCGGACTCGACGTCGGCCGCGACGGCGGCGGCGCCGAGCGAGCCGATCACGGTCAACTGGAGGGCGATCCAGAACGGGTGGGTGAGTCCGGCGCCGAGCAGGCCCGGGTAGCTGGCGATGGAGACGTCGCCGTTGGAGCCGCTGAAGGCCTTGAACGCGCCGGGCGGGGTGCGGCGTTCGCCGAACAGGTCAGCGGTCGGGACGGTTCCGGCGATCACCACGATCAGGGTCTCGAAGACCACCATGCCGAAGAGCAGGGAGAGCAGCATCCGGCGGCGCCGGTGCAGGGCGAGCCAGACCAGCGGGAGGCGGCGGTTGACGGTGCCCGGGTTCACGGCTTCTCCTCCGGTTCCGACGGGCCGCTCGATTCCGGCACGCCGCTCGGTTCCGACAGCCCACTGGCCTCCCGCAGACCACTCGGTTCCGACAGCCCGCTCGCCTCCCGCAGGCCACTCGGTTCCGGCAGGCCGCCGCCGTTCGCACGCTCCTCCACGCCGACGGACCGGTAGAGGTCGAGGAAGGCCTCGTCCAGACCCGCCTCCTCCACCGTCAGGTCGGCCACCGGCTGTTCGGCGAGCAGGGTGCGCACCGCCTCGACCACGTCGTCCGGCGGCACCAGCAGCTCGACCCGTGGGCCGTCCCAGCGCGGGGACCACCGCTCGGCGACGCCGAGCGGTCTGGCGCCCCGCCCGTCGCGGAACAGCAGCCGGACCCGGCGGGCCCGGGCCTGGCGCAGCTCGGCCACCGAGCGGACGGTGACCAGCCGGCCGTGGCGGACGATGGCGACCCGGCCGCAGGTCCGCTGCACCTCGGGCAGCACGTGGCTGGAGAGCAGGACGGTCCGCCCGGCCGCCGTCTCCTCGGCGAGCAGTTCGTAGAAGGTCTCCTGGACCAGCGGGTCGAGCCCCTCGCTCGGTTCGTCCAGCACCACCACCGGCGGCCGGTGCTGGAGCGACTGGACGAGCCCGAGCTTCTGTTTCATGCCGCGCGAGTACTCCCCCACCGGCCGGGCCAGGTCGGCCCGGGAGAGCTTCAGCCGCTCGCACAGCTCGCCCCGGCGCGGCACCGGGGCGCCCTGGAGGGCGGCGAGCAGGTCGAGGGTCTGCTGTCCGGTGAGTTCGGGGTAGAGGCGCAGTTCGCCGGGCAGGTAGCCGATGGAGGGGGCGAGCCGGCCGTGGTCGGCGACCGGGTCCAGGCCGAGCACCCGCACCTGTCCGTCGCTGGGGCTGAGCAGGCCGACCAGGCAGCGCAGCGTGGTGGTCTTGCCGGCGCCGTTGGGGCCGAGCAGGCCGAACACCTCGCCCGCCTCGACCGACACGTCCAGCCGTTCGATGCCGACCGTCTCGCCGTAGCGCTTGGTGAGTGAGCGCAGTTCGATCACCGGGCCGGTTCCGGTGCCCCGACGGTCGACGGCTGGGTCCGGGTTGCCCGGCATGACCACCTCCTGTGGCGGATGCGCTGCGGTGACGGCTGCGATCCCGTGACGGATGCGATCCCGTGACGGACGCGTCCGACATCCAAGCGCGCCCGGCCGGGCGAGTCGAGGGACGCGCCCGGACCGGTCCGGCGAACTCACCCGCGGTACGCCCCATCCCTGCGCACGTCTCCCGTGCGTCACCCCTTGCACACGCCCAGCGGCACCAGCCGGGCGACCTGCCGGGCGAGCCCGGCGGCCTCGGTGACGGCGGCCACCGCGTCGACGTCCTTGTAGGCCTGCGGGGTCTCCTCGGCCAGCGCCCGCCAGGAGGCCGGCCGCACCGCAACCCCCTGCGCCTCCAGCTCGTCCTTCAGCCGCTCGCCGCGCACGGTGCGCAGCGCCTGGTGGCGGCTCAGCACCCGTCCGGCGCCGTGGCAGGCGGAGCGGAACGCCTCGTTGCCGGGCAGGCCGACCATGACGTACGAGGCGGTGCCCATGGTGCCCGGCACCAGCACCGGCTGCCCGGCCTCCGCCAGGTCGGCGGGCAGGTCGGGGTCACCGGGCGGCAGCGCCCGGGTCGCGCCCTTGCGGTGCACACAGAGTGTCCGCGGTTCGCCGTCCACCTCGTGGGTCTCCAGCTTGGCGAGGTTGTGCGAGACGTCGTAGACCAGTTCCAGCCCGACACCGAGCGCGGTGGCGAAGGCGCGGCGGGCCGCCTCGGAGAGCAGCTGCCGGTTGGCCCGGCCGTAGTTGGCGGCGGCGGTCATCGCGCCCAGGTAGGCGCGGCCGCGGGGGGAGTCGACCGGGGTGCAGGCGAGCTGGCGGTCCGGGACCTCGATCCGGTAGCGGTGCAGTTCGCGGTCCATGGCGCGGACGTGGTCGGTGCAGATCTGGTGGCCAAGGCCGCGCGAACCGCAGTGGATCATGACGCAGACCTGGCCGGGCCGCAGTCCGAAGGCGGCGGCGGTCTCGGCGTCGTGGACCCGGTCGACGGCCTGCACCTCCAGGAAGTGGTTGGCCGAGCCGAGGCTGCCGACCTGCTGCAGCCCGCGTTCGACGGCCCGGGTGCTCACCTCGCCGGGGGCCGCGCCGGCCAGCACGCCGCGGTCCTCGCAGCGTTCCAGGTCACGGGGCACGCCGTGGCCGTGCTCGACGGCGTAGCGGGCGCCGCCGAGCAGCAGTTCGTCCAGTTCCTCCGGCCCGGACAGCCGCCACAGGCCGCCCCGGCCCAGGCCACGTGGGACGGTGCGGTCCAGCAGGTCCATCAGTCGGACGAGCCGGTCCCGGTCGAGTTCGTCCCGGCCGACGCCGGCCGCCAGCAGCCGGACCCCGCAGGAGATGTCGAAGCCCACCCCGCCGGGCGAGACCACCCCGCCCTGTTCGACGTCGGTGGCGGCGACCCCGCCGATCGGGAAGCCGTAGCCCCAGTGCACGTCGGGCATCGCGAAGGAGGCGCGGACGATCCCGGGCAGCGTCGCCACGTTCGCCACCTGTTCCAGCGCCTTGTCCCCGGCGGCCTGCGGCAGCAGCGCGCCGTTCGCGAACACCACGCCGGGCACCCGCATCGGCGGGCGCGGCTCGATCCGCCAGCGGTTGCGGCCCGCCTCGGCCAGTGCGATCTCCACCTCGCTCACCCCGCTCCCGCAGGTCCGGTCCACCGCGCCCGGGCCGGCGCTCAGACGTCCACGGTGACCCGGCAGGTCCAGCCGTCCGGCCCGGCGCTCAGGTCCAGGTCGTGCAGTGAGACGGCCTTCGGCACCGCGCCGACCAGCGCGGCCGTCGCGGCATCGGCCATCCGGAAGCGGACCGTCACCCGACGAGCGCCGTCCAAGCCCTCGATCGGGCCGATCGCGACGGCGACGGGCAGTTCGCCGTCGACGTCCATCCGGTAGACGACCTCCTCCAGCACGCCCGCGAGCAGGTCCGGGTCACTCACGGCGAGCACGGTGCAGCCACGCTCCCCGACGATCCGCGCGCCGGACAGGTCGGCGAAGCTCCCGACCACACCGTGCACCAGCTCGCCGATGCAGCCCTCAGCCGTCGGCGCCCAGGCCTCCACCCGCAGGTCAGCCGTGTGCGGCACACTCCGGTGGCCACTGGCCGACCGGCCCGCAGGCTCGCCTCCGTCCACGAGCGACGCCTCCCGCACCCGTTGCCGTCTTTCTCCTCCAGCGTCATCCCGCGAGCCGCCCGGCGGCAAGTGCGGGTCGCGGCACGGGTCTCGTCGCCGCCCTTCTCCGCCCGCGCTGAGGTGGCGCTCTGCGTCCGGACGTCCCCCCAGCCGCACGTCGGCACTACTCAGACGGCCCTTGAGTACGCCCGCTCATGCACTCCGACCGGCCGCTTCCTACCGTGATGCGCATGGACACGAACGCGGCTCCCGGCCACCCCCAGCCCTCCGCCAACCCGCGCTGGGCCACCATCTGCGGGATCGTGGTGGTGCTCCTCACCGCCCTGCTCGTCCTGGGAGCCATGGCGCTGGCCAAGTTCGAGGACTCCCTGACCCAGCACGGGTACGTCAAAGGCCCCGGAACGGCGGTCGAGCCCCTGCGCGCCGGCGGGACCGCCCGCTACGACGACGGCCTGAGGATCACCGTGAGCCCGCCCCGCCGGGAACCCGACAACAGCTACAGCTTCACGATCACCTACGACAACGGCACGGGCCAGGAACTGCGCCCGGGCGGGACGTCCCCCGACACCGGCCTCGGCACGACCGGTGGCTCCGCCCCCGTCGTGGTCCACGCGGGGAAGGCCATCGACTCCGGCACCCCGTCCCCCACCCCCGCCTCCAGCGCAGGCTCCGGCTCCGCTCCCGTCCCTGCTCCCGCGATGATCTTCCTGGACCGGGCCGAGTCTGTCACCGCCCTCACCCCGCCCCTCGGCACGGAGCAGAAGCGCACCGTACCGGTACGGGTGAAGCCCGACAGGGAGGGAGGCCCGGTCACGCTGGAGGTCGCCCCGAAGTCGCCCGGGTACCGCGACACCGCGTACTGGCAGTTCGACCTCGGCTGGTGAGGCGACGGTGGGCGGCCCGCACGGGCGGGAGCAACGGCTCCATCAACGCCCACTGCTGATCCGCCAGGTCCGGACGGAGACCCACCCCCAGAACCACTCAGGCAAGGCCCAACGACCCCATCAGTCAAGGGACACGGCAAATCTCCAACGCGGTCCCAGAGCCGTCACGGCCATGGGCGCGACTTTACGGAGCACAGGGCGTGTTATTGCCCAGAACCGACGCGTTCGCGATTCGGGCGGGGAGCCCGTGTCGGATGGATACATCCGTTTCTTTCCACTTGGTCGTGTTGTACGGGTGCGATCACACCCGGCGGGACACTACCAAGCGCCATCGACGGGACATCCCTGATCGTTCGCCAACAACCCTGGCTACAGGGTCATTTATCTCTCTTTCATAACTCCTTCATATTGAGGATGGCGTCCCTCGGGGCCGGATCCGCCGCGCGAAGAGGTGATTTTTCCGCTTTTCTCCCACCATCAGACTGGGCCTTCGCGCGCTGTGATCACAATGCGGCATCCGATTCCCCCTCTCGCCCGAAGCAGAGACCTCCGAATTCGACCGGGCCGTCACTGCCGGCTTGCATGATGGGGACGCCTGCAACCGCACAGAAAGTGAAGGGGATGCACCGTCACAACGCCCACCGAATAGGGCGAACCACCCGGAGAACGGCAACCGTGCTGATCTCGGCCACCACCGTGAGCATCGCCGTACTGGGCCACGTCCCCGTCCATGCCGACACGGGAAGCCCCCGGCTCGGGGTCACCTACAACCAGCCCCCGGTCCTCCACGACTACGCGGCCTGGGAGAGCCAGTGGACGCCGGGCAGCAGCAACAACGTCAATGTGCCGTGCATCAGTGACCCGGCGGCCTGGCCCACCGTCGGGCGCAACGACGTCGTCCTGACCGCCAGGATCTCCGACCCGGACAGCGACGTCGCCCTGAGCGCCAAGTTCGAGGCCTGGAACCACGACACCGGGCAGTTCTTCCCGCCGGTCTGGGCGGGCGCCCCCAACGGTTCCTGGGCCGTCACGAGACTCGGCGCCGACAGCCTGCGTGACGGAGGCCGCTACAAGTGGCACGTCCAGGCCGAGGACGGCATCGCCGGCTCGGGCTTCGGCCGTGACTGCGGCTTCAACGTCGACCGTACCCCGCCGTCCAAGCCGACCATCACCTCCGCGGATGGCCACAGCATCGATGTCGGGGAGGTGCCCGCCCGCACCCCCCGCACGGTCAAGTTCGCCTCCAGCGACCAGTTCGGCCTGAAGGGGTTCTGCTACTCCCTCAACAAGCCGCTGCCCGTGGTCAACCAGGGCTGCGGCGGCACGTGGGTGGACGCCGGCCCGGACGGGACCGCGACCGTCACGTTCACCCCCACCCTGTATCCGACCAACCGGCTCACCGTCCAGGCCGTGGACAAGGCCGGCAACCTCTCGCCCTACGACGGCTCGGACGGCGGCCCCAACTCCGGCACCAGACTGATCACGACCGCATTCCCCACCTTCGTCCACGACGCGATCGACCCGGCCCTGGTCGGCGACCGTCCCGGCGACCTGACCGGTGACGGGCACGCCGACCTGGTGGCCGCCACCAGCACCGGCGAACTCGTCCTGTACGCGGGCCACGGCGACGGCACCTTCGAGCAGCCCCGGACCGTCGCCAACCCGGGCTGGTCCGGCGCCCAGGTCACCCACCGGGGTGACTTCACCAGCCAGAACCCCGGCCTGGGCGGCGACGGCTACGAGGACTTCCTCGTCAAGCAGGGCACCCGGCTCTACCTCTACGCCGGCAACGGCATGGGCGCCCCCGACGAGTCCCGGCGTACCGAACTGTTCCACCCCAGCGGGGGCGACTGGTCCACCACCAGCCAGATCGTCGCCCCCGGCGACCTCGACGCCCGTGCCGGGAACGACATGCTCACCAAGGACGGCGACACCCTCGTCCTCTACAGCGGCACGACGGCGGGTCCCCTAGCGGCCGAGATCGACACCAACACGTTGAATCCGGGCACTGTCGTATCCGCCTCCGGCTGGAGCGACTACGACGTCCTCGCCCCCGGCGACGTCAACGGCGACGGCATCCCCGACCTGCTCGCCCGACGCAACACCACCGACCCGAACGACGCCGAGTACGGGCGCGTGCGCCTCGTCCTCGGTGCCCGCAACGCCGACGGCCGCGGCTACCAGGCCGGCAGCCCCGCCACCGGCACCGTCTACGCCACCGGCCTCGACCCCCAGCACCGGCCCCTGATCACCACGCCCGGCAACCTGCACGGCAGCGTCGCGGACAGCGGCAGGGGCTACCCCCTGTTCACCCCGACTCCGGGCCAGACCACCGGCGACATCCTCGCCACCACTCCGGCCGACTCCGCCACCCCGGTGACCTACTACACCCCGGACGGAACCGCCCAGACCACCACCTGCCCCACCGGCTGCCTGCTGATGTACCCCGGCACGCCCACCGGGCTCGGACAACCGCGCCTGGCCGCCCAGGGCAACCTGCACACCGTCACCGCACTCGACGGCGGACAGAGCCTGCGCAGCCCCGCCACCACCATGACGCGCGCCGCCAACGGCACGCTCGTCGCGGTCAAGGTCACCGCCGACGGCAACCTGTGGGCGACCAGCCAGACCGGCACCACGGGCGGCTTCCGCAGCTGGTACCAGCTCAGCGGCCAGGGCGTCCACACCGGCGACCCGGCACCGATCCTGTCGCCGGCCGCCGGCGGCACCGTGCACGTCTTCGCCCGCACCCGCGCCGGTGGGATCGTCGACTACGCCCAGGCCGGCCCCGACGCGTCCTTCGGCCCCGCTGCGGCGGTCGGCGGCTCCGCGCCGGTCTTCGCCCGGGACCCCGCCGTCACCCTCACCGCCAACGGCGGCATGCTCGTCACCGCCGTCGACACGGCGGGCGACCTGTGGGCGACCACCCAGACCGCGCCCGGCTCCGCCTTCGGCACCTGGTTCAAGGTCAGCGCCAGCGACGGCCTCACCGGCCGCGCCGCAGCCGTGACATCCCCCGCGGGAGGCGGCACCGTCAACCTGTTCGCCCGCACCACCAACGGCCACATCGCCTTCTTCGGCCAGGGCAGCCCCACCAGCGGATTCAGCCCGGGCGCCTACCTCGGCACCACCTCGCCCGCCTTCGCCGGGGACCCCAGCGTCACCACCGCCTCCAACGGCACCATGGTCGTGGCCGCCATCGACGTCAACGGCGACGTCTGGGCCATCGACCAGGCCGCACCCGGAAGACCGTTCCGCGAGTGGTACAAGATCAGCCTCACCGGCGGTACCGGCGGCGCCACCAGCATCGTCCTGTCCCCCGGAGCCGGCGGCACCGTCAACATCGTCGCCCGCACCACCAACGGCCACATCGCCCTGTTCGGCCAAGGAAGTCCGACCAGCGGATTCAGCACCGGCGCCTACCTCGGCAACCCGAACATGATCTTCGCCGGAGACCCGCGCGTCACGCTCCTCGACAACGGCGCCATGATCGTCACCACCACCGACACCGCAGGCACCACCTGGGCCATCGACCAGGGCTCCCCCGGAGAATCCTTCCGCTCCTGGTACCAGGTGTAATCACAAGGACAGGAAGACCAACAGGTCGGCCGGCCTGGCGTGTTCCGCCAGGCCGGCCGACCTGTTGCCATAGATGTCGGTGACCTGCGAGGTTGAACGCCAAGCTCAGCGCAGCCCTGCAGTCCGGCGCTCGAACACCACGGGGCGGGCGGTCTCCAACGCCGTGGAGACCGCGCCGAGGAGCACCGCCTCCTCCCCCAGCAGGCTCGGCGCGAGCGTCGGACGCATCGGGGCGAGCCGGTGCAGGGCCTGCTCCAGCGGTTCCAGGAGCAGGTCCGCGCTGCTGCCGATCCCGCCGCCCAGCACCACCAGGTCCGGGTCCAGGACGGCCGACAGCACGGCCACCGCGTAGCCGAGCCGCTCGGCCTCCCGCTCCACCGCCCGGACCGCCGCCGCCTCCCCGGCCCGGGCCCGCTCGAACACCTGCTTCGCCGTCAGTTGTCGCGCCGCGGAGCCCCCGCCCAGCCCGAAGTCCCTGGCCGTACGCACCACGGCGTCCGCGGCGGCCTCCTGCTCGATGGTCGCGGTCGGCTCGTCAGCCCGCCCGAGCAGCGGGACCAGGCCGATCTCGCCCAGCGCGCCGTGCGCACCGAGCAGCAGCTCGCCGTCCTTCACCACGCCCAGCCCGAGCCCGGTGCCGACCAGCAGGTAGGCGAACATCCGGCTGCCCCTCCCGGCGCCCAGGGTGTACTCGCCGAGCGCCGCCAGATTGGCGTCGTTGGCCACCGAGACGCCCGTCCCCAGGCCCTCGCCTATCCGGTCGAACAGTCCCGGCCTGCCCCAGCCGGGCAGGCTGTTGGCGTAGCGCACCCCGCGAAGCTGCTCGTCCCACACCCCCGGGGTGCCGATCACCGCGTGCACGATGTCCGGGGCGGTCAGGCCCGCCTCGGCGATCGCCTCGTGGGCGGCCTCGACCACCGCGTCCGCGACGGCGTTCGCCGAGCGGCCCCGGTTGGCCACGTCCCGGCGGGCGACCACCGTCCCGGCCAGGTCCGCCACCGCCACCCGCAGCCGGGCCCGGCCGATGTCCACGCCGAGGACGTGCCCGGCCGTCGGGTCGACCTCGTACAGCACGGCCGTGCGGCCCCGCTCCGGGGCCAGCCGACCGGCCTCGCGGACCAGGCCGGCCCGCTCCAGTTCGGCCAGCGCGGCCGACACCGTCGGCTTGGACAGACCGGTGTCCCGGGCCAGCTGGGCGCGCGAGGAGCCGCCGCCGGTGCGCAGCAGTTCCAGCAGCAACCACTCGTTGTTGCTGCGCAGCCGCTGCCGGTTCCACGGCACCCCTGGGGCCCCGGCCGCCGGGCGACTGGTCGGCTGGTGGGGGCTCATCGGGTTCCTCCGGTGTGGGTCTTCGGGCGCGGGTCGGGTCGGTACGGCCGGGTGGGCCCGGCCCGGGGCGTCCGGGGTCGGGCGCCGCCGCCCAGTATGACCGGTGATCATCCCGCGTTCGCCCGCCGTATCAGTACGGCCCCGCCGGCGGCCTCGTCGACGTACCCCCGGACCCGGCGGCCCCGTGGACACACCGGCGGCCCCGCCGACGTACTCCGTTACAACACCGTCCCCGGCCAGTCAACGTTTCACCCACTTGTGGGCGTGCCGGGCCCGGGCGCGTGATCATGGGCGTATGCACTTCCGGCACGGCAACCGAGCAGAGGGTTCGCGGTCCGCGACACCGGACTCCCGGTCCCTGGCGGCAGCCGCGGCGGCCCTCGCCGCGCGGCTCGGAGCGATCACCGGCGGCGACGGCGGTGACGGCGGTGACGGCGGTGACGGCGGTGACGATCCGGAGCGGCTCCGCGAGGTCCTCGCGGCCGCCCCGGTCGGGGTCGCGCTGCTCGACGAGCGGCTGCGCTGGCAGTACCTGAACGCGGCCTTCGCCACCGCCACCGGGCTGCGCCGGGCGGACCTGCTCGGCCGTGCCGCCGGGACCACCGCCTTCGCCGGGGCCCTCGGCATCCTGCGCCGGGTCATCGAAGACGGGCTCGCCCGCGAACACGCCACCGGGGGCCCGGACGGCGCCGGCGCCCCCGTGCCGCCCGGCCTGCGGGTGCGCTACCGGGCCCTGCGGAAGTCCGGGCGGACCACCGGTGTGATCGTCGTCGTGCTGGACGACCCCGACCCGGCCCGCGACCAGCTGCGCGAGCTGGAACAGGCCCGGGCCCGACTCGCCCTCCTGGACGCCGCCACCGAACGGATCGGCACCACCCTCGACGTCGGGACCACCGGCACCGAACTCGCCGTCTTCGCCGTGCCCAGGCTCGCCGAACTCGCCGTCGTGGACGTGCTGCCGCCCGCGGCCGAACCCGCCCGGGGCGGCCACGGCGCGTCCCAGCGGCTGCACCGGGCCGGCGCCCGGGCCGTACCCGCGCTGGCCGCCGGCCTCGCCGAACTGCCCCGGCCGGGCGAATCGATGCGCCACCGGGAGGATTCGGCCGCCGCCCGCAGCCTGGCAGGCGGCGTCGCCGTGCTGACCGAGCCCGGGCCCGAGGACGCCTGCCCGGCCGGGACGGCCTCACTGCTGGTCCTGCCGCTGGCCGCCCGGGGCCGGCTGATCGGGCTGCTCACCCTCGGCCGCACCACCGCCGGCCCTGCCTTCACCCCGGACGAGGCCGCCCTGCTCGGCGACCTCGCCGCCCGGGCCGCCGTCGCCCTCGACAACGCCCGCCGCTTCGCCCGCTCCCAGGGCATCGCCCTGGAACTCCAGCGGGCCCTGCTCAGCGAGCCCGGCAGTCCGCACCAGAACCTCACCCTGGCCTCCCGCTACCTGCCCTCCGGGAGCACCTCGGTGGTCGGCGGCGACTGGTACGAGACGGTCCGGCTGCCGTTCGGGCGCACCCTGCTGGCCATGGGCGACGTCATGGGGCACGGCGTCGAGGCCGCCGTCGACATGAGCCACTACCGCTCCGCGCTGCGCGACCTCGCCGGCATGGACCTGCCCCCGCACCGGATCCTGCGTCAGCTCGACAACGTCATCTCCGCCGACGACTCCGCCCGCCCGGCGACCTGCCTGCTGGCCCTCGCCGACCCGGGCCGCGGCCGCTGGACCCTCTCCAGCGCGGGCCACCTGCCGCCCGCCCTGATCGCCCCCGGCCATCCGACCGAGCTGCTGCGCATCCCCGCCGGCCCGCCGCTGGGCACCGGCCTCGGCGGCTACGAGCAGACCACCCACCCGCTCCTGCCGGACCAGACCCTGCTCCTCTACACCGACGGTCTGGTCGAGCGCCGGGGCGAGGACATCGACGTCTCCCTGGAACGGCTCGCGGCCCTGCGCCTGCCCGCCGCCGGAGACCTCGACGACCTGCTCGACGCCGTCCTCCATGCCCTCGCCCCGCCCCCGGCCCCGACCGCCGAGGACGACATCGCCCTCCTGGTGGCCCGCCCCCGCCAGCGCTGACGGCCCGCCGGTTTCCGGGCCCGGGGCCGCTCGACCGTCCTGGCTCCGCCCGTCCTCGCTCCGACCGTCCTTGCGCCGACCTTCCTTGCGCCGACCTTCCTTGCGCCGACCTTCCTTGCGCCGACCGAGCGTGAACCGACCGAGACTGTTCAGGGCGGGCCCCCACCCCGACGGCTTCCTGGGCTCACACCTTCGCCAGCGCCCGCCGCACGTCCGCCCAGATGTCCTCCGGGTGCTCGATGCCCACCGACACCCGCACCGTTCCCGGACCGATGCCCGCCGCCGCCAACTCCGGGTCCGACAACTGCCGGTGGGAGGTGCTGGCCGGGTGCAGCACCAGGGTGTGCACGTCGCCCAGGGAGGGAGCCAGCGAGGCGAGCCGGACGGACTCGGTGAACGTCGCGGCGGCTTCGCGGCCGCCGGCCAGGTCGAAGGCCAGGACGCCGCCGTGGCCGTCGGGCAGCAGGCGGCGGGCGAGTTCGTGGTCGGGGTGGGTGGGCAGGCCCGGGTAGTGGACGGCGGTGACGGCGGGGTGGGCGGCGAGCCGGCCGGCCAGGTCGAGCGCGGTCTCGCAGTGGCGGCGGACCCGAAGGGCGAGGGTCTGCATGCCGCGCAGGGTCAGCCAGGCGGCGAACGGGTCGGCGCTGGCGCCGAGTTCGAGCGAGCGCCGCCAGACCCGCCGGTGCAGCTCCGGGTCGGCGAAGACGGCGATCCCGCCGAGGACGTCGGAGTGTCCGCCGAGGTACTTGGTCACGGAGTGGATCACGATGTCCGCGCCGTGCTCGACCGGCCGGCACAGCAGCGGCGTCGCGAAGGTGTTGTCCACCACGCTCACCACCCCGGCCCGCCCGGCGACGGCGATCAGCCCGGGCAGGTCGGTGACCCTGGTGGTGGGGTTGGAGACGGTCTCCAGGAGCAGCACCCGGGTGCGGGGCCGCAGCGCGGCCGCCACCCCGGCGGGGTCGTCGCCGCTCACGTAGCTGACCTCGACACCCCAGCGCTCGGTGAGGTCGGTCAGCGCGCCGATGGTGCCGCCGTACAGGTTGCGCTGGGCGACCACGTGGTCCCCGGCGCGCAGCAGGGCGAGCAGAACGGTGGTGATCGCGCCCATGCCGGAGGCGGTGGCGAGGGCGCCGGTGCCGCCCTCCAGTCCGGCGACGGCCTGCTCCAGCGAGCGGACGGTGGGGTTGCCGAAGCGGTTGTAGAAGAAGGCGCCGTCCGGTCCTCCGTGGGCCTCGGCGAGCGCGTCGCCGGTGTCGAAGGCGAACAAGTGGCCCTGGTGCAGCGGGACGCCGAGCGGACGGCTGCCGGTGGCCTCGGCGAGCGGCGGGTGGACGACCCGGCTCTCGGGGCGCAGCTCGTCGGGGGCTTCGTACGCGCGGGGTGCCTCGGACGCCTCGGAGACGTCGGAGATGTCGGAAACATCGGAAACGTCGTGGGAGCCGGGGGCCTTGTGGGAGTGGAAGTCGCTCATGGCGGTCATCCTCCGGCGGTCCCGGCACCCGGGCCAGGGCCAATCACCGCCAAGTGGCCCGCCCCGGGCGGTCGTTCCGGCTCCACCGCCCGGAGGCGGCGGCGACGCCCGGGTCACGGCTACGGACGGTCCTCGGCTACGGACAGCCCTCGGCTACGGATGATCCTCGCTTGTGGACGGCCCTCGGCGGCTACTTGCGGCGGCTGAAGATCCGCTTGACGGCGTAGACGATCCCGACGATGAGCAGCACCACGAACAGGATGATCAGGATGACCACGACCAGCAGGAACTTGCCCAGCTTGGCGAAGAAGCCCTTTTTCTTCTTCTCGTCCTTGGCCAGGTGTGCGGCATCGGCGGAGGCGGCGCGCGCCTCGGTACGGACCTCCGAACCGGTGGCAGCGGCAGCGGCCCCCACGGTGGCCCCCGGGTTCGCGGCGGCGGCCGCGACGGTGCGGGGCGCGGCCACGGCCGCCGCACCCGATGCCGCGGCGGTGAGGCCGACGGCGGCCAGCAGGGCCACCAGGGCGCCGGCTATCGAACGTGCGATCCGATCAGTCATCGTGCTCCTCTTGCGGGTCCGGAGCAGCGCGGATCAGCTGATCTGACCAATTTCTCATGGTCTGACCAGCTGGTTTTCCCATCCGCGCCTAGTATGCTCCACTGAAGTTCTACAGCGGTGTAAAAGTTTAGCGACGGGCGGCGCCCGGATCGGCTCCGGCCCCGGGCCACGCGAACCCGCCGCTTCGACGGGGGCTTGCGTGGCAACTGTGGAGGATGACGACGTGTCTGGCCGCAAGGGTTCCCCCGAAGCCGAGAATTCGCCGCACCGGGCAGCCGGGCGCCGGGCGGCCGCTCGGAGGGACGACCGGCGGAACGGCCAGCGGAACGGCCGGGGAGGCGACCCGACGGGCGGCCGGAGCCCGGACGGCGCGAACATACCGGACGGCCGAGCGACGGGCCGCGCCCGGAAGAAGCCCAAGCGCAGCACCAAGGAGAAGGTGCTCTGGGCGACCGCCGGCTGCACCGCCCTCGCCGTCCTCGGCGGCGGCGCCCTCTACTACCGGCTGAACAGCAACATCAACACCTTCGACGGCGACGCCCTCAGCAAGGACCGCCCGGAGGCCGCGGCCCCGGACGCCCAGGGCCGCACCCCGGTCAACGTGCTGCTGATCGGCTCGGACAGCCGCGGCAACGGCAACAGCGACCTGGGCGGCGGCGGGGACGGCGGCGCCCGCTCGGACACCGCGATCCTGCTGCACGTCTACGCCGACCACAAGCACGCCGTCGGCATCTCCATCCCCCGCGACTCCCTGGTCACCATCCCGCCGTGCAAGCTCCCCAACGGCAAGTGGACCAAGGAGCAGACCAATGTGATGTTCAACAGCGCCTTCTCGGTCGGCGACAGCGATCAGGGCAACCCGGCCTGCACCCAGAACGCCGTCGAGAAGCTGACCAACCTGCGCGTCGACCACACCGTCGTGGTGGACTTCAACGGCTTCGCGTCGATGACCAAGGCGGTCGGCGGCGTCGAGGTCTGCCTGCCGACAGACATCCACGAGGGGGACCTCAACCCCAACCTCGGCCACAAGGGCAAGCTGATCTTCCCCAAGGGCAAGCAGAAGGTCGAGGGCCAGGCCGCGCTGGACTACGTCCGGGTGCGGCACGGCATCGGCGACGGCTCCGACATCGGCCGCACCAAGCGCCAGCAGGCCTTTCTCTCCTCCCTCATCAAGGAGGTCAAGTCCCGCGGTATGGACCCGACCACGCTGCTACCGCTCGCCGACGCGGCCACCAAGTCGCTGACCGTCGACCCCGGCCTCGGCTCGGCCGCGAAGCTGCTCTCCTTCGCCATGGAGCTCAAGGACGTCGACCTGCACGACATCAAGTTCCTGACCGTGCCCTGGCGTTACGAGGGCCCGCGGGTCGCCCTCGTACACCCCGACGTGGACCAGCTGTGGGCCGCGCTCAAGGCCGACCGCACCATCGACGGGCAGGACGCGAGTGCCCCGGCCGACCCGGGCCCTGCCGCCGCCGTCACCACCGTCCCCGCCGCCGCGCCGACCCCGGCTTCCGTCCCGACCCCCGCCTCGGACGCCAAGGCGGCCGAGGTGAAGGTCTCCGTGCTCAACAGCACCGGTGAGACCGGGCTCGGCGGCCGGGCCGCGGAGACCGTCAAGGGCGCCGGCTACACCGTCACCGGCGTCGGCAACGCGGTCGGCAAGCCGCGCAGCACCACCGTCGTCGAGTACGGCACCGGCGAGCGCACCGCGGCCGAGGCGGTCGCCAAGCTCTTCCCCGGCGCCACCGTGCAGCCCGGCGGCCGTGGCGTCAGCGTCGTCCTCGGCCACGACTTCGCCGCCGCCAACCCGGCGGGCGCCACCGCGCCGGCCCCCGGCGGCACGGCCACCGCCCCGGCCCCGCTGCCCACCAGCGTCAGCGGCGCCGCCCGCTCGGCCGACGACGACCCCTGCGCCAACCTCTCGTACGGCTGAGCCCGGCCGCGGCCCTTGGACGAACCGCGGTGGGGCGCCCAGCCGCGGCTCGTCCGAGGGCCGTGGTTCATCCGAGGGGGTGTCAGCGCCTCGTCCCGCAGGACGGGCAGAACGCGGCGCCGTCCGGGACGTTCTGGTTGCAGCTCGCGCACTGGACGGGCTGTGCCAGCCGGAAGCCGCAGCCCGGACAGAACGGCGTGCCGTGGGTCTCGGTGTGACACTGCGGGCAGACCAGCTGGCGCGGCGCGTTCACGTCGAACCCGGCCCCGGACTGCTGCCCGGACTTGTACGCCCGCTCGCTGACCGTGTCGTTGAGGCCGCGGTGCTGCGCCGCCATCGCCTCGGCGGCGGTGTCCGGGGCGCAGTTGTGGCACAGGCCCTGGGCCGGGTTGAAGCAGCGCCCGCAGACGTAGTGGGTGCACCGGGCGCAACGGTTGAAGTGGGACTGGGCGTTGGCGATGGACCGCTGGAAGGCGGCGTCCCGCGAGGTGCCCCAGGTCTGGCCGGCCAGCCCGTCGGCGGCGTTGCTGATGGTGTTGGCGTTGCCGCCGATGAGGTTCCAGGCCGCACTGACGCCCTTGCCTATCCAGCCGGCCACCTGACCGGTCCGGAACGGCTCGAACGTCGAGCGCCAGGTGTCCGAGCAGCGGTAGCAGTAGAACTCGAACTGGAAGCCCGCGCCGGTGCCGTGCTGCTCGCACAGATCGCGGTAGTTGTTGCTGAAGTAGATCTCCGAAGTCACGTCGTCCCCGGTCGCTAAGTGGCCTGTCAGCGGTCGCTCCCAGGGACGATATGGGCTGCCGAACGGTTCCGCCAGAAACTCGCGTCCCGCCTGCTCAGAGCCCGGAGACCGGCAGCAGGAGCACCCGCACCGGGTCGAAGCGCTGCCAGAGCGCGGGCTGTCCGCTGCGGCCGATCCGCAGCCGGCACCAGCGCTGCCCGGCCGCGTCCTGCCACCACGCGCTGATCCGGCCGAGTGCCCAGGCACCGTCCCCGAGGTCCACCTCGACCGGCTGGTAGACCCATCGGACGTCCCGGTCCTCGGGCTCCGCTTCCGCCGGGCCCCCGGCGCCCCCGGCACCCTCGGGACTGCACTGACTCTCCATCACGGCTCCGCCTCCCGACCCGGCCCCGGCCGCCGGACGCCCGCTCGGGGCGGCCGGCGGCCGGGGGTGCAGCTCACCTCCTGAACTCTACAGGCGTGTAGAGGTCGGCGGGAGGAGTTCCGCCGAAGACGATCGACCCGTGGCCCGTCGGCTGAGCGCCGGGGTGCGGTGGGTCTGGGCAGGGTGGACCTGGGCGGGGTGAGCTGGGGCGGGGTGGGCCGGCCTCAGCGGTCCTTGCGCGAGGACCGCCGTCGCCACAGGGCGAGCGGCACGATCCCGGCCAGCGCGGCGGCCTCCGGCGCCGGCGGCTCCTCGAACGGCGCACCGGCCGCGCCCGCCGCCCCGGCCGGCACCTTGTCGAAGGTGTCCGGGACCGGCAGGGTCGACCAGTCGGACAGCGGCCAGGCGACCACGAAGGCCCGGCCGACCACGTTGTCCACCGGCACGAAGCCGTCGCCGGTCTGGTTGTGGTGCCAGCGGGAGTCGCGCGAGTTGTTGCGGTGGTCGCCCATCACCCACAGCTTGCCCTTGGGCACGGTGACGGTGCCGACCGGATCGTCGCCGCAGGGCGTCGAGCCGGGGAACAGGTACGGCTCGTCCAGCGCGACGCCGTTGACCTTCAGCGGCGCGCCGGCCTCGCAGTCGATGGTGTCCCCGCCGACTGCGATCACCCGCTTGATCAGGTCCTTCTCGTCCGCCGAGGGCATCAGGCCGACGGTGCTCAGCACCTTCTGGACGGTGCCGGTCACGGAGTCGCCGGAGGTGGTCGGCGCGCCCTCCAGCCAGCCGCCCGGATCGCGGAACACCACCACCTCGCCGCGCTCGGGCTTGGCGCCGAACCACGGGGTGAACTTGTCCACCAGGACCCGGTCGCCGATCGCGAGGGTCTGTTCCATCGACCCGGAGGGGATGGAGAAGGCCTGGACGAAGAAGGTCTTGATGCCGAGCGAGAGCAGCAGCGCGATCACCAGCAGGATCGGCAGCTCCTGCCAGAACGGCCGCTTCTTCCGGGGGCGTTCGGCCTTCTCCTCCGCCTCCCCGTCGGGCGCCCCGGGAACCTTCCCCGCCCCGCCGGCGCCCACGTCCGCGCCCTCCGTCACCGTGGTGCCCGTACCCGCCCGCGCCCGGCCGTCCCGGGCGTCCTCGCGTTCCCCGGCTCCGCCGCCGCTCTCACCGGACTCCGCGCTCCGCTGCACACTCATTTCCTCGGCCCCTCCCGCGGCCTGGCGGGAGCCGGTAGGAAGACCCCCTGTCAGGAACGAACCTACCGAACAGAGGTTCCCGGGCGCGCCCTGACGTGGATGCGCTCACCCTGCGGACCGAACAGGCTGAGGAACTCCACCACCTGCGGGCCCGCGTTGCCGAAGGCGTGCGGGGTGCGCGTGTCGAACTCGGCGGCCTCACCGGCCGTCAGCACCAGGTCGTGGGTGCCGAGCACCAGCCGCAGCCGTCCGGACAGCACGTACAGCCACTCGTACCCCTCGTGGACCTTCAGCTCCAGCTCGGGCCCGGCGTTCCTGCCCGGTGGCACGATGTGCTTGTAGGCGTGCAGCCCGCCCAGGTGGCGGGTGAGTGGGACGATGGTCTGGCCGTTCCTGGTCACCGGGCGCGGGTGGATCCTCGGGTCCCCGGTGGCCGGGGCGCCGACCAGTTCGTCCAGCGGCACCCGGTACTCCCGGGCCAGCGGCAGCAGCAGCTCCAGCGTCGGCTTGCGCTGCCCTGACTCCAGCCGGGACAGCGTGCTGAGCGAGATGCCGGTGGTGGCCGCCAGTTTGGCGAGGGTGGTGCCGCGCTCCCGGCGCAGCGCCCGCAGCCGCGGGCCCACCGTGGTGAGGACGTTCTCGAGCTCTTCGTCGGCCATGCCTGCCATTTGCCAGCACGGCAAGGCCGGTTGTCAATCCGGCACACGGGTGAGGTCTCGGCCGCCACCCCTGCGGGTCACCCCCGCCGGCCCCGCCTATCCTCCCGTCATGCGCATCCTCCTCACCCGGGACAGCGTCTCGGCCGGCGACGACGCCGACGCCCCGCACGCCGAGGCCGCCACGCTCCCCGACGGCCTGGACGCCCCGGCGGCACTCGCCGCCCTCGGACTCCCCAGGCCCCGGCTCCCGCTGATCGGCGGCGGCCGCGCCACCTGGGTGGTGCGCGGCGCGGACGGCAGCGCGCTCGCCGTCCTCGCCCAGCAGTGGCCGCAGCCCCGCCCGCTCCCGGCCGGCCGGGGCCCGCTCGAGCACCTGGCCGGAGCGGACGGCGCCGTCCGGCTGCACCTCGAGTACCGGCGCCAGACGGACCCGGCGGCCGAGTACGAGCGGCTGCTGCCCGGCTAGGGCGTTCGGTGGTCAGTTCGGTGGTCAGGGCGTGCCGAGGAACCGGCCGCCAGGCCGTGCCGAGGAGCCAGACGCCAGGCCGTGCCGAGGAGCCGACGGAAGGCTCCGGCCTCGCTCCCCTCGGTCCTACAGCCAGTCCCGCTTCTTGAACACCAGGTACAACCCGGTGCACACCAGCGCCATCAGCCCGATCGCGAACGGGTAGCCGAAGACCCACTTGAGCTCCGGCATCGTCTCGAAGTTCATCCCGTAGACCGTTCCGATCAAGGTCGGCGCGAAGAGGATGGCCGCCCAGGAGGAGATCTTCTTGATCTCGTCGTTCTGCGCGTGCCCCGCCTCGGCGAGCTGCTTCATCTCCTCGTTCTGCCGCTGCGAGACCAGGGTCGCGTTGACGGTCAGGATGTTCTGGAGCATCTGCCGGAAGCCGTCCACCCGCTCGGCGGCGTAGGTGGCGTGGTCGGCGACGTCGCGCAGGTAGCGCTGGAGGTCGTCGTCGGTACCGTACTTGCCGAAGCCCGCCTCCAGGCTCTTCATGATCTCCAGCAGCGGACGGGTGGCCCGCTGGAACTCGATCACCTCGCGGGACAGCTCGTAGATGCGGCGGGAGACCTGCGGGTCGCCGCCGAACACCTCGGTCTCGATCTCGTCGATGTCGTGCTGGAGGCCTGCGATCACCGGCGCGTAGCCGTCCACCACGGCGTCCAGCACCGCGTACAGCACCGCCTCCGGGCCGAGTGCCAGCAGCTCCGGGTCCTCCTCCAGGCGGCGGCGCACCGCCGAGAGGTCCGGGGCCTGGGAGTGGCGGACGGTGAGCACGAAGTCGGGGCCGACGAAGAGGTGGATCTCGCCGAAGTCGACCTCCTCCGCCTCGTCCAGGTAGCGGGCGGCGCGCAGCACCACGAACAGGGTGTCGCCGTAGCGCTCCAGCTTCGGCCGCTGGTGGGCGACGATGGCGTCCTCGACGGCCAGCTCGTGCAGGTTGAACCGGTCGGCGGCCTCCAGCAGCTGCGCCTCGGCGGGGCGGAACAGGCCGATCCAGGCCATGGTGCCGGGCCGGCCGGGCAGCTCGCGGTAGATGTCGGCGAGGTCGGCGGGCGCCTCCGTCCGGCGGCCGTCCCGGTAGACCGCCGCGTCCACGACGGAACGTTCCAGCGTCACCGGTTCGACGGGCTGGTCGGGGCGCGGGTCCATCGAGTGCTCGGGCGCCGGCTGGGTGTCCGTGGACCGGACGACGGAACGGGAGAACGGACGCTTGCTCGCGCGCACGGCGCGCACACGCCAGTCGGACATGGCGGGAACCTCCACGGTGGATGCCCGGCCGCCGTACGGGAACACGGCGGACCGGTGGCGCCCGGCCGGCCGCCACGCGCACGGCGCGACCGGCGGCGCCTCGTCGGGAGGACGAGGTCAGCGCCGCGCGGGAGCCGTACGGGAGGAGGTGTGCCGGGGGCCGCGAGTGGTGCGGGACAACCGGGGGCGGGGCCGACTTCGACCCGTACTACTGCACTCCACGGCTCTCACCTCCTCGCCTCCGCGCGCCTGCGCACCGGGAGGGGTGCCAGCACAACCCCGCCGAGTCTAGTACCCGCACGCCCCGGGCTCCGACCGGGGCCCTGCCACGGACCGCTCCCACCACGCCCACCGCTCACGCCCGCACACCACGGACCGCCCGGGTTCGTACCTCACGCTGCGTCAACGGCCCCGGCGGGCAGGCGCGTTCGTCCGGAGCGAAGTGATCACGGGGAGGAGACGGCGCCACTACGCTACGTGCCATGACTTCTTCGGAGAGGGCCCCGGGGCGGGGAACGGCAGTGGTGATGGGCGGCGGGCTCGCGGGACTGGCGGCCGCGTGGGCGCTGCGCGGGTTCGCCGAGCGGATCGTCGTGGTGGAGCGGGACCGGTACCCGGCAGGGGCGGAGTTCCGGGCCGGGGTGCCGCAGGGCCGGCACGCCCACCTGGTGCTGGAGGCCGGGCACCGGCTGCTGGAGGAGATGATGCCCGGCATCCGGCAGGAGCTGACGGCCGCGGGCGCCCAGCGGGTGGCCGCCTCGGACGTCCAGTGGCTGTGCGCCGCGGGGTGGCTGGCCGAGTACCCGGCACAGGTGAGCTTCCTCTCCTGCACCCGGCCGCTGCTGGACAAGCTGGTGCTGGACCGGATCCGCGCCCACCCCGCGATCGAGATCCTGGAGGGGACGGACGTGGTCGGGCTGCTCGGCTCGGCGGGCGTGGTGACCGGGGTGAAGGTCCGCTCGCGCGGGTCGGCGCACGACTCGGAGCGGTCCGGGGACAGCTCCGCGCACGACTCGGAGAACGGCTCCGCGCGCGACTCGGAGAACGGCTCCGCGCGCGACTCGGAGAACGGCTCCGCGCGCGACTCGGAGAACGGCTCGGCGCGCAGCTCCGAACGCGGAGAAGTCCGGGAGATCCCGGCCGAGTTGGTGGTGGACGCGGCGGGCCGTTCGACCTCGGTGCCGAAGTGGCTCGCCGAGCTGGGCTGCCCGCCGGTACCCGAGGAGCGGGTGGACGCGGGCGTCGCGTACGCCTCCCAGATCTTCCACCGCCCCACCGGGTCCGAGCTCGGGCCGGGCCGGGCGGCCTACCTCCAGACCAAGGCGCCGGACGAGCCGCGCATGGGCGTGCTGCTGCCGGTCGAGGGCGACCGCTGGATCGTCAGCCTCGCCGGGATGCGCGGCGCCGAACCGGGGCCCGGCGAGGAGGGGTTCATCGAGCACCTGGGCCTGCTGCGCGACCCGCTCCTGCACGAGCTGCTGCGGGACGCCGAACCGGCGGGCGGGATACGCGGCTTCCACCCCGGGCCGGGCGTGCGCCGGCACTACGAGCGCAGCTCCCCGGACGGGCTGGTGGTGGTCGGCGACGCCGCGAGCACCTTCAACCCGGTGTACGGGCAGGGCGTCACCGTCGCCCTGTTCTGCGCCCGGGAGCTGCGCCGCACCGCGAAGCGGCACGGCGGGATCGGGCACGCCACCGCCCGGGCCGCGCGGCACGCCGTCGCCGCGGCGTCCAAGATCCCGTGGATGATCTCCTGCGCCGAGGACGCCCGCTTCCGCGCCACCACCGGCGCGCCCTCCGGCAGCCTGGTCGGGCTCCAGCACCGGTTCTTCGACAAGGTACTGGCCGCCAGCACCCGGGACCCGGCCGTCACTTCGGCGTTCCACGAGGTGATGTCGCTGGTGTCGCCGCCGTCACTGCTGTTCCGGCCGCCCGTGCTCGCGGCGATCCTGCGGGCCTGAGCAGGCGAGGCGGCATTGAACCCGAGGAGGCATTGACCTGGGGGGCAGTGACCTGGGGGGCAGTGACCCGAGGGGGCAGTGACCCGATGGGGCGCGGACCGTGGGCCCGAGCCGGTCACGGGTCACGGGCCGTGGGTCCGAGGGCCTCAGCCCGGCGCCGGGGGCACCCGGGTGCTTGCTACTCGCCGAGGTGCGCCGCGACGTACGGCAGCGCCACCTGTTCCAGGCCGCGTCGGCCGAACGCGGGGTGGACGTTGACCTCGAACACCACGCCGCCGCTTTCGGCGGCGAGGTCCACCCCGGCGAGGTCCAGGCCCAGGGAGGCGGCCGCCGCGACGGCCGCCTCCGCCAGCCCGTCGGGCAGGTCGCCGTAGTCGAGCAGGGTGGAGACGGCGCCCCGGCTCTCGTTGCAGGGCGCGTCCGGGTCCGCCTGAACGTGCTCGACCACCCGGACCACCCGCCCGTGCAGCACCACCACCCGGTACTGGTGGCGGCTCCCGTCCGGGAGGACGTTGCGGGCGTCGCGGGCGATCAGCCAGTCCGCTCCCGCCCGCGCGTAGTGCCGCGCGGCGGCGTCGAGCTGGGCACGGGTGGTGACGTGGAAGACGTCGTCCCCGCCCATGCCGACACAGGGCCGGGCCCAGACGTCGCCGCCGAGCTCCGCGAAGGCCTGGGCGACGGCCTCCGGGCTCGGCTTGGAGAGCGCGATGCTGGGCATGTGCGGCACGCCGTCCCGGAGGAAGCGGGCGATGGTGAGGTCCTTCTCGGTGGCCACCCGCCACGCCTCGGCGTCGACACCGAGCGACCGGGCGCCGAATCCACGCAGCCGCCGCTGGCAGTCCTCGAACGCGCGCCGCCGGTGCGGCGGGATCTCGTACACGATCACCGTGTCGGCGGACACCCTCCGACCGCCCGCCTCCAGCCGGAACCCGCCCTCGTCGTCGGCCTCGACCAGGCCGCTGCCGCCGGTCATGAAGTGCCGGGCGTCCAGGTGTACGGGCTCCCGGCCGGTCAGTGTCCGGGCGGCGGCGGCGAGCACCTTCCGGCTGCCTTCGGTCGAACTGTGATCGGTCAGGAGTACGAGGTCACGTCGGGCCATGCGGACATGCAAGCGATTGCACCGTGATCACGACAAGAACGCCCCGTGCGCCATCCGCCGAGACGGATGGCCGAAACGTCGCCACTGGGGGCGGGGCAGCGTGCACCCGCCAACCTGCCGCGGGCGGGCAGCGTGCACCGACGCCCCGCTGTGGATGGGGCAAAAGTGAATGGGGGCAAAAAACGTGCACCGACGGCCCCGCTCCGGACGCGTCGCCCGTTAATTCGGATGCGCCCGCTCCGCCCCGGCGGCTACCGTGCCCCACATGTCTACGCCCCGCATCTCCTAGCCGACGGACCGCTTCCACGCCACCCGTCTGTCCGCTAGTCGTTTCGGAGCGTTATCCCATGATCACCACCCGTGGTGTCGACGTGCGCGTCGGCGCCCGCCTGCTGCTGTCCGACGTCACCCTGCACATCGCCCCCGGCGACCGGATCGGCCTGGTCGGCCGCAACGGCGCCGGCAAGACCACCCTGCTCGCCACCCTCGCCGGACAGCTGGCGCCCGCCGCCGGCACCGTCACCCGGACCGGGGCCGTCGGCTACCTCCCGCAGGACTCCCGCGCCGCCGACCCGTCGGTCACTGTCACCGACCGCATCCTGTCCGCCCGCGGCCTGGACAGCGCCGTCCACGCCCTGCGCGCCGCCGAGGCGGCGATGGCCCGGGCCGGGTCGGCGGCCGAGGAGCGCCGGGCGATGGACGCGTACGTCCGGGCCGAGGCCGGGTTCCAGTCCCGGGGCGGCTACGCGGCCGAGGCCGAAGCGGCCCGGGTCGCGGCCGGACTCGGGCTGCCCACCCGGGTGATGGACTCCCCCGTCGGCACGCTCTCCGGCGGCCAGCGCCGCCGGGTCGAGCTGGCCCGCATCCTGTTCGCCGACCACGGCACCCTGCTGCTGGACGAGCCGACCAACCACCTGGACGCCGACGCCATCACCTGGCTGCGCGGCTTCCTCGCCGGCCACCAGGGCGGGCTGGTACTGATCAGCCACGACCTCGGGCTGCTCGCCGAGACCGTCAACCGGGTCTTCCACCTCGACCCGCAGCGCGCCACGGTCGACGTCCACAACACCGGCTGGCAGGCCTACCTGACCCAGCGCGCCGCCGACGAGCGCCGCCGCACCCGGGAACGGGCCAACGCCGAGCGCAAGGCCGCCTCCCTGCACGCCCAGGCCGACCGGATGCGGGCCAACGTCGCCACCGCGACCACCGCCCGCAGCATGGCCCGCCGGGCCGACCGGATGCTCGCCGGACTCGAACCCGTCCGGCAGGCCGAGCGCACCGCCAGGATCCGGCTGCCCGAGCCCGCCCCGTGCGGCCGGATGCCGCTCGGCGCGATCAGCCTCGCCAAGTCCTACGGCGGCCGGCCGGTGCTGACCGGCCTGGACCTCGCCGTGGACCGCGGCAGCCGGCTGGTCGTGCTCGGCCTGAACGGGGCCGGCAAGACCACCCTGCTGCGCATCCTGGCCGGCCGGGAGACACCGGACTCGGGCCGCATCGTCCCCGGCACCGGACTGCGGCTCGGCTACTTCGCCCAGGAGCACGACACCCTCGACCCGGCGCTCAGCGTCCGCGACAACCTCGCCGCGGCCGCGCCCGGCCTGACCGACGGCGAACTGCGCCACGTGCTCGGCGCGTTCCTCTTCCGTGGCGACGACGCCGACAAGCCGGCCGGGGTGCTCTCCGGCGGCGAGAAGACCCGGCTCGCCCTCGCCGCCCTGGTGCACTCCGGCGCCAACGTCCTGCTGCTGGACGAGCCGACCAACAACCTCGACCCGGCCTCCCGCACGGAGGTCCTGGCGGCGGTCGGCGCCTACCCGGGCGCCATCGTGATGGTCACCCACGACCCCGGCGCCATCGAGGCCCTCCGGCCCGACCGCGTGCTGCTCCTGCCGGACGGCGACGAGGACCTCTGGCACGACGCCTACCTGGACCTCGTCGCGCAGTCCTGACGTTCGTTCGCCGCCCGCCCGCCGGGGCTCCTCCCGACGGGCGGGCGTCAGCCGGCCGGTGATTCGCCGCGCCGTTGCTCGCGTTCCACCTCGTGTACGCCGGCCCGCGGGCCCGACCGGCCCGAGCTCCGCCGCCGCATGCCTCCGCTACCGGCCCAAGGCCACCACCGCCTCCGCGACCCGGCTCGCGCCGTCCTCCTTCGCCATCGCGCGGGCCGCCTCCTGCGCCCGCTCCCGCAGCCGCTGCTCCTCGACGGCCCGGCGGATGGCCGCCGCCAGCCGGTCGGCGGTCAGGTCGGCGAACCCGATCGGAGGGGTGGCGGCCCCGAGTCGGCTGAGCCGGCCGGCCCAGAACGGCTGATCCGCCGCCACCGGGACGGGGACGCTCGGCACACCCGCGCGCAGCGTCGCGGCCGCCGTGCCCGCACCCGCGTGGTGCACCACGGCCGCCATGTGCGGGAACAGCCGCGCGTGCGGGAGTTCGCCGACCGTCAGCACGTCGTCGCCCTGCCCGGAGATCCCGGCCCAGCCGGCCTGCACCACGCCCCGGGCGTCCGCCCGCCGCAGGGCCTCCACCGCGAGGGTGCTCAGCCGCTCGCCCTGCCCCGCCGCCATGCTGCCGAAGCCGATGAAGACCGGCGGCGGCCCGGCCCGCAGGAAGTCCTCGACCTCGGCCGGGAGGCGGTAGTCCTCCGCCACGTGCGGCCACCAGTTGCCGACCACCCGCAGCCCCTCCCGCCAGTCGGCCGGGCGCGGTACGACGGTCGGGCTGAAGCCGTGCAGCACCGGCCAGTTCGCCCGCTCCCTGGCCTGTCGGCACGCGGTCTGGGAGAGCGCCGGGAGGCCCAGCCGCGACCGCAGGCTGCGTGCGGCCTCGGTGTGCAGGCGGTCGACGACCCGCTGGCCGAGCGCCCCCGCCGCCCGGTTGCCCCAACTGCCCAGCGAGCGGCCGCCCCCGACGACCGGCGGGAACTCCCGGGTCGGCAGCGTGGGTTGGAGGTAGACCCCCAGGCTGGGGACGCCCATCGCCTCCGCGAGGTGCCAGCCCAGTGGCGCGGTGGTGGTGGCGAGCAGGAGCAGATCGGCGCCCGTAGCGGCGGCGTCCGCGAGCGCTCCCCCCAGCTGCCCGATGAACGCGGCGGCCCGTGCGAGGAGTTCGGAGCGCCCGCCGCGCGACTCGGCGCCTGCCCCGCGCGGATCGACCGGGAGCGGGCGGAAGTCGAGGCCGCTGCCGGCCACCAGCTCGCGGAAGGTTTCGGGCGCCGCGAGCACGACCTCGTGCCCGGCACCGCGCAGGTGCGCCCCGAGACCGGTGTAGGGGGCGACGTCGCCGTACGATCCGGCGGCCATCACGAGGATCCTCATCGGGCCGCCTCCTGGTGGCCGCTGCCGTCGCGCCGTTCGGCGTTGGCGCCGATCGCCGACCGGAGGTAGCCGGCCAGGCCGGGGCGCTGTTCGGCCGGCGGGACGACGAGGGCGAAGGCGCGGGCGTCCGCCTCGTAGTCGTCGGCGATCCGGCAGTGCATCTCCGGCGGGCAGGGCGTGAACCACCGGGTGATGTGCTGCCGGTGCTGCTCGGCGAGGTCCAGCACCGTCCGGTGGTCGACCGGCAGCCCCTCGTCGAAGGCGTCCAGGAGCCGGCCGCGCCATTCGGCGGCCTCCGCCATCAGCTGCTGCCAGTCCTCCTTGGAGTGGGTGGCGGCGCGGGCCAGGGCCTCCTGGTGGCTGTCCCGCTCGCCCCACTTGAGGTGGGCGTCGGCCGCGTAGCTGAGGTCGAAGACCACGTCCCCGAAGACCTCGAAGCGCTCCTGGGGCGTCAGTTCGACCCCGGTGCGCTGGACCTCGATGGCCCGCTCGGCGACGTCGACCAGCTTCTGCAGGCGGCCGATCTGCTCGGTGAGGGCCTGGCGTCTCGCCAGCAGGTGGTCGAGCGCGTTGGCTTGCGGATCCGCCAGGATGTCGGCGATCTCGTCGAGCGGGAAGCCGAGTTCCCGGTAGAAGAGGATCTGCTGGAGCCTGGCGAGGTCCGCGCCGCTGTAGAGCCGGTAGCCGGCCGGGCTGCGCTCACTGGGCGAGAGCAGCCCGGACCGGTCGTAGTAGTGCAGGGTCCGGATCGTGACCCCGGCGAAGCCGGAGACCTGGCCCACCGACCAGCTCATGCGTCCCTCCGATCATCCGTGCGTTCTGCTGCGCCCCACCGTGCGGCCTGACGTGGGGTAAGGGTCAACACGCGCAGCTCAGGGGCCTGCTCCGGATGCCGGGAGGCGCCCTCGGTCAGGTCTCGCGCTGCGGGTGGTAGGCGCTCTCGGCTATGCCGAAGGTCCAGGCGACCCCGGCGCGCGCGGTGCGGGTGCTCGGGGGGACGCGCAGCCAGTAGGTGCGGTGGGTGCCGTCCGGCTCGGGGGTGGAGTTGACCACCTCGACCATCACCACCGGCTCGTCGTCGGGCAGGACGATCCGCCAGAGCACACCGGTCTCGTCCCGGTGGACGGGCTCGGCGCCGGAGTCGGCCAGGTAGCGCTCGTAGCCGTAGTGCTCCAGCAGGACGCGGCGCAGCTCGGCGTTCTCCTCGGTGCGGATCCGCTCGACCGTCACCCCGGCCAGGCCGGCCAGGAACTCCGGCGGGACGGGCATGCCGCGCCAGGCGTGCAGGGCGAAGCCGTCGGCGTACTCCAGGGCGGGCCCGTCCGCGCGGTCGAGCCGGCCGGCCTCGTCGCGGTGCAGGGCGGTGGGCCGCTCGCTGATCAGTGCCACGTCCCGGTACGGCCACCACCAGCCGGCCCACCGGGCCAGCTCGGCGAGCGGGGCGACGGAGTCGGCGCCCGCCCCGGCGGCTTCGAAGGCGGCGAACCACGGCGCGTCGTGCTGGCCCCGCACGGCGTCCAGCAGGGCGAGCCGGACGGTGGTGCGACGGGCCCGGGCCTCCTCGGCCACGGCGGCGTCGGCCTCCCGGTCGGCCTCGGGGGCGAGCCGGTCGAGCACGGCGTTGCGCAGCCGGTCGGCGAGCGGGGTGGTGACCGGGCCGAGCTCGCCGCCGGTGAGCGCCCAGTGGCCCGCCCACCCGGCGGCGCCGACCTGCTCGACGGCCCGCCGCCGGGCCTCCTCCCAGGGCCGGGTGCGCACGGCCTCGCGCACGCTCTGCGCGCCGGCGGCCCGCAGCTCCAGCGCCGCCTCCGTCGCGGCGAGCGGCGACCCGAACCAGCGGACCGCCTCGGGCTCGGGCAGCCCGGCCGCCCGGTAGGCGGCCCGGACGGCGTGCTCGGCCGCGGCCCGGTCGCCCGCCCCGGTGGCCGCCGCGGCCGCCCGCCAGCGGGCCGTCACCTCGGCCGGCCCGGACACCGCCTGCGCGGCGCCGCCGTGGACCTCGTCATGGATCACCGTGTCCATCCCTGCTCCGTTCCCGGCCGGGCTCCCCGCCCGGCCGTCCGTTCCCGTTCCGTGCCGCGGCCCCGGCCGCGCGCTCCGCCCTCGTGCCCCGCCCCGCGCTCACCCGCCCGCCGACCCCCGTGCGGCGGGCGGAGCGGTCGTCAGTCCGCGACCACCCGCACGGCGCCCGGCACGTACTCGCGCTGGCGGACCACCCGGTACCACCCCTTGGGTAGCGGTATCGCCGCGTGCTCCTCGTGCACCACCCGGCCGCCCTCGGGCAGGTGGAGCCAGCTCGCGCCGAACGGCCCGCTCTCGCGGCGCAGCGCGCCGGGGCCGACCACGGCGTGCGCGTGCCCGGTGACCTCGCCGAGCGCGAGCACCATCCGGCCCCGGGCGTCCCGGGCCCGCACGGCCAGCTCGGCCACCCGCGGCGGCACCGCGCCCTCCTCGACCGGCACGATCAGCACATCGCCCTGGCGGTACATCAGTCCTCCCTCGCCGTACGGCCGGACTCCGGCGGACGCCGGAACCCATGGCTCCGCCGCGTCCGCCGCGGTCACTCTCCGGAGCCAGGACCCGAACATAGGGCAAGGGTCTGACAACGCGCCCGGGCGGTGACCCGGCCGCCGGATTGTCAGTCCCGGCTGGTAGACAGTTGTTCGGCCCAGATCCCCGAGGAGCAGTGCATGACTGTCAACGACCACATCGAACGGTTCCACGGTCTCCCCGTCTTCGACTTCGTGGCGGCCTTGGCGGAGGCCGAGGAGAAGGGCGGCTCCGGCGCCGTCCGGCTGCCGGACGCGGCCTCGGCTGCCTGGCGGATCAGGCTCGACTACGAGTCCGACGCGACGTTCGTCGAGCGCTGGGAGCAGTTCCTCGCCGCCGTCGACACCGAGCGGGTCACCGCGGTGGTGATCGGCCAGTGGTCGCCGGACGAGCCGGACGGCTTCCGGGAGCCGATGGAGGCGATCGTCGCCGCCGCCGGTCGGCTGCCCGCCCTGCGCGCGCTGTTCGTCGGCGACATCATCGCCGAGGAGTGCGAGATCTCCTGGATCCAGCAGTGTGACATCACACCGCTGCTGACGGCCTTCCCGCGGCTGGCCGAGCTGGTGGTGCGCGGCGCCTCGCAGGACTGGGACGGCAAGGGCGGGCTGGCCCTGGAGCCGCTGCGGCACGAGGCGCTCGAGGCGCTGCGCTTCGAGGCCGGCGGCCTGCCGGGCTCGGTCGTGCGCGCGGTGGCCGGCTGCGACTTCCCGGCCCTGGCGCGGCTGGAGTTCTGGCTGGGCGTGGACAACTACGGCGGCGACGCCACGCTGGACGACCTCGCTCCGTTCCTGGACGGCACCCGCTTCCCGGCGCTGCGCCACCTCGGCCTCCAGAACAGCGAGTTCCAGGACGACATCGCGGCCGCGGTGGCGCACGCGCCCGTCGTCGCCCGGCTGGAGTCGCTCGACCTCTCCATGGGCGTGCTGACGGACCAGGGCGCCACCGCCCTGCTGGAGGGCCAGCCGCTCACTCACCTGCGCGCCCTCGACCTGCACCACCACTACCTCACCGAGCAGATGCAGCAGCGCCTGCGCCAGGCCCTGGCCGGGGTCGAGATCGACCTCTCCGAGGCCGGCAAGCCCGACGACCGCTGGCGCTACGTGGCCGTGGCCGAGTAGCCGTCACCTCCCGCGCGCACCGGCCGACCTCCCGCACGCGTCCGACCATCCGTCCGACCACTCGACCCACCAGGATCCGACATGGCCGTCTCCCGCCACATCGAACGCTTCCACGAGCTGCCGATCCACGAGTTCACGCCCGACGACGCCCGGCCCCGGCCCGCCGCCGGCGCCGTCGCCTGGCGGCTGTCCCTCGAATACGGTTCCAAGCAGGACTTCGCCCACCTCTGGCGGTCCTTCCTGGAGAAGGTCGATCCGGCCGGTGTGCGCGCCGTGGTGATCGGCGCCTGGTGGCAGGACGGCTACACCTCCGTGGGCCCCGCGGTCGAGGCCGTCACCGCCGACGCTCGGCGCCTGCCCGCCCTGGAGGCGCTGTTCCTCGGTGAGGTGACGTACGACGAGTGCGAGATCTCCTGGCTCGAGATGGACGACGTCACCCCGCTGCTGAACGCCTTCCCCGGGCTGAGGTCGCTGGCCGTGCGCGGCGGCATGGACCTCGCACTGGAGCCGGTCCGGCACGACCGGCTGACCAGCCTGCGATTCGAGTCCGGCGGCCTTCCGGCCACCGTGGTGCGCGCGGTGGCCGGCTCCGAACTGCCCGCGCTGGAGCGCCTGGACCTCTGGCTCGGTGTGGACGAGTACGGCGGTGACGCCACGCCGGACGACCTGGCGCCGTTCCTGGACGGCACCCGGCTGCCGAGGCTGCGCCACCTCGGGCTGGCCAACAGCGAGTTCCAGGACGAGATCGCCGCCGCGGTGGCGCACGCCCCGGTGGTCGCCCGGCTGGAGTCGCTCGACCTCTCCATGGGTGTGCTCTCCGACGAGGGTGCCACGGCCCTGCTGGAGGGCCAGCCGCTCACCCACCTGCGCGCCCTCGACCTGCACCACCACTACCTGAGTGACGCGCTGCAGGAGCGCCTGCGGGAGGCCCTGCCCGGGGTCGAGATCGACCTCAGCGAGGCCGAGGGCGACGAGATGGACGACGAGGACGACCGCTACGTCTCGGTCGCCGAGTAGGCGGGTGCGGAGGCGATGACCATGCGGCTGACCGTCCTCGGCAATCCGGGGCACCGACGGGTGACGCTGTTCGCGGCCGCCGCCCGGGCCGCCGGGCTGCCCGAGCCCGCCGTCCTGCCCTGGCTGGACGTGCTGCGTGGCCGGTACCGGCTGCCCGAGGGCGGTCTGCTGCGCGTCGAGTCACCCGGCGAGGAGCCGGAGGTCGACAGGCTGCTGCGCGGCCCGGCGCTGGGCTCCGGCTACGCGCCGACCAGGGTCGAGGGCACGGCCGTCTGGTACGAGGGCGTCATGGCCGCGCTGCGCGGGCTGGCCGCCCGGCCCGGCGTGCGGCTGCTCGGCGATCCGGAGGAGATCGCCGTGATGTTCGACAAGCGCCGGGCGCACGCCCTGCTCGCCGCGGGCGGGGTGCCGGTGCCCAGGGCGCTCGGCGGCGAGGTCACCGACTGGGAGCACCTGCGCGAGCGCCTCGCCGAGGCCGGCCTGCGCCGGGTCTTCGTCAAGCCCGCGCACGGCTCCTCCGCCTCCGGGGTGATGGCCCTGGAGTTCGGGCCGCGCGGGCACCTGCAGGCCACCACCTCGGTGGAGCTGGCCGACGGCCGGCTGCACAACTCGCTGCGGGTGCGCCGCTACCGCGACGAGCGGGAGGTCGCCGCGATCGTCGACGCCCTGGCACCGGACGGGCTGCACGTCGAGCAGTGGATCCCGAAGGCCTCGCAGTCCGGCCGCTCCGCAGACCTGCGGGTCGTGGTGGTCGCCGGCCGGGCCACCCACGCCGTGGTGCGCACCAGCACCCAGCCGATGACCAACCTGCACCTCGGCGGGGCCCGCGGCAGCGTCGAGCAGGTCCGGGAGACGGCGGGGCCGGCCTGGCCGGCCCTGCTGGAGACGGCCGAACGCGCGGCGGCCTGCTTCCCCGGCTCACCGATGGTCGGTGTCGACGTCCTGCCCACGGCCGGCTGGCGGCGCGCCCTGGTCGGCGAAGTGAACGCCTTCGGCGACCTGCTCCCCAACCTCACCGGCCTGCCCGGCGGCCCCGCCGAGGGTCTGGACACCTACGGCGCCCAGCTGGCCGCACTCACCGCCCCCTCCCCGTCGTCCCCCGTGGCGACGGACCACCAGATCACGGAACCCGCTCGATGAACCACCAGAACACCGCCCCCGTCCCGGCTCCCGCTCCCGCTCCCGACATGAACGCCGTCGTGGGCACCCACGACCTGCTGCTCGTCACCCTCGACACGCTCCGCTTCGACGTCGCCGAGGAGCTGGCCGCCGCCGGCCGCATCCCGAACCTCGCCGCCGTCCTCCCCGGCGGCCGCTGGGAGCGCCGGCACGCGCCCGGCAGCTTCACCTACGCCTCCCACCAGGCGATCCTGGCCGGCTTCCTGCCGACACCGGCCTCTCCAGACGGCCCGCACCCGCGCCTGTTCGCCGCCCGCTTCGCCGGCTCGGAGAGCACCGCCCCGCGCACCTGGGTGTTCGACGCCCCTGACCTGCCGACGGCCCTGGCCGCCTCCGGGTACCGCACGGTGTGCATCGGCGGCGTCGGGTTCTTCAACAAGCAGGGCCCGCTGGGCTCGGTGCTGCCCGGCCTCTTCCAGGAGAGCCACTGGGCGCCCGAGTTGGGCGTGGCGTCGCCGACGTCCTTCGAGGAGCAGGTCGCCCGGGCCGAGCGGGTCGCCTCCGAACAGCCCGCCGACCAGCCGCTGTTCCTCTTCCTGAACGTCTCGGCGCTGCACCAGCCGAACTGGTTCCACCTGCCCGGCGCCACTCGCGAGCACGGGGACTCCCGGGACAGCCACGCCGCCGCCCTGGAGTACGTGGACGCGCACATCGGCCGCCTGTTCGCCGCGATGAGCGCCCGCCGCCCCTGCTTCGCGATGGTCTGCTCCGACCACGGCACCGCCTACGGCGAGGACGGCTACACCGGGCACCGGATCGGCCACGAGGTGGTCTGGACGGTCCCGTACGCGCACTTCACCCTCCCCGCCCGGGCGGCGCACCCCACCGCGACCTCCGAGGAGCACGCATGACCACCGCACCCCCGCGCCCGGACTCGCCGTACCAGTCGTACGTCTACGCGTACCCGCACAAGACGGCCTACCGCCCGCTGCCCGGGCGTCCCCCGCTGCGCGAGCTGTGGGCCGGCGAGGCGCAGCACGCCCTCTCGCTCTACCTCCACATACCGTTCTGCGAGGTCCGTTGCGGCTTCTGCAACCTGTTCACCCGGATCGGCAGCCCCGAGGGCCTGACCACGGCGTACCTGGACGCCCTGGAGCGCCAGGCCACGGCGGTGCGCTCGGCACTGGACGACGGGGCCCGGTTCGCGCTGGCCGCGTTCGGCGGCGGCACCCCCACCTATCTGACGGCCGGTGAGCTGGAGCGGCTGTGTGACATAGCCGAGCAGCGGATGGGCGCCGACCTGAGGGCGGTACCGCTCTCGGTGGAGGCCTCACCCGCCACCGCGACCGCCGACCGGCTGGAGGTGCTGGCCGCCCGGGGCACCACCCGGTTGAGCCTGGGCGTGCAGTCCTTCGACGACGCCGAGGCGCGCTCCGCGGTCCGCCCGCAGAAGCGGGCCGAGGTGGAGGCCGCCCTCGGCCGGATCCGCGCGGCTGGCTTCCCGGTGCTCAACATCGACCTCATCTACGGCATCGACGGCCAGACCGAGGCGAGTTGGCTCCGCTCGCTGGACACCGCGCTCGCCTGGCAGCCCGAGGAGCTGTACCTCTACCCGCTGTACGTCCGCCCGCTGACCGGCCTGGCCCGGCGCGGCGAGCAGGAGAGCCAGGCCGCCTGGGACGCCCGCCGGCTCGCGCTCTACCGGGCCGGCCGCGACCACCTGCTCGCCCACGGGTACCAGCAGGTGTCGATGCGGATGTTCCGCCGCGCCGCCTCCCCGCAGGCCGGAGCGAGCGAGTACGCCTGCCAGACCGACGGCATGGTCGGGCTGGGCTGCGGCGCCCGCTCCTACACCTCGCGGCTGCACTACTCCTTCGACTACGCGGTGAACGCCACCGCGGTGCGCGGCATCATCGACGACTACGTCGCCACCGAGGACTTCCACCGGGCCGAGGTCGGCCACTGGATGGGCGGCGAGGAGCCCCGCCGGCGGCACCTGGTGCAGTCACTGCTCCAGGCCGAGGGCATGGCGCTGGCGGACTACCGCGCCCGGTTCGGCAGTTCACCGGTCGAGGACTTCCCGACGGAGCTGGCCGGGTTCGCCGAGCGCGGCTGGCTCGCCGAGGGCGATCCGGCGTACCTGCGGCTCGGCCCGGAGGGGCTGGCGCACTCGGACGCCGTCGGGCCGATGCTGTTCTCGCCCGAGGTCCGGGCCCGGATGGCCGCGTACGAGGCGAAATGACCTTCCTCGGCATGTCCTCCGCCCCTCCTTTGCCGGAGGACGGCGCGCGGAGCCTCACGCTGCTCTACCGCGGTCCGCTCGCCTCCTGCGACTACGACTGCCCGTACTGCCCGTTCGCCAAGCGGCGCGACAGCCCCGAGCAACTTCGGGCCGACCGGGCCGCGTTGGAGCGCTTCACCGGCTGGGCCGCCGGGCGCAAGGACACCGGCGACACCCTGTCGTTGCTGTTCACCCCCTGGGGCGAGGGGCTGGTGCGGTCCTGGTACCGCCGCGCGCTGGTCGAGCTGAGCCACCTGCCGCACGTCCGCCGCGTCGCGATCCAGACCAACCTCAGCTGCCGCACGGGCTGGCTCGCCGAGGCGGACCTCGACGCCCTCGCCCTCTGGGTCACCTTCCACCCCGGCCAGGTCACCCGCGAGCGCTTCCTCGCCAAGTGCCGCGAGCTGGACGCACTCGGCGTGCGCTACAGCGTCGGCGTGGTCGGCCAACCCGAGCACCTCACCGAGGCCCGTCGGCTGCGCGCCGAGCTCTCCGACGGCGTCTACCTGTGGGTCAACGCCGCCGAGGGCCTCGCCTACACCGACGCCGAGGCCGCCCAGTGGGCCGCGGTGGACCCGCACTTCGGCTACAGCCGGCACGCCCACCCCAGCGCCGGGCTGCCGTGCCGCACCGGGGAGTCCGTACTGTCGGTCGACGGCGACGGCACCGTGCGCCGCTGCCACTTCGTCCGGGACGTCCTCGGCAACCTCTACGACGGCAGCTACCGCTCCCGACTGCGGCCGCGCGCCTGCCCCCTGCCGGTCTGCGACTGTCACATCGGCTACGTCCATCTGGAGACCCTGCCGCTGTACGAGCTGTTCGGCGCGGGCGTGCTGGAGCGCGTGCCGCACGACTGGCCGTCGGGCCGGCGATAAATCGGTTGCGATCCAACCACTCTGTGTGAAAGCGTACGAACATCCGCACAGGACCAGCTGGTTCGGACATTCGGAAAGGAGGCCCGCAGATGATCAGTGGTATACGGCCCGCCGTCGTGCCGGGCCTCGTACTCGGTGACACCTCGGCTCGCGCTTCGACGCGTTAGCCGCACCTGGCCTGACGCCCCGCGCCCGCCATCCCGGCGGCGCCACCGCCCGACGCGCCTGCTGCTCACCTCCTCGTCGAAGTGCTCTTCGTGTCCCCTGCACGATCGACCACGAGGAGTCCCGGTGTCCGACACCCACCGGCCCGGCATCATCACCCTGCCCGTCTCTTCCACCCTGCCCGCACCCTGGCACAGCGAGAACGGAGCACCTCCGCTGCGGCGCCTGATCGCCGCCGACGACACCCTGTCCACCGGGGCCGCCTACAGCCTGGCGTGCGAGGGCACCGCCCTGCTCTGGCAGGGCACCTACCCCGGCGCACTACGCCTCCTGCACGCCATGCGCCGCCGCGCCGAGCGGCGCCGGCCCCGATCCACCCCCGGCTCCCCGGCCGATGCCTTCCGGCAGCACCGTCGGGAACGCGCCCGCCTCGCGCGTGTCTTCAGCACGCTGTTGGTGCCGCTCGGCGCGGACCACCGCGTCCGGCTCCACCGGGCGCCCGACGTCCGCGAGGCCTGCCTGGCGGCCTACGGACCGCTCCTTGACAACAGAATCGTGTCCCTTCGCGAGCTCCTCGGTGTGATCGGCGCACACCAGTGGCGCACCAGGGGCGTCGAGGTTCCGGCCCTCGGCGCCCGCATCCACCCGCACTACGGGGTCTTCTCGCCCGTCCGCGGCGAGTACGTCGACCTCGTCGCCCGGGCGCCGCTGCCACCGGCCGCCCGTACCGACCCCACGGCCACCGCCCAGGACCTCGGCACCGGCACGGGGGTGCTCGCCGCGCTCCTGGCGCGGCGCGGACTGCGCGAGGTCCTGGTCACCGACGCCAATCCACGCGCCCTCGCCTGCGCCCGAGACAACGCCCGCCGCCTCGGGCTCGCCGACCGCATCAAGATCGCCGGCACCGGCCTCTACCCTCCCGGCCGCGACCGCCGCCGCCCTGATCGTGTGCAATCCCCCGTGGCTGCCCGGCCGCCCGAGCTCCAGCCTCGACGAGGGCGTGTTCGACCGGAACGGCCACATGCTCCGCGGCTTCCTCGACGGCCTGGCCGACCGTCTACTGCCCGGTGGCGAGGGCTGGCTCGTCCTCTCCGACCTCGCCGAACACCTCGGACTGCGCTCCCGCGCCGACCTGCTCGGCGCCGTCTCCGAGGCCGGGCTGCGCATCACCGGGCGTCTCGACACCGTCCCCCGCCACCCCCGGGCCACCGCCCCCGATCGGTCCGATCCCCTCCTGCGCGCCGCCCGCGCCGCCGAGGTCACCTCGCTCTGGAGGCTGGCCCCCGCATGACTCCCGGCAGCCTCCCGCGCACGGCCCGACGCGGTCCTGCGCTCACCGGGCGGCACGGCCCGCGCGTCCCTGGCCCGGTGACAGGGAGGAGGCGAAACACCATGCTTGGAGACGCTCCGCTACAAGCTGTCATCCCCGCCACCGATCTCGCCCGCGCCAAGGCCTTCTACACCGACACCCTCGGCCTCAAGCTGACCGAGGAGGGCGAGGAGGAGTTCGTCTGCGACAGCGGCGGCGCCCAGTTCACCGTCTACCGCACCCCCAGCGGTGGTCAGGCCGCCCACACCCTCGCCGGCTTCAAGGTCGCCGACCTCGACGGCGAGATGACCGGCCTCCGCGGCCGCGGCATCACCTTCGAGGAGTACGACTTCCCCGGCCTGCGGACCCGTCGACGGCGTCGCCGAGGGCGAGGGCATGCGCGCGGCCTGGTTCAAGGACAGCGAGGGCAACATCCTCTGCGTGTCCCAGCGAGTCGGCCCGTAGCCGCCCCGCGCCCGTCGCATGCGCCGCCGCTGCCCGGCCCGCTCGTACGGAGCGGACCGGGCAGCAGCGGGCCGGTCGGCGTCCGCCGTCACGAGCGGCCGATCACGGCCCGCCCGCGCGCCCACCGCCCGCGTGCCCGCCGCCAGAGCGCCCGGGTCGAGGCGACCGGGTCGAAGGATCCCGGGCGGTCCCGCGTCAGCGGATAGCAGGCGAATCCGATCAGCGCCGCGCTGAAGTGACCGATGCTGGTGTAGTCCCGGCTCTGCTGCACACCCAGTCCGTAGACGACCAGCACCCCTGCCGCGTACAGGTACCGCCAGGGCGGCACGATCAGGTAGGCGAGTACCGCGACCACTCCGGCCAGCGCGTAGCTGACGCCGTAGTCCAGGGTGTAGACGGCCCTCGGCGGGGCCAACCCGCGGCGGATCGCCCAGCCGAGCACGCCTTCGCTGAGGTAGGTCGCACCGACATGTGCGAGGGCCGCCACGGAGATCCAGCGCAGGGTGCCGAGCCACCGTTCGGCCGGCACGTGGAAGACGTTGTACAGCAGGAAGTAGAGCGGCCAGCCACCGCCCGCGATCCACAGGGCGCTGGTCGCCAGGACGCGCACCGGCGAGACCTGGAGGTGGTGGAGGTTGGTCGAGCGCCGATGCAGGATGCGGTCCGCGGTCGCCGGATCGACGTGCCTGATCACCTGCGTGGTGACGAGCAGGATCGCCAGCCAGATGTAGGTGCCCGGCGCGCGCCGGACGTAGGCCCACACCGCGCGGCCTGCCCGCGCCCACCAGGGCCGCCCGTGCGCTTCGGAGCCCCCGGCGGTGCTACCGGCCATCGACGCCTCCTCGACGCTGCTCCCCTCACCCTCGCCCCCACCCGGCTCCACCGCCACCCGCCACGACCGAGGCCGATGCGCGACCACACGAGGGTTCCCGGTCCCGGACCGCACACCCGCCTCCGGCCCCCACCGCCTTCCGGCCGCTCGCGTACGCTGGCGCTCGGACCGTCCGGCTGCGAGCTTCCCGGCCGCGCACCGGGCGATCCCTCACCGGGAACCGCCGAACAAGGGCACCAGGCACGATGAGCGATCGCCTCACGACGAGGACACCGACCGGCCCCGATGCCTCCCGGCGCCCGGCCCCGAGAGCCGCCGGCCCAAGAGCCGCCGCCCTGGGAGCCGCCGCCCGGCTGCGACTGACCGCGGCGTACGTCCTGCTGTTGACCGTGACGGCAGCCTGGCTGGCGAGCCAGGGCCATGCCGAGCGGGCCCGGTTCGTCCGGCACAACAGCAGCAATGTCCACCACCTGGAAGTGGGCAAGTGGTGGACCCTGTTCACCAGCGGCCTGGTGGTCGACGGCGTCCCGGCCTGGGCGGGCATCGCGGCGGTCGCCGCCGCCCTGGGCCTGGCCGAGTGGCGCTGGGGTCCGGCCCGGGCCGGAGCGGTCTTCCTCTTCGGACACCTGGGCGCCACCCTGCTCACCGAGGGCGCCATGTGGGTGATGGTGACCGCCCGCATCCCCGGCGCGCTCTCCCACGCCCGCGACGTGGGCATCAGCTACGGCCTGGTCGCCACCAGCGCCTGTCTGCTCGCCCTGGGCCCGCTCCCGCTGCGCCGCTACGGCCTGCCTGCGCTCGCGCTGGCCCTGGCCACCGCCTGGGCGCTGGACCAGCAGCTGGCCGACGCCGGCCACCTGGTCGCCCTCGGGCTGGGCGTACTCGCCTCCCGTACCGCCTGGCTGCGCACCCGGCGGCCCACCCAGGCGCCCTGATCCTCCCCAACTAACGGACTGCACAACGGAGTTGGCCGGACACAAGACCCGCACGCAATGGCCCTGCGAGCCACCGTCGCCACCGGGGAGTCCGTATGCCCTTGCATTACTCTGCAAATCTATGCCAGAGTTCGGGCATCGGATCGATTACGCCGAATCCCGTCACACATCGCTAGATCAGGGGCCCGCTCTCGCGGGTCAGAGGGTGCATCCATGTCGAAGGTCTTGAGCAAGCTGCCGGTCGGTGAACGGATCGGCATCGCATTCTCCGGTGGGTTGGACACCTCCGTCGCCGTCGCGTGGATGCGCGAACACGGTGCCCTCCCCTACGCCTACACGGCCGACATCGGCCAGTACGACGAGCCGAACCTCGCCGACGTCCCGGCCCGGGGCCGCGCGTACGGCGCCGAGCAGGCCCGGCTGGTCGACTGCCGGGCCGCGCTGGTCGAGGAGGGCCTGGCCGCCCTCGCCTGCGGCGCCTTCCACATCCGCTCCGCCGGGCAGACGTACTTCAACACCACCCCGCTCGGCCGCGCCGTGACCGGCACGCTGCTGGTGCGCGCCATGCAGGAGGACGGCGTCTCCATCTGGGGCGACGGCTCCACCTACAAGGGCAACGACATCGAGCGGTTCTACCGCTACGGCCTGCTCGCCAACCCCAACCTGCGGATCTACAAGCCGTGGCTGGACCAGGCGTTCGTCGACCAGCTCGGCGGCCGCAAGGAGATGTCCGAGTGGCTCGCCGAGCGGGACCTCCCGTACCGGGACTCCGCCGAGAAGGCCTACTCGACCGACGCCAACATCTGGGGCGCCACCCATGAGGCCAAGCGGCTGGAGTACCTGGACGCCTCCATGGAGATCGTCAGCCCGATCATGGGTGTGGCCTTCTGGGACCCGGCGGTCGAGATCCAGACCGAGGACGTCACCATCGAGTTCGAGTTCGGCCGCCCGGTCCGGATCAACGGCCAGGAGTTCGCCAGCGCCGTCGACCTGGTCCACGAGGCCAACACCATCGGTGGCCGGCACGGTCTGGGCATGTCGGACCAGATCGAGAACCGCATCATCGAGGCCAAGAGCCGCGGCATCTACGAGGCCCCCGGCATGGCGCTGCTGCACATCGCCTACGAGCGGCTGCTCAACGCCATCCACAACGAGGACACCATCGCGACGTACCACACCCAGGGTCGGCGGCTCGGGCGGCTGCTGTACGAGGGCCGCTGGTTCGACCCGCAGTCGCTGATGCTCCGGGACAGCATCCAGCGCTGGATCGGCCACCCGGTCACCGGCACCGTCACCCTGCGGCTGCGGCGCGGCCAGGACTACTCGGTCATCGACACCCAGGGCCCCAACTTCAGCTACCACCCCGAGAAGCTGTCGATGGAGCGCAGCGTCGACGCCGCGTTCGTCCCGGACGACCGCATCGGCCAGCTGACCATGCGCAACCTCGACATCGCCGACTCGCGCAGCAAGCTGGAGCAGTACGCGGTGCACGGCCAGCTGGCGCCGTGGAGCGGCCTGATCGGCGAGCTCGCCCCGGGCGGTGCGGCTCCCATCGCGGCCGGCACCGGTGACGAGGAGGACCCCACCGCGCTCGACCACGCGGCGATCGAGTCCGGCAACGACTGACACGCTCCGCGCTCGCGGAGGGCCGTCGCACCCCAGCGGTGCGGCGGCCCTCCGCCGCTCTCGCCCCGCCCCGGCCCCCACCCGCTCTCCCCACCCGACCTCACCCGAACGGCGGCACCGGCCGTGCGCCGACAGCCCGTCGGTAGCTGAATGGCGGACGGTGCCCGGCGACGGGAAGGCGGCTCGGGAAATGGGTGAGGCGATCGGCCCGATGCTGGCCTCCGCGGTGGCGGTCGCGCTCAGCCCGCTGCCGCTGATCGCCGTCCTCCTGATCCTCGTCTCACCGCACGGACGGGCCAACGGGATCGCCTTCACGGCCGGCTGGCTGCTCGGCCTGGCCGCGGTGGTGGCCTCCGTCGTCGCGGCGGGCACCGCGCTGGACCCGGCCCGCACCACGCCGACCTGGTCCTCCTGGCTGAAGCTCGGCCTCGGCACCGCGCTCCTCGTGCTGGCCGCCCGGCAGTGGCGCGAACGGCCCCGCCCCGGCCGGGTCACCGCGCCACCGGCCTGGCTGCTCTCGATCGACCGGCTGACCGCCGCCCGGTCCGCCGGTCTCGCGGTGGTCCTGATCGTCGCCCACCCCAAGACCCTGATCCCGGCCGTCGGCGGGGCCGCCTCCATCGCCGCCGCGCCGCCCGGCGCCGGGGTCGGCATCACTGCTGGCATCGGCATCGGTATCGGCGGGAAGGCGGTGGCCGCCACCCTGATGGTGCTCCTCGGCTCGCTGGGCACCCTGCTGCCGCTCGTGGTCCACCTCGTGGGCAACGACCACGCGCGGCAGACCCTCGGCGAGTGGCGGGCCTGGACGGCCACGCACAACGCGGCGATCATGACCGCCGTTCCGCTGCTGCTCGGCGCCGAGTACCTGGGCGCCGCCGTCTCGGGGCTCGCCTGAACCCCGACCGGCAGCACCCGTCCCCGCACCCATCGCCGCACCCGTCACCGGATCCGGGCCACCACGCGCCCCCGCACCGCCCGGACGCCCAACCGCCCGGGGTGCGCCCTCGGTCGCGCCGCCACGGCCTCCCGCACCGTCAGCAGGATCTCGCCGTCGTAGCGCTCAGCCAGCAGCCGTGCCAGCTCCGCCGCCCCGCCCGGCCGGACGTCGGGCGCCAACTCCGGCAGCCGGCCAGGGGCGCTCAGGTCCTGGGCCTGGGCGGCCCAGCGGGCCGCGTCGCGCCGCTCGCCCTCGGCGGTGTAGTGCACCGCCAGGCAGTGCACGGCCAGCTGGTCCCCGTACTGAGCGGCTATCCGCCACCAGAAGACGCCGTCCGCCGTGCGGCCCATGCCGTACAACAGGCAGCCGAGGGTCCGGAAGGCGGTCTTCTCGGCGAGTTCGAGGTCCAGGGCCAGTTCCCCCGGCTCCACCGCGCCCGCCACCCCCGCGCACAGGTGCCGCAGGTCGCGCCGCAGCTCCGCCCGTCCCCCGGCCCACCTGAGCTGTCCCGGAACCGCCGCCGCCCCGGAGCCCGACCGCACCCCGGGGCCGACCCCCACCCCCGCTCCGGCGCCGGTCCCGGAGCCCGCCGCCACGGACGCACCCGGGCTGGGCCCCGCCGCCGGAGCGTGCGGGGGCCGGGCGCCGGCGGGCGGCCGGTCGGGGCGTTCGCGCACCACGGGGGCGGGTCGCCGGACGGCGGCGAGCCGCTCCGCCAGTCGGCGGGTGAAGGCCACCGGATCGTGGTCGTCGAACTCCCGCTCCAGCTCGACGGCGTGCGCGTGCAGCAGGTCCGCGACCCTCATGTCCGCGCCCCGCCGTCGTCCGGGTGCTCCAGCAGGTACTCCAGGTGGCGCCGTCCGAGGCTGTAGTAGGTGCGGGCGGTGGTGTGCGCGATGCCGAGGGAGCATCCGATGTCGGGGTAGGACACTCCCGCCTGACGCAGCCGGACCACGTCGGCCTGGACCGGGGCGGCCCGTGCGAGCTCCTCCATCGCCCAGTCCAGCGCGTCCAGCTCGGCGAGCTCGTTCAGCTCGTCCTGGCTGGTGTCGGGACGGCGCTGGGCGATCACCCGCAGCCGCTTGCGTTCGGTGCGGCGACGCTCGCGCAGCACGTCCACCACGGCATCCTTGACGATCTTGAAGGCGAAGGCCTGCGGATCGGGGCTGGCCAGGGCCCGGCGCCAGTTCTTGTAGAGCGTGGTGCCCGCGTTCTGGACGGCGTCCTGGGCGTCCTCACGGTGCCGCAGGCGTTGCTGGGCGTAGCGGAGGTACCCGGAGTTCTCTCGGGTGAAGAAGGCCTCGAAGTCGTTCGGCAGGTCGCCGAGCGGGTCGGCTCGCAGTCCCCGCTCCTCGCCCGGCCCGGGAGTGCTCACGCGGCCCCCCTTTCGTCGGTCAGCTGGCCGGCCCACCTGGTGGCACGCCGACGGCCCCTTGGGGCTCGTGGTGTAACCGTCCGGGAGCTCCGCGATGTTGACCGGATCGGGCAGACAATTGCCGAAAGATTCCGTTCACATTCGGACAGCGCCGCTGACCTGCCGCTTCACCCTCGCGAACCCAACGGACGCATCCGAAACGTGACCCAGATCACAGAGTCACGGAAGGATGGCTTGACAAGCCTTCCAGAGCCGCCCCAGGGCCATCCCACCCGAACACCCCCACTCCAGTCGGCCACGCCCCTACGGCGCCGGCTCGACCTCGGCGGTGTCCAGCGCGGCGGTCACCCGGTCCAGCAACCCGCGCAGCGCCGCCAGGTCCTCGAGCGGCAGCCCGGTCGCCGCGAGCAGTCGGCGCGGGACCAGCCCGGCCCGCTCGCGCAGCACCGACCCCTCGGGGGTCAGGCGGACGGTGACCGACCGCTCGTCCTCGGGACTCCGCTCGCGGCCCACCAGTCCGGCCGCCTCCAGGCGCTTGAGCAGCGGGGAGAGCGTTCCGGAGTCCAGCCGCAGCCGCTCGCCGATCCGCTTGACGGGCAGTTCGCCCTCCTCCCACAGCACCAGCATGACCAGGTACTGCGGATAGGTGAGTCCGAGGTCCCGCAGCAGCACCCGGTACACACCGCCGAAGGCACGGGAGGCCGCGTTGAGCGAGAAGCAGATCTGCTGGTCGAGGCGGAGCAGCTCCTCGTCCGCCAGGCCGGGATTGGTGGTCATGGACCCATGATAACAATCGCCATCGCACAACTTAGTTGTGCGCAACTGAATTGCGTGCTCTACTTGTCACAGCGCGGCGACCACCGAGCGGCCGCCGCGAAGCGGTCCGGGCCCGCAACCGCCCGAACGACCGACCGACCGACCGCAGGAACACCCAGGACCCGAAGGGAAGCCACCATGGACGCGCTCTACACCGCAGCCGCCACCGCCAACGGCCGGGAGGGTCGTGCCGTCAGCTCCGACGGCCAGCTGGACCTCACGCTGGCCATGCCGACCGCGCTCGGCGGCAGCGGCCAGGGCACCAACCCGGAGCAGCTCTTCGCCGCCGGCTACGCCGCCTGCTTCGCCAGCGCCCTCGGCCTGGTCGGCCGGCAGGCCCGGGTGGACACCAGCGAGGTCTCGGTGACCGCCGAGGTGTCCATCGGCAAGGACGAGGCCGGCTTCGCCCTCGCCGTCGTCCTGCGCGTCGAGCTGCCCGAGTCCCTCGCGGGCGAGACCGGCGAGCTGCTGGTCAAGCAGGCGCACGAGGTCTGCCCCTACTCCCGCGCCACCCGGGGCAACATCCCGGTCGAGCTGGTCGTCGAGTAACCGGTCGGACGCCCCAGGCACCCCGCCGACGGACGGGCCCGCCGCACGCGAAGTGCGGCGGGCCCGTCCGTACCCCCGAGGCTCGTATCCCCAAGGCCCCCAGGCCCCAGGTCCGCCTCCCCGAGGCTCGCTTCCCGAGCCGCGCGCCGCCCCGGGTCAGTCCCCGCCCGGCCCGTTCGCCGAGCGCAACGTGTCCAGTCGGTGCCGGTACTCCTCCGCGTCGATCTCACCCCGCGCGAACCGCTCCGCGAGCAGCTGTTCCGCGGCCGGCCCCTGGCCCCCCTGCCCCACCTGACCCCAGCCCTGTGCTCCGCCCACCCCCGCCCCACCGGCGCCCGGAGCCGCCCGTCCGGGCGGGATCGGCTGCCGGGTGTGCGACACGTAACGGAACAGGGCCACCGCGAGGAGCACCAGGATCACCAGGACCACCAGCATCCCGAACACCATCAGCCCCATGCCCCAGCCACCGACGTGGTTGTGTTCGTGCCAGTACCTCATCAGGACCTCCTCCTCCAGCCCCGCCGGGGCCCGCCGAGGTGAGCAGCGCCTACCACCATCGTGCGCCCGTCGACAGTGAAAGCGGCGTAAGGGAAGTCCGGGACGACGGTCCGGTGCCCGATCCGGCGTGCGCCCCGGGTAGCGTGCCGCTCGTGACCCACCACCCGCCGCCCACGTCCTCCGCCCCACCGCCCACGTCCGCCGTCCCGCCGCTCACGGTCGGCCACGCGCCCGACGACGACCGCTCCCCCGAGCAGCTCGTCGCCGCCGGGGTGCTGCGGCACCATCCCGACCCGCGTCCCCACCCTGCGCTCGGCCACTCCCCGATCGGCTACGTCACCACCGAACTCTGGGCCGAGCTCACCGCCCTCGCCATCGCGCCCACCGCCGCCGAGACCACCGCCATCGCGCTGCTGAACTCGATCGCCGACCGCGCCGTGGACGCGGCGCTCGCCCCGGGCAACGAGCGCGCCCCGCGCGACGACCTGTACGTGACCGACCCCGCCCACATCGGCCCGCACCGCCGGGCGGTCTGGTTCCAGCGCTCCGGCCCGCGCGGCCCCCGCGACCCGCACAACCTGCTCACCCCGCTCGACCCACTCGGCGGGTACGCCCCTCGCGGTCCGATCACCGCCTCCTTCGCACCCCGCGAACCGTAGGCACCCGCACCCCGCGCCGCACACGCGCCGCGCCCTGCACACCCGCCGGGCCACGCACCCGGCCGCACACTCAGCCGCCGAATCGCACGCCCCGCCACACGCCCCGCCACATACTCAGCCGCAGAACCGCACGCCCCACCGGACGCTCAACGCTCGACCTGGAGGCCGTGGCACACCCAGCTCAGCCGGTCCGGCCCGCCGTACGGCGGCCGGTCGTGGTAAGTCCCGTCCGCCACCGACATGTTGACGATCAGGTACGCGTGCCACGTCGACCCGACCCCGTGCAGGTCCGCGTAGACGAGCTCGTCCGCCACGTACCAGTCCACCGAGTTCGCGCCGAGCACGACCCGCAGGTCGAACGTCGCTCCCGGCCCGATCCCGGCGCTCGCGCCGTGCCAGTAACGGAAGCCGCCCCGCACGTGGTTGGAGATCTCCAGCAGGTCGGGGTTGTCGGGGTGGTACTCGAAGAGGTCCACCTCGTTGCCGCCGTCCCGCCAGGTCCAGATCGCCGGCCAGGCGCCCAGCTCGACGGGCAGCGTCACGCTTGCCGACAGCACGTCCCCGGCGCGGAGTTGGAAGCCCTCCGGACTTCCCTCGGTGGTCAGCAGACTGCAGCTCCACAGCCCGCCGCTGTGCCGCCTGACCGCCGTGAACACCCCGCCGGGGCAGTAGTCGCGGCTGAGGTAGTCGAGCTTGTGGTCGCTTCTGTTGGTCGGCCCCATCCGGGGATAGGCGCTGCTGCGCCCGGCGGTCCACTGGTTGGTCGAAGTGAAGTCCGCGTCGAACACGACTGTCACGGCCGCCTCCCCGAAGCTCCGGTGTCCCGGCAGTCCGCACGCCGGGCACACAGGGTGAGTTACCCGATACCCTCCGCAGTATGCGAAGCGGATAGTTCGAGCCCGGGACGAACGTGCGATTCGGCGGCGGCGCGGCCGGTCAGCCGACCGGGGCCGCGCCTCCGGCCGCGAGCCGGTCGGTCACCGAGACCACCCCGTCCACCGAGCGGCACAGGTTGAGCACGATCGGCACCAGGTGGGGTTCGGGCACCGTCCCGCTGAGCACCACCCGCCCCTGGTTGACCTCCACCCCGATCTCCGCCGGGCTGACGCCGTCGATCCGGCCCAGCACCTCCTCGACGATCTCCCGCCGGATCACCGCGTCCTCGCGCAGGAACACCCGCAGCAGGTCGCCGCGGCTGACCATGCCGATGACCCGCCCCTCCTCGTCCAGCACCGGCAGCCGCTTGAGGCCGTGCCGGCTCATCAGCCGGGCCGCCGCGACCACGCTGGTGTCCGGCGTGGTGCAGACCGGCTGCGCCGTCATCAGGTCGGCCGCGGTCACCTCGCCGTCCGGGCCCGCCTGGGCCGACTCGGGCGCCGGCAGCAGGCTGGCCGGGTCCTCCTGCGCGGCGAGGGTGCGCAGCAGGTCGGCCTCCGAGACCAAGCCGAGCGGCCGCCCATCCGGGTCCACCACCGGTACGCCGGTGATGTCGTACTCGCTCAGCAGCGCCACGATCTCCCGGAATCCGGTCTCGGGTGAGACCAGGACCACGGGGCTGGTCATCACGGATTCGACGGTGGCATGCCGCACGCCGGTTCACCTCGTCCAACGATGCTGGTCCGACCCGGCACGGGTCGTCCCGGCCGGTACCGGCAGCATCGCTCGTGGCGGCCGGGATCGCCAGGGGCCAAGGGGCCGAACGGGTGGGACCTTGGGCCTCGGCCCGCGAACGCGCTCCCGACGACGGTCAGGGGCGGACGGTCGCCCCACAGGCGGGGAGGGCACCGGCCGGAGGCCGTGGCGGAGCCGCAGGACCAGCCGTTCCGGCCGTACGTGTTCCGCAGCGCCTGGCCGTGCACATCGGGGCCCGCCCACCCGGCGCCCCGCGTCCCACGTCCCGCGTCCCGCGTCCCGCGTCCGGAGTGGCGGGCCCGACCGCACGGGCTCGCCACGAAGGCCGCAGCGATCCTGCCGCCGGCCGCGGGGATGACCCCCTCCCGGGCCCGCGACACGAGCACGCCGGGGTCGCCGCCCGGCTTCCCGGTGCCCGCCGGTCATCCGGCCGAGCCGGCGGCCGGCCGAGTACGGGTCGACGGCGTTCGGGGCGTGGCGTGACCGCGTCTGCTCCCGTGGTCCGCCCCGACACCGGAGGTCACCCGGGCGTGACCGTGCCGGACCCCGGGAGTCCCGGCCGTACAGCCGGCGCGAGGCGGTCTCCCCGACCGCCGCGAGCGAGGCGTTGCGCTCCGCCGCGAGCCGGTCGACGAGCGTGTCGACGCCCCGGGAACCCACGCCGACCACGCCGACCAGGCCAGCGGGGCATCCACCGCTGCTCGTCGGCGGGAGGGCCGCCGGCACGCGCCGGACGTCCTTGCCCCAGGGGCCCGCCGCACACCCGTCATATGACCGCCGATCTCCCCGGGCGGCGCACCCATCACATGATCGACTCGTTGGCCTGTCCACCACGACGGCACCACGGCTCCCAGGAGGGTTCCTTGGCGCGAACGGACGGTGAGCGCGGCCGTGCTGCGCCGGGGCGTCACGGCACGCCCGGTGGCCCTGGCGGAGGCCGCGCTGGTGCGCCACTACCGGCGGCTGGTCCGGCTCGCGCACCTGGCGCTGCCCGCCGACCGCGACCGGTACACCCGGGGTCCTCGCCGCCCACGCCGCCGTCCAGCGCACCCTGCCCCACCCGCTGGGCCCGGCCTCCCGGCCGACCGTCGCCGAAGCGCCAGTCACCGAGGCGTCCACTCCCGAACCCTCCGACGCCCCGGACGACGACGCCGTCTACGCCACGCTGCGTCTGCGGGTGCTGCGCACCGCGCTCCGGTCACACCCGGCCGTCCGTCTCCTCACGCCACGGGTCTGGGGCCTGCGGCTGTTCACCCCGAACGGCGGCGAGGAGGACGCGGAACTCGACCATGCGCTCGCCGCGCTCTCCGCCCCGGCCAGGGCGGCCTTCGGCCTGCGGACGGTCGAGGGGCTGAGCCCGGAACGGGCCACCGAGGTGCTGCTGCAGGCCGGAGCGGCGCACCCGACGGCGGTGGCCGTGGCCGGACAGGTCCCCTCCGGTTCGGACCCGCTGCCGCCGGCCTTCGACCCGTGCGCCGTCCGCGTGCGGCCCACCGATCTGCTGCGCCGTCGCCGTACGCTGACGGCCGTGCTCGCGGTCGGTGTGCTCGGGCTCACCACCACGGTGGGCGTCCTGGGCGGCTCCCTCCCCGCGGCGCCCGGCCATCCGGCGACGGTGCCGCTCCCGGGATCCGACACCGACCCCTCCCACCTGGTGCGGGTCACCGCCGACGCCTGGCAGCACACCACCCGGGTCGACCTCACCGTCTGGCCGGCCCGCGGCGAGCGGAGCACGGACGGCGCGCTGCTCATCCGGGCCCTGGCCGCCTGGTCACGGCCCGGCGCCCGGACCAACGCCGAACCGGGTACCGACCCGGCTCCGCCCACCGCCCCCGTGCACCTGCTGTTCGCCGGGACGGTGGACGGCACCGGCGTGGCGGTGTTCCACGACGGCGGGCGGATCGCCCGCTCCACCGACGGCCGGGACGGGCAGAACACCGAATCGGACCTCGCCCGGGCCGACGACGCGGACCTCACCACGGCGGGCGCGGTGGTCCTGCACCGCCAGGGCGCCACCGTCCGCTACCTGCTGGCGCCCTGGGTGGACTCGGCCGAGACCCGGCGGATCGACCACCCCGACACCCCCGCGCGCCCGTCGGACCACCCCGACGGCCTCACCGCCCCGACCCCGGCCGGTGGTCCCGCCGACTGCCGGGGCGCCACCCTGCTCCAAGTGCGTTCCTCCCCCGTGGTCTCCGACCGGCGCGCCTTCCTGCCGACCGACCGGGCGGCCTGATCCCCACCCACCTCACCCACGCCCCGCCACCGGACCGCACCCACCTCACCCACGCCCCGCCACCGGACCGCACCCAGGCCGACCACGCCCCGCCCGCCCGCACCCCGCCCGACCCCGAGCCGCACGAGGCCACCGCCCGGGACGCGCTGCGGGCCTGGTCCCGGGCCGGCTGCGCCGCCCCCGACGGCACACCGGGCGTCGGGCAACTGGACCTCTGGGCCTTCGCCGTGCAGCCGCTGCCGCAGAACGCCGGTTCGGCCCCCTGGGTCTGCCTGCGCACCGACCGCTGGGACGGCGCGGGCAGCGCGGGCAGCGCAGGCAGCGCGGCCACCGCCGTCCTGCTGCCGGGCTCCGGCCGCCCGCAGCGTACCGGCGGCGGCCGTGCCGGACGTGCAGCCGCTTCGAACGGGACACCGTGTCCTGGGCCTGGTGGCGTTCCCCGCGTGGATCGGAGTTCCTGCTCGCGGCGGGCAGCCGCCGGGTCACTCGGCTCGGTCGCCCGGCTCGCCGTCAAGGGCCCGGACCGGTCCGCCGACCGCTCCACGCCGGACCGCGCCCTGGCCATCGAACGCCCCGCCCGGGCCGCCGTCCAGGTGGAGGCGCTGCTCGACAACGGCACCCGCATCAGCCCACCACACTGAAGCCCGTCCGCAGCCCGCCGACAGCCCCTCAGCACCCGGGGCCGCGTCCACGCCGAGGCCCCGTCCGCACCTGGGCCCCGCCCCGTTCAGCCCGCAGCCAACGGCCGCTGGGTCGACTCCCACTCGTAGTCCGGCAGTTCGACGCTGCTGACCTGCTTGCCCAGCTCCAGCATCCGCTCCAGCACCCAGCGCCGGTTGAGCAGCGCGTTGCGCAGCCGCAGCCCGGTGGCCGTCCGCGGCGCGAGGAACGGCCCGGTCCGGTCCCCGCCCTTCTGGCAGCCCTGCGCGTAGCCGCGCAGCAGCCGCTCGTACCGCGCGAAGGCGGCGCGGTGGTCGCCGTCGGCCCGGGCCAGCTCGCCCGCCAGGACGTACGCGGCGACCACCGCCGTCCCGGTGCCCATGCCGCCGATGGTCGCGCCGCAGGCGGCGTCGCCGATCAGCGCGATCCGGCCGGTCGACCAGGCGGGCACGTCGGCGCGGCTGATCGAGTCGAAGTACAGCTCGGGGGCGGCGTCCAGACTCTCCAGCAGCTGCGGGACCCGCCAGCCGAGGCCCGCGAAGGCGGCCCGGACCAGCGCCTTCTGCCCTGCCGGGTCGTGGCGGTCGTAGCGCAGTTCGGGCGAGGCGAAGAGGCAGAACGCGCCGGCCCGGGCCGGGTCGCGGTGGGCCGCGCCGACGGACATCAGCCGGCCGGGGACGTTGAGGCCGACCGCGCCGACCGGCAGCCCGTGCTCGTTGGGCAGCCGCCAGGTGGCCGCGTAGTAGCCGAGGTGGCGGACGTAGTGCCGCTCGGGGCCGAAGGCGAGCCGGCGGACGTTGGAGTGCAGGCCGTCGGCGCCGATCACCAGGTCGAACTCGCGCGGCGCCGCGTGCCGGAAGGCGACCCGGACCCCTCTCGGGGTCTCCTCCAGCGCCGTGATCGCGTCGCCGAAGACGTACTCGGCGCGGGCGCTGCTGTGCCGGTGGAGCAACCGGGCCAGCTCGCCGCGCGGGACCTCCAGGTCACCGCCGGCGAACTCGGCGGGCAGGTGCAGCAGTCCGCGCCCGTCGGGGCCCACGAAGGTCATCGGGCTGCCGCCGGTGCCGAGCGCGCGCAGCTCCTCCAGGACGCCCATCCGCTCGAGCACGGTCAGGTGGGTGTGGCCGCGGAAGTCGACGTCCTGGCCGCCGTCGCGCAGGGCGGGCGCCAGCTCGACCACGGTCACCTCGAAGCCGTACCGGCCCAGCCAGTGGGCCAGCGCGGGACCGGCGATGCTCGCGCCCGAGATCAGGACCCTGGTGCTCATGGAAACCACTCCGTCCGAGGAACGAGAAACTGTGTCTGGCGGACACTGTTCGTTGCTGTGTACGGTAGACACAGTTGCATCGGATGGGCAACCCCCCCAGGTCGCGGCACGGACGGACACCCGGCCGGAAGCCCGGGGCGGCACGCCCCGCAGGGGCCCAGGACGGGAGTGGATGATGGTCGAGTCGGTGAGCGACACCGTGCGGTTGCTCTGGGGTCCTCCGGCCAGGCCCACCCGGGGGCCGAAGCCGGCCCTCAGCCTGGAGCGGATCGCCGCTGCCGGGGTCGAGGTCGCCGACGCGGAGGGGCTCGACGCGGTCTCCATGCAGAAGGTGGCCGGGCTGCTCGACTTCACCAAGATGTCGCTCTACCGGTACGTCCCCGGCAAGGCCGAACTGATCGCCCTGATGGTCGAGTCGGCCGTCGGCGCACCTCCGGACGCACCCACCGGTGCTGGCTGGCGGGAACAACTCTCCGCCTGGGCCCACCACTTGGCCGAGTCCTTCGCCCGGCACCCGTGGCTGCTGGACGCCACCGTCGGAGCCCGGGCGCTCGGCCCGAGGGAACTCGCCTGGCTGGAGCGGGCGGTGGCGGCGCTCGACGGCCACGGGCTGACCGGCCCCGAACGGATGGACGCCGCCGTCCTGCTCACCGGGCACGTGCGCGGGATCACCGCCCAGTCACGCGCCGCCGGACCGGCCGGCACCCCCGAGGCCGAACTCCTGGCCGCCCTCGGCACCGTGGTCCGGGAGCACGCCGACCGCTTCCCGGCCGTCGCCGCCGCCATGGCCGACCCGGAGGGCCGCGACCAGGCGCTGGAGTTCGGCCTGGAGCGCATCCTGGACGGCCTGGCCGCCCTGATCGAGCGCCGGACCGGGCCCCGAGCCGAGCCCCGCGCGAACGCGGGCTGACCCTCCGGGCCGACCCGCTCACCCTCGCCCCGCCGAGCCGACCCACCCACCCCCGACCCGCCGAGCCGGACCGACCCGCCCTCGCCCTCGCCCGCCCCGCTCCCGAAAACCGTTCGGAGCGCCGCCCGTTCACTCGCTACCATCGCGCCTCATGGCGATGTTCGTGCACCTGACCGCCGCGGCCAACGCGCCGCGCATCCGCCGCGCCGGGATCCGCGCCGACAGCCACGGCCAGGGCGGCGCGCGCGGGGTGTACTGCTTCCCCGTGCTGCCCTCGTACACGCTGACCCACCAGTGGCTGCGCGAGCTGGCCCGGTTCCACCCCAAGGGCGCGCTCGTCGCGGTGCACCTCCGGCTGGACGACGACCAGGAGGTCCTGGCCGGGCACTACCGCGACCGCGACCGGGGCACCCAGCGGCCGCTGCGGGCCGCCGAGGCGGTCCGGCGGATCGGCACGCTGGCCGACCCGCGCGGCTGGGAGGTGTTCCTGCCGCGCGCGGCGGGGGCCCGCGAGGTGCACCGGGTCCGCGCCGTGCCGCAGGTCACCGGCTGGCGCTACCTCCCGGGCGCCCACGGCACCCGGCCGTGCACCTGTTTCGGCTGCCGCGTCTACGGCGAGTACGGCGCCCGCCGACTGCGCGAGCGCCACCCGCACCCGCTGGACGGCCCGCCGCCGCCCGTCCCCGTGCTGCTTGCGCGGATCGCGGCGGCCGGCGTACCGGGCGATCCGGCCGAACTGCGCTCGGTGCTGCACTGGTTCGGGTTGCGCCGGCGCGGCCCGCTGGAGCGTCTGGCGCCGCTGGCCGCCCACCCGGACCCGGCGGTGCGGGGGGACCTGGTCTGGGCCGTCTGCCGCTGGTCGACCCCGGGTGTCGCCGAACTGCTGGACAGCCTGGCGGACGACCCGGATCCGGGCGTCCGCGAGGCCGTCGCGGCGGTCCGGGACCGCTGAGGCCGTCGCGGCGGTCCGGGACCGCTGAGGCCGTCGCGGCGGTCCGGGGCCGCTGAGACCCCGGCCGCCGTCGGATCGGAACAGGTCGGGCGCTTCCGTCAGGAGACGCGCTTGAGCTGCCAGGAGTTCTTCTCCAGGCTCGGCACCGCGGAGTAGTTGCAGCCGGAGCCGTAGAAGGTGCTCACGATCGTCCAGCCGGCCGGCGGCCAGGTGGAGGCGCAGGCGTTGACCACGGTGCCGACCGGGTAGCCGGTGAGCTGCATGATCTTCTTGGTGTTCGGGTTGAAGCCGGAGCCGCAGCCGGCGCTGTTCCACCACTGGACGTCCACGTAGCCGCCCGGCGTCAGCGAGGAGGAGCAGATGGTGCTGGTGTCACCGGGCGCGGCCTGGGCCGTCCCCGCGGTCAGGGTCAGCGCGGCGGCGGTGCAGCCCAGGGCCAGGACAGCGGAACGAAGGCGTGTCACGAGGGTCGGCTCCTTTCGGTGACGCGGCCCGTCCGCGTCCCGCCCATTCCTATCCGTACGGCCCGGACGGCGGACAGCGACTTTCCGGCCCCGCCTGCGGCTCGTTCTCGCCCATCCCTACCGAGGGCGGCCCAGCGAGATGCCGCTGACCTGCGCGATCCCCCGCCGACGTGCTCCTTCACCCGATCCGGGTGATCATGGGACGAACCGCGTCATCGGCGATACGGCGCACCCGGCCGCCGGCCCTGGGAGCGCTCGGAAGGTGGACTGCGATGTTCCAACTCCTGTGGATCCTGCTCATCGGCTTCGTGCTGGGCGTGATCGCCAAGCTCATCCTGCGGGGACCGCAGTCGATCCCCTGGTGGCTGACCATGCTGCTCGGCGCGGCCGGGGCCTGGCTCGGCAACGCCGTCTCCGGCTGGATCGGCGTCCGCCACACGTCGGGCATCGACTGGATCCGCCACATCCTGCAACTCGCCTTCGCCGTCGCCCTGGTCGCCATCGTCGCCCCCGCCTGGAGCAGGTCACACCCGAGCCGCTGACCGGCCGGGACGACCCGCCCCACGTGCACGGCCGGGACGACCCGCCCCCACGTGCGTACCCGGGCCGGCTCAGCCCACGTGCACGGCCGGAACGGCCCGGCCCACGTGCGCGCCCGGGCCCGCTCAGCCCACGTGCACGGCCGGGCGGCGGGTCCGGTCCGGTTCGGCCTCGCGCAGCACCTCGCGGGTGACGGGGGCGATCTCACCCTGTCCGAACAGGAAGAACCGCAGGAACTGGGCGAAGGGGTTGCCCTCGGTCCACTCGAAGTAGATGTGCGGCTGCTGCCCGGTGAGGTCGCGCACCCGCAGCAACAGGGCGGCCAGCGCGTTGGGCACGCTGGAGCTCTCCAGCGACAGCACCCGGTAGCGGTCGTGCAGCACCTCGCCGCGCACGGTCAGCTCGGCCTCGAAGTCGGACGGGTCGAGCACGGTGACCTCGACGAAGACCAGGTCGTCCTCGGCCGGGATGTCGTTGTCCCGCCGGATCTGGTGGATCTTGTCACGGTACTCGGCGAGGTCCCGGCTGTTCGGCTCGTTGGCGATCAGCCGGAGCGGGCGGTGGGTGTAGTCCCGGACGAACCGCTCCGCGACCTCGTCCAGCACCACGTCGGTGACGCGCAGTTCGAAGGCGCGCTTGAGCCGGGACAGGAAGGAGACCAGCATGATGCCCGCGATGAAGCAGGCGCCGATCTTGACGCCGTCCGGCCGCTCGGCGATGTTCACTGCCGTGGTGTAGAGGAAGACCGCCGAGATCACTCCGAAGCCGGCCCGCCAGCGACGCTGCCCGGCCTTGTGGGCGGCGATGGTGACGGCGATGGCCGCGGAGCTGATCAGCACCAGCACGCCGGTGGCGTAGGCGCCGCCCTGGGCGTCCACGTTGGCGTCGAAGATCCAGGTCACCAGGAAGGCGATCAGGGTGAGCACGATGACGGTCGGCCGCACCGCGCGGGCCCAGTGCGGGGCCATGCCGTAGCGCGGCAGGTAGCGCGGCATCAGGTTGAGCAGCCCGGCCATCGCGGAGGCCCCGGCGAACCAGAGGATGGCGATCGTGGAGAGGTCGTAGACGCTGCCGAAGGTGCTGCCCAGGTACTCGTGGGCGAGGTAGGCGAGCGCCCGCCCGTTGGCCTGGCCGCCGGTCTTGAACTGGTCCTCGGGGATGAGCAGCGTGGTGATGAAGCTGGTGGTGATCAGGAACACGCTCATGATCGCGGCGGCGGTGGTCAGCAGCTTGCGGGCGCCGCGGATGCGGCCGGTGGGCTTCTCCTCGGTGTCGTCCGGGTCCCCCTCGATGTGCGGCATCACGGCGACACCGGTCTCGAATCCGGACAGGCCGAGCGCCAGTTTCGGGAAGACGATCAGGGCGACGCCGATCATCGCGATGGCGTTGCCGTGTTCCGCGGTCAGCGCGTCCGTCCAGTCGCTGAACAGGTGCGGGGCGCTGAGCACGTGCCACAGCCCGTTCGCCACCACCACGACGTTGAGCGAGAGGTACACCGCGACCAGCACCACGGCCAGGCCGATCGCCTCGCTGAACCCCTTGAGGAAGACCGCGCCGAGCAGGGCGATCATGATCATGGTCAGCGAGATCTGCCTGCCGGTCAGGGCGCTGTGCAGGTGCGGGTTCTCCACCAGGTGGGCGCTGGCGTCGGCGGCGGACAGGGTGATGGTGATCATGAAGTCGGTGGACGCGAAGCCCAGCAGGGTCAGCACGAAGAGCTTGCCCTGCCAGAACGACAGCAGCCGTTCCAGCATCGCGATCGACCCCTGGCCGTGCGGACTCTCCTGGGCGACCCTCCGGTAGACCGGCAGCGCGCCGAGCAGGGTGACGATCACCAGCACGATGGTGGCCAGCGGCGAGACCAGCCCGGCCGCGAGCGCGGCGATGCCGGGCTGGTAGCCGAGCGTGGAGAAGTAGTCCAGGCCGGTCAGGCACATGACCCGCCACCAGCGCTGGCCCTTCTCCTGCTGCGGCTCGGCGTGCGGGCCGGGGTGCTGTTTGGCCATGTCGGACAGGCCTTCCAGCAGCCAGGCCCGGAACCGCCCACCCCGGGAGGCAGGCACCGCCCCCTGCTCGGCCGACCCCGACGACACCACGTGCACCCCTGTCCACGACTCGGCCGGGCGCGCGGCTCCGGGCCCCCTGCGGCCGCCGGACGGCGGGCCTGGTCAGGCTAGGGGACGTGATCGCCGGGGTCGGGCAAGCGCGCGGGCCGACACACCCGGGTGCGCCCGTACGGCCCTCCCCGGTGGCGGGCCGTCCCGGGCCCCACCCCGCAGGGCGGCACCCCCGCGGCACCCCGTGATCCGGCGCGGCGGCCTACACCGGCCTCGCGAAACGCGCGAGGATGTCCGCGCACCCGACATGCCCGGCCGGGCGGCCACGGGCACGAAACACGGAACACGGGACACGGGACACGGACGAGGGAAACAGGGAGGTCGCGGTGGTGGAGCCGAGCCGGCGGAGGGTTCTGGGCCTGGGCCTGATGGCGGCCGCCGTCACCTCCTGCGGCCCCCGCCGCCCGGACCCCGCGACCGACCCGCACTCCTCCACCCCGGCAGCCGCCTCGGCACCCGGCGCCTCGACTCCCGGTGCCACCGCCCCCGCCACCGGCGGCCCGGTCGCCGACGGGCACACCGGCCCGACGAGCGAACGCTCCCTGCCCGGCAACCCCGACTGGGAGATCACCGACCCCGGCCCGGACGGCGCCATCGAGGGTTTCGCCGACCGGGTCAGCGTCCTGCCCGGGGAGTCCTTCGGCCTGCACGTCTCCACCCCCGCCGCCGCCTTCACCGTCTCCGCCTACCGGATGGGCTGGTACGACGGTGCCCGCGCCCGGCTGGTCTGGCGCCGCGAGCACGTCCCCGGCGGCAAGCAGGCCGCGCCGCACGTGGACCCGGCGACCCGCACCGTGCTGACCGGCTGGCAGCGCACCCTCGCGGTGGACACCGCCGGCTGGCCCGAGGGCGCCTACCTGCTGCGCCTGGACGCCGAGGACGGCTCCGGCCGGCGCTACGTCCCGCTCACCGTCCGCTCGGCGAGCACCGCCGGCCGGACCGTGATCATGAGCGCGCCGGCGACCTGGCAGGCCTACAACGAGTGGGGCGGCTACAGCCTCTACAACGGCCCGACCGGCGGCCTGGCCACCCGCTCGCTGCAGGTCGTCTTCGACCGGCCGTACGACTACGACCACGGCGCCGGGCTGTTCCTGGTCTACGAGGCGCCGCTGGTCGCCCTCGCCGAGCGGCTCGGCCTGCCGCTCGCGTACACCACCGGCATCGACGTGGCCCGCGAGCCCGGCCTGCTGACCGGGGCGAGCGCCGTCCTGTCCCTGGGCCACGACGAGTACTGGTCGCCCGAGCAGCGGGCCAACGTGGTCGCGGCCCGGGACGCCGGGACCAACCTGGCGATCCTCGGCGCCAACTGCTGCTTCCGCCGGGTCCGCTTCGAGCCGACCGAGCTCGGCCCCGACCGCACGGTGGTCTGTTACAAGGACTCGTGGGCGCAGGATCCGGGCCACCGGTCGGGCGCCCCGGCGACCACCGACTACCGGGTCGGCCCGGGCGCCGACCCGGAGAGTTCGATGCTCGGCGTCATCTACGACGGCTACCCGGTGGACGCCCCGTACGTGGTCACCTCGCCCGGGCACTGGGCCTTCGAGGGGACGGGCGTCGCGGCGGGCGCGTCGTTCCCGCACCTGGTCGGGGTGGAGTACGACCGGGTGGACACCGGCTTCCCCACCCCGCGGCCGATCGAGGTGATCGCCCACTCCCCCGTGGTCTGCGACGGCCGCCGCTCCCACTCCGACACCGCCTACTACACCGTGCCGAGCGGCGCCGGGGTGTTCGCCACCGGGACGATGCGCTGGGTCGAGGCGCTGGAGGCCCGCGGCCCCGGCGGCGGCAAGGCCGACCACGGCATCGACTCGCACGCCGGGGACCTGGTCCGCCAGGTCACCGAGAACGTCCTGCGCTCCTTCGCAGCCGGACCGGCCGGCCGGACCCACCCCGCCCAGGACAACCTCGCGGCCGTCTACGGCACGGCGTAGCGGGCCCGGCCCGGCCGGCCGTGAGCGGCGGTGCGGACGCCCGCGCCCTGAGCCGGGGCCGGCAGCGCCCGACACCCCCGGTACACTCGCACGGTCCCATCCGGAGCAGGCACGAGGGAAACAGAACATGGTCGAGGCCTCCCCCAAGGTCGTTGTGGTCGTCCCCACGTACAACGAGCGGGAGAACCTCCCGGTCCTCGCGGGCCTGCTCGCGGAGCTCCCGGTGCCCGACCTGCACCTGCTGGTGGTCGACGACAACTCCCCCGACGGCACCGGTGAGATCGCCGACAAGCTCGCCGCGGACTCCGGCGGCACCGTGAGCGTGCTGCACCGCACCGAGAAGGACGGCCTCGGCCGCGCCTACCTGGCCGGCATGGCCAAGGCGCTGGACGAGGGCGCCGACGTCGTGGTGCAGATGGACGCCGACCTCTCCCACCCGGCCTCCGCGATACCCGCGATGGTCGAGACGCTGCTCACCGACGGCACCGCCGTGGTGCTGGGCTCGCGCTACGTCCCGGGCGGCTCCACCGCCGAGGAGTGGCCCTGGCACCGCAAGGCGCTCTCCGCCTGGGCGAACTTCTACGTCAACGCGATCCTCAGCCTCGGCGTCCGGGACGCCACGGCCGGCTTCAAGGCCTGGCGGGCCGACACCCTGCGCGCCATCGACCTGCCGACCGTGCAGAGCAACGGCTACTCGTTCCAGGTCGAGATGAACTACCGGGTCGTCAAGCAGGGCATGACCATCCGCGAGGTGCCGATCCGCTTCGAGGAGCGGATCGAGGGCGCCTCGAAGATGAGCATGGGCGTGCAGGTCGAGTCCGCGCTGGCGCCCTGGAAGCTGCGCTTCAACCGCGACGACTAGCGGGGTACCGGCGGCGGCGCACGGCACGGGCCCGGCCCGCACCGGCCCGGCCCGATGCGGGCGTACGGGTGCCGGAAGGTCCCGGGAGCGGTGTGAACGGCGGCTTCGGGGAAAGAAGGGCGACATGGCCCTTCTCCCGGAGACCCTCAAGGACCTGGTCCGCCGCAGCGCCCGAGACCCCTTCGTGGTCCAGACCATCCGGGCCACCGTCGCGGCCACCATCTCCTACGCGGTGGCGACGCAGCTGAGCAGCGAGCCCGCCCCGCTGACGGCGCCGCTGACCGCGCTGCTGGTGGTCCAGGTCACCGTCTACTCGACGCTCAAGACCAGCATCCGGCGGGTCAACTCGGTGGTGGTCGGGGTGCTGATCGCGATCGGCTTCAGCTCCGTGGTCGGGCTCTCCTGGTGGAGCCTCGGGCTGATCATCCTGGCCTCACTGGTCGTCGGCCGGTTCGTCCGGGTCGAGGAGTTCGTCCAGGAGGTCGCGATCAGCGCGATGCTGATCCTGGGCGTGACCAAGCTGGCCTCGCAGGCCTGGGACCGGGTGCTGGAGACGCTCATCGGGGCCGCCGTCGGCCTGCTGTTCAACCTGCTGTTCGCGCCACCGGTCTGGGTGGACACCGCCGGGGAGTCGATCGAGGACCTCGCCCGGCGGGCCCGCCAGCTGCTGCTGGACATCTCCGAGGAGCTGGGCCGCCCCACCCCGGTGGCCAGGGCCGCCGAGCGGCTGCACGAGGCCCGCCGGCTGGACCAGGCGATCGCCGACGTGGACGCGGCGCTGCGCCAGGCCGAGGACAGCCTGCGGTTCAACCCGCGGATCAGCGAGGGGCTGCTGTCCCGGCTGGTGCTGCGCACCGGGCTGGACACGCTGGAGATCTGCGTCGTCGTGATCCGGGTGCTGGCCCGCTCGCTGACCGATCTGGCCAAGCGGCGCGGACCCGATGAACGGCTCTTCCCGCCGGACGTCGCGGTGGGGCTCGAGGAACTGCTGGCGCACGTGGGCGGCGCGATGGTGAGCTACGCGGTGCTGGTGACCACTCAGGTGAGCCGCAACGCCGAGGAGGCGGAGGAGCGACTGACCGCCGAGCTGGCAGCCGCGTGGACCTGCCGGGAGAACGTCGCCCAGCTGCTGCTGCGCAAGGTCCAGGAGCACCCGGAGGCCTGGCAGCTGCACGGTTCGATACTGGCCGAGGTGGACCGCATCCTGGACGAGATGGACCTGGAGCACCGCGGCCGGCGGCTGATGGAGGAGCTGGACCGGGCGTCGGTGGCGAACCGGGAGCGGTTCTCCCGCTACGCCGCGCTGCGCCGCCTGCTGCGGGGCGAGCGGGCCCGCGGCGGGCGGTCCTCCGTCAAGGCGCAGCGCCCGGCGGCGTAGGCCGGGCGCCGTTGCCGGGGTGTCCCGCCCGGCGCTTCGCCGGGTCCGGGCCGGCGGGTCCGGGCCGGCGGGTCCGGCGCCGTTCCCCGAGGTGTCCCGCCCGGCGCCGTTCCCCGGAGCGCTGCGGTCAGGGCATCAGCCAGGGCTGCTGCGGCAGCGGGTGGCCGGTCTCCAGGTAGGTCTTGAGATTGGCGAGCACCGCCGACCAGCCCTGTTCGGCGTCGGCCCGCGCGGCCTCGTCGGCGAGGTTCTCGTGGATGACGGTGAGCCGGGTGAGGTCCTGCCAGCCCTGGATCTCGAAGGTGACCCGGGACGGCCAGCCGGCCCGGTCCTCCTGCGGCCCGGCCCAGGTGGTGACCAGCCGGTGCGGGCGGTCGACCGCCTCGACCGTGCCGGTGACGTCGGCGATGCCGGAGCCGTCGGTCCGCTGGTGCTCCCAGGGCGCGCCGAGCAGCCAGGTGGAGACGTTGCGGTGGCCCCAGTAGAGGCCTGACTCGTCGGCGTTGGTGAGCGCGTGCCAGACCCGCTCAGGGGTGGCCCGCAGGTAGGTGATGCCGCGGTGGCTGAGGGCGGTCACGGCCTCACCCCTCGGCCGCGGCGAGCAGCGGCTGGATCTCGATCTTCTGCATCCGCAGCATGGCCGCGAAGACGCGGTCCGCCTTGGCCCGGTCCTCGCCCGCGACCAGGTCGAGCAGCACCCGGGGGGTGATCTGCCAGGAGAGGCCGTATCTGTCCTTGAGCCAGCCGCACGGGCCCGGCTGACCGCCGTCGGCGGTGAGTCCCGCCCAGAGTGCGTCGACCTCCTGCTGGTCCTCGCACTCCACCTGGAGCGAGATCGCCTCGGTGAAGTGGAACTCGGGGCCCCCGTTGAGGGCCATGTACTCGCGGCCGGCCAGCTCGAACTCGACGGTCATCACCGAGCCGGCCGGACGGGGGCCGGCCTCGCCGTAGCGGGTGGTCCTGGTGATCCGGGAGTTCGGGAACAGGGAGGTGTAGAAGGCGGCGGCCTCTTCGGCCCGGTCGTCGAACCAGAGGACGGTGGTGATTTTCTGCATGCGCCCGACGGTAACGGCGGGGTCCGGTACGGCGGCCGAGCCACGGCCGGGGGTCACCGGATCGGCGCCCCCGGCCGGCCTCGCGTCAGTGCACCCAGCCCGCGTAGCGCTGGACGAAGCGCTGACCGGTGTGGGCGGTCACGACGACGTCGTAGCGGCCCTGCTTGTCCAGCGGCCAGGCCAGGTTGGCCTGCTTGCCGGGCTTGACCCAGACGGTCTGCGCGGTGCCCGCGAAGTCGTTGGGCGCGGCGGTGAAGGCCACGTCGGTCATCCCGTCGTTGGCCAACTGCAGGGTGAGCTTGCGGTTGCCGCGCAGGTCGGCGGTGACGATCGGCACGCCGATGTCGTTCTGGCCGTCCTGACCGTCGCGCACCACGGTGCCGGCGAAGCGGCGGACGAAGCCGTCCGGGCCGTGCACGGTGAAGTCGTAGCGGCCGCCCGTGGTGGCGGCGTCCCAGACGTACCGGGCGGTGGCGCCGGGGGCGACGGTGTACGGGGTGCCGGCGAAGGGGAGCAGGATGTTCGGGTAGACGGCGTACGGGAACGCCACCGAGCCGTCGTTGCTCATCGTGCAGGTGACCTTGCCGGTCCTCCGGTCCACCTCGACGTCGGCCCACGGCTGGTACGGCAGCGGGCGGTGCGGGCGCTCGCCGCGCTCCTGGACGGGCATCGCCTGGGCGCCGACCGCCGGCAGCGCGACACCGGGCAGTTTGGTGCCCGCGTCGGCCCTGGCCATCAGCGCCTTGGTGTCGGGCAGCGCCGGGATCGAGTGCTCCGGGGCGGCGAAGTCGAAGCAGCTGGTGAGGTCCCCGCAAACGGCCCGGCGCCAGGCCGAGATGTTGGGCTCGGCCACCCCGGTGACCAGCTCCATGAAGCGCAGCACGGACGTGTGGTCGAAGACCTGGGAGTTGACCCAGCCGCCGCGCGACCAGGGCGAGATCACCCAGAGCGGTACCCGGTTGCCGAGGCCGATGGCCCGTCCCTGGGTGAACTCCTCGGGGGTGCCGGGCTCGGGGGTGGGCGGGACCATGTGGTCGAAGTAGCCGTCGTTCTCGTCGTACATCACCAGGAAGACGGTGTGCCGCCAGACCTCCGGGTTGGACATCAGCGACTGCAGGGCCTGGTCGACCCAGTGCGCGCCGTAGGCCGGGCCGGCCTCCGGGTGCTCGGAGAACAGGTAGGGCGCGACCAGCCAGGAGACGGTCGGCAGGGTGCCGTCCTTGCAGTGGCGGTCGAAGTCGGCGGGGTCGAACTTCGTCATCGCGTTGACGTAACGCGGGTCGTCGTGCGGGAAGTCGTGGAACTGCTTGAAGTAGGAGAGCGCGTTGTCGTCGTAGTCGCCGGTGCGGTCGTCCTTGCTGGGGTTGTGGTAGACGCGCCAGCTGACGCCGGCCGCCTCCAGGCGCTCGGCGTAGGTGGTCCAGTCGGCGACGGGGTTGTCGGTGACCGGGGTGTTGTCGATCCACGGCCCCGTGGTGCCGTCGCGGCCGGGGCCGGAGGTGCCGGTCCACAGGTAGAGGCGGTTGGGGTCGGTCGGGCCCGCCAGCGAGGTGAAGTAGGCGTCGCAGACGGTGAACGCGTCGGCCAGGGCGTACTGGTAGGGGATGTCGTCCCGGGTGAAGTAGCCCATGGTGCGCTCGCCCTTGGCGGCGACCCACTTGTTCATGGCGCCGTTGTTGATGGCCTGGTGGCCGGTGGCCCAGTCGTGCGGGAGGCCGCCGGCGTTCTGCGCGTTGTACTTGGCGGTGTCCATCCGGTACGGCAGCATCACGCCGCCGTCGCTGCGCCGGCTGTCGGGCTGGCGGAAGACGTCGGTGCCGTCCGGGAACTGGAGCGCCTGCTTGTCGCCGAAGCCGCGGACGCCGGCCAGGGTGCCGAAGTAGTGGTCGAAGGAACGGTTCTCCTGCATCAGGACGACGACGTGCCTGACGTCCTTGACGGTGCCGGTGAGCGGGACGGCCGGCTTGGCGCCGGCGGTGGGCGCGGGGGCCGGGGCGGCGGCGGCCTGGGTGGCCGTCAGACCGGTCAGGGCGGTGGCGCCGGCGGCCGCGGTGGCGCCGACGAAGGTGCGGCGGGAGAGCTCGGGCATGACGAACTGGCCTCTCGGAGCTGGGAGTCGGGGAGCCTGGGAGCTCAGAGCCGGAAGGTGGCGACCGCGGCGGCGGTGTCGGAGGGCCACTCGTTGGCGGCGGCACCGGGCTCGGGCTGCGGCCAGTCGGCGACCAGGGTGTGCGCCTCGACCAGCTTCAGCGGGCCCGCGTACTGGACGTAGTCGATCCGGTCCTGCGGCTCGGGGCGGTCGCCGCGCCGCTTGCGGGTGGGCGACCAAGTGTTGCCCGGGGCCTTGACCGGGTCGGGGCACTCCTCGCGGAAGGCGTCGGTCAGGCCGGCGTCCTGGAGGGCCACGGTGACCGGCCAGGCGAGCGCGCCGACCCCCTGGTGGGCGGCGGCGGTGGCGGCCGTCCAGTCCCGGTGCGAGGGCGAGGAGAGCGCGCCGGCCAGGACCACCGGGATGCGCCGGGCGATGTCCGCGCGCACGGCGGCGGCCAGCGCCTCGGCCTGCTTCAGCCGCAGCGAACCCTTCTCCGCGGCCAGCACCTCGGCGGCGGTCCGGCCGTCCTGGACCGCGTACGGGCCGTAACCCGCCTCGTCCAGGTGGGCGGCCCAGAAGCGGACGCTGCGGCCGCCGGGCAGCCGCAGGGTGACCGCGGCGGCGGGCAGCTCGGCGGTCGGCGGGGTGACGTCGCCGAGCGGGTGGCGGCTGAGGATGCCGATGCTGCCCGGACTCTGGTAGGCGTACCAGCCGAGGGCGTCGGCCAGGGTCCTGGCCCGCTCCCCCGCGGTCTCCTGGAGGGCGAGCACGTCCAGGCCCTGGGCGAGGACCACGCGCAGCTGCTTCTCCAGCGCGTCGGTGTGGGCGGAGCCCGCGTCGTGCAGGTTCCAGCCGGCGGCCTTGAGGCGCGGTGCGGCGGCCGGGTCGACCACCGGAACGAGGACGGTGACGGTGTCGGTGGCGCCCGTACTGTCCTTGACGCCGACGACCACCGGCTCGGGGGCCTTGCCGGGGGCGGCGGGGGCGGTGCCGGTGAGGATGCCGTCGGCGCTGACGGAGGCCCAGGCCGGGCCGGCGACCTTGCGGAAGGTAGCGGAGCCGGCCGGGTTTCCGGCCGGACGGGACCAGAGTCCGCCGAGCCGGACCGTCACGGCCGCGCCCGGGGCGACCGGCGTGGCGGTGAAGGAGTCGACGGCGGCGTGCGGGCGCACGACGGCGGGCTTGGGGCGGAAGGCGAACGGCTCGGTCCGGGCGAGGATGCCGTAGCCGTCCTTGGCGAGCAGGTAGGCGGTGTACGGGCCGCCGGTCAGCGCCGAGGTGTCGAGCTGGACGTCGCCCGAGGTGCCCGGGGTGTACTTCCACAGCAGCGAGCCGCCGTTGCCGGGCTGGCGGCCGCCGTCGTAGATGCCGACCCAGTTCTTGGCGTCGGGGGCGTCGGTGGTCCAGTGGAAGGTGAGCCGGTCGCCTTCGGTGGGGTTGCTGGAGGAGCTGAGCGTCAGGGCGCTGCCTGCGGCCACGGTTGTCCTGTCCGCCGCCCGGGGCCGGGGCCCGCCGGGGGACGGTGCGCCGGGGCCGGGTACGGCTGGTCACGGAGGCGGGGAGAGGGGAGCCCGCAGTTGGCTGTACAACTGCGGGCGCCCTCATTCATCCGAAGGTCAGCGACCAGCGCGTGAACGACGCGTGACGGAGCGTCGGGCGGAGCGGGAACTTCGGTGGGCGCGCCTGCGGGCGCCTCCGCGGACGTGTCTTCGAGCGCCTCCTCGGACGCCTCTTCGGACGCTTCCGCGCGCATGCGGCGGGGGGGGGGGGGGGGGGGGGGGGCCACCCCCCCCCCCCCCCCCCCCCCCCCCCCCCCCCCCGGGGCCGCCCGTCGCCTCGTTGGACACGACATGGTCGACCGACTGGCGGATGTCGCGTTTCGACTTGGAGCGGGGTGCGCCAGCTGAGGCGCCGTACAACGGTCGCCGTACTCCAGTCCGGTGAATGACGACGGGGTTGCGGGCGGGCGGGGGTTTCGGCAGCGCGGGTGTGCGCAGCTCGGCCCCGCCGCCCCGGGTTGGGGCGGCGGGGCCGGTGGTCACGGTCAGTGGGTGTCGAACTCGCCGGTGCGGACGGCGGTGACGAAGGCCTGCCAGGCGGCGGTGGGGAAGAGGAGGGCGGGGCCGGAGGGGTCCTTGGAGTCGCGTACGGGGGTGACGTCGGCGAAGCCGTCGGCGACCTCGATGCAGGCACCGCCCCCGGTGCCGCTGTACGAACTCTTGCGCCAGGAAACGTCAGTCAGGTCGACATCCACTCCAGGTCCCTCCTTGCCGCACGGATGAAAGCCAGCGATTCGGCCTGGCCATGGGCCTCGACCGTAAGCCGATCGTAGCTCTTGGTCAGGGAGGCAACTGACTTGACCACGGGCCTTCGGTGACGGTGTCACGAATCGCCGCGCCGCCCTGTCTCTCAGACGTGCCCTTGCTCGGGGCGCGCAGATCCGAACCTTTAAAGGAGCAGCAACTGTGATCCAGTTCTGGTGGCCGCTGGCCGGCCTCGCCGTCATCCAGCTCGCGGACGCCGCGATGTGCCTCAAGCCGGTCGGCTTCATCCACGACTGCCTGCGGGACGTCGGATTCCCCCGCAGGTTCTGGCCGCTCCTACCGCTGCTCAAGACCGTGACGGCCGCAGGACTGGTCGCGGGCATCTGGTCCGCCCCGCTGGCGGTGCTGACCAGCGCCGCCGTCGTCTGCTACTTCCTCACCGCCGTGGGCATGCACATTCGCGCCCGCGATCTGGGACGCAACCTCTTCCTCAACGCCACCGGCATGCTCGTGCTCAGCACGGCCACCTTCGTATTCGCCTTGCAGAGCGCCTGAAAAAGTGTTGCGGGCGGGGGTCTCGGCAGTGCGGGTGCGCGCAGCTCGGCCCCGCCGCCCCGGGGTTGGGGTGGTGGGGCTGGTGGTCACGGTCAGTGGGTGTCGAACTCGCCGGTGCGGACGGCGGTGACGAAGGCCTGCCAGGCGGCGGTGGGGAAGAGGAGGGCGGGGCCGGAGGGGTCCTTGGAGTCGCGTACGGGGGTGACGTCGGCGAAGCCGTCGGCGACCTCGATGCAGGCACCGCCCCCGGTGCCGCTGTACGAACTCTTGCGCCAGGAAACGTCAGTCAGGTCGACATCCACTCCAGGTCCCTCCTTGCCGCACGGATGAAAGCCAGCGATTCGGCCTGGCCATGGGCCTCGACCGTAAGCCGATCGTAGCTCTTGGTCAGGGAGGCAACTGACTTGGTATCGCGATCGATGTAGCCGCGCTGTTCAACCTCGCCATAAGCGAGAACTTTGCGGTTCGGCATGGTAAGGAGGTACGCCATGTGCGTGAACGGCCGACTCTCACCGAGGGTGAACGGCGCGACCTGAATGATCACTTCAGGTCGCTCGGCCAACTTCTCAAGGTGGAGCAACTGCTCGACCATGACGTCTCGCCCACCAACGACCCTTCTCAGGCAACTTTCGTCCAGGACCACGTGCACGAGTGGAGGATGAGCCCGCTCCATGATCGTCTGGCGGGCAAGCCTGAACTCGATGCGTTCCTCGGCCAGCTTTTCGGTCGCGGTGCCAAGCCTGACAGCACTCATCTCGATTGCGGTCGCATAGGCCCGGGTCTGCAGAAGACCGGCGATGACGTTGACTTCGAAGATCCTGATCTGCTCCGCCAGGAGCTCATACCGGGCGTACTCCGGAAAACCCTCCAGGATCGCGGCGTTCTTCAGCTGATACCACATCAGCAGCATGGTGCCGCCCGTGTCGAGGGCGATGTCGGAGAGCTCCGCAAGTTTGCGGCTCGGCGGCCGGTGCGCAAGTTCGATGTAGGAGAGGTGGGAGGGCGAGCACCCGATGAGCGGGGCCAGCTCCTCCTGGAGGAGGTCCTTGGCCTCTCGGAAGGCCCTGAGCTGGATTCCGAAGGGCGCCCAGGGGCTCGACTCCGGGTCAATCTTCTTCTTGTTCATGGCAGCCCTCAACTCCCGTGGTGCCTCATGGCAAGTAGCAAGCCACTTCTGATCCTAGGGGACCTTGCGCCACCATATGTACAGAACGTGAAACTCCGATCGCAGAGGGTTCCATTCCCATGCCCCACGACCAACTCCCGCGCCTCCACGGCTACGGCGTCCGCTGGGACCCGGAGGCCGACCGCTACCGGGTCCGCAACGAGATGACCGGCGAGTGGCTGCGTCGGCCCGGTGGTGACCTGGCCGCCTTCGTCTTCTTCGGCGACGCCTACAGCGCCTGGCGCGCCTTCGAGGTCCACAAGCGCCCCGGGGAGCGGTGATGTCCACCCTCTCCCGTGCCACCGCCGAGCAGCGCCGCAACGCCGCCGACGTCCTGGACGACCTCACCACCGTCCTCGCGCTCGGCGGCGTCCACCTCCCCACCCTCGAAGTGGACTGGGACACCGGCCGCCTGACGTGCAGCTACCTGCTGCACCTCACCGCCCGCCCCGTCGACCTCCTGCGCATGGTCGACCTGCTCCGCAAGGGCCTGCGCTACGAGCGCCTCACCTTCGACGTCTGAAAGCGACCCCCGATGCACGACCCCCGCCTGCTCGCCAAGCCCCCCGTCTGCCGGCTCGGCTGCCTCGTCCTGATCCGCAACCAGCGCGGCGACGTCCTGCTCGTCGACCCGGACTACATGGACGGCATGATCCTCCCGGGCGGCTCCGCCCGCCCCAACGAGCCCCCGCACCTGGCCGCCGCCCGCCACCTCCACGCGGACACCGGGCTGATCGTGCGTCTCACCGACATCCTCGCCGTCGACTTCACCCCGGCCGACCGCTACCTGCAGCGCCTCAACCTGGTCTTCGACGGCGGCACCGTCCCCGACAGCACCCGGATCACCGTCCCGTCGCAGCGCAGGAGCGGCCTGCTGGGCGCCCGCTTCGTCCCCGCCCCGGACCTGCCGGACTTCATGGCCCCCTCCCAGGCCGCCCGCGCCACCGAGGCCCTCGCCCACCGCTCCCTGCCCGTCCTGCTCCACGGCCAGCGGGCCGCGTGACCCGACGTGCCCCGGCCCGGCGCGGAACTTCCGCGCCGGGCCGGGGGTGTTCGCGTCGGGTCTGGTCAGTCCAGGGCGAGGAAGCTGCCGACAATGCACCTCACTGGGGGAATGTGCTCAACTCCCTTCTATCAAACGGGAGATGAGTGTTGTCTGAGGGTGCTCATCGGGGTCGACCCGGATTCCCGTCGGGGCCGCCAGGCCCGAGACTCGGAGGTATGCGCATCACACGGGCCGGTTGGGCCGTCATGACGGTGCTCTCCACGCTCATCGTCGTCACCTCCGCCAAGTACCTCAGCTTCGACCCGTCCACGTTCTTCCGCCACCAGCGCGCCACCTACCTGAGCCACCAACTCCCGCTCTACGTCCACATCTTCGGCGCCATCACCGCCCTCGCGGTCGGGCCGTGGCAGTTCTCCCGCCGCCTGCGCGATCGCCGGCCGCGCCTGCACCGCCGGACCGGCGCCACCTACCTGCTCGCCTGCCTGGTCGGCGCGGCGGGGGCGCTGCTGCTGGCGCCCGTCGCGTACGGGGGCGCCGTCACCGGGGCCGGGTTCGCCTGCCTGGCCGTGGCCTGGCTGGTGACCGGCGGCGCCGGGCTGCGGGCGATCCTCGACGGCCGGGTGACCGACCACCGCCGCTGGATGGTCCGCAGCTTCGCGCTGACCTTCGCCGCCGTCACCCTGCGCCTCATGCTGCTCGCCGCCGCCGCCTTGCACCTGGACTTCCGTACCTCCTACACCGCGATCGCCTGGCTGTGCTGGGTGCCCAACCTGCTGCTGGCCTGCTGGTTCACCCGCACCCGGCCTGCCGCCGAGACTGACTGACCGGGTCAGGTGCGGGTGCAGACGTGGGTGGTGGGCTTGCCGCCCGAGGTGTGGGCGATGGTCAGGACGCTGTTCGCGTAGCTGACGTTCAGCTTGTCCTTGCTGCTCGCGGCGGTGGCGCCGGGTGGTGCCCAGGGGAGGGTCAGCTGGACGGTGTCGCCCACGGCGTCCGGGACCTGGAGGGCCTCGGGGTGCCCGGCCATCAGCTTCTCGGGGCCCTCGAAGAGGCTCAGCGACAGGTGCCCGCCGCGCAGCAGCAGGCTGCCGCGCCAGGTGACGGGCTTGCCGTCGAGGTCGTCCCAGACGAGCGTCCAGCCGCCGTTGCGGCCGCTGGACTCGATGGTGATCCTGCCGTGGGCCTTGTCGCCGCGGGTGCTGGTGGACTCGATCGCCCAGGTGCCGGTCACGAAGGCGTCGAAGATGCGTTCGCCGACGGTGGGCTTGGCGGCAGGGGTCGAGGCCGCTGGGGCCGAGGGGGTGGGGGAGTCGGCGGGGATGGGAGTGCCGGCGGGGGTGGGAGTGCCGGCCGGGGGAGCGGCGCCGGTCCTGGTGTCGCTGCCGCCCCCGCCCCCGCTGCTGGAGCAGGCGGCGACCAGCGCGGACCCCACTCCGAGCGCGAGGTAGCGCAGGGCGTTGCGCCGGCCGATGACGCGTGCGGCGGCGTTGAGCCGGCGGAACTGGTCGATGTGACGGCTGTTCATGCTTCCCCCGTTGGTGGTTCGTTGATCAAGTCGGGGAGTCTAGCCCGGGTTAGCCCGGCCGGGCACCGGCATTCCTCCGCCCGGGTCGCCGAAGCCGTCCACCCGTCCGCGGGAAGGGTGGTTCGGGCACGTATCGGAGGTCGGTGCGGGGAGCAGCCCCCGCCGACGCCAGTCCGCCCCCCCACACCCTCAGGAGGCCGCCGTGGCCCGCACGAAGTCCCTCGCCCTGACCGCTCTGACCGCCGTCACCGTCCTGTCCGCGAGTGCCGCCGTCGCCTTCGCCGACGGCGGGACCGCCGTCAAGCCGAGCGTCGTCGTCCCCCACGACCAGGCCGCCGTCGACCCCGCCCTGCTGGCCGCGCACACCCCGGTCTTCGGCAACCCCGTCGACGTGCCCGCGGGCGGCCACGGGATCGCCACCGTGACCTGCCCGTCCGGTCAGGTGCCCACCGGTGGTGGCGGCCAGACCAGCGGCTTCGACATCTTCTTCACCGACTCCTACCCGAGCGGCAGTTCCTGGGTCATCCGCGGCACCAACACCGGCACCACGACCCAGTCCCTGTCGGCGAACGCCGTGTGCACCACCCCCTGACCTGTCGGGTGAACGGCCCGGGCCCGGCGTCTTCGGGCCCGGGCCGTTCCACGTCCGGGGGGCCGGGGGCCCGGGGGACGGGGGCGGGCCTATGCCCGCGGCTGCGGCAGCAGTCCGAGTTCGGAGAGCGGGCCGAGGTGGGCGAGCTTGTCGGGGTTGGAGACGGCGTGGACGGCCCGCACCGCGCCGTCGGCGTCGATGTCCAGCCCGATGACGCTGGCCACGCGCCACTCGGCGTCGTACACCACCGCGCCGGGGCGGCCGTTGACCCGCGCCGGGACGAGGTGCGCGCCCAGGCGGCGCAGGCGGCGCAGGCCGCCGACGAGCAGTTGGGCGACGCGGCGCGGGTCGGTGAGGCAGTGGGCGAGCGCGCGGGCCTTGCCGCCGCCGTCGCCCCGGAAGGCGACGTCGGGGGCGAGCAGGCCGAGCAGGGCGTCCAGGTCGCCGCCCTCGGCGGCCGCGAAGAAGCGGCGGGCCAGCTCCTCGCCCTCCGCGCGGCGCACCGGGGGAGCAGGGGCGTCGTCCTTGAGGGCCAGGCGCTTGCGGGCGCGGGCGAGGATCTGACGGCAGTTCGCCTCGCTGCGGCCGACCATCCCGGCGACCTCCGGGTAGCCGTACCCGAACGCCTCGCGCAGTGTGAACACCGCGCGCTCGATCGGGGAGAGGGCCTCCAGCAGCACCAGGAACGCCATCGACAGCGAGTCGGCCAGCTCGGCGTGCTCGGCCGGGCCTGGACGCTCGGCGGTGCTGACGACGGGCTCGGGCAGCCACTGGCCGACGTAGGTCTCGCGGCGCACCCGGGCGGACGTGAGGTGGTTGATGCCCAGGCGGGTGACGGCCGTGGTCAGGTACGCCCTGGGGGCGGCGATCGCGGTGCCGGCCCGCTCGGCGCGGGCGAGGCCGAGGAAGGCGTCCTGGACGAGGTCCTCGGCGTCGCCGACCGAGCCCGTCATCCCGTAGGCGATGGAGAACAGCAGCGGCCGGTACCCGGCGGCCGCGCCCGCCACATCCGTCCCACCCGCCACATCCATGCCACTCGTCCCACCCGTCCCACCCGTCATGGAATCCCCCTGTCCTGAGCGTGGTCGGCAGGTTATCCGAGGCCCGTCCGCACGCACCGGCGGGTGGTGTGGCGCAGGTCACTTCGGGGGCTGTCACAAAGCGGCGGGCTGTCTTGTCTTCATGACAGCAACGGAAACACCGACCGAGGAGCACACCATGGAACCCCGCCTGGACGTCTTCACCAACCCGATCCTGGGCAAGGTCGTCAAGCACCTGATCGCGGCCAGCAAGCCCACCACCGAGTCGAGCCTGCCGCTCGCCGTCCAGGAGCTGGTGCGGCTGCGCGCCAGCCAGATCAACGGCTGCGGCCCCTGCGTCGACATGCACTTCAAGGAGGCCGTGCACGCCGGGGAGGACCCGGCGCGCCTGAACATGGTCGCCGTCTGGCGCGAGGCCACCGTGTTCACCGACGCCGAGCGCGCCGCGCTGGAGCTCGCCGAGGAGGGCACCCGGATCGCCGACGCGGCCGGCGGGGTGAGCGACGAGGCGTGGGCGAACGCCGCCAAGTACTACGACGAGGAGCAGCTGGCGGCGCTGGTCTGCGTGATCGCGATCATCAACGCCTTCAACCGGGCCAATGTGATGATCGGCCAGCCCGGCGGCACCTACGAGGTGGGCATGTACGGCCACTGAGCGGCCGCGGGCCCCTTCCCCGACCGTCCCTCCGCGCAGGAACGGTCGGGCCGGGCCGCTCGGCGGTACGGCTGCCGCGAAGGCGTGGCGCCGTACCGCCGAGCGGCCCCGGCCTGAACGGGAGAAGCCCGTGGCCGGGACTTCGCCGGTGTGCCCGCACGCGCCCTCGTGGATCAGTGGGATCAGTGGATCAGCTGCCGCCCGCCGGTCCGCCCGCCGGTCCGCCGGCGGGGCCGCCGTCGATCCGGTCGTCGAGGACGATCCGCGGTTGGGTCAGCTGTTCACCCCCGCCGCCCCCGTCCGCCGGCCGCGTGTGGTTGATCACGGCGGCGATGCGTTCGTAGCTGGTGACGGCCAAGGCCCACGTCTCGATGCCGCTGTCGCTGCCGACGCCGTTGTAGGCGGTCCTTCGCAGGGCGTTGAGGAGCGCGATGACGCTGCGGCCGGACAGGATCGTGTCCTCGTCGATGCCGCCGACGGGCTTGGAGAAGTGCTCGGTGCCCTCGATCTGCGCGGCGAGGAAGTCCCAGGTCTCGGGGTGGCAGGAGATCGCGACGGTCCTCACCGCTGCGGCCTTGCGGAGGGTGCCGACGTGGATGGGCCAGGCGAACGACTCGGGGATGAGGCCGGACACGTCGTCGGCCGGACCGCCGGCGGTGTCCTCGGTGGCGGTGTCCCCGGTGGCGGGAGGCTGTGCGGCAGGTGCCGGTTCCGGCTCGACCGGGTCCACCTGAGGTCGAATCAGGTCCGCGAGCTGGGCCGCGATCAGCCGGGCGGACTCCTCGGTCAGGCCGGACGGGGCGAACGGCGCCGTCCCTTCCTGCTCCGACGCCTCCGCGTCGACCTCCACCTCGGGTTCGGCGGGGGCCGGCTGAGGACGGAGGAGGTCGACTAGTTGGCCGACGATGGCTTCCGACACGATGCGCCGGACCTGTTCCTCGGTGAGGGGCAGCGGGTCGCCGGGCTCGTTGTCGGCGGCGGGATCGGTCACGGAGGTCTCCTTGCTGTCGGGCTCCGCGGCCTGGCTGGTCGCGGACGGGAGGGCCGGTCGGGGTGCGGCCTCGGCTGCCTGCGTCTCGGTGTGCTCGGTGTCGTTCCGGTCGGGGCCGGCGCTCTGACCGGCGCTCTGAGCGGTCGCACGTCCCTCGGTCGACGGCTGGTGCTCGTCGGCGGCCGGCAGCGCGGTGAAGTCGCGCCGGAGCTCCGGCCCCTCGGCGCCGGCCTCCGGCCAGGCAGCGGTCTCCTCCTGCACAGGCGCGGGTTCAGCAGGTCCGGCGGTTTCGGCCCGACTCGTCTGGTGAGCCGCACGGTTGGTGTTCTGCATCGCGGTGAGCTCACCTCGTGCGGTGCCGAGCTGGCGGCGGAGTGTGCGGTTCTCCTGGATGGCCCGCTCGGTCAGCTCCTGCGCCTTGGCGATCGTCGCGAAGGCGCTGTCGCGGTGCTCGCTCAGGCCGGTGGCCAGCGTCGTGGTGAGTTCGGAGCGCAACGCGTCGGTGCTGCTGCGGAGTTGCTCCAGGCCGGCCTGCAGGTTCTTCGCGATCTCCGCGCGCAGCAGTTCGACCTGGCGGGCGGTGCCCATCATGTCCCCTCCCGATCTCGCACGCCTGTGAGGGCGGCGGCTACAGCGTGGCGGCGCGGGCACGTGCGCACCGAGGGGATCGAGGAGAGTGTCGAGAACGAGTCGACCACTGTCCGGAATTGGGCGATCACGCAGAGGCGGCGAAAAGCCAGTTCGATACGGCGGCACTGACGCTCGATCGTCGGTACGGTGGCGGCCCGTAGCTGATGGGGTGCGCGTTCGGCGTGACCGTCAACGCGAGCGGGGCGGTGGTCACCGTTCGGGGGCGGTCCGCGCCGTACCACCACTGGCAGGCCGTGATCTCCCTCAACCGGCCTGGCACGTACGGGCGGTGAGGAGGGTGAGGGCGCTCCGGCGGCGCTGCTGCCGCGGGTGCGCGGCGGCAGCGCGCCGCCGGGAGGGACCCGGCCCGGTGTGTCGTCCGCGCGGGTGGACATCGGCGGTGCGGCCCGGCCGGCGGGGCGTCGATGCGGGCGCGGGCTGTCACGATCGTCGCTGTTCGTGTTCCCGTGCCCGACCGATGCCGTGAGAGGGAGAAGCCATGCCCGAGGAGACGCGCCGGATCGTCGTGGTCCGCCATGCCAAGGCCGAGCATCCCGATGACGTGGACGACCGCGCCCGGCCGCTGGCCGAGCGGGGCCGCAAGGACGCGAAGGCCGCGGGCCGCTGGCTCGCCGGGGCCGGTGTCGACGCCGATCTCGCGCTCGTCTCGCCGGCCGTGCGCACCCGCGACACCTGGAAGCTCATGGTCCCCGAGCTGCGGAACAAGCCGAGGACGGTCCAGGACGAGCGCCTGTACGACGCGAGCCTCGGCGCACTGATCACGGTCCTCAACGAGCAGTCCGACGAGGACCGGGACGTGGTCGTGGTCGGCCACAACCCCGGCGTCCGCGAGCTGGCCGAAGCCCTGGCCGGCGAGGCCGTGGGGGACGCGATGGCGCGGATGAGGGACTCCGGCTTCCCGACGGCCGCCGCCGCGGTCCTCGCGTTCGAGGGAAGGTGGGCGACCGTCGAACGCAACAGCTGCCGGCTCACCGACTTCTGGGCGCCGCACGCCTGACGGCGGACCCTGAAGGTAGGCCCTGACGGCGGGCCCTGACGGTGGGCCCGCCCGGCGGCCGGTCACACGCGCGGGAAGCTGAAGGCGTAGCCGTTGTCCCTCAGCCACGGCAGCAGCCGCTCCAGGGCCTCCAGCGTCTGGGCGCGGTTGCCGCCGCCGTCGTGGAGCAGGACGGTGGGGCCGATGCGCAGCTGGGCCTTCGCCGTCTCGACGATCCGCTCGACGCCCGGGCGTTCGAAGTCGCGGGTGTCGGCGTTCCAGCCCAGGGGGCGCATGCCGTGGGCGGCGGCGATCTGGCGGCTCTCGGGGGTGAACGCGCCGCCCGGGGCGCGGTAGTAGGGGACGGGGGCACCGCCGGTGGCGTCCTGGATCATCCGCAGGCCGTCGACGATCTCCTTCTCCTGGTACGCGACGTCCTTGTGGTCCATCGCGGTGTCGTGGCTGACGCTGTGGTCGCACAGCCGGTGGCCGGCGGCGACGACCTGGCGGGCGAGGTCGGGGTGGGCCCGGGCGTTGGGGCCGAGCATGCAGAAGACGGCCTTGGCGTTGTTGCGGGCCAGGACGTCCAGGATCCGCGGGGTCCACTGCGGGTCGGGGCCGTCGTCGATGGTCAGGTTGACGGTCCTGCCCGGGTCCTCGGACTGGCGGGAGATGCTCATGTCCACCGTCGGCGCGGGCAGAGCCGGGTCCGGGGCCGCGGCCGTCCCGCTCGCGGCGGCGGGCCCGGCGGGCCTGTCCACCGCGCCGGCGACGCCCAGCAGGGTCAGGGCCGCCGCACCGAGCGCCGCCACGCCCAGGGCGGTGCGCAGGCGCCCGGACGTCCCAGGCGGGCGGACCAGCCGGTCCGCCCGCGGGTACCAGCTGCGCGGGGTCTCGCCGGTGGGGGTCTGCTCGTGGTGGTCGCGCATGGCGGTGCTCCTCGTCCGGGGCTCGGGTGCCGGTGTCCACCACCGTCCGCCGCCCGGTTACGGGCGCTGTGACCTACAGATGAGCGTTTTGCAACAAGCGGCCCCGCACCTGCGCCACGGGCCCGTTTCCGCAGGTCGGGCCCGGATACTGGTGGCCATGGCACGGCTACTGCTGATCGAGGACGACGACTCCGTACGCGAGGCCCTGGCCCTGGGCCTGCGCCGCCAGGGCCACGAGGTGCGCACCGCCGCCTCCGGCGAGGAGGGACTGGAACGCGCCTGGCAGGAACCGCCGGAGCTCGTGGTGCTCGACCTGATGCTGCCCGGCATCGACGGCTTCGAGGTGTGCCGGCGGCTGCGCCGGACCGCCCCCACCCCGGTGATCATGCTGACCGCCCTCGGCGACGACCTCGACACCGTCCTGGGCCTGGAGGCCGGAGCCGACGACTACGTCGTCAAACCCGCGCAGTCCCGCGTCCTGGACGCCCGCATCCGCGCCGTACTGCGCCGCGCCGGCGGCGGCACCGGGCCGGAGGCGGAACGCGAGACCCACGGCGACCTCGTCCTGGACCGGGCGGCACTGACCGTCACCAAGCGCGGCGCCCCGCTGCCGCTGGCACCCAGCGAACTGCGGCTGCTGCTGGAGCTGGCCGCCGCCCCCGGGCGGGTCTTCAGCCGCGAGCAACTCCTGGAATCCGTCTGGGGGCTGGGGCGCCAGGAGGACATCCGCCTGGTCGACGCCGGAGTGAACCGGCTGCGCGCCAGGATCGAGGACAGCCCCTCCGCGCCGCGCTACATCCAGACCGTGCGCGGCTTCGGCTACCGCTTCGGGCCGCTGTGACCGCCGAACCGCCGCAGCCCGAACCCCGGCAGCCCGGTGTCCCGCAGTCCGCTTCCCGGCAGCCCGGTGCCCCGCAGTCCGAACCGCCGCAGCCTGCCTTCCCGCAGCCCGTCCCGCGCCGGATCCGGCTGCGCCGCGCCGTCGCCGGGCTGCGGCCCCGGCTGCTGGCCGCCTTCGTCGCCGTCGCCGCCCTCAGCGCGCTCGCCACCGCCACACTCACCTACCGGGCCGCCACCAACTCCACCCTGGAACTCACCCAGGACACCACCCTGGACGAACTGCGCCGACGCGTCGACACCCTCGCCCCCGCCCTGCCGTTCCCACCCACCGCAGGCGAACTCGACCGCCTGGCAAGCCAGTTGTCCGGAACCGGCGGATTCCGCGACTGGCGCATCCTGGCCGCCCACGGCAGCGACCACTCCGAGTGGACCCAGCCCGTCGCCGTCCCGCCCGCCCTGGAAGCCACCGTCAACCGCGGCCACGCCGCCTTCCAGCGCTTCACCGCCGACGGCCGGCCCTGGCTCGCCACCGGCATCCCCGTCACCAACGCCGCCGCGCCCAACGCCCCCTCCGGACTCACCGTCTACGCCCTGCTCCCGCTCGACCGCGAGCAGAGCGCCAGCAACGCCCTGCTCGCCGCCGCCGCCGGAGCCGGCGCCTTCGCCGCGATCCTGGCCGCAGGCCTCGCCCTGCTCGCCGCCCGCCAGGTCCTGCGGCCCGTACGCGCCCTCGGCGACGCCGCCCGCGACCTCGCCCAGGGCCGGCTCGACACCCGCCTCACCGTCACCGGACACGACGAACTCGCCCAGCTCTCCAAGACGTTCAACCACACCGCCCGCACCCTCCAGGGCACCATCGAGGAACTGCGCGCCATCGAATCCCAGGGCCGGCGCTTCGCCGCCGACGTCTCCCACGAACTGCGCACCCCCCTGGCCGCGATGCTTGCCGTCACCGACATCCTCGACGAGGACGCCGAACAACTCCCCGAGGACACCGCCACCGCCCTGCGCATGATCAGCAACGAGACCACCCGCCTCACCCGCCTCGTCAACGACCTCATCGAGATCTCCCGCCTCGACGCCGGCGCCGCACCCCTGCACACCGAGACCGTCGACGCCGCCACCGCCGTCCGCGAGACCCTCGACCTGCGCGGCTGGAACGACCGGGTCGAACTCGACCTGCCCGCCCCCCTGCCCGTCCGCCTCGACCCGCGCCGCTTCGACGTGATCGTCGCCAACCTCGTCGGCAACGCGCTGCGCCACGGCCGCCCGCCCGTACGGGTCGCCCTGCGCGCCGCGGACGACGACCTCCTGCTGACCGTCACCGACCGCGGCCCCGGCATCCCGCCCGCCGAACTCCCGCACCTGTTCGACCGGTTCTACAAGGCCGACAAGGCGCGCAGACGCTCCGAGGGCAGCGGCCTCGGCCTCGCCATCGCCCAGGAGAACGCCCGCCTGCACGGCGGCCTCATCGACGCCGCCAACGCCCCGACCGGCGGCGCGGTGTTCACCCTCGTCCTGCCCCGCGGCCTCGTCGAGGAGGAAACCCCGTGACCGCCCGACACCGGCTCGCCGCCACCCTCACCGCCCTCACCGCCCTCGCCGCGCTGCCGGCGCTCTGCGGCTGCTCGATCTCCACCACCGGGCCGGTCAAGAGCGGCCGGCCGGCCACCGGCATCCAGCCCGGCACTCGGCTCTACTTCCTCGACCAGCACGGCATCCACCTCACCATCCGGCCGGACGCCCAACGCGAGGACCTCCAGCGGACCCTGGACACCCTGCTCGCGGGCCCCGACCCGGCCGAGACCCGCGCCGGCCTCTACAGCGACCTGCCCGCCTACGGCCGCGTCCAGGTCACCACCACCCCCGGGGTGGTCACCCTGCGCCTGAACTGGTCCGCCGCGCTGCTCTCCGCCCCCGCCATCCAGCAGCTCGCCTGCACCGCCGAGGACGCCCCGGCCGAGTCCGGCTCCGTGCCGAAGGTCGCCATCGTCAGCAGCGACGCCCCCTCCGCCATCCAGCAGCAGTGCGACCTGCACCGCACCGGCTGACCGCCCGCACATGAACGGGCCCGGTACGCCCGCCGCGGCGTACCGGGCCCGTCCCGTCACGGTCCCTGGCGGCGCGGCACCGCCGCCGTGGTGGCCCGGTGCACCAGGGCCTCCAGCGGGCCGCGGCGGAAGAACCGCCGCCACAGCACCGAGCCCACCAGGGCCGCCACCGCGAGCAGCGCGTACGGGACGAGGGACTGCGGCGCGTGGCCGAAGCCGCCCGGGCCTTCGCCGAGGAACCGGCTGGTGATCACGTCCTGGACGAAGTACCAGGTCATCGCCATCGAGCCCATCGCGGCCGCCGGCCACAACACCCTTTGCCACGGGCCTCGTTCGGTCAGTAGGAGCAGCGCGCCGAGCAGGGCGAGGCAGACGCCGACCAGCCAGAGGATCTGCAGCGCGCTGTACTCCGCGATGCCCGGGCCCGGCTTGGACATCGCCCACAGCTCCGCCCACGGGACCTTCGGCATCGGGGGCAGCTCCGGCAGCACCGGCGGCACGTCCGGCAGCGCGCCGTCAGCGGGCAGCGCCGGCATCGGCGGCATCGGGGGCATCGGCGGCGGGGCCGTCAGCTCGGCCTGGAACCGGTCGATCGCCGCGCCGAGCCCCAGCGGCCCCAGCACCAGCCACGACGCCAGCCAGCCACCGGCCACGATCCCCGCACCGGTGAGCGCCATCCGCACCCGCACCGCGCGCTCGCGCAGGTCGAGGCGGCCGATCGCCAGGCCGGCCAGCAGCAGCGGCAGCGCGTAGAAGGTGTCCACGTTGAACACGTACGACTGGAACACCGCGAGCCAGTCGCCCGGGTGCGCCAGCACCGCCAGGCCCTGCGGCAGTTCCGGCGCGCCCGGCCCCGCCTCGGGCAGGAAGCCCCAGCCCCGGCCGTGGTTCACCCGGGCGATCTGGAACACCGGGGCCGCCACCGCGAACACCCCCGCCGCCGCGAACAGCAGGCGCGCCCGCACCCGCGTCCACGGCAGCAGGAACAGCAGCCACCCGGTGTAGGCGGTGATGATGTTGGGCTTCCCGGAGACCTGCTCGAGGCCCAGGCCCAGCAGGAGCAGCACTCCGGCCCGTACGGCGATCCGGCCACGGGCCCGGCGCAACGCCGTCCCGGCGAACGGCCGCGCGCCGCCGGTCATCAGCGCGACGGACACGCCCGCCAGGAGGAAGAAGACGCTGCGGGCGCGGGTGTCGAGGAACCCGTTCAGCCACTCCAGCACCCCGGGCCAGTCGTGCCCGGGCGGCGTGGGCTCCAGCCAGCCCGTCGGCACGAAGTGCATCCACACCATCCCGAGGATCGCCAGGGCCCGCAGCACGTCGACCGCCGGCAGGCGCCGCCCGCCCGGTGCCCCCTCCCGCGCGCGCTCCCGGCGCCCGGCGGCCTTCGGCGCGCGCCCCGCCATCGGTTCGGTGATCACGGCAACTCCTTCGAACGACATCAAGGAGCCGCCACGCTAGGCAGGCGGTATCAGCCCGCCCTTCCCGGAACATGACCGTTGTGTCACAGAGCCGTTGTGTCAAAGCCGTTGTGTTGCGGAGCCCTCGTGTCACGGAGCCGTCGTGTCACGGAGTGCCGGTCCGCCGGCGGGGCCGCCCGGCGAACTGCCGGGTGGCCGCGCCGTGGTGGGGCGGGGTCAGCGGCGCGGGCCGGCGACGAGGTCGCTGAGGCGGACCACGGTGATGTCGAGCTGGCCGTGCCCGTCCTCCCAGCCCGCGACGGCTTCGCAGCCCTCGTCCTCCAGGCCGCACGCCGTGGCGTCCTCCGCCAGGGGCATCAGGCCCTCGTCGCCGTCGGTGCAGAAGAAGCCGAGGTGGGCGCGGAGCCCGGGGTGGGGTATCGCGGCCAGGGCCTCCTGCCAGTCCTCCTCGGGCTCCGCCGAGAAGGGCGTCAGCTCCTCGGGGGTGCGGCCGGTGCCGAGGGCGGCGCGCAGGGCGTCCAGGAGGGTGCCGTCGCAGACGAGCCGGGCGAAGCGGACGCTCCAGGCGCCGGCCAGGGCGGGGGAGGCGAGGTCGACGCCGTACCGCTCGGCCAGCGCGCCGAGGTCGGCGCCGCGCACGAGGGCACGGGTGAAGCAGGCGGCCTCGACGGCGGCGACGAAGCCCTCCGGCAGGTCCGCCCGCAGCGCGTCGGACGGCCGGAACTCGAAGAGCGACCGGCTCGCGTCGAAGTCCGGCGTCCGCTCGGCCTCGTCGAACAGGTAGAGGTCCGCGGCGACCGGGTGCTCGCCGCGCAGGGCCGCCGGGTGCACCCAGGCGGCGTCGCGTTCGAGGCCGGACTCGTCCATCAGGTTGCCGCTGACGCGGGCGGCGTAGACGGCCTTCGGGTCGTACTCCTCCAGCGGCCGGCCGAGCAGGACGGCGAAGGCCTCGGCGAGCAGGCGGTCCCAGTCGGCGTCCGGCGCAGGGGAGTTCACGGGTGCGGTGGGGTCAGTGGTCATGGCGGCACCGTAGCGGCGCCCGCCGACAGCGCCGTGCCCCGGCCCGGCTGTTGTCCGGTGCCGCGTCTGCGCGGGGGCTCACCGCCCGGAACGGGCGGCCTGCCTCTCGCGCAGCACGGCGATCGCCTCCCGGCACCGGCCCCGGTTGCCGCGCTCGAAGGCGAGGCCGCGCAGGCAAGGGGGCCCGGGGCAGGCGCCGCCGGCTCAGTCCAGCACCGCCGCCACCGTCCACGGCGTCCAGTGCCCCGCCGCGCCCGGCCGGGTGGCGAGGTAGCCGGCCGTGCGCCAGGGGCCCCAGCCGTGGGACTCGGCCAGCCCGGCGGCCAGGGTGCGCAGGTAGGGCGGGGTGGGGGCGTTGAGCTCGGCGCCGGCCACGCCCCGGGCGGAGGTGAAGGTCAGCAGCGGGTGCCCGTCCGACTCGCCGACGCGCAGCAGGGTCTCGTAGCGCCCCGGGCCCAGTTCGGCGCGCCCGGTGGCGAGCACCGCGGTGAGGTCGAGGTCGGCGCCGGGGGAGCGGCGCATCTCCTGCGCGACGATGTCACTGAACTGATCGACCGTCACCAGATAGGCACGGCACGGAACTTCTCCGCTCCCACCCGGGTCGTAGAAGGCCGAGCCGCCGCCCCAGGTGGGCGAGCGCCCGGCGAAGTAGAGCGTGCCCGGCAGCGCGGTGGCCACCGTCCGGCGCGGCGCGCTGGGGTCGCGGCTGCCGGGCTGGGCCTGCGCGGCGCCGTCCGGGCACCCGCCGCGCAGGTAGCAGGCGAGGCGGGCGGCGTGCAGGTTCGAGCCGTACGCCACGTACCAGACGAGCACGCTCCCGTTCCGGCCACCGGCACTCCTCCGGGGGCCACCACCTTCAGTGGAATCCCGGCCGGAGCGGCCTTTTCCCGGCCCGTTCACAGCGAGGCTCCGCAGTGCGGGGGGTGAAAGACTCCCACACGAAGATGTGAAAACCGTGAACAGCCCGATGATCCGACCAGAACCCCCCGATTCGGCGGCGCCCCCCTCACTACCTGTACCGTTCCGGTCGCCATGGCGTTCAACACTCTTCCCGCTCCCGTCGCGCTGCTCCGGTATTCGGCGATTACTCTGCACCAGCGAAAACGAGCGAAAACCCGCGAAATGTCATTCGATTCATACCGTCGTCGCTCCCTTGCGACATCGATGATGAGAATTTCCTTTGATCCAATCCTCGCTGCATCCAGCCGACTCCCAGCCGAGTCATGGTGAGTGGGCGCTCTCCCGCAGGTGACCACCCGTCACCCGCCACCACACCCGTACAGCCGCCCGGCCGTACACCCGCACACCCGTACGCGCCCCCAGGACCCCGGAACCAAGGAAACCCATCCATGGACGCACGCCCCGACACGGCCGGCCCAGGCACACTGCACCGCCCCCACCAGGGCCCCGCGGCCGGCTGGCCGGTGGCGCAGGCCGCCCACCCCCGCAGCCTGCTCGACATCATCGCCGCCACCGCCGACGCCCACCCCCACGCGCCCGCGCTCGACACCGGCGACACCGTCCTCGACTACCGCGCCCTGCTCCACGAGGTCGACACCCTCGCCGGACAACTCGCCGCCCACGGCATCGGCCGCGGCGACCGGGTCGGGATCCGCATCCCCTCCGGCACCGCCGACCTCTACACCGCCATCCTCGCCGTGCTGCGCTGCGGCGCCGCCTACGTCCCCGTCGACGCCGACGACCCCGACGAGCGCGCCGAGATGATCTGGCAGGACGCCGCCGTCTGCGCCGTCCTCGGCCCCGGCCGCGCCCTGAACGCCGGCCCCGCCGCCCACCCCTCGGGCCGCCCCGCCTGGCCCGCCCCCGCCGACGACGCCTGGATCATCTTCACCTCCGGCACCACCGGCCGCCCCAAGGGCGTCGCCGTCACCCACCGCAGCGCCGCCGCCTTCGTCGACGCCGAGGCCCGCCTGTTCCTGCAGACCCGCCCGCTCGGCCCCGGCGACCGCGTCCTCGCCGGACTCTCCGTCGCCTTCGACGCCTCCTGCGAGGAGATGTGGCTCGCCTGGCGCCACGGCGCCTGCCTCGTCCCCGCCCCCCGAGCCCTCGTCAAGGCCGGCACCGACCTCGGCCCCTGGCTCGTCACCCGGCGCATCACCGCCGTCTCCACCGTCCCGACCCTGCTCGCCCTGTGGCCGCAGGAGTGCCTGGACGCCGTCCGCCTGATCATCGTCGGCGGCGAGGCCTGCCCCGCCGAACTCGTCGAACGCCTCGCCGTCGAGGGCCGCGAGTTCTGGAACACCTACGGCCCCACCGAGACCACCGTCGTCGCCACCGCCGCCCGCATGCTCCCCGGCAAGCCCGTACGCATCGGCGCCCCCCTCGACGGCTGGGAGATCGCCGTCGTCGACCAGGCCGGCAACCCCGTCCCCTGGCACGCCACCGGCGAACTGCTCATCACCGGCGTCGGCACCGCCCGCTACCTCGACCCCGCCAAGGACGCCGAGAAGTTCAGCGCCCACCCCGCCCTCGCCTCACCCCGCGTCTACCGCAGCGGCGACCTCGTCCGCAACGACCCCGACGGCCTCGTCTTCCTCGGCCGCGCCGACGACCAGGTCAAACTCGGCGGCCGCCGCATCGAACTCGGCGAGATCGACGCCGCCCTCCAAGCCCTGCCCGGCATCCGCGCCGCCGCCGCGGCCGTCCGCAAGACCCCCGCCGGCGCCGACCTCCTCGTCGGCTACCTCGTCGCCCACCCCGGCACCACCCCCGACCTCACCACCGCCCGCCGGCACCTGCTCGAACGCCTGCCCGCCCCGCTGGTGCCCGTCCTCGCCCTCGTCGACTCCCTGCCCACCCGCACCTCCGGCAAAGTCGACCGGGGCGCCCTGCCCTGGCCGCTCGCCACCACCGGAACCGCCGCCACCTCCTCGGCCGAGACCCTCGACGGCACCGCCGGCTGGCTCGCCGGCCACTGGGAACGCCTGCTCGGCACACCCCCAGGCCCCGGCGACGACTTCTTCGCCCTCGGCGGCTCCAGCCTCACCGCCGCCCGCCTCGTCTCCGACCTGCGCACCCGCCACAGCGGCGTCTCCGTCGCCGACCTGTACGCCCACCCCGTCCTCACCGACCTCGCCGCCTACCTCGACACCCTCACCCCCACCACCCCACCCGAAGCCACCACCACCGCCGCCACCACCACCGCCGCCACCGCCACCGCGGCCGTCCGCACCCGCACCGTACGCCGCACCCCCCGCAGCGCCGGCCTGTGGCAGACCCTGCTCCTGCTCGGCATGTTCTCCCTCGCCGGACTGCGCTGGATCCTCGTCCTCATCGCCCTCGACAACCTCACCGGCAGCCACCTCGCCTGGGCCCCCCACAGCTCCTGGTGGCCCGTCGCCGCCGGACTCCTCCTCCTCTACAGCGCCCCCGGCCGCACCCTGCTCGCCGCCGCCGGCGCCCGCCTGCTCACCGCCGGCATCCGCCCCGGCAGCCACCCCCGCGGCGGCCACGTCCACCTGCGCCTGTGGGCCGCCGAACGCCACACCGCCATGTTCGCCACCGCCGCCCTCGCCGGCACCCCCTGGGCCCCCCGCTACGCCCGCGCACTCGGCTGCCGCGTCGGCCCCGGCGTCCAACTCCACACCCTGCCCCCCGTCACCGGCCTCGCCCGCATCGGCGCCAACGCCTGCATCGAACCCGAAGCCGACCTCGCCGGCTGGTGGCTCGACGGCGACACCCTCCACGTCGGCCACCTCGACATCGGCGAAGGCGCCCGCATCGGCCACCGCGCCACCCTCATGCCCGGCGCCCGCATCGGCGCCCGCGCCGAGATCGCCCCCGGCTCCTGCGTCACCGCCACCGTCCCCCCGGGCGAACACTGGACCGGCTCCCCGGCCCGCCCCGCCACCGACGCCCCCACCGACTGGCCGTCAGCCCCGGCACCCGTCACCCGCGGCTGGAACCTCGCCTACGGCGCCGGCTTCGCCGTCCTCGGCCTCGTCCCCATCCTCGCCGCCCTGCCCGCCCTGCTCATCGTCTACCCGATGATCGACACCGACACCACCCTCGCCGACGCCCTCGTCCAACTCCTGCCCGCCACCATCCCCCTCGCCGCCCTCACCCTCGCCTGCTACGCCACCCTCATAGCGCTCCTCGTACGCCTCCTCTCCCGCCCGCTGCGCCCCGGCTTCCACCCCGCCACCGGCCGCGTCGCCTTCTGCGCCTGGGCCGTCAGCCGCCTCAGCGACACCGCCCGGCGCACCCTCTTCCCCTTCTACGCCAGCCTCTTCACCCCCGTGTGGCTGCGCCTGCTCGGCGCCCGCGTCGGACGGCACGTCGAAGCCTCCACCGTGCTCGCCCTGCCCGGCCTGATGCGCGTCGACGACGGCGCCTTCCTCGCCGACGACACCCTCGTCGCCCCCTACGAGCTGCGCGGCGGCTGGCTCCACCTCGGCCCCTCCCACGTCGGACGCCGCTCCTTCGTCGGCAACTCCGGCATCGTCGGCCCCGACCGCCACCTGCCCGCCGGCTCCCTCGTCGGCGTCCTGTCCGACACCCCCGCCCACGCTCCCGAAGGCTCCTCCTGGCTCGGCCGCCCCGCCTTCGCCCTGCCCCGCGTCGCCGACACCGGCGCCGAAGGCCGCACCTACGACCCGCCCCGGCGCCTGATGTGGGCCCGCGCCGGCGTCGAACTCTGCCGACTGCTGCCGATCGTCCTCGCCGCCCTGCTCGGCGACCTCGTCCTCGCCGCCCTCCAGGAACTGCGCGACGACTACGGACTCGGCACCGCCCTCGCCGCCGCCGGACTCGTCCTCACCGCCGCCGCCGTCGTCGCCTGCGCCGTCACCACCGCCGCCAAATGGCTGCTCGTCGGCCGCTTCCGCGTCGCCGAACACCCCCTGTGGTCCTCCTTCGTGTGGCGCAACGAGCTCTACGACACCTTCGTCGAGGAACTCGCCATGCCCTTCGGCGGCCACACCATCACCGGCACCCCCTACCTCAACGCCTGGCTGCGCAGCCTCGGCGCCCGCATCGGACGCGGCGTGTGGTGCGAGACCCACTGGCTGCCCGAGACCGACCTCGTCACCGTCGAAGCCGGCGCCAGCGTCAACCGCGGCACCGTCCTGCAGACCCACCTCTTCCACGACCGGGTGATGCGCCTGGGCCCCGTCCACCTCGCCGCCGGCTCCACCACCGGCCCGCACTCCATCGTCCTGCTCAACTCCACCCTCGGCGCCGGCACCACCGTCGGCCCCGCCTCCCTCGTCATGCGCGGCGAGAACGTCCCCGGCGCCACCCGCTGGCTCGGCAACCCCGTCGCCGCCTGGAACGCCGACCCCACCCCGCCCGCCGGGCGCCGCCGCGGCCGCGGACGCGCCCGAGCCACCGCCGGGGTGTGACCGGGATCACCTTCCGGGGGCGATGAGTTCGCGGTGCGGTCACGGTCCAACCCCGTGACCGCACCGCATTTCCTTGAGAGGACCACGCTCATGACCGCCGCCGTGAAGGGCCCCGCCTCGTACTTCCCGTCCATCGAGAAGAAGTACGGCCGCCCGATCGAGGAGTGGAAGGACCTCATCCGCACCTCCCCGCTCACCAGGCACATGGAACTCGTCGCCTGGCTCAAGACCGACCACGGCCTCGGCCACGGCCACGCCAACGCCCTCGTCGCCCACACCCTCGCCGAGAAGCCCGCCTGAACCGGCCGGTCGCCGTGACGATCGCCGGGATGAAGGTCCGGGTCCACCGCCCCGCGTGAGAAGTCGGCCCGGCCGACTTCCCGCGCGCGGTGGGGGATCACGGGCGCCGGGCCACGAAGACGAACTCCCGCCCCGGCCGGTCGGGCGCGTCGCGCACCTCCTCCACCACGAAGCCGCAGGCGGCCAAGTCCCGTTCGACCTCGCCCCGCTCCCGGAAGCGCAGCGTCGAATCCGAGGTCAGCACCTGCCCGTCCGCGGCGAAGACGTACGTCCACCGGAACGACACCAGAGGCCAACGCACCCCGAGCAGGTGGACCCAGCTCTCGACCGGGCCGACACCCGGGACCTGCGTCACCCGGTGGGAGCGCCCGCGGGTCCACTCCTCCCAGGCGCGGGCGGCCGGATCACGGGTCTCGAAGGCCAGCCGCCCGCCCGGCCGCAGCGCCCCGAAGGCGCCCCGCAGCGTCCCGCGCCACCGGGCCCGGCCGGTGATCTCCTGGGCGACGTTCGCCGTCATCGTCGCCAGGTCGACCCGCAGCGCAGGCAGGCCTGTCGCGTCCCCGTGGATCCACCGCACCTTCGCCGCGCCCGGCTTGGCGCGCGCGACCTCGACGGAGGCGAGCGCGGGATCGACCCCGACGACCTCGATCCCGCGCCCGGCCAGCAGCAGCGCGAACACCCCGGTGCCGCAGCCGATGTCCAGCACCCGGCGCGCTCCGAACTCCTGCGCCATCCGCGCGTAGGCGTCGAGATCGCCGCGATCGGGGTCGAGCGGGTCGTAGAGCGCGGCGAGCCGCGGATGCCCGAAGGATGCGTCAGCCATGGGCCGAGCCTAAGCCTGCCGGGCGGTCGGACAGGTCTACACCACTTCGACAGGTCTACACCACTTCGCCCCAGGCTGCCCGAAACCGGCCGCACCCCACGCCGCCCCCGCCACCCGGCCACCCCGGGGTCCACCAGTAGTGCTACGGCGCGTACGCGCGTGGCCGCAGGCGCCTGGTCCCGGGCCTGTGGTGAGGGCCCGGTGGGGGAACGGGCGGGGGTGTACGAGGGCCGGGGCCGCCGTCGGCACGATCGGGAAGACGGCGGCCCCGGCCCCGGTACGGGTCCGTACGGGCGGGGCATCGACCGCGGTGCCCGTACGGCTGCGGTCGGGACCCATTCCACGACTTCAACAGCACTTGAAGTCAAGCCCCGCCCGAGGCGAGGCCCCGCCCGAGGGTGCCGCTCCCGGGCCGGGTAGCCTCGCTCCCGGCGGGGGCCTGCGGGGGACAGACACGGACAAGACGGACACGGAACGGGTAGGGGCGGGCGGATGACTGAGCAGCAGCACGGCTACTGGCGAGCGTCGGACGGGTCGGCGGTCAGCGCCACCCAGGCGCACATCGTGTGGACCAGGGCGGCCTATCCCGCTCTGGTGGAGGTGGCAGGCCGCTACCACGCGGTGATCAGCTACCAGGACCTGGCCGAGGCGGTGCAGGAGGCCTCCGGGGTGCGCACCCGGATCAACCAGCGGCACTGGATCGGCAAGGTGCTGTCCCTGGTGATCCGCGAGGCGCACCGGCGCGGCGACCCACCGCTGACGGCCCTGGTGGTGCACGCCACGGACGGCAAGGTCGGCCCCGGCTACCAGGAGGTGCTGGCGGTGGCCGGGCAGCCGCCGGTGGCCGCGGAGATGGACCGCGAGCAGCACGCGGCCGCCGCCCGACTGGCCTGCTACCGGCACTTCGGCGCCGACCTGCCCGCCGACGGCGGCATCCCCGCCCTGGCCCCGCGCCTGCGTGCCTCGGTGGAGCGCAAGGCCGCCGCCACCGCCCCGCCGCGCCCGCCGGCGATCTGCCCGAACTGCTTCCTGGAACTGCCCGCGACCCGGGTGTGCGACTCCTGCGGGGCCACCGTCGCGCCGTGAGCGGGCGTGAGCCGGGGCTGCTCGTCCTCGGCCTGGCGACCACGGCCGGCCGCCGCGTCCGCGGGCGCCGACAGCGGCGCCGGCAGGAGGAGCAGGAGCGGCAGCGGGCCGAGGACTGAGCGGACGCCGCGTCACACGGCGGCGGGCAGCCGTCCGGGCATCTGCCAGCCCTCGGCGAGGCGGGAGGGGGACAGGCGCTGCCCGTCGCCGAAGAACTCGCAGAACTTCATGATCAGCGGGTCCCAGCCGACCGGGTCGACGTAGTGGTCGCTGCCGGGCACCAGCAGGCTCTCCTCGACGTGGGCGCGCACCACCGTCACCTCGAAGGCGGTGCACCTGTTGCCGGTCAGCGCCGTCGTCGACGCCACCCGGCACTCCAGCTGCACCGGGCACTCGGCGGCGCGCGGCGCCCGCACCAGCTCGCCGGCCACCTCGGTCAGCCCGGCGGCCTCGAACTTGCGCCGCTCGTGGCGGTAGCCCTGGCGCTGCCGGTACTCGGGAATGTGCGGGTTGGCGGTCAGCAGCGCGAGGGCGTCCACCGCGTCCACCTGCGCGGAGGACGGCAGGTTGAGCACGCACTCGCCCTCGCGCCGCAGGTTGGCGGCGGTCTGGGAGCTGTCGCCCAGGCCCAGTACGCAGGACTGGTTCAGCCACCACGCCGAGGACATCGGCATCAGGTTGGAGCTGCCGTCCTCGTTGCGGGAGCCGATCAGCACCACCGGGGTGCCGAAGTACAGGACCTTGAGATCGATGACCTTGTGCACGGGAACTGCCGTCCTCGGGAAACTCGGAAAACTCGGGAAACGAATCGTTGCTGGTCACGACTGTGCCGCCGCCCCGACGAGGGCGCTGGCGGTGATCGGACATCCAGTTCCGGGACGTTCCCGGAGTTCCCGAGGACGGGGCGGGGGACCCGCCGTCAGCCCACCGGCCCCCGGGCGGCGACCAGCCGGGCCCGGCCGTCACGCAGCCGGTAGGACAGGCCCACCACGGCCACCTTCCCCTCGGCGATCCGCGCGGCCAGCGCCTGCGAGCGCTCCACCAGCAGGTCCACGGTCTGGCGGATGTGCTCGTCCACGATCCCGTCGCCGTCCTCGATGCCCGCCGCCCTGGCGGACAGCACGCTCGGCGTCACCCGCTCCACCACGTCCCGGACGAAGCCGCCCGGCAGCTGCCCCTGCTCCAGGGACTCCAGCGCCGCCGCCACCGCACCGCAGGAGTCGTGCCCCAGCACCACCACCAGCGGGCAGTCCAGCACGCTCACCCCGTACTCGATGCTGCCCAGCGCCTCCGCGCCGGTGACGTGCCCGGCGGTGCGCACCACGAACAGGTCGCCCAGGCCCTGGTCGAAGATGATCTCGGCGGCCAGTCGGGAGTCCGAACAGCCGAACAGCACCGCGAAGGGCCGCTGCGCCGGGGCGAGCGCCGCGCGGCGCCCGGCGTCCTGGTTGGGGTGTTCGGGGCTGCCCGCGACGAACCGGGCGTTGCCCTGCATCATCACCCGCAGCGCCTGGGCGGGGTCGGTCAGGAAGTCGTCCGTCGGGCCGTCGAGCGGGCGGGGCTCGGGGTCGGATATCGGTGTGGGGATCATGCCAGCACCCTAGATCGCCGCAGGTGGAGCCCGCAGCAGGGGGTCACGGGGCGGACGGCCGCAGACCGGGTGCCCACGGGGGGTACGAGCGGGCGTTCGCGGGCGTACGACCGTTTGCCCACGGGGCGTACGGCCGGGTGCCCACGGGGCGTACGGCCGGGTGCCCACGGGGGCGTACGGCCGGGTGTCAGGGGGCGCGCCGCAGGGCCAGGACGGTGACGTCGTCGCGGCTGCGGCCGCCGCTCCAGCGCCGGGCCCGCCGGTCGAGGGCCTCGGGCAGGGCGTCGGCGGGGACGGCGGTGAGGTCGGCCAGGCCCTGCTCGACCGGGTAGAACGTGCCGGAGGCGTCCTGGGCCTCGGTGATGCCGTCGGTGAGCAGCACCAGCACCCCGTCCCCGGGCAGCGCGAAGCGCCGTACCGGGCGCGGCTCGCCGGGGCCGACCAGGGAGGCGAGGCCGAGCGGGATCCCGGCGTCCAGGGGGACGGGCTCCACGCGGCCGTCCGGGCGCAGCAGGTAGGGGGAGAGGTGGCCGCAGTTGACGGCCCGCACCTCGGTGGCATCCCCGGCCCCGCCGCCGCGGCCGTTCCCGCCGGGGCTACCCCCGTCGCCGTCGCCCTCGCCCTCGCCGCCGTCGCCGCCGACGCACAGCACGGTGGCGGTGACGAACCGTTCCTGCTCGCCGCTCTGCACCGCGTAGGCGTTGTGCCGCTCCACCGCCGCCTCCAGGGCGTCGGCCACGGCGGGCAGGTGCGCCTCGCGGAAGGCCGCCTCCCGGAAGGCGCTCAGCACCGCGAAGCCCGTCCCGATCGCGGGCAGGCCCTTGCCCTGGACGTCGCCGACCAGCACCCGGGTGCCGTGCGGGGTGTCGGCAACGTCGTACAGGTCGCCGCCGACCATGGCGTCCTCCTCCACCGGCCGGTACAGCCCGTCCAGCCGCACGTCCGGGGTGGTGACGGGCAGCGGGCGCAGCAGCTGGCGCTGGAGGGCCACGGCGCTCTGCCGCATCCGGGACAGCTGCCGCTCGCGCCGCACCCGCCGCGCGCACAGGCCGATCACGGCGACCTGCGCGGCGATCACGACCAGCAGGGTCCCCAGGCGGGCCGACAGGTCCCCGGGCGGGAACAGCACCGAGTGGACCACGATCACGGCCGTCACCCACACCGAGGCGGCCACCGTCTGGGCGACGGTGCCCAGGCCCGCCAGCAGCGCGGGCAGCAGCACCAGCTGCAGGACCAGACGGGAGTTGCTGCCGCTGGCCACCACCTGGACGAGCAGCACGACGGCGGTGACGGCCAGCACCGCGAACGCCACCGTCCCGTTGCCGGGCGCGCGCAGGGAGGTGTCGTCGCTGTCCACCCGCCGCCCTCTCGCCGTGACCGTTCCTCCCCAGGGTGGTCGGCGCGGCGGGGCGGGCGCGAGCGGGCTGCGCCGGGCGGGGGACACCGCCTGTCGGTGCGGGCCGGTACGGTGGCCGGTGTGTCGCCCCCGCCCACGCCCCCAGCCTCGGCCTCGCCCGCGCCTTCGTCCTCGCCTGCGCCCACGCCTTCGTCCGCGCTCGCGCCTTCGTCCTCGTCGTCCTCCGCCGGCCGGGTGCCGCTCGACGACCTCGTACGGCTGCGCCGGGCCCGGGACCGGATGGACCGCGAGTACGCGCAGCCGCTGGACGTGCAGGCGCTGGCCCGCACCGCGCTGATGTCCTCCGGCCACTTCTCGCGCAGCTTCCGCGCCGCGTACGGCGAGACCCCGTACAGCTACCTCATGACCCGCCGGATCGAGCGGGCCAAGGCGCTGCTGCGGCGCGGGGACCTGAGCGTGACGGAGGTGTGCATGGCGGTGGGCTGCACCTCACTGGGCTCCTTCAGCACCCGCTTCACCGAGTTGGTCGGGCAGAGCCCCAGCGCCTACCGGGCCCGCGACCACGAGCAGGGCGCGGCGATCCCGGCCTGCGTCGCCAAGGTCCGCACCCGCCCGGTGCGGCGCCCGGACGCCAAGGGGGCCCAGGGGGCCCAGGGGGCTCACGGAGCCCAGGGCGCGGGCGGCGCCGAACGGTAGCGTGAGGGGCATGAGCATCGAACTCGCGCAGTGCTTCATCGCCGTCGACGACCACGACCGGGCGCTCGCCTTCTACCGCGACGTCCTCGGCTTCGAGGTCCGCAACGACGTCGCCTTCGAGGGCATGCGCTGGGTCACCGTCGGCTCGCCCGACCAGCCCGGCGTGGAGATCGTCCTGGAGCCCCCGCTGGCCGACCCGCACGCCTCCGAGGCCGACCGCCGGGCCGCCGCCGAACTCCTCGCCAAGGGCCTGCTGCGCGGCGTCATCTTCCGCACCGACGACTGCGACGCCACCTTCGAGCGGCTGCGCGCGGCCGGCGCCGAGGTCCTCCAGGAGCCGATGGACCAGCCCTACGGGGTGCGCGACTGCGCCTTCCGCGACCCGTCGGGCAACATGCTGCGCTTCAACCAGCCGCGCGCGAAGTAGCCGCGCACGAAGCGGCCTTCACGGCGGCCGGTCGAACGGCCGGAGGCGTACGGCGGCTCAGACGGGCTGGAGCCGGGTGCGCAGGAGGCAGAACTCGTTGCCCTCAGGGTCGGCCAGGACGTGCCAGTGGGCGTCGGCGGGCTGGCCGATGTCGACGGGCTTGGCGCCGAGCGCGAGCAGCCGCTCCAGCTCGGCGTCCTGGTCGCGGTCGGTGGGGTTGACGTCGATGTGCAGCCGGAGCTTGCCGGGCCGCGGCTCGCTGTTGGGCATGAAGAAGAGGGTGGGCTGCGGGCCGCCGAAGCCGGTGCCGGGCGGCCCGATCTCGACGCAGCCGCCGGCCTCGCGGCCGACCTCGACGTAGCCGAGCACCTCACTCCAGAACGCGGCGAGCCGCTCGACGTCGGCGGCTTCGATGACCAGTTCACTGATACGGCATGCCATGGTCCGTCAGCCTACGGCGATCATCGGACGGCGCAAGCGATTTGATCAACGGGAGGCGCGTGGAGGCGCGGGCGGCGCGCGGGCGGACACCCCGCACGGTGCCCTGGTGCACCGTGCGGGGTGTCCGGTCCGGGGGTCGGGTTCAGCTGTTGGCGGGCTTGAGCTTCGCGAGCGAGGCGGCGATGTTGTCGACGGCCTGCTCGACGTGCTCGGGGGTGTCGGCGGTGTAACACAGCCGGAAGTACCCGGGCTTGGGGCAGTGCATCTCCCCGCCGGGCAGCAGGGTGACGCTCGCGTCCTTCGCCAGGTACGCCCCCAGGAGGGCCTCGCGCTGGTCGATCTCGTGGTTGATCGACACCAGGTCCGGGGGGAACGCCTTGTCCAGGTAGGCGCTCAGGTCGAGCAGGAAGAACTGGGCGGCGTTGCGGGACTTCTCCTTCTCGCCGACGTACGGGATCTTCTTGGCCTGGAGCCGCTTGGCGGTGCGGTCGAACGCGCTCTTGAGGAGCTTGGCGTACTCCGCCATGAGCGTCTTGGGGAAGTCGCTCGGCTTGCCGTCGTCGGCGACGAACAGCTTGCGCACGTAGGCGCTCTTGAGGGAGTCGAGCGGGCCGAACCAGGCCAGCGACTTCAGCGTCTCGTCGCCCTGCATGACCTTGCGGACGTCGTTCGACTTGGAGACGAGGAAGCCGATCCGGAAGCCGGACAGCCCGAAGTCCTTGGTCAGCCCGTACACGAGGTGGATGCGGTCGGGGTCGGTGCGGTAGGCGTCCGTCGACAGGACGCTGTGGAAGCCGTCGGTGCCGGTGCTCTGCGAGTAGGAGTAGATCTCGTCGGAGACGACGTGCATCTGCTTGTCCAGCGCCCACCGGCAGACGTCGTCCAGCAGCTCCTTGCCGTAGTTGACGCCGAGCGGGTTGTGCGGGTTGGTCAGGACCAGGAGCTTGGGCTTGGGCTCGGAGGCGGCGTCGTACGCCTTCTGCAGGGCGGGCACCGACAGTGTGAAGCGGTCGTCCCCGTCGAGGCGCACGGGCACGCACTGCAGCCCGGGCCGCTGCTCGAAGCACCACAGGAAGCCGGGCCAGAACGGCGCCGGCAGCATGACCCGGTCGCCCGGCTTCAGCACCCCGCCGTGGATCAGCCCGAGCGCCAGGCACTCCAGGGCCCCCGAACCGCCGGCGGTCGCGAACACGTCCTCCTTAGGGTCGATGCCGTCCGGGAACCTGAGGTTCAGGAACCTGGTGATCGGGTCGAGCAGCTCCTGCACGCCGTAGGGCGGCAGCGCGTACTTGGCGTCCTGCTCCGTCAGCTTGATCTTGGAGAAGACGTGCTCGTTCAGCAGGTCGAACAGGAGCACGTTGTTCGCGATGCCGAGGTTGTAGACGTATTTCGGGATGATCTTGTCGTAGTAGGCCAGGCGCTCCTCGGGATCGGCGATCCGGTGCAGGCGCGCCATGGCCAGCGCCTGTTCGACGCTCGCGACGAGTGCGGTGGCGTCCACGTCCTGTTCGGTGTCGTTCCTGGTGATGCTCTGGGTCATTGTCCGTACCTCCGTGCGGGTCTGCGGGTCTGCGGGTCTGCGGGGGAGTGGGGGAGTGGGCCGGGCTTCCTTTCTCTCCCCTCCCCACGGATTCGGCCCCTGCTGGTAACCCGCGCGGATGAGACCGAAGGCCCCGCCCGACCCGCCCGTGATCACGGCCCGATGCGCACCCCCGTACGGCACCATGGTCCGATGGACAGCACTCGACAGACGGTCAGTTCCGGCTCGCCCCTCGAACCGCGGATCGGCTTCTCCCGGGCCGTGCGCAAGGGCGACTACGTCGCGGTCGCGGGAACCGCCCCGCTCGGCGAGGACGGCACGACCGTCGGCCAGGGCGACGTCCACGCCCAGACCGTCCGCTGCCTGGACATCGCCGAGGCCGCCCTGCGGGAGGCGGGCGCCACGCTCGCGGACGTCGTACGGACCCGCATCATGCTCACCGACATGAGCCAGTGGCGGGAGGCGGCGCGCGCCCACGGCGAGCGCTTCGCGCTCATCCGGCCGGTCACCACCTTCGTGGAGGTGTCGCGCTTCATCGACGAGCGGTGGCTGGTGGAGGTCGAGGTGGACGCGGTCGTCGGATAGCGGGGGGTGGGGGCGCGGGGCGGGCGCGGGGGCGGCCGGCGGGCCGGGGGAAGCACACCCGGCGCCCCGCACCGGCTGGACCGGGTGCTGCCGCGGATCACCTTCTCGCACGGACGGGCGCCTCGCGTGCCCCGGCCCGGCCGGGGTGCCCTCTGCGGTGGCGGCGTCGGGTCCAGCGCCCCGGGCGCGGCGCCGGCGGGAACGGCGGTGACGAGGGCGAGGGCGATGCCGGCCGAGGCGGCGAACCGCCTGGCTATGTCCATGCACATGACAGGTCCTTTGTGCTGGAGGTGGGGCCGGGCGGGCGCGCCCCATGGGCGGCGCCCGCCCGTCGGTGTGCCCCGTGGACGACTTTGCGAGTGGGCTTGATGGTCGGGGCGCATGCGAATCCGACTGCACGTCGGTGTCGGTGAAACGGCCTAGCGACGCAGGGCGAGGACGGCGGTCAGGGCGCTGACCGCCGGGCCGCCGAGGAGCAGGGCGGCCAGGTGGCGGGGCCGGGACCGCAGGGTCACGCGGAAGCCGCCCACGCGGAACTCCAGGAACGGGCGTGAGGGGCGTTGCTGTCGGGGCATGGGGATCTCCGTGGATGAGGCAACTCGGTACAGCGCCCATCACAATGGTTTGCACGGTGGTTGCGTCAGGTCGCAACCACAACGTGCGGTGGGAGAGCGCAACTTGCCGAGGGTGCAAATTGGAGAGCCACACGGAGTTCCCGTACGGAGGGGACTGGCCCCGCTGGACGAGCGGCTGTCGGAGCCGGAGCGGCGCTGTGCGGAGTGCCTGCGCGAAATGAGGCAGCGGACCGGCCTGACCTCGGAGGAACTGGCCGAACGGCTGGGTGTCGACAGGACCCGGCTGTCGAAGTTCCTCAATGGTCGGGAGGTGCCCCGCCTGGAGATCGTCACCCGGCTCCAGCGCCTGGCGGCCGAGTGCGAGGGGGTGGAGGTCTCACCGGCTGAGGCCTCGCAGATCCGGGCATTGGTGTACGCGGCGGCGTGTGTGCGAAGTCCGCTGCAGGCCCGTGAGTTCGAGCTCGCCGCGGCTCGCGAGGACCTCGATCTCCACCGTGCCGAGGCCCTTCAGCAGATGGCCGATCTCCAGCGGGAACTGCACGACGAGCGCAAGCGGCGCCAGGACGCGGAGGACGCGCTGGAGGAATTCGCCTTCCGCAGCCGGGAGGAGAACCGCGCGCTGGTGGAGGAGCGGGATGCCGCACTCGAACGCATCACGCAACTGGAGGACCAGATCCGGCAGGCGGGGGCCGTGCTCAGGCTGCGCGAGCGGGACGCCGAGACGCTCGACCAGATCACCCGTGCCACGGACGCCGAGCTCGCCCTGTGGGAGAGCAATGGCACGGGTGATCTGGCGGGAATCTGCGCCACGGTCGTCTATCTGCGTGATGCCGATGAGGACGATGCCGCAGATCGCCTCATCGAGCAGATCGTTCTCGGCCATCCTGTCGTGGACGTCGTACGTCTTGTCGACGAGCTCAAGTCCATGAACCGCTTCTACGAAGCCGTCGACACCAGGCGCGCACTTGCCGAGCGACGGAAGCCCATCGATCTCTTTCGCTGGCTCTCCGCCGAGGACAGGTATGGGCAGGCACGTGTGAGTGTCCTGGCTGCGGTGGCCACTTATGCGTCGGAGGAACATCTCGTCCGGCTCTACAAGGCATGTAACGACCACGGCAATATGGACCTGGACTTCGATCTCGTGAAGGCCATGGTCGCGCGGGGGCGGGCGGTCGTGAAGAACAGCGGCGACCGTTGGTCCGAGGGTCTCCAAAGTAGGCTGACCGCTTTGCAGAACTCACTGGCTCAGCAGACGGTGTCGGAGGCCGGCAGTGCGCCCGTGGACAGGTAGGTGTCGACGGCGCTGTCGGCGCAGGGGTTGTAGGCGTTGAGGTAGAGGGTGTGGACGCGGCCCGGGACGGTGAGCAGGCGGGAGCCCGGGAGGCGGGAGTGCAGGGCGAGGGCGCCCTGGTAGGGGGCGTGGGTGTCGCCGGTGGCGTGGAGCTGGAGGGCGGGGACGGCGTTGCGGACCTCGACGGGCGGCTCCGGCGGGGCGGTGCGCCAGGAGGCGCACGGGGTGGGGGCGTTGTAGACCGGGCCGAACAGCGGCTGGGTGGGGCGGGAGCGTTCGACGGCGGCGCGGTACCACGGTGCCGAGCGCGGCATCGCCACGTCGTCGCACAGGATGCCGATCGTCGACGAGAGGCCGGCGCCGGCCTCCGGGGCCGGGGTGAGGAGCAGCGTCAGCAGCTGGTGCAGGGCCGGGTCCGCCTGGACGGGCCTGCCGTCGGCGGCGTCCAGCAGTTGGCGCAGCACCTGCGCGTAGGTGGCGTTGTCGCGGTCGTCGCTCTGGCAGACGGCGAGCAGCACCGGCAGCAGGGCCCCGTCGAGGTGGAAGCCGTCGACGGTGATCGGCGCGGCCTCGGCCCGGCGTGCCAGTCCCTCGACGGTGGCCCGCACCGCCGCCGGGGTGGCGCCCAGGTGGTGGACGGCGTCCTGTGGGGCGGCCCAGGCGGCGAAGTCGTCCAGGGCGCGCTCGTTGGCGCCGGCCATGTCCTGGAACGCCCCGACGCCGTACCGCGCCGGGTCGAGGGCGCTGTCCAGCACCAGCCGGTCCACGCGCTGCGGGAACAGCTGCGCGTACACCGCGCCCAGCAGCGCGCCGTAGGACTGGCCGAAGAAGGAGGTCCGCTGTTCGCCCAGCGCGGCGCGCAGCACGTCGACGTCCCGGGCGGTGTTGCGGGTGGTCAGGTGGGGCAGCAGGTCGGGGTACTTGGTCCAGCAGGCGTCCGCGTCGGCCTTGGCCAGGCGCCAGGCCTGCTCGAAGGTTGTTCCGGTGCTGCCGGTCGATCGCAGCCAAGTGCCGCGTGTCAGACCGCAGTTCAGGCCGCTGCTGGCGCCGACGCCGCGCGGGTCCATGCCGATGATGTCGTAGGCCGCCGCCGCGGGCGCCAGCCGCTCCCGCAGCGCGACCGGCAGGTCCAGCCCGCGCTCGCCGGGGCCGCCCGGGTTGGTCTGGAGGATGCCGCGGCGCCCGGCCGGGTCGGCGGACCTGATCCGGGAGACGGCCAGGGAGAGGGTGCGGCCCCGCGGCTCGCGGTAGTCCAGCGGGACGGTCAGGGCCGCGCATTCGGCGCCGGCGGCGGCCAACTGCGGCTCCTGGCAGGCGGACCAGGCGAGCGGCTGGCGGCGGAAGCGCTCCAGCGGGTCGGCGCCGGACGGTATGGAGGAGGCGGGGGCGGCCGCGGTGAGCACGGTGGCCGCGGACAGGGCGAGGACGCTGGCGAGCGCCGGTGCGGTCTTCATGTCGGCCAGCCTAGAAGGGAGTTGACGGCCACAGAGGCCAGGCTCGCCGGATCCTCCTTGACCTCAAGCCGACTTGAGGTCCTACGGTCGGTCGTGCCCTGACGATCAGGGGAAGCCGAAGAGGAGTACCGGACGTGACGATCGAGACGTACGACCCGCAGGTCATCGCCGCCCAGCCCATCGGGGCCTGGACCGGGCAGGTCTACCGCCTCCTGGTGGTGGAGGGCCTGCGCGGACAACTGGCGGTGGAAGGCCTCACCCAGCCGCACTGGTGGACGCTCAACCACGCCGCCGGCCGCCCCGGCGGCTGGACCCGCACGGCCCTGATCGAGCGGCTCACCCCCTACGACGACCAGGACACCGCCTTCGACGCCGTCTTCGACGACCTGATCGCCCGCGGCTGGCTCACCGAGGACGCCACCGGGGCCCTCACCCTCACCGAGGAGGGCGAGGCCGGGCGCCTGCGCGCCCGCGAACGCAACCTGAAGGTCAACGAGCGCGCCCACGAGGGCATCGGCACCGACGAGTTCGTGACCACGGTCAACGTGCTGCGCCGCATGGTGGCGAACCTGGGCGGCAACGGGAACCTGCCCGACTGACGCCGCCCGGGCACGGGCCTTCCGGGGCCGCTGGGCAAGCCGCTCGGCAAGCTGCTCGACGGGCCGCTCGGCAGGCCGCTCGACGGGCCGGGACCGCCGGGGTGTGGAACGGTGGTAGCCCGGGGCCGTCCCGGTTCGGGTGTCCCGGTCGCGAGAGGAGTGGCCATGTCGTCGAAGCGCCGCCGCAAGAAGAAGGCCAGGGCCAGGCGCGGGGCCAACCACGGCCGCCGCCCCCAGTGCTGAGCCGCGGCTGAACGGGTGAGGGCGCCCGGACCGGCCCCGCAGGCCGGGCCGGGAACCCCTCACCCGTTCAGAGCCGTCCGCGCCCCAGGAACCCGCCGCGCGCCACCTTGTGGTACTGGCAGTGGTCGACCCAGTTCGCGCCGAACGCCAGCTCCAGGACCGTGCCCCGCCCTCCCGCGCGGGCCTCGGCCAGCAGCCGCGCCGCGTCCGCGTCCGGCGGGGTCTGCTCCAGCACGAAGAGCCGGTTGACGTACGGGCCCGCCGGGATCGGGTCCCGGAGCGGGATGCCGGGCCGGTCCCAGGTCAGCTTGGCGCCGGGGCTGGACAGGCAGGGGGAGTGCATCCGCCGGCCGTCGGCGTCGATGCCGCCGTCGCGGTACCAGCGCAGCGCGTGGTCGAGGCTCCCTTCCGGGTCCGGCCCCTGGCCGTGGGCCTGCCAGTCGGCCACGTTCGCCGCGGCGATCCGGGGCAGGACGTCGAGGATGTCCTCCCGGACGACGAAGTAGGCGCGGGCGTGGATCCGGCAGACCAGCAGCGTGTCCCTGGGGTGGTCCAGGCCGTGGAAGGTCGGGCGGGTGGACTGGTCCAGGACCTGGGTCAGCACGTGCTCGACCCCCTCCACCGCCCCCAGCGCCTCGACCAGCCCCCGGAACCGCTCCCGCTCCGCCGCCCGGGCCGCCCGCGCCGCCGGCGAGTCGATCAGCCTGAGCTTGCGCCGCTCGGTGGGCCAGCGCGACGCCCGCAGCTCCTGCGCGCCGTTGAGGAGCGGGTTCGCCAGCATGCCGACGAGGTGGACGAGGTTCGTCGCCACCTTCTCCAGGAAAGCCTTCACCAGCAGGGGTCCTCTCGACTCGCACGCGCGTCTGCGCCCACACCCTGTCCCGCCCGCACCCCGCGCCGCAATCCGCTGCCGTACTCAACTCCCCTGCGTGCCCGCGTGACTGCCGAGCGCGTCCGCCGACGATGGGCGGGGCGGCCGCGCGATGCCGATGGCGACCGACCCGCAGCCCGAGTTGCCTTCAGGGGAGCCGCTATCAGGACAGCCGCCGCCGCTGCCGCCGGCCGGGGCGGCGGCCGGTGAGGGCGTCGAGCGCCAGGACGGTGCCCTTGGCGGTGGTCACGTACACCACGCCGTCCGCGTAGGCCGGGCTGCCGCCCGTGGCGTCCAGGGCCCGGCGCCAGTGCACCGCGCCGGTGGCCAGGTCGAGGCGCAGCAGCGAACGGTTGCGGGCCAGGCCGACCACCCAGGCGTCGGCGCCGGCGACCGTGACGGCGGAGGCGCCGTGCGGGCCGGCGAGGTGCCAGCGCCGCATGCCGTCGCTCCGGTTCAGGGCGTGGACGCCGGTGCGGAAGTCGCCGACGAGGAGCAGGTCGTTGGTGATCGCCGGGCTGTCGTCGATCGCGCTGAAGCCCACCTCGACGCCCCAGCGCTGCCTGCCGGTCGCCGCGTCGAAGGCGTGCACCAGGCCGGCGCCGGTGCCGAAGTAGACGGTGCCGTCCGCGACGCTCGGCGAACACAGGGCGAGGTAACGCTCGGCGTTGTCGTCGTACCAGACCCGCTTGCCGTCCTTCACCCGATAGGCGCCCAACTGCCCCTTGACGCCCGTGACATGGACCAGGCCGTCGGCCACCGCGGCCGCCGAGCAGGAGCCGTCCGGCAGGTGCTGCTCCCAGCGCCGGCGGCCGGTGCGGGCGTCGGTCGCGATCAGCGTGCTGGGGCGGGTGTGGCGCAGCGTGAACATCGACATGGTGACGGTGTAGACCACGCCGTCGGCGACGGTGGGCGCGGCCGAGGCGCCGACGCGGGTGCTCCAGCGCTCGGTGCCGTCGGCGGCGGCGAGCGCGTACAGCAGGCCGTCCTCGCCGACCACGTAGACGGTGTCGCCCACGACGGCCGGGGTACGGGTCAGCCGGTCCTGCGCGTCGTGGCGCCAGCGCGGTTCGCCGGTGAGCGCGTCCAGGGCGTAGCAGTGCTGTCCGGCGTTCTGGTAGAGGGTCCCGGCGCAGACGACGGGGGAGCTGGTGGGGCGTTCGGGCAGGCGGGTGCTCCAGGGCAGGAAGCCGGGCGGGGCCGCGGCCTCGGGGTGGACGCCGGTGTGGGCGGGGTCGCCGCGGTGCATGGCGGCCGGGCCGGCGGGCGTGGCCGCGGAGGTGGACGGTGTGGCGGCCGCGGGGGCGGGGCGGCGGGTGTGCGCGGGGCGGGGCCGGCCCCACAGGGCCGGGTCGGTGAGGTCGACGAGCCGGGTCAGCGAGCGCAGGACGGCCAGCGGCTGCTCGGTGCGCGCCGAGGGGCCGCTGTAGCCGACGTAGCAGAGCCAGCGGTCGTCCACGCGCCACTCCAGCCAGAGGTGGTCGTCGGCGAACTCCCGGACGGCCGGGGTCAGCAGACGCCCGGCGACGTCGGGATCGGTGGTCTCGACCAGGTGGACGGTGTCGTACGCCTCGTCGCCGCTCTCGTACAGGTGGTGGCCGGGCTTCTGCAGGATCTGGCGGCGCAGCAGCGGCAGCAGCCGGTCGGGGCCCAGCATGTTGCGGGAGACCACCACCAGGGGGAGCGGGCGGGGCAGTTCGACCAGGTGGACGGTGCGTATGCCGTCGCCGCCCCGGCCGCCGACCAGGTCGAACACGGTGACCTGGTGGCCGTCGAGCGTGCCGGTGGCCGCGAACCGGGCGCGCGGCGGGGTGTCGTGGCTGACGGAGAGCACCGCGCCGCGCCAGCGTTCGGCCAGCTCCGGGCTCTCCTCGCGGAACTCCCAGCCCTGTTCGGCCGCCAGGCGCTGCCGCTCGGCCCGGCGCCGGCGCAGTTCGCCGTAGCCCGTCCCGATTCCCCAACGACCCATGTGCCACCTCCGGTTGCCAGACCACGAACCGTACCGCGTGGGGCGGACACGGAGCATCGGCCCGCCGATCGCGGACGGCCGGTCGGCGACGGTGGACCGGGTCGGGGCGGCGGCCCGTGGGAGTCGGGAGGGGAGGTGGAGGGCGGTTCGGGCCTGTGGTCGGGCCCGGACCGCCGGACCGTCCGGTCGGCGGCGAGGCTGGTCGGCGGCGAGGCGGGTCGGGGTCGAGGCTGGTCGGTGTCGAGGCTGGTCGGTGTCGAGGCGGGTTCGCGGTGGGGCGGGTCAGCGTCCGAGGTGATCGGCCAGGGCCTCGATCGTGCGGCGCCGCGCGGTGTACAGCGAAACGGCGGAGCCGTCCGCGAAGTGCAGCCGGAACCTCGCCATCGCCTGCAGTCGAGGGCGCCGCTCCACCCGCAGGACCAGCTGCCGCGGCGCGTGCCACAGCAGTTGGCCGGCCTTGCGGACGTCCAGCGCCGTGACGAACGCGGCCCGGCGGTCCGTGACGGCCAGCAGCCTGGTCCGGGTCCCGCCCGTGGTCGTCGGAAATCCGCTCGCGATGCTGCCCGACTGCCCTGCCACCGCGCCGAGTTGCCCCAGCCTGTTGCCGACCCGCGCGCCCAGCCCGTCCCCGACGCCGCGCGCCCCGGTCACCGGTACGACGGTCGCGAGGTCCAGCAGGTGCTCGCCCGGTTCCAGCAGCGGTTCCACGGCCTTGCGGTAGCGGTTCAACAGAGCCTCGGTCATAACCGTCAGGGTAGACGGGCAGGTGGGAGGCCTCGGTGGCGGGCTCTGCGGTGTGCGCGAGGCCGCCGGATTTTCTTCTGCCGGACCGTCGTCGAATCCGGCGGCGTGAACGTGTACATGAGGGGCGGCAACTCCCCGGCGGCGCCTGCCGCATGCCCTCCGACCCCTGACAGCCGACCCCGACGCAACGCCCGCGCGACCGTCGCGCGCAGACCGTGCACCACACCGGCCTCCATCACGAAGGAGTCCTGACCATGCGGAAGTTCATCCTCGACCTGGTCGAGCGCACCGTCGCCACGTACGCCGCGGCGTTCCTCGGCCTGCTGCTGGCCGACAAGTTCGACCTGACCTCGATCGGTGCGCTCAAGGCGGCGGCGGTCGCGGCGCTGCCGGCCGCCCTGAGCGTGGTCAAGGGCGCGGTCGCGACCCGCGTCGGCGACCCGGCCTCCGCCGCGCTGCTCGCCCGCCCCCGCGAGTAGCCCCGGCCGGGGAAGCGCCCCGCGCCCCGGGCCGCCGCCCGGGCCGCGGGGCGCGAGGCGCGGCTACGGCATTCAGCGGGTCGGGCGGAGCATCACGGTCAGCCGGGGCGAGTCCGGCGTGGGCTGCTGGGTGTTGAACGCCCGGTAGCCCCAGGCCTCGTAGACGCGCTGGACCCTGCCGTCCCCGGCGAGCGGGTTCACCATGAGCGTGGCCCGGCCCTCGGTGCGGCCGGCCAGCAGCGCGTCGTGGATACGGCGGGCGGTGCCGGTGCCGCGCCAGGGGATGCGGACGCCGATCTCCTTGACGGCCAGGGCCGGGGCGTCGGTGAAGCCGTGGGGGAGGGGGTCGGCCATGCGCTTCCAGTACCGGTCGTCGGCGTCGACGGTGTTGCCGTAGGCGTACCCGATGGGCAGTTCGCCGTCGTAGCCGAGGACGAGTTCGAAGCCGGGGTCGGCGGTGTGCCGGTCGAGGCGTTCGACGAAGGCGGCGAGGCAGTAGTTCGGCAGGTGCAGCAGCGGGGCCCGCACGTCGGCGTAGACGTCCAGCAGATCCTGCCGGGCCTCGGCGGTGAGGGCGGTGTGGTGGCGCAGTTCGACGCTCACGCGGTGGTCCTCCAGGTGGCGTGGGTGTGGGCGGCCCGGGTCCGGTCCGGTGTGCCGCCGGACGCCGGATGTTCTTGATCACTTATGCGGTTTCGGACATGTCCTTGCTACGTTCCAGTGGTGCGATCCAGATCAGCAGATCCGGGCGTGCTGGGCTGGCGGGTGTTCTTCACCCGGCGCGAGCTCAGCCTGCCGCAGTCGAGTACGGACGTGATGGTCGACGTCGATGCTCTGGACAACTGGTTGGACAAGTACTCGGCGACCTGATCATCAGCGACGAGTTCCACCGCCTCACCGGCCCCGCCGCAGCCGAAGCGGAGAGCCGCCTCGCCGCCGCCGGCACCGGCCCCGCCACCACGACGGAGACACCGTGACCGCCCACCTGCCCACCGGCGAGCAGGTCCGCGCCGCGATGGAAACCGAACACGCCGAGAGCCAGGCCGCCCGCCGACGCGCCACCCTCACCAACGTCGAGAAACGCCTGGGCGTCACCCACGCGACCTTCTACCGGAACTACCCGCAAGAGATCGCGTGGTTCAAGGCCCGGCTCGCCGACCGGCGCCGACCCGCCTCTCCGCCGAAGGACACCACCCGGTCCGAGGACGAGAACACCCGCCTGCGGCGGGAGAACAGCGACCTGCGCAAACTGGTCCGCATCTACGCCGAAGCGATCCGGCAGCTGACCGTCGACAAGGCCGCACCGGAGGACCAGATGCAGGCACTGAGCCAGGTGACCAGCCTCACCGAACGCCGCCGGCAAGGGGGCTGACGAATACTGTCAGCCCCGATCGCCCACCGCCCGCCGGCAGTCCCGGAACCCCACCCACGGACGCCGGAGCGGCCGGGCCAAGCCCAACCCGGGCCGACCAGGGCGCGCCCGGCGAGTCGGCACGTCCCGACCTGGCGGCGCGGTCGAGCCGGGACGAGGCTCCCGACGACCGACCTGCCTGTGCCCGCACGGCCCTGTCGTCCGGCGCAAAGGACCGGACCGGGATCCAGAGCCCCTTCGCCCACCCCAGCGACGACCCGCCGTACATCACCGAGCAACCACGGCAAGCGCGGGGCCGTGGCACGCCGCCTGAGATGGGAGCCGGAGACGGATGGGACCGTCCCCGTGGACGGCCCCATCCTTGCGCCTGGCCCACCGCGGTGGGCCAGGGCGATTCAGGCGTTGATGAATTCGAGGTCGAGCTGGTTGCTCTGCTCCTTGGGGTCGTCCGTGGAGACGGAGACCTTCACCTTCCGGGGCTTGGAGCCGTCGTCCGACTTGCGGTGGGTGAAGACCGTGGTGTCGAGGTGCGTGGTGGCATCGACTGTGTAGATCTCCTTCTTCCCGTCCGCCTCGAAGAACGTCGCCTTGGTCACCAGCTCAAGGCCCGTGCCGGTGAGCGTGAGCTCGTCGCCTGGGGTGAGTTTGTCGGGCTTCGCGGTATTGATCTGGAGGGGCATAGTGACACCTTCCTTAATGGAAAAGGACAAACGGACTCAAGTGGCGCGAAGGGCACTTGCGACGGAAAGTAGATTCCAGTGCGGAGCATGACAAGCGGACCCGCACGAACGGTTGCGCCATTCACTCAGGCGCGCCGGCCCGCGTCGTCACCTACGGACAGCCGCCCAATCCTGTGACTGGTCAGGGCTCCTGTCCGAAGTAGAAGGTGAACGCGTTGGCATCCCCGGTGTCCCGGGTGACGGCCAAGCCCTTCGGCAGGTGCGTGCGCTCGGTGTCGATGTCCAGACGACCACCAGACCGCTTGAAAGCGAGGACGCCCTTCTCGCCGGGGCCGCTCGTCGTGGCGACGGAGACGTCGTACGCCCAGTCCGGGTCGACCGTCAGGCTGTTCGATCCGCCGCCCGGAATCGTCACCGGGGGCATGCCTGCGTGTTCGATGTCCAGCACATCAGCCGGCGCGGCCTTGAACGACAGAAGGGCTACGTTCGATACCGCCACCGCCACCGCCAGGCTGTGGTGGGCGCCAGCGGTGATCGCGATGACCTTCGCGTTCTTCACAGGCCCCGGCACAGCACACTGATGGACGTCGTTTTCGCCCCAGGCGTATAGCACGCCTCCGTCGGTAACCGCCAGACTGTGGCTCCAGCCTGCGGCGATGGCGATGACCTTCGCGTTCTTCACAGGCTCCGGCACATCACACTCATGCTTGCCGTTGCTGCCCCAGGCGTAGAGCTTGCCCGCGTCGGTGACCGCCAGGCTGAACGACGCGCCTGCGGCGATGGCGATGACCTTCGCGTTCTTCACAGGCTCCGGCACATCACACTCATGGCTGCCGTTGCTGCCCCAGGCGTAGAGCTTGCCCGCGTCGGTGACCGCCAGGCTGTGGATTGCGCCTGCGGCGATGGTGGCGACGTTCGCGTCCTGCAGGGCCTTCGGTACATCAAGCTGATGGTTGTCGTTGTTGCCCCAGGCGTAGAGCTTGCCCGCGTCGGTGACCGCCAGGCTGTGGCGCTCTCCTGCGGAGATGGCGGTGACCTTCGCGTTCTGCAGGTCCTTCGGCACATCATTCTCATGGCCGAGGTTGCCCCAGGCGTAGAGCTTGCCCGCGTCGGTGACCGCCAGGCTGTCGTTAGTGAATGCGGAGATGGCGGCGACCTTCGCCTTCTGCAGGTCCTCCGGCACATCACAGGCATGGAACATGTTGTCGCCCCAGGCGCGGAGCTTGCCCGCGTCGGTGACCGCCAGGCTGTAGTTCTGGCCGGCGGCGATGGCGGTGACCTTCGCCTTCTGCAGGTCCTCCGGCACATCGCACTCATGGTCGTCGTTGAGGCCCCAGGCGTAGAGCGTGCCATCCGCGCCCACGGTGCCGGCTGCGATCGGTGCAGTCTGCAGACTGGTCATGCCGTTGCTCCTTAGCATCCCGATGACGGAACCACTGATCGCGCCCGTGAGGGTCTCCTGGATGCAGAGGGCTGGCTCTTTGTAGCGTCGGGCCAGGTGTGGCCCCCTTCACCCCCTGAGAGCCCAGTGCTTGGATGGATGCGCCCCACGACTATTATCTGCACACGCCCTATCGGATTTCCACTCGACCAGTCACGCACAGTTACGCCCTCGGTTTTCCATAGCGTGGTGGCCGGAAAAACGGTCGCCACGTGTGCGGTGGCGTCCTGACGCTCAGGGCACCGTCTTCGAGGCGCCGTACCGACGAGGACCATGCCGTCCCTCGGTAGGGACACCCTGGTCTCCGCGCGGTGGTCAACAGCGGACAAATGGACAGAACTGGTAGACCTACATAACAGCACCGCATGTAACCAGGCCTCCCACCCGGCGCACAGGCTTTGCCCTGGCGAGCCGGTTCGTGACACGGGCCGCCGGAACAGTACGAGGACCGTTGCCCAGGAAGCGCTGGACAGATCCACGCGGTCGGTCATGAGCGGTTCGGCGAGGACGTCAGGGGACGTCCTCGCCCCACTAGGCTGCGGCTGTGACGATCAAGGCTGTGGTGTTCGACGTCGGAGAGTGCCTGGTCGATGAGACCCGGGAGTACGGCACCTGGGCCGACTGGTTGGGTGTGCCGCGGCACACGTTCGTCGCCCAGTTCGGGGCGGTGATCGCGCAGGGCCGGGACTACCGGGAAGCCTTTCAGATCTTCGCCCCCGGCTTCGACCTGTACGAGCAGCGGGAGAAGCGGGCGGCTGCCGGCCGACCGGAGACCTTCGGTGAGGAGGATCTCTATCCGGATGTCCGGGGTGCCTTCGCCCGACTCCGGGCGGATGGTCTGTGGCTGGCGATCGCCGGTAATCAGACCGTGCGGGCCGGGGCGATCCTTCGCCGGCTGTTCACGGCCGATGTCGACCTGATCGGCACCTCTGACGACTGGGGTGCGAGCAAGCCGGACCCGGCCTTCTTCGAGCGCGTCGCCGAGGTGGTACCCGCCGACCCGCGCGAGATCCTGTACGTCGGAGACCGGCTCGACAACGACGTGCTCCCCGCCCGAGCGGCGGGGATGCGGACGGCGTTGATCCGGCGCGGCCCGTGGGGCTGGATCCAGCAGCACGACCCGGCTGCGGAGCGGGCGACGTTCCGGATCGATTCGCTGGCGGAACTTCCGGACCTGATCGCCGAGTTCAACGTTGGAGCGAGCTGAGCGTCGCCGGCCAGGAGTAGAGGCGGTCGTCCACCCGTTGGACGGCCGCCGTGTCCTGCCACGGGGCCAGCGCCCGTCGGGCCTCGCGCACGCGTTCCATGCCGGTGGCGTACCAGGTGACGGCCAGTTGGTCGAGGGCCTGCTCCAGCGTGGTCCGGGCTTGCGGGAGCAGACCGGCCCGTCCGCGCAGTTGGACAGCCTGACCATGGACTGTCCCGTCCTCCCGGGTTTCGGGTCAGAGCTCGCCGCTGCGGACGGCGGCGACGAACGACGCCCAGGCCTCGGTCCGGAAGACCAGAGCCGGTCCGTGGGGGTCCTTCGAGTCACGGACGGGAACCAGACCGGGGAAGTCGGGAGCCACCTCCACGCAGTCACCGCCGTTGTTGGAGTACGAGGACTTGGCCCAGGAAGCGCTGGACAGGTCTACGCGGTCGGTCATGAGAGGAATTCCTTTCGGGCCCTGCGGAGCTTCTCCTGGGATGCGGCCTTCGGCAGCGCTTCCACCAGAAGCTGATCGTAGTCACTTTCCCACCCCGCAACCGTCGCGCGTGACCGCTCAAGGTGGCCCCTCGCCATCGACTCCGCGTACCCCACGACCGTGTGGTCCGGGAGGTTCAACAGAACGACCGGCAGTGTGAAGGAGAGGTTCTCGCCCATGCTGAACGGGGCGATCTGCACGGTGATGTTCGGACGCTCGGCCAAGTCCTCAAGGTGCCGCAGCTGCTCGGCCATGACCTGAGGGCCGCCGACGGGGCGCAGCAACACCCCCTCCTCGATCACCGCGTGAACGGTCGGAGGGTTCTTCTGGCCGAGGATCTCCTGCCGCAGGGCCAGATAGTCGGTGCGCTCATCCGCCTCGACCGGAGTGATCGCACCACGCCGGACAGCCGCCTGCGCCAGTGCTTTTGCGTACGCAGGGGTCTGGAGAAGACCGGGAACGATGATCAGGCCGACCGTACGCAGCCGTCGGCACCGGGCTTCGGCATCAGCGAACTCGGCGAACCCCTCAAGGAGCGCTGCCCGGCTGAATCGCCGCCACAACTCGAAGAATCGTTGGCCCGATCCGAACACTTCATCGGCCTTAACAGCCAAAGAGCGTGTTGGTGAACGCTTCCCGTTCTCGACATATGAGATGTGCGCGCCCGAGTATCCCAGCTGCTTGGCTGCTTCGGTCTGCGACCATCGTTTTGCCCGGCGTGACCTGCGAAGTTCTTGACCGAAGCGGACCTGTGGCGATGCCTGGGCGTCAACAACGGCTTCAGTCATGATCCTTCGGCTCCTTCACATGACATTGCTGTCAAAGGTAAGACGCTGGCAATCGTAGGGCCTCTCACGCCACCATGGCTACGCCTGGTGATTTATCAGAGACACAGTGCGACCAGCGGGGATCCCATGTCTGACGTGCGGAATCCCGAGCGGCGGCCACCGCCTGCGCCCAAGTCGTCCTCGTGTGCCTCCCTTCCGTCTCTCCGAGGTCCCCATGCTCACTGCCCGGCGTCCCCGCATGTTCGTCGCCCACCTCGACTCCTGCGTCGAATCCACGCCCCTGGCCCGGTACATGCTCCGGGCCTACCTCTCCGGGCTGCCCTCGGGCGAGCGCTACAGCGACACGGCCGAGTTGATCCTCGGAGAGCTGTTCGCCAACGCCGTCCAGCACTCCGACGCGCCCGACGACCGCCACATCGAGGTTCGCTTCTCGCTCGTCAGCTCCCGCCTGCGGATTGAGGTCCACGACGCCGGCTCCGGGTGCCCTGCCCTCCACGTACCGACCCCGGATGACGAGCACGGGCGCGGACTGTTCCTCGTCAACAGGCTCGCCGAACGCTGGGGCTGCACCTCCCGGCCGGACGGGATCGGCAAGTTCGTCTGGGTCCACATCGCCCCTGCCCCCGCCCCCGCCCCCGCCCTCGTCACCGTCTGAAAGCCCGAACCCCCATGAACCTCTCAACTCTCGCCCGTCACACCCTCTCCCGCGGCGCCACCCCCGCCGCCACCTACGCCCTCCTCGCCCGCCTCGGCCACCAGCCCCTGCCCGTCGCCCGCGCCGTCTGCCTCGCCCTCGACATCCCCCACGCCGAGACCACCCGCCGCCTCGCCGACTGCCACGACGCCCTCCTCGCCGACCCCCGGCCCAACTCCGAAGCCGACACCGGTGAACTCCTCGAAGCCCTCGGCGTCTTCGACGTCCCCGTCGCCCTCGACGCCACCGGCCGCGCTGTCGTCGACCTCTTCCTCACCGCCATCGACGCCCTGGGCGGCATCCGCCCCGGCCACCAGCACGGCCTCACCCGCTGGTTCACCACCGGCAACCTCACCGCCGCGTACCTCTCCCTCGCCGCGACCCACCCCCTGCCCCGCACCGGCGACCCCGCCCTCTACTGGACCACCCTCACCACCGCCGGCGAACTCCTCACCACCACCCCCAACCCCGACCCCCGCATCCGCTACGCCCTCACCCACTGCCGCACCCAAACCACCCGCACCTGAACCCCCGCGCGGGAAGTCGACCCCGCCGACTTCCCGCGCGGCGCGGTTGGTGGGGCGGCGGTCGGTGAGATGGGTTGCGCGGGCCGCTCCGTCCAAGCCGCCCGTGCCTGAAGGCCTGTGTCGTGCACGAGAAGTCGACCCCGTCGACTTCCTGCGCGCGGTGGCTGGTTGGGGTGGGTGCGCGGGCTGCTTCGTCCAGGCCACTCGCAGCTGAACCCCGTCGCGCGCCGGACGTCGATCCCGTCGACTTCCTGTGCGCGGCGGCCGGGTGGGATGGGTTGCGCGGGCCGCTCGTGCTGAGCGGCCCGCGCCTGAAAGCCTGTGTCGTGCGCAGGAAGTCGACTGCGCCGACTTCCTGCGCAGGTGATGGGTGGCGAGGTCACGGCGACTGGCCGGGGGGCCGTCGCTGCCGGGGTGTCCGCTCAGGTGGCGAGTCAGGCAAGAGGCGTTGACCAGCACCACACCTGACGATTAATCAGTACCGATCAAAGTTTGACCGTTTGCGATCTCAAGCGGAGAAAAGCGGAGTATCACATTCCCTTCGTGACTGAGCTGTGTAGATTCCTGACCGGTTCGGGTGGCAGCGCAAGCCGCCATCCGACCGCAGGAGTTCTTCACCGGTCGCGCTCTGCCCCACGCACCGGCGCGGGCTGGGTGACGCACGCTGTGCCCGCTTCCGCACGCCCTACCGCAAGCCGAACCGTGCACCGACCATGGGCACGCGAACCGTCACTGACCGTTGCCGAGCGCCTCCGCGGTGCCCGGCGACACCACCGAGAGGACCTTGATGGGCATATCTCCGCGCACACGACTGGCCCGCCGGCTCGCCGCCGTCGGCACGGCTCTGCTCGCCGTGCTCGCCGTCGTCCCGCTCGCGGCGGCCCCCGCCTCGGCGGCGGTCGCCGCGAGCCCGATCTGCCTGAGCGGCAGTTTCCAGTACGACTACCAGAACGCGGAGGAGGGCTCGGGCAAGCCCACCCGGACCAAGCCCGTCCGCAACGCCAACGTCGAGCTGTGGGGCCGGGAGAAGGCCGCCGACACCCCGCACGTGCTCGGCGTCTACGGCCTCACCGCCGTGTCCGACGGCGGCTTCAACCTCTGCTACACCCCCACGACCACCACGACGATGAACAGCATGTGGGTGCGGTTCTACTCCGAGAGCACCAGGATGTGGAAGGTCCTGTCCCAGGGCTCCCTGTACACCGTGGACTCGCCGGTCCAGCAGAACCTCTCCGCGAGCGCCTCCCTCGGCGTCATCAAGCCCCCGGCCCAGACCTCCCGGGCCTGGCACGTCCTCGACACCCTCAACCTCCTGTGGTGGGGCCGCAACAACCCGGTCAGCTCCTGCTGGAGCGCCCACGAGCCGAACAGCGGCTCCTGCACCGAGCTCTCCGTCGTCTGGGGCCCCGGCGCGGGCCGGGGCCCGGAGTACGACCTCGCCAACACCGTCTACCTCTCCGACGCCGACCCCGACTCGGAGCACACCGTCCTGCACGAGGGCGGCCACTTCCTGATGCACCGCCTCTTCAACGGCGCCTGGCCCCCCGACAGCGTCTGTGCCTCGCACTACATCTGGTCGAGCGCGGCCCGCCCCTGCGCGTGGGTCGAGGGCTTCGCCGACGCCGTCTCCGCCTACCTGCTCGGCGACAACCGCTACGTGTGGTCGAGCGGAAGCAGCACCGAATTCACCTACGGCAGCGGCTGGGACATCGGGGACACGGTCTCCGGCAACATCTCCGGTTCACTGCTCGACCTGTGGCGGCAGGTCGACGGCGGCTGGCAGGGCACCCTCAAGGCGCTGAACGACCGCACGCCGGGCACGTTCGCCGACTACTTCAAGACCGTCCGTCCCGCCGCCGTCCCGCCGCTCGCCACCACCGGCGCGGCGCTCGAGCTGCTGGCCAAGCACACCATCTACTACGGGCCCCTGCCCGTCGGCGACGGCCGGCCCCACTACCTCTCCAACGGCGGCAACCTCGTGCTGTCGCACCAGGGCAGCGGTTGCATGGTGCTCCCCAACAGCTACGCCTCCATCTACGACAAGAACTCGGCCGACCTCGGACAGCAGTGGCGGCTGGACATCAACGCGGACGGCACGGTGCGCATCCACGACGGCTGCAACCCCTCCCTCTCCCTGACGTCCAGCGGTTACCCGAGCTACCGCGTCACGGTGAAGCCGTCCGACGCACAGTCCGCGTCCCAGAAGTGGCAGGTCACCCGGAACGACGACGGCAGCATGAAGATCACCGACCCGAACACCGGCTACGTCCTCGACACCCCCAGCAACCAGTCCGGCATGGGCGCGACGCTCACGGCGCCCTCCGCGACCAGCGCCACCCAGCGCTGGACCACCCGCGACTGACCTGACGTCCACCGCCCGCGAAGCGGGCCGGGGAAACGCGCCGGGGAAACGTGCCGGGGAAACGCGCCGGGAAAACACAGAGAGACCGCTCGGGCCACCAGGGCCGGGCGGTCTCTGCTGTTCGGACGGACCCATGCGCCAACACGGCCCGCTGCCGATGTTCCCGATTGTTGGAGTGAACAGCGCCCCGGGTTCCGAACCCGCGAGTCCGGATGACGCCGCACTCCGAATCGTCACATCCAGCCAGGAGGCCTCACAAGGGCGCGCTGCACAAAGGCGCATCAAAATTCGGTTTCAGTTCGCTGAACTGTGCTTCTCTGGTAGAGCATTCACGAGATTGCGGCGAGTGGCCGGGACCGTGGCGCATCAATCTGCGCGATGTTCACCGAACCGATTGGGATTCACCCATACGCCTGACAGAGTGTGATGCCACCGGGCACCCAGTGCGACGCCAACCGCACAAGTGCCCGCCAGTTGGAGTGGACAGTGATATGGAGGACTCCTCGATGAAGAGGAACCGGAACAAGCGCATCCGCACCCGCACCCGCACCACCCCGTGCGCGACGGCGGACCCGGTACCGCTGCGCCCGTACGGGACGGCCGTGGTCGTCGTCGTGGTCGTCCTGGCGGTCACGCTGGCCGCCGCCCTGGTGGCGACCGGCATGTCGGCCGGAGCGGCACTCGAACTGGCCACCGGCGGCTGCCTGTTGGCCGCCAGGCTCCGACGGGAGCGGGCCTAGGAAGAACGCCTGCCAGCGATGGGACGCCGAGAGAACCCGATCGAGGCGACCGAGCCGGCGCTGGGCCGGCTGGCCGCCTTGCTGCGGAAGCAGCGCGAGCAGGCCCAGTTGACGTACCGTCAGCTCGCTGCTCGGACCAACTACCACCCCACCACCCTGCAACGGGCCGCCGGCGGGCGCTCCGTGCCGAGCTGGAAGGTCGTCGAGGCCGTCACCCGCGAATGCGGCGGCGACCTCAAGACCGCCCGGCGCAAGTGGGTCCAGGCCAACTACTGGGCCCACGTGCCCCGCCCCTCGGGCAGCCGCAGACTGCGCGCGCCCCGGCGGATCGACCCCGAACAGGCCGACTCCTTCGCCGACCTGCGCCGCGCGATGCACGAGATGCGCCGCAAGGCCGACTGGCCCTCCCTGCGGGAACTGGACCGCCGGGCCCGCAACCGGGGCGGACGCCTGCCCTCCAGCACGCTGGCCCTGGTCCTCAAGGGCGAGGCCCCGCTGCGCAAACCCGTGTTCCTCGCCTACATGGAGGTCTGCGGGGTCAAGGAGGCCCGCCGCGCCCTGTGGGCGGCGGCCTGGGACCGGACGAACAACGCCCGCACCCCGCTGCCGGTCAACTCGCGTACGCACCACAGCGAGTTCGCCCGGGCCATGCAGTCCTCCAGCGCCGGCACCTCGACGGACATCCTGTTCCGCCTGTGGGTGACCCTGCGCAACAGCCTCGCCGCCGAACGGGACGAGGGCCCCGGCCACCCCGCCACGGCGGGCCGCGAAGGCACCGACGACAACCCGTCGGTGCTCGTGTGACCCGGTCCGGGGGGGGGGGGGGGGAGAACCCCCCCCCCCCCCCCACACCCCCCCCCCCCCCCCCCCCCCCCCCCCCCCGGACCAGCACCCACCCGCGCCACCCCGGGACACCACCATGCCGACACCACCACGCCGTTCGGCCGCCCCCGGGCCCGCCCTGGGCCTGTGGGCGCTGCACGACCTCCACCTGCGCCACTACCTCGACTACGCCGCACTGCTCCTGGCGCCCGCCGACGCGCCCCTGGCCGTCCGCGCCGCCTTCGAGGAACTCAGCGGCCACTGGCTCGACGCCCTGGCCACCGCCAGCCCCACCGCCTGCGCCTGGCAGGCGGTGCGCCGCCGCGTCTGCGCCCAGGCCGGCCCCCGGCCGCTGGGCCCGGTCGCCCACCTGACCGCCGCCCAGCAGGACGTCCTGCTGCTGCACCTGGTCCTCGACCTGTCCGCCGCCGAGGTCGCCGCCCTCACCGGCACCGAACCCGCCGCCGTCCACGTCCAGCTCCGCTCCCTGGCCGCGGCCCGCCGCTGACCCCCCCGCACACGAGGTCGAAGACGGCCGCTACGGCGCGGGAGCGTAGCCGCGGGCGCGGACGAGGTCGTGGGTCAGCCCGGTGAACGCGCGGGCGGCGGCGCTGCGGTAGGCGCCCTCGCGGTGCAGGAGGGCGACGGTGCGGGTGGGCAGCGGCGGGTCGAGGGGGACGGGGGCGAGGTGGGGGTGGTCGTGGGCGATGGCGTCGGGCAGGACGGTGGCCAGGCCGGTGCGCCGGACGATCTCGGTGAGGGCCTGGATCGAGTTGGCCTCGACCGCGATGCGCGGGACGGCCCGGTGACGCTCGAAGTAGGCGTCGATGTGGCCACGAGTGGCGAACCCACCGCTGAGCAGGGCGAGTTGCTCGCCCTGGAGGGCATGGACCGGTAGCGGCGTGGGCATCGCCTCGGCGCGCGCCGTGCCGGTGACGAGGCTGAGGGCCTCGGTGAACAGCCCGGCGGCGGCGATGCCGGGCAGGTGGGCGCCGGCGAAGGCGATGCCGACGTCGAGGTCGTCGGCGAGCAGGGCCGCTTCGATGCGCTCCTGGGTCATCTCCGCGAGGGTGAGGCCGATGCCGGGGTGGCGGGCGTGGAGCTCGGCGGTGAGCGGCCCGACCAGGTAGGCGGTGAAGGTGGGGGTGACGCCCAGGCGCAGGTGGCCGCGGGTGAGGTCCTGGACGTCGTGGACGGCGCGCTCGGCGGCGGCCAGGTCGCGCAGCGCGCGCCGGGCGTGGTCGGTGTAGACGGCGCCGGCGTCGGTCAGCCGCACGGCGCGGCCGGTGCGGTCCAGCAGCTGCACGCCCAGGGTCCGCTCCAGTTGCTTGACCTGCTGGGAGAGCGTGGGCTGGGAGATGTGCAGCTCCTCGGCGGCGCGGGTGAAGCTGCCGTGTTCGGCGACAGCGAGCAGGTAGCGCAGGTGACGCAGTTCGAGAGCGGCCATGGCACCACTGTAACCACACCTATAGATAAGGCCAATGAATCCCATGGCCAAAGGCTCTTGGACACTATAGAAGCAGGTCATGCATGGTGGATCTCACCAGCCCACAGGGCCGATCACCACCCGAAGGGAGTGACCGTGCAGGACCTCACCGACGGCGTCGCCCGATTCCAGCGGGACGTCTTCCCGGCCAAGGCGCAGCTCTTCGCGCACCTCGCCACCCACCACACCCCGGACACGCTGTTCATCAGCTGCTCCGACGCCCGCGTCGTCCCCGAGCTGATCACCGGCACCGAACCCGGCGACCTGTTCGTCATCCGCACCGCCGGCAACCTCGTACCCGCCCACAGCCCCGAGGCCGACGGCGTCGCCGCCAGCATCGAGTACGCCGTCACCGCGCTGGGCGTCAAGGACATCGTCATCTGCGGCCACTCCGCCTGCGGCGCGATGACCGCCCTCGCCCAGGGCCACGACCTCAGCGCCGCCCCCGCGGTCGCCACCTGGCTGCGCCACGCGGACGCCTCCGTGGCCCGCACCGCCGCCGACGGCGACGTCCCCGCGCTGGTACGCCAGAACGTGCACGCCCAGCTGGCGAACCTGGCCACCCACCCCTCGGTCGCCCGCGCCCTCGCCGAAGGCAGGGTCGCCCTGCACGGCTGGGTCTACGACATCCCCACCGGCCGGGTCGAGGACCTCACCGCCGCCCCCGCGCTCGCCGCCTGACCACCACACCCCCTCCCCTTCCCCCTTCCCGCGTCGCCCCGTCTGCGGGTGACACACCCCCCCCGAAAGGACGTACCGATCATGGTGCACGCCCAGGCCGGCCAGACCGCCCGCGAGACCCTCGCCGACAAGGCCGTCGAAGCCAAGACCCGCAAGAACCTGTCCTGGAAGCAGATCGCCGAGGCCTCCGGCCTGTCGGTGGCCTACACCACCGCCGCCGTCCTCGGCCAGCACCCGCTGCCGGAACAGTCCGCGAAGGCCGCGGCCGAACTGCTCGGCCTGGACGACGACGCCGCACTGCTGCTGCAGACCATCCCGGTCCGCGGCTCGATGCCCAACCGCATCCCGACCGACCCGACGATGTACCGCTTCTACGAGATGCTCCAGGTCTACGGCACCACCCTCAAGGCCCTGGTCCACGAGGAGTTCGGCGACGGCATCATCTCCGCGATCAACTTCCGGCTCGACGTGAAGAAGGTCGCCGACCCGGACGGCGGCGAACGCGCCGTCATCACCCTCGACGGCAAGTACCTGCCGACCAAGCCGTTCTGACGCACCGACAGGACGACACGCGACACGCCGGTCGGCAACGGGCGGGCCGGGAGCACAGCCATCCGGCCCGCCCCCATCTCTCTCAACTCCGGAGGACCACCGTGGACTTCGCCCAGCACACCATCGACATCGCCCGCCAGAACGTCGCCGACGGCGGCCGCCCGTTCGCGACCGTCATCGTCAAGGACGGCAGGATCCTCGCGGAGAGCCCCAACAAGGTCGCCCAGACCAACGACCCCACCGCCCACGCGGAGATCCTCGCCATCCGCGACGCCTGCACCAAGCTGGGCACCGAACACCTGACCGGCACCACCATCTACGTGCTCGCCCACCCCTGCCCGATGTGCCTGGGCTCGCTGTACTACTGCTCGCCGGACGAGGTCGTCTTCCTCACCACCCGCGACGCCTACGAACCCCACTACGTCGACGACCGCAAGTACTTCGAACTGGACAGCTTCTACGCCGAGTTCGCCAAGCCCCACCAGGAACGCCGGATGCCCATGCGCCACGAGCAGCGCGACGCCGCCGTCGAGGTGTACCGCTTCTGGCAGGAACGCAACGGCGGCGAGCGCCGCGTCGCGGGCGCCCCGACCGCCGAACGACCCGAGTGACCGACGAGCCGAGCGACCGGCGACCCGAGTGACCGGCGACCCGAGTGACCGAGAAACCGGCCCGGGCCCAACCGGGTATCCCGCGGGTTCGGGCTCACTGAGCCCGGCAGCGGGCCGGAGCCGTAGACGTTGACGGGGCGCCCTCCGCCGGTGCGGGCGCCGCGGCGTCAGGAGGCAGGCGTGCTCAGGTTCCACGGCGCATGGCGGATCACCGTCGTCGGCAGGAGCGCCGACTTCGACCAGCGGGCGGTCGTCCGCGGCGCACACGGACTACGGGTGCTGCCCGGACGGGTCGGCGCCACCATCCAGATGGACGAGGACAGCTGGACGCTCTCCCTCGAACACCACCTGCGCGGCCGCGGCTGGCAGCCCAACCTGCGCACCACCCCCGGGCCCGTCACCGAACACGGCGGCCTGCGCAGCCAGTTGCTCACCAGCAACGACCGCCACTGGCCGGGCAAGCCGCTCGACTACGTCAACTTCGTGCTGCGCCTGGACCAGGGAGCCGCGCCGGCGCGCGCCGCCCGTGCGGCGCTGCCGTCGTCGTCGCTGCCGCCCTGGTCGCCGCCGTCGTCGTCGCTGCCGTCTTCACCGTCGTCCTCGGAGGCAGGCGGGTGGGCCGCCTGGTAGCCCGCCGGCACCGCCTGCGGCCGCGGCGGCACGACTAAAGTCCCAGGTGAGAACCACCGCGCCCGAGGAGACCCCACCATGCCGACCGACCCCGCCGCCACCCCGACCCCCGCCCCCGCCGCGCGCCCGCACCCCGCGCGCCTCGGCCTGGGCACGGCGGCCGTCGGCCGGCCCGGCTACATCAACCTCGGGCGCGACACGGACCTGCCCGCCGACCGCACCGTCGACGCCCTGCGCGAGCGCACCCACACCCTGCTCGACGCCGCGTACGCCGCCGGCGTGCGCTACCTCGACACCGCCCGCTCCTACGGCCGCGCCGAGGAGTTCCTCGGCCAGTGGCTCGCCGAACACCCCGAGGCCGCGGCCGAGGTGACGGTCGGCAGCAAGTGGGGCTACACCTACACCGCCGACTGGCGCACCAGCGGAGTCGCCGCACACGAGGTCAAGGAACACTCCACGGCCGTCTACGACCGCCAGCTCCGCGAGACCCGCGCCCTGCTCGGCGACCACCTGGACGTCTACCTGGTCCACTCCGTCACTCCCGACAGCCTCGCCCTCACCGACCCCGACCTGCACCGGCGCCTCGCCGCCCTCGCGGCCGAAGGCGTACGCGTGGGCCTGTCCACCAGCGGCCCCGCCCAGGCCGACACCATCCGCCGGGCCCTCGCCGTCACCACCGACGGCCGACCCCTGTTCACCGCCGTCCAGGCCACCTGGAACCTCCTGGAGACCTCCGCCGCCCCCGCCCTCGCCGAAGTCCACGCGGCCGGCTGGCTCGTCGTCGTCAAGGAGGGCATGGCCAACGGCCGCCTCGCCGGCCGCAACGCCACCGGCCCCGACACCGCCCCCCTGCGCACCCTCGCCGCCCGCACCGGCACCACCCCCGACGCCCTCGCCCTCGCCGCTGCCGCCGCCCAACCCTGGGCCGACACCGTCCTCTCCGGCGCCGCCACCCCCGCCCAACTCACCTCCAACCTCGCCGCCACCACCCTGCGCCCCACCCCCGAGGACCTCGCCGCCCTCGCCACCATGGCGGAGCCCGCCGAGGCGTATTGGCGCACGCGGTCGGGGCTGCCCTGGTCCTGAGCCGCCGAGGTCATCGCTGCGGTGGCGGAGCCGGCCGTGGTGTGCCGGCGTACGCGGGTGGGGCTGTTCTGGCCCCGTGGTGTCGGTGGGGGTGTCGTGCTTGCCGGCCCCGGCCACCGGCCTGCGCCCGACGTCCGGGGCCTCGCCGTGGCGCCGCCGTCCTGGCTCCGGGCCGACATCGTCCTCTCCGGTGCCGCCGTTCCTGCTCGGCCCGCCTCCGTCCTCGCCGCCACCAGCCTCGGCCCCACCCCGAGGGCCTCGCCGCCCTCGGGGTGGGACAGTGCCGGTCGAGGCGTGCCTACACGCGCGGGCGGTTGCCGTGCGGTGCGGGGTGTGCCGCGCAGGAAGTCGGCTGGGTCGACTTCTCGTGCCTGGGGGAGCCGGCCTGGCCCTGAGGGTTCGCAGGTTGGCCTGGCATCGGCGCTGTGGCGTGTCGGCTGCGCCGTGCCGTGTTCCTGAGGCGCTCCGGGGCGCGCGTCCGCAGGTTGGGGGGTCAAGGCGGGGCGGCGCCGGGGCGGAGCCGGGCCGAGGCGTGCAGGTGCGCGGGCGGTTCCCGTGCGGCGTGGGAAGTCGGCGGGGTCGACTTCTCGTGTTGGGGGGTGGGGGTTCGGCGGGCAGGTCCGGTGTCGGTGCCGTGCCGCGTCCTCCGGGCGCCCGGGGGAGCCCGGCGGTCCTTGTCGGTGGTGGCGCCTACGGTGAGCCGCATGACCGAGCACCCGGACCTCGCCGCCGCCCTCGCCGCCCTGCCCGTCGACCTGCCGCCCGGTCGTACGGTCGCCGAGGACGAGGGGCGCCGGCCGCTGCTGTGGATCAGCGACGCCCCCGCGCCCGCCGGGCTGTGGCGGCAGCTGCACCGCGCCCACCCGCAGACCGGGCTGTGGCCGCTGCTGCTCAGCCCGCTGGACGGCACCGGCCCGGACTACCGGCCCTGGCTGTCCGGCGAGCTCTACCCGGCCGACGCCGCCATACTCGACCTCTGCGACCCGGCCGCCCTGCTGAGCACCTGGTGGAAGCAGGTCGACGAGGACGAGGACGGGGAGACGGGCGAGGACGTCGAGATCATCGACGAGACCTTCGCCCCCTACGGCCGCACCTGGCCCGGCCTCGCCCTCGCCGCCACCGTCCCGGACGGCGCCGCCGGCGCCGAGGCCCGGGAGCTGGCCGAGGTGCTGCGGTCCGTCAAGGACGTCCGCCTCGGCCTGGTGCGGGCCGACAGCGGCGCCCACGCACTCGCGGTGTGCGGCTGGAGCGGCCCCATGAACCACGAGAACGACATCGCCAAGATCGCCGCCGTGCTCGCCGACTGGGAGCGCCGCTTCGGCGCCCAGGTCGTCGAAGTCGGCTTCGATACTCTGGTGTTGAGCGTCCCCGTGCCGCCGGCCACGCTCGCCGAGGCGCTTCCGCTGGCCGCCGAGCACACCGCCTTCTGCCCGGACCTGGTCTTCCAGGGCTCCGGTAGCCTCACCGAGTACGCCGAGGAGCTGGTGGGCGCCCACCAGTGGTCCTTCTGGTGGGACTGACCTGACCTGCTCCCCGGGGGAGGGGAGGCGGGGGTGCGGACCCGGGCGCACGGACCTGCCCGGCGTCCGCCGCCGACCGGTGTGGCATGCTGCGCCGGGCCGCGAACCAGGCCCGAGCACCGACCACCCACCCCACCTCACTCACCCCACCCGACCCCCGAGGAGCACCCCCTGAACACCGCCTGCGCCGAAGTCCTGTCCGCGGGCCTGCTGCTACTTGTCCTCATCTGCGCCGTCGCCCGCCCCTGGGGCTGGCCGGAGGCCGCCGCCGCGGTGCCGGCCGCCGCCCTGCTGGTGGCGACCGGCGCCGTCCCGTTGGAGCACGCGACGGCCGAGGCCGCCCGCCTCGGCCCGGTGATCGGCTTCCTGGCCGCCGTCCTGGTGCTGGCCAAGCTCTGCGACGACGAGGGACTGTTCCGCGCCTGCGGGGCCTGGATGGCGCGCAGCGCCGCCGGCCGCCCGCGCCGACTGCTGGTCCAGGTGTTCGCCGTCGCCTCGGCGGTCACCGCGGTGCTCAGCCTGGACGCCACCGTCGTGCTGCTCACCCCGGTCGTCCTGGCTACCGCCGCCCGCCTGGGCGCCCGGCCCGGACCGCACCTGTACGCCTGTGCCCACCTGTCGAACACGGCGTCGCTGCTGCTGCCGGTCTCCAACCTGACCAACCTGCTGGCCTTCACCGCCAGCGGCCTGAGCTTCGGCCGCTTCGCCGCCCTGATGACGCTGCCGTGGCTGGCGGCCGTCGGCGTCGAGTACCTGGTGCTGCGCCGTTGCTTCGCCACCGACCTGGACGCCGCCCCCACCGGGGCCGCCGACGCCGCACCGGCCCCCGCCATGCCGCTGTTCGCCCTGGTCACGGTGGGCTGCACGCTCGCCGGGTTCGGCCTCGCCTCCGCGCTGGACGTCAACCCGGCCTGGGCGGCGGCCGCCGGCGCCACCGTCCTGGCCGTGCGCGCCCTGGCCCGCGGCCACGCCACCCCCGCGACGGTGGTGCGCTCGGCGGCCCTGCCGTTCCTGGCGTTCGTCCTCGCGCTGGGCATCGTGGTGCGCGCGGTCGTGGACAACGGCCTGGCCGCCGGCCTGGCCCACCTCGTGCCCGACGGCACCGGGCTGCCGGCCCTGCTCGGCATCGCCGCGCTGGCCGCCGTCCTCGCCAACGCCATCAACAACCTGCCCGCCACCCTCGCCCTGGTGCCGCTGGCGGTCCCGGCCGGGCCGGGTGCCGTCCTCGCGGTCCTGCTCGGGGTGAACATCGGCCCCAACCTCAGCTACGCCGGCTCGCTGGCCACCCTGCTGTGGCGCGGCATCGTCCGTGACCGCGGAGTGCCGGTGGACCTGCGCGAGTTCACCCGCCTGGGCCTGCTCGCCGTCCCGGCCACCCTCACCGCCGCGGTCCTGGCCCTGTGGGCCTCCCTGCACCTGATCGGGACCTGATAGGCACCTGATCGGGACGTGACCGGAGCCGGGGGGGGGGGGGGGGGGGGGGGGGGGGGGGGGGGGGGGGGGGGGGGGGGGGGGGGGGGGGGGGGGGGGGGGGGGGGGGGGGGGGGGGGGGG
>NZ_JBVILX010000019.1:0-145834 GCF_055580145.1 Kitasatospora sp. NPDC032121 | reverse complement strand
AAGGAACGGACGCTTCCTTCGGACCGCCTTCCAGCGGGCCCTCCGGGCTTCGTTCTTTCGTGTTTCCAGCTTATCAGATGTTTTCCGCTCCGTTTTCCGGAGTTTCATTCATCGGATTCGCTTTCCGCTTTGTCGCCCCGGTCTCCCGCGGCGACTCCGGAACTGTACGGGGACGGACCCGCCACATGCAAATCGCCCCTGCCCGGGCTCCCGGGCAGGGGCGATCTGTGCTGATCGATGCCGATCGGAGCCGGCCGGATCGGGGCCGGCCGGAGTCGGTCAGCGGACCTCGGTGATCTCCGGGCCACGCGCGAACGGGTCGAGCGAGGCGCCGCCGAAGCGGCTGTCGCCCTCACCGGCGGCAGCGGCCGCCCCGCCACCGTCGGCGACCATCTGCGCGTCCTCGGGAAGCTTCAGCACGATCGGGTCGCGCGGGGCCATCGGGGACTCGCCGCGCACGACGACCGTCTGGCGGAAGACCTGCTCCAGGATCCCGGCCATCTCCGGCTGCACCGCGGCCTGGCCCGAGATCACACCGCGCAGGAACCAGCGCGGACCGTCGCAGCCGACGAACCGCACCAGCTGCACACCCTGGGTGCCGTCCGGCAGCTGTACGGGGACCTGGGCGCGGAGGTGCCAGCCGAGCGGGCCCTCCTCCTCCTCGATGAGGCCGCCCTGCGAGGTGATGCCGTTGGCGATCTCCTCCCGGACCTCCCCCCAGATGCCCTCCGACTTCGGGGCGGCGAAGGCCTGGAGCTGGATGGCGCTGTTGCCGAGCACGAGGGTGGCGGCCACGATCGCGTCACCGGCGACCTCGACGCGCAGCTCCATGCCCTCGACGCCGGGGACCAGCAGACCCCCGAGATCGACCCGCCCCTCCTCGGGGTTCTCCAGCTCGGAGTGGTCCCACGGACCGTCCGGCCGCGGGGCCGGCGGCAGGCCGACCTTGTCGGCCGGGTCCAGCTCGGTCACGTTCTCGCTCTCGGCGGAACCTTCGACGTCATCGGCCGTCTCGTCGGCGCTGATGGCGTCGTCGGCGAGCTGCTCGACAGCGTCCTCGCTCTTCTGGCGACGACGGAACACGGTCACTGTCCTTCCCGGTCCAAGACCGATGCGAATACCTGCTCGGCTTCCTGCGAGGCCGCGGGCATGCTAGACCGCGGCGTGGCCGCCGGTCGACCCGAACCCGCCCTCGGCGCGTGCCGACCCAGGCAGCTCCTCCACCTCGTGGAAGCGGGCCTTCTCGACCTGCTGGATGACCAGCTGGGCGATCCGGTCCCCTCGGCGGAAGCTGACCCCCTCGTGCGGGTCCAGATTGACGACGATCACCTTGATCTCTCCACGGTACCCGGCATCGACCGTCCCCGGGGCGTTCACGAGGGCAACGCCGCAACGAGCTGCCAACCCGGACCGGGGGTGGACGAAGGCCGCGTAGCCGTCCGGCAGAGCGATCGCGACGCCGGTGGGCAGCACGGCCCGCTCGCCGGGGGCCAGCTCGGCGTCGACGGTGGTGCGCAGATCGGCACCGGCGTCCCCGGGCTGCGCGTACGCGGGCAGCGGCAGCTCGGGGTCGATGCGCTTGATCAGGACGTCCAGCTGCGGGCGGGGGGTGTCGCTCAAGGGTTCACCTCAAAGGCTCGTGCGCGCTTCATCAGATCCGGGTCATCGAGGACCTTCTCGATGTCCTCGGGACGACCGTGCGTGGTGAAGTGTTCCAGTTTCACCTGGACGAAGAGGGCCTGGGCGCGCACCGCGACGGGCCCGTCCGGACCGCCGATCCGCGCCTCGGCGGCGCTGTAGATCTTCCGTCCGTGCACGCCGGTGATCCAGGCGCGCAGGTGCAGCACCGAGTCGACGGGCACCGGGGAGAGGAAGTCGGTCTCCAGCCGGCCGGTCACGGCGGGGGCGTGCAGCAGCCAGTTGAGCGTGCCGAGGGTCTCGTCCATGGCGGTGGTCAGCAGCCCGCCGTGGGCCAGGCCGGGGCCGCCCTGGTGGGCGTCGCGGACGGTGAACTCGGCGGTCACGTCGAGTCCCTCGCCGGCGACCGCGTCGATCCGCAGGCCGCCGGGGTGCTGCGGGCCGCAGCCGAAGCAGTGCTCGTAGTGGGAGCCGAGCCGGGTGCCGGGGGCGGGCGCCTGGGGGTGGCGCTCCGGCAGGACGGCGTCCGGCGGCGGGGTGGTCGGGGTCGGCGGTGTGGCGGGCGCCGGCCGGTCGGTGGGGGTGCTGGGGGCTGTCGTACCGGTCACGGGGTCCAACCCTACCCAGGGGTAGTGGGCCCTCCGGTGGGGGTGGCGTCCCGGGCCGGACGTCAGGGCGACCACAATGGAGGGCATGTACGACGAACGCCTCACGGTGCCGCGTTCCTGGTGGCTGCTCCCGGTCGCGGTGGGTCTCACGCTCGCGCTGATCCTGATCCGGGTCAGTGGTCCGGCCGCGCTGATCGGGCTGGTGGTGGGCATCGCCGCCGGCGCGGTCGCGATCAGCAGCTACGGCTCGGCCCGCATCCGCGTGGTCCAGGGCTCGCTGGTGGCCGGCCCGGCCCGGATCCCGGTGGACGCGCTCGGCGGCGCGCAGGCGCTGAGCCCCGCCGAGGCGGCGGCCTGGCGCGGCCCGAAGGCCGATCCGCGCGCCTTCATGCTGCTGCGCAGCTACGTCCCGACGGCGCTGCGGATCGAGGTGACCGACCCGGCCGACCCGACGCCGTACCTCTATCTGTCGACCCGCTCGCCGATGAAGCTGGCGGAGGCGCTGGAGGACGCCCGGCGCGGCGCCCGCACCTGAGGCGGGCCCGGGCCGGACGAGAGCCGGCCGGCCCCGGCACGAGCCGGCCGGAAGGGGCCGGACAAACGGAGAGGGACGGTTCCGCTGCTGCGGGACCGTCCCTACGACTTTGTCCTGACCGGTGTGCCGGCCGACTCCGTCCTCCCGGGCCCGTCCGACCGGACGGTTCCCGGATCTGCCGTCCGGCCCCGCTGCCCGGGGCCGGAAGGAGCGGTGTGCCGGTCCCGCGGGCGCAGCCGCGGGCACCGGGCCCTGTCCGCCGCGGTGCTCAGGCGCCGCAGTCCCGGCAGATCGGGTTGCCGTTCTTCTCGCTGTAGAGCTGGCTGCGGTGGTGCACCAGGAAGCAGCTCATGCAGGTGAACTCGTCGGCCTGCTTCGGCAGGACGCGGACGGCGAGCTCCTCGTTCGAGAGATCGGCGCCGGGAAGCTCCATGCCCTCGGCGGCGTCGAACTCGTCGACGTCGACAGAGCTGCCGCCCTTGTCGTTCCGCCGAGCCTTGAGCTCCTCGATGGAGTCCTCGTTGAGCTCGTCGTCGGTCTTGCGTGGGGTGTCGTAGTCGGTTGCCATTTTTCGCTCTCCCCCTCCGGGTTGTGCGGTGTGTGCGGTATCTCCAGCGCACGTAACGCATGGGGGGCCGGTCTTGTGCCCGACCCGAGGCGGAGATTTTGCCTTACTTCAAGCCCTGTTACTCAATCGACACTCAGCCCGGGCTCCATCGGGGTGATCCCCGGGGCTGCGGAAGGCCTCACGCTGGGCCATCGTCAGCCCTTCCCGAGCCCGGCGCACCGACCACGCACAGTGAGCGCGGCAGCCGCATGCGTCTGTGAAATCCCTTGCCCACCAGGGATGCCGACCGATCCCGTGGACCGGCCGGCGGTCGGAATCCGGTCACGGACGGCGATCGACACCCCTGATGGGGTGATAACTCTCCGAGGTCGCCCGAAATCGCGGAGCGACACGGTGTGAGCTTGGTCACGTTAAGAATCTTCCAGGGCAAACCGCGGAAAATCCACCCAGTCCGACCGTTCGGTGCGGCGCCTCAGCCGGCGTTCTTCCGGGCTGCGCGACGCGCCAGCAGGGCGGCCTGACGCTCCTCGAACTTCCGGGCCTGGCCGTCCAGCCCGTCCAGGAAGACGCCCAGCTCGTTCTGCGCCAGCAGGCCCTCCGGGCCGAGCCCGCCGATCTCCATCACCTTGAGGTGGCGCAGCACCGGCTGGAGCACGTCGTCGTGGTGGATGCGCAGGTTGTACACCCCGCCGAGGGCGATCTGCGCGGCGGCGCGCTCGAAACCGGGGATTCCGTGGCCGGGCATCCGGAAGTTGGTGACCACGTCGGCGACGGCCCGCATGGCCTGGTCTGGGGCGATCTCCAGGGCGGCCTTCAGGAGGTTCCGGTAGAAGACCATGTGCAGGTTCTCGTCGTTGGCGATCTTCGCCAGCAGCTGCTCGCAGAGCGGGTCGCCGGCGTACTTGCCGGTGTTGCGGTGCGCGATGCGGGTCGCGAGCTCCTGGAAGGCCACGTACGCGACCGAGTGCAGCATGCTGTGGGCGTTGTCGGACTCGAAGCCCTCCGACATGTGGTTCATCCGGGCCCGCTCCAGCTCCACCGGGTCGACGGCCCGGGTGGCGAGCAGGTAGTCGCGGATCGCTATCCCGTGGCGCCCCTCCTCGGCCGTCCAGCGGTGCACCCAGGTGCCCCAGGCGCCCTCGCGGCCGAACATGGTCGCGATCTCGTGGTGGTAGCTGGGCAGGTTGTCCTCGGTCAGCAGGTTCACCACCAGCGACACCCGGCCCACGGCCGTCACCTGGGACTGCTCGAGCGACCAGGCCTCGCCGCCCAGCACGCCGTCGAAGTCGCGGCCCTGGCTCCACGGGACGAACTCGTGCGGCATCCACTCCCTGGCCACGCCCAGGTGGCGGTTGAGCTCCTTCTCGACGACCTCTTCGAGGGCGAGGATCAGCCGCGCGTCGGTCCAGCCGCTCGCGACGAGCGGGGAGCTGCTCTGCACAGGGGCGATGGTCACGGTCTTGCTCCTGAGGGGACGGCACGCGCGGGGACGGGCACGGCGCGCTGGATGGGGACACGTCTTTTCGCACCCGACGGCGGGCTGCCGACGGATTCACCTACGGTTGCGTAGGTTACGACACCGTAAGTTGATCGGGCCGGAAATGACAAGCCGCCCCCGCCAGGCCTTATGTCTTCTTGACGGACCTGACGGGGGCGGCTGGAAACGGTCGCCTGCGGAAGGGGCGTTGGACCCTTACGGAGAGGGGATGCGGACCCTCATGGTGAGGCCGCCGCCGGCGCGCGCGGTGGCCTCGATGGTGCCGCCGTGGGCGCGCACCACCGATCGGACGATGGACAGGCCGAGCCCGACCCCCTTGTCGCTGCGGGTGCGGTCGGCGCCCTTGACCCGGCGGAACGGCTCGAAGATGTGCTCCAGCTCGTACCCGGGCACCACCGGGCCGGTGTTGGAGACCACCAGCTCGCCGCCGCCGGGCACCGCGGTGGTGGCCAGCTCGACCCAGCCGCCCGGGGAGTTGTAGCGGACGGCGTTCTGCAGCAGGTTGAGCGCGAGCCGCTCCAGCAGCACGCCGTTGCCGGCGGCCACGGCCGGATCGAGCTTCGCGCGCAGCTCGACCTCGCGCTTCTCGGCCTCGCCCCGGGTCTGCTCCAGCGCCCGGGTGGCCACCTCGGACAGCTCCACCGGGCGCCGGTCGGTCAGCGCGTTCTCGCTGCGGGCGAGCAGCAGCAGGCCCTCGACCAGCTGCTCGCTGCGCTCGTTGGTGGCCAGCAGGGTCTTGCCCAGCTGCTGGAGGTCGGGTGAGGCCGCCGGGTCGGAGAGCTGGACCTCCAGCAGGGTGCGGTTGATCGCCAGCGGGGTGCGCAGCTCGTGCGAGGCGTTGGCGACGAAGCGGCGTTGGGAGTCGAACGAGCGGTCCAGTCGGTCCAGCATGTCGTCGAAGGTGTCGGCGAGCTCCTTGAGCTCGTCGTCCGGGCCGTCCAGCTCGATCCGGCGGTGCAGGTCGGAGGAGGCGACGTCGCGGGCGGTGCGGGTGATCCGGCCGAGCGGGCGCAGCACCCGTCCCGCCATCGCGTAGCCCGCCGCGAAGGCGATCACGGCGAGGCAGACCAGCATGGTCAGCGACTTGCGCAGCAGGGTGTTGAGCGCGGAGTCGGAGCGCGCCAGGTAGTCGGCGGCCTGCCACTGGTTGAAGTCCGCGCTGTTCATGTTGCGGACGGCCCCGTCGGGGCTGGTGACCTGGATGTAGTTGTCGAAGCGCAGCTGGCGCGGGGCCAGGTACGAGACGGCGTCCTGGAAGAACACGTACATCAGGAGCAGCAGCACGACGCCGGCCATCAGGAACATCCCGCCGTACAGCAGGGTGAGCCGCATCCGGATGGTGGGGCGGAAGGGCAGCCAGGCGAGCATGCCGTCGCCGGGGACGTAGTGCCCGGGGCGGTGGACGCTCGGCGGGGCCAGGGGCTTCGGCGGGACGGCGCGCGGGCCGCCGGCGGGCGCGCCGGAGGGCCCGCCGGCCGGGGGCGGGGTGGTCATGATGGTCCTCTCGGGGCGTCCGCCGGGGCGGGCGCTCGCGGCGGGGAGTCGCGGGGTGGGCGGACTCCGGTCGTCAGATCCGGTAGCCGGAGCCCGGCACGGTGACGATCACCGGCGGGTCGCCGAGCTTGCGGCGCAGCGTCATCACGGTGACGCGCACGACGTTGGTGAACGGGTCGGTGTGCTCGTCCCAGGCCTTCTCCAGGAGCTGTTCGGCCGAGACGACGGCGCCGCCGGCCCGCATCAGCACCTCCAGGACGGCGAACTCCTTGGGGGCGAGCTGGACGGTGCGTCCGTCGCGGATCACCTCGCGCCGGCCGGGGTCGAGCGAGATGCCGGCGCGCTCCAGCACCGGGGGCAGCGGGATGGTCGCGCGGCGGCCCAGCGCCCTTACCCGGGCGACGAGTTCGCTGAAGGCGAACGGCTTCGGAAGGTAGTCGTCCGCGCCGATCTCCAGGCCCTCGACCCGGTCGCTGATGTCGCCGGAGGCGGTCAGCATGATCACCCGGGTGGCCAGGCCCTGCTCGACCACCTTGCGGCAGACGTCGTCCCCGTGGACCAGCGGAAGGTCGCGGTCCAGGACGACGACGTCGTAGTCGTTGACCGCGATGCGCTGGAGCGCGGCCTCCCCGTCGTACACCACGTCGACGGCCATCGCCTCGCGGCGCAGGCCGGTCGCGACGGCCTCGGCAAGCAGCTGCTCGTCCTCGACGACGAGAACCCGCACGGTCGTTGTCCCTTCTCCAGGCCGGCCCCGGAAGCGGACGCACGGCTCCGACGGTGCCTCCATCCTGCCTGGTCCGGCGGTAAAGCAGCGATAAGCTGCCCCACGGGCACGGCCCCCGGGTCCCCGGTGGTGACCGTTCGCATCCGCACCACTCCGCTTGGACTGTGACACAGGCAACTTTCTTCCGCCGGGAGGTTTCCCGGCCTCGGGGGCGGGGAGGACAGCTGCACACCCGCGATCTGGCTGACGGCCGGTCGCACCCACCCGCCGTGCGTTCATCCGCGCCGGCCCTGGGGCTGGGACATCACCGGGAGCGGTCCGTGGCCGCTCCGCACCCCGTCCGGAGATTCACCACCTTCCGGCTTGGGTGCTTTCACCGGCTGGACCTCCTCAGGGCGGAGAGCGCACGACCGTGCACGTCCGACACAGTAAGGGGGCCCGTATGGACGCCTTCAAGGCCGGAATCCTGCAGCGCATAGCCAACGCCGAGCAGGACCTGCACCGAGCGATCGAGGCCGGGGACGAGTTCCTCGCCGAGGTGGAGCAGTCCGAGCTGGACGACCTCCGCCGACTCGCCGCCGAGCACGGCGTGGACACGGTGCTGGAGCGCCACCGCACCGCTGCCTGACCCGTCCGGTACACCGACCCGTCGCCGGATCTCCGGCACCAGCGGCCCTGCGGGGGCCGTGCGAAACCCAGGCCCTGACATTCCCCGTGTGTCAGGGCTCTTCGCATGTCCGGTTTCGCCGCGCCGCGCCCGTGGCTCCGCGGGCGGGCGCGGCGGAACCGGTCAGTCCGCCCAGGCGCGCAGCGCGGCCAGCCGCTCCTGGAGCGGCTCGTACACCCCGGGGGCGGCGGCCACGGTCAGCTCGCCGTCCGGGCCGTGCCCGGGGCGGCCGCCGACCAGGGCGCCGGCCTCGGTGGCGATCAGGCAGCCGGCGGCCCGGTCCCAGGGGGCCAGGCCGCGCTCGTAGTAGCCGTCCAGCCGCCCGGCGGCGACGTCGCACAGGTCCACCGCGGCCGCCCCGGCCCGGCGGACGTCCCGCACCTCCGGCATGAGCGCCAGCAGCACCTCGGCCTGCCGGACCCGCACCGACTGGACGTAGTTGAAGCCGGTGGCGATCAGCGCCTGGCCCCACGGCGGGGCCGGGCGGACCGAGAGCGGGCGGCCGCCGAGGCGGGCACCACGGCCCAGGACGGCGTGGAACAGCTCGCCGCGGACCGGGGCGTACACCACGCCGACGACCGCCCGGCCGTCCACCTCGGCGGCCACGCTGACCGCCCAGGAGGGCAGCCCGTAGAGGTAGTTGACCGTTCCGTCGAGCGGGTCCACGACCCAGCGGACCCCGCTGGTGCCCGGCCGCTCGGCGCCCTCCTCGCCGAGGTAACCGTCCTCCGGGCGGCGGTCGGTGATCAGCTCCAGGACGAGCTTCTCGGAGGCGAGGTCCATCTCGGTGACCACGTCGACCGGGCTGGACTTGGTGCCGGCCACGCCGAGGTCGGCGGGCCGGCCGTCGCGCAGCAGGGCGCCGGCCTGCCGGGCCGCGTCCAGGGCGACCTCCAGCAGGTCGTCGAGGAGCCGGTCGTCGGGCAGGGCGGGGGTGGGCACGGGTTCTCCTCCGGGGCGACGGGACAACGGGACGACGGGGGCCGCGGGACGGGCGGGGCCGGCAGGTCCGGCGGGACGGACGGGACGGGCGGAGCCGGCGGTCAGCGCTCGGCGACGGCCGGACGCGGGGCGCGCGGGTTGGGGCAGCAGGCCACCGCGCACACGTCGTGGCTGGGGCCGAGGGCGCCGAGGGCGCAACGGGCCACCGGCTCGCCGCGCTCGGTGGCGGCCCGCTCCAGGACGAGCTCGCGCACCGCGGCGGCGAACCGGGGGTCGGCGCCGACGGTGGCGGCGCGGGCCACCGGCAGGCCGAGTTCGGCGGCCTTGGCGACGGCCTCGGTGTCGAGGTCGTACCTGACCTCCATGTGGTCGGAGACGAAGCCGATCGGGACCATCACCACGGCGGGCGCCCCGTCGGCCCGCTGGGCCTCCAGGTGGTCGCAGATGTCGGGTTCCAGCCACGGGATGTGCGGGGCCCCGCTGCGGCTCTGGTACACCAGCTCCCACGGCCGGTCGGCCACGCCGGTGCGCTCGGCCACCGCGGCGGCGATCAGCCGGGCCACGTCCAGGTGCTGGGCGACGTACGCGCCGCCGGGCTCGCCGCGGGCCGGGTCGTCCGGGGCGCCGGAGCTCTCGGCCATGGTCTCCGGGATGGAGTGGGTGGTGAACGCCAGCCGGGCGCCGGGGCGGACGGCCTCGGGCAGCCGGTCCAGGGCGGCCAGGGTGGCGTCGATCATGGGCTGGACGAAGCCGGGGTGGTTGTAGAAGTGCCGCAGCTTGTCGACCCGCAGGACGGGCACGCCCTCCTCGGCCAGCGTGGCCAGCGCGTCGGCCAGGTTCTCCCGGTACTGGCGGCAGCCCGAGTAGCCGGCGTAGGCGCTGGTGGCGAGCACGGCGATCCGGCGGTGGCCGTCGGCGGCCAGCTCGCGCAGGGTGTCGACCAGGTAGGGCGCCCAGTTCCGGTTGCCCCAGTAGATCGGCAGGCCCAGCCCGTTCTCGGCGAAGTCCTTGCGCAGCGCGGCGAGCAGCTCGCGGTTCTGCCCGTTGATCGGACTGACCCCGCCGAACATGAAGTAGTGCTTGCCCACCTCCCTCAGCCGCTCCTTGGGGATGCCGCGGCCGCGGGTGACGTTCTCCAGGAAAGGGACGACGTCCTCGGGGCCCTCGGGCCCGCCGAAGGACAGCAGCAGCAGGGCGTCGTACGGGGCGGCGCCGGACGGTGAGGGTTTGCGCGCGTCGGACATGGCACCGATCCTGCCACTGAGGGGGCGGGTGCCGTCCCCGGGGCCGCGCGGGCGTCCGGAAAATACCGTTTGCCAACGTACGTAAGCTGTGTTTGCCAGCCTTGTTCCTTACTCCCCCTGCCCGGAGCTCCCGTGCTGTCCAGCTACCGCCAGATATTCGCCTCCCCCGGCACTCTGGCCTTCTCCTCCACCGGCTTCGTCTCCCGCCTGCCGATCTCCATGACCGGGATCGGCATCGTGACCATGCTGTCCCAGCTCCGAGGCTCCTACGGGGTGGCGGGCCTGGTCTCGGCCTGCCTCGCGATCTCCGCCGCGGTCCTCGGCCCGCAGGTCTCCCGCCTGGTGGACCGGCACGGCCAGCGCAGGATCATCGTCCCCGCCATGGCGATCACCGTCGTCGCGGTCACCGGCCTGCTGCTCTGCGCCCGCCTGGAGGCCCCGGACTGGACGCTGTTCGTCTTCGCCGCCGGCATGGGCGTGATGCCGAGCACCGGCGCGATGGTCCGCGCCCGCTGGGCCCACCTCTACCGCGAGGACACCGGCAAGCTGCACACCGCCTACTCCTTCGAGGCCGTGGTCGACGAGGTCTGCTTCATCGTCGGCCCGATCCTCGCCATCGGCCTGGCCACCTCCGTCTTCCCCGAGGCCGGCGTGCTGCTGGCCGGGATCTTCCTCGCCGTCGGCGTCCTGCTGTTCGCCGGGCAGCGCTCCACCGAGCCGCCGATCCACCCGGCCGCCCGGCACGAGGGCGGCTCGGTGATCCTCAACCGCGGCCTCCAGGTGCTGATCGTGACCTTCGTCGCCACCGGTGCGATCTTCGGCTCGGTCGAGGTGGTCACCGTCGCGTACGCCGAGGCCCAGGGCCACAAGTCGATCTCCAGCGTGATCCTCGCCCTGTGGGCGCTCGGCTCCTGCCTGGCCGGGGTGGTCTTCGGGACCCTCAAGCTCACCGGCTCGATGGCGGTGCGCTTCCTCGGCGGCGTCCTGTTCATGGCCGTCAGCATGGTTCCGCTGCTGCTGGTCGCCCACGCGGTGCACGGCATCGGCGGACTGGTCGCGGTCGGCGCGGCGCTGCTGATCGCCGGCATCGCCATCTCCCCCACCCTGATCACCGCGATGGCCCTGGTCGAACGGCTCGTCCCGGCCTCCCAGCTGACCGAGGGCATGACCTGGACCACCACCGGCCTGGCCCTCGGCGTCGCGGTCGGCTCCTCGGCCGCCGGCTGGGTGGTCGACGCCTCCGGCGCCGCCGCGGGCTACTGGGTGCCGCTGGCCGCCGGCCTGCTCGGGGTGGTCGCCGCCCTCGCCGGCCTCGGCCGGCTGCGCGCCGGACTGGCCGCCGCACCCGGCGCCGAGACGGCCGTCCAGGAGGCCGAACGGACCGTAGACGCCGAACGGTGAACTGACTAGTCTCTCGCCCTACCCACGGGGCTACCTGTGGGTAGGGCGGCCGCGCCGCCCCCGACCGCGCCGACCCGTTCGGCCACGGAGCAGGAGGCAGCGCAATGCCCCAGGCCAGCACCGCGACCCCCACCCGGTGGACCAACTGGGCCGGCAACCAGAGCGCCCGGCCCGCCCGGGCCGCCGCCCCCGGCACCGTGGAGGAGCTGGCCAAGGAGATCCTGCGGGCCGCCGAACAGGGCCGCACCGTCAAGGCCGTCGGCTCCGGCCACTCCTTCACCTCGATCGCCTCCGCCGGTGACGGCGTCCAGATCCGCCCGCACGCGCTCACCGCCGTCCGCGGGATCGACCGCGAGGCCGGCACCATCACCGTCGAGTCCGGCCTCCCGCTGCACCGGCTCAACCGGGTCCTCGCCGCCGAGGGCCTCTCGCTGACCAACATGGGCGACATCGAGGTCCAGACCGTGGCCGGCGCCACCAGCACCGGCACCCACGGCACCGGCCGCGACTCCGGCTCGCTGGCCGCCCAGATCCGCTCCCTGGAGATCGTCCTCGCCGACGGCACCGTCCGGCACTGCTCCCCCACCGAGAACCCCCGGCTCTTCCAGGGCGCGCGGCTCGGGCTCGGCGCCCTCGGCGTGATCACCGCGCTCACCTTCGGCGTCGAGCCCGCCTTCCTGCTCACCGCACACGAGCAGCCGATGGGCTTCGACGAGGTGCTGGAACGCCTGGACGACCTCACCGCCGTCAACGAGCACTTCGAGTTCTACTGGTTCCCGCACACCGACCGCTGCTCCACCAAGCGCAACAACCGCAGCCAGGGCCCGGCCGCCCCACTGCCCCGGTTCAAGGAGTGGCTGGAGGACGACTTCCTCTCCAACACGGTCTGGGAGGGCGCCTGCCGGGTCGGCCGGCGCTTCCCCGGCTCGATCCCCTCGATCGCCTCGCTGGCCAGCCGGGCCTGGTCCGAGCGCAGCTTCACCGACACCGCGTACAAGGTGTTCACCAGCCCGCGCAAGGTCCGCTTCGTGGAGATGGAGTACGCCGTGCCGCGCGCGGCCGTCGGCGAGGTGCTGCGCGAACTGAAGGCCCTGGTCGAGCGCTCCGACTGGAAGGTCAGCTTCCCGGTCGAGGTGCGCTTCGCCCCCGCCGACGACCTCTGGCTCTCCACCGCCTCCGGCCGGGACAGCGCCTACATCGCCGTCCACCTCTACCGGGGCACCGCCGACCAGGGCTACTTCACCGGCGTCGAACAGCTGATGACCGCCCATCAGGGACGGCCGCATTGGGGCAAGCTGCACACTCGCGACGCCGCGTACCTGGCCGGCGTCTACCCGCACTTCGCCGACTTCACCGCGCTGCGCGACGAGGTCGACCCGCAGCGGGTGTTCGGCAACGACTACCTGCGCCGGGTGCTGGGCGCCTAGCGCCTACGGCGTGTCGGCGGCCGGCGGGGCCTTCGCGGGTTCGTTCGCGGGCTCCTTCACCGGATCCCTCGCCGGGTCCTTCGCCGGCGCGTCGCCCGACGCCGGCGGCTGCGGGCTCGCCCCGCCGGTGGGCCTGCCGCCACCCGCCGACGGGGAGGCGCCGGCCGACGGGGTCGCGCTCGGGCCCGCCGAGGGCGATGCCGACCCCGCGCCGGTGCCCGGCGTGTCGCCCGGCTCCCGGCTCGGCCCGGTGGTCGCCGGGGCCGAGGCGCCGCCGGACGGCGCGCCGCCCTGGCCGGGCCGGCCGCCCGGGGAGGGCCGGTCCGCCGGGGCGTCCTGCGGCCGGGAGGACTTGGGCGCCACCGAGCCGCCGAAGGACGTGCCGCTGCCGGATCCGCCCTTGACCGTCGCCGACACCGGCTGCCCGGTGGCGAGTTCGAACGCCAGGATCGGCGTCATCGCCAGCACGAAGACCAGCCCGGACACCGCCGCGTACGTCTTCCAGCCCCACCGCCGACGCGCCCGGACCACCTGCGGCTCGTTCCACTCCGAGGTGATCACCGGCGGCTGCGCCCGCGTCCCGGGCCGCTCGGCCTCCACCGGCACCTGGCGCAGGGTGTTGGCGGCCTGGTTCGGCCCCCGGTCCACCGCCTCGCGCAGCTGCTCGCCGGTCCGCTTGAAGATGTGCTGGAACACGGCGCTGCCGGTGGTGGCGCCGACACTCACCACGGCGGCGCCCAGGATCGTGCCGTACACCCCCAGTTCGGAGGCCAGCAGCGCCCCCACCACCGTGGCCAGCGCACTCGCCGCGACCTGAGCCACACTCAGATCGATGCGCCTGCGCTCCTCCTTGGCCTTGCCGCCCTCCTCGGCGGGGCTCCGCTCCGGCATCAACATCCCTCGGTCCATGCGACTGTTCTTCGAACAAGACTCTCCATCTTGCCCAAAGAAGGACACAAGGGGCGAAAATGCGGTTCTTCGCACCGGGATTGTGTGAAGATGATCACCGTCCATCCGGCGGTGGTCCGCCATTAGGGGAGCGCGCTCTTGAGATTCCCGTGAATCGCGGGAGACTTGAGCGGCGAGCCGCCCCTCTGGATGCCACGAATGGAGTACTGTTCGTAAAGCCCGAGCCTTGGGTCGACTTGTCGACTACGTCTACACCGGTAGCTTGACGAGGAGCCACGGAACGGGCACGCACGGCGACGCCCGTCCCGGATCGTCGCGTTCACTGCGCGTGCGAGGACGGCCGGGACACCCAGGCGCGACGTCGACGGATGGCGTGGCAAAAAGGCAACCGTGCCACAGCGGCGTGCGCGGGCGTAAGCCCGACACGCCGGGGAACTCAGCAAGGTTGTGGCCAGTCGCGAGTGGGCAGGCCACACTCAGTACGGGAGCAGCGACGCAGGTGACGTCGGCAGGCACCACCCGGGAGGTAACCGTGCCCGAACTGCGGGTTGTGGCCGTCAGCAACGACGGCACACGGCTGGTGCTCAAGGCTGCCGACAGCACGGAGTACACCCTTCCCATCGACGAGCGGCTGCGCGCCGCCATCCGCGGCGACCGGCCGCGCCTCGGCCAGATCGAGATCGAGGTCGAGAGCCATCTGCGCCCCCGGGACATCCAGGCCCGGATACGAGCCGGTGCCTCCGCCGAGGAGGTCGCCCAGGCCGCCGGGATCTCCGTCGACCGCGTCCGCCGCTTCGAGGGCCCGGTGCTCGCCGAGCGCGCCTTCATGGCCGAGCGCGCCCGCAAGACCGCCATCCGCCGCAACGGCGAGTCCCCCGGACCGCAGCTCGGCGAGGCCGTGGCCGAGCGGCTCGCGCTGCGCGGCGCCGAGAAGGACACCGAGCGCTGGGACTCCTGGCGGCGCGACGACGGCACCTGGGAGGTCATCCTCTCCTACCGGGCCGACGGCGAGGGCCGCAGCGCGTCGTGGACGTACGACCCGCCCCGGCGCCTGGTCCAGCCCAACGACGACGAGGCCCGCGCGCTGATCGGCGAGAACGTCGAGCGCGAGGAGGAGTCGGTCTTCCCGTTCATCCCGCGGATCGCCCGGCTCCCCCAGGACCGGCCGCCCCGCCCGATGATCGACCGGCCCTCGGCCGACCGCATCATGTCGGCCCGCGAGGTCCGCGAGTCGCGGGAGGCCACCGCCGAGTCCCGGGACTCGCTGACCAGCCTGCTCGACGTGGTCCCCGCCTTCCGCGGCGACCTCGCCGTCGGCGCCCCCGCCTCGATCGAACCGGTACCCGCCGAGGTCGCCGAGGACGGCGAGGAACCGGCTGCAACGGCCGCCCCGGCGGTCGGCGCGGGCTCGGCCTACGCCGACATCCTGATGCCGCGCGCCGTCGCCCCGCACCGCGAGCGCCTGGTCGGCACCACCGACCGGCAGGCCGAGGCGGACGGCGTCCGGCCCGGGCGCCGGGCCACCGTGCCCAGCTGGGACGAGATCGTCTTCGGCAGCCGGCGCAAGAAGCAGGAGTAGCAGGACGCCGAAGGGGCGGGAGGCCGGGCCTCCCGCCCCTTCGGCGTACCCGGGGATCAGCCCGGCTGCCCGGTGACCGCCACCGGGCGCGCCTCGTCGCTAGACCACTCGCTCCACGAGCCCGGGTACAGCGTGGCCGGCAGACCCGCCACCTCCAGCGCCAGGATCTGGTGCGCCGCCGTCACGCCCGAACCGCAGTACACCGCGGTCTCCCGCTCCCCCGCGCCCAGCGCCCGGAAGCGGGCGGCCAACTCGGGCGCCGGCAGGAACCGGCCGTCCGGGCCCACGTTGTCGGCCGTCGGCGCCGAGACCGCGCCCGGGATGTGCCCGGCCCGCGGGTCCACCGGCTCGGCCTCGCCCCGGTAGCGCTCCCCGGACCGGGCGTCCAGCAGCAGGCCGCCGCGCGCCCAGGCCGCGGCACCGTCCCCGTCCACCGTCGGCAGCTGCCCCGGCACCGGCTTGAAGTCGCCCTCCGCGGGCTCCGGCAGCTCGGCCGTCACCGGCAGCCCGGCCTCCCGCCAGGCCGCGAAGCCGCCGTCCAGCACCCGCACGTCCCGGTGCCCGGCCCAGCGCAACAACCACCAGGCCCGGGCCGCCGCCATCGAGGCCGCGCCGTCGTACACCACGACCGGGCGCCCCGCGCTCACCCCGAAGCGGCGCATCGCCGCGCCGAACTCCTCCGGGTCCGGCAGCGGGTGGCGCCCACCCCGGCCGGGGGCACCGGGCGGGGCCGCCAGGTCCCGGTCCAGCTCGACGAAGTGGGCGCCCGGCAGGTGACCGGCCCGGTACTCCTCGGCCGCGGTCGGGCCGCCCGGTGCGGCGCCGACCAGCTGGTAGCGCACGTCCAGCAGCACCGGCGGCAGCGCGGAGGCCAGCGCCTCCCGCAGCCCGGCCGCGGAGATCAGCGGGGAACCGTCGTTGTAGGTGGTGGTCATGGCGGCCATTGTCGCGCAGCGCGGGTGTCCGGCGGCGGGACATCCGGCTCGCAGTCGTGGTCCGACCGCCGGAATCCGACGGAATCCGCAGCGACACGCCCGAACCACCGCTCTTTGTGGGGTCTTTGCCGGACTTTCCGCGCGGCCCGAGGGTTGGGCGCCCGCCAGGGTGGAAGCATCACCCTCGCGCCCGAGGATTTCCGTGCGCCAACCACCCACGAGGAGGCCCGCATTGCCCGCGGTGGAACTCCGACTGGCCCAGGGCACGCCCTGCTGGGTCAGCCTGCTGACCGATGACCTGCCCGGCGCCCGCGCCTTCTACGGCGCCCTGCTCGGCTGGACGTACACCCCCGGGCCGGGCCAACTCGGCGACTACGTCCGGGCCGAGCTCGACGGGGCGCCGGTGGCCGGCCTCGGCGTCTCCACCGCCACCGGCTTCCCGGTGCAGTGGACCACCTACTTCGCCGTCGACGACGCCGACCGCACCGCCCAACTGGTCCGCGCGTGCGGCGGCACCGTCGCCGTCGGGCCGCTCCAGGCCGAGCGTGCCGGGCGGATGGCCATCGCCTCCGACGTCTCCGGCGCGGTCTTCGGCCTCTGGCAGGGCGAGGAGCACCTCGGCCGGGAGGCCGGGCGCGAACCGGGCGCCCCGGCCTGGGCCGAACTGCTCACCCCCGACGCGCCGGGCGCGGCCACCTTCTACGCCACCGTGCTCGACCGCCCGGTCCGCTCCACCCCGGAGGAGAGCGCGCTGCTGGTACACGGGCAGCCGGTCGCCGGCATCCGGCACCGCGCCGAGCTGCGCGGCCACCCGCCGCGCTGGCGCACCCACTTCGCGGTCCGCGACGCCGCGCTGACCGCCCGGCGCACCGTCGAACTCGGCGGCCGGGTCCTGGTCGAACCGCAGGACACCGCCCGCGGCCGCGCCGCCCGGCTGGCCGACCCGCAGGGCGGGCACTTCTCCGTACTGGAGGTGCTCCCCTAGACCCCGGGACGGCTTCGGCTGGCCCCGGGACGGCTTCGGATCCCGGGCCCGCGGTGGACTCAGGCCTGCTGCTCCTCGAAGGGCAGCACGTCCGGGGAGAGCACCGAGGCGCGCGCCGTCGCGGCGGTCAGCCGGCGGCGGTGGTGGCGGCGGCACAGCACCTCGTAACCGACCTCGTCCCGGGCCACCGAGATGTCGCCGATCACCACCTGGGCGCCCTCGACCACCATCACCCCGCCGACCGTCCGGGCGTTGTGGGTGGCCCGCGCGCCGCACCAGCACAGCGCCTCGACCTGGAGCACCTCCACCCGGTCGGCCAGCTCGATCAGCCGCTGCGAGCCGGGGAACAGCCGGGTGCGGAAGTCCGTGGTGATGCCGAAGGTGTAGACGTCGATGTCCAGTTCGTCCACCACCCGGGCCAGCTGGTCGACCTGCTCGGCGGCGAAGAACTGGGCCTCGTCGCAGATCAGGTAGTCCACCCGGCCGCCGGCCGAGAGCCGGTGCACCACGTGGGCGTGGAAGTCGAAGTCGTCCGTCACCTCGACCGCGTCCGCGCGCAGGCCCAGCCGGCTGGAGATCGTCGCCGCGCCCGCCCGGTCGTTGCGGGTGAGGATCACGCCCTGCCGGCCGCGCGCGGTGTGGTTGTGGTCCATCTGCAGCGCCAGCGTCGACTTGCCGCAGTCCATCGTGCCCGAGAAGAACACCAGTTCAGCCATGGGTGGAGCAAGGGCCTTTCAAATCAGGGGAGTTCGGGCACAGAAGAGTCAAGTGAGCGGATCAGCCGCGGATTTCGAGCAGCGGCACGAACTGCTCGACCGGAGTCATCGAACCGTGCAGACCGATCATCGCGGACTCGCCGGGCTCGTTGCGGGAGGCGACGATCGCGATGTCGTCGCGCGCCGCGGCGACCACGTCGCCGATCCGGGCGTACACCCGGTCGTCCACCACCGGGCCGAACCAGCCCGCCGCGATCGCCTGGTCCCGGGTGGCCACCCACATCCGGTCGCCCAGCACCTCGCTCCAGACCGTGTGCACGTCGGCCGCCGCCCCCGGCACCGCGTACACGTGCCGGGCCCGGCCCTCGCCGCCGAGCAGGGCGACACCGGCGCCCAGCTCCCAGTCCTCGTCGAAGTCGATCCGGTCCTCCGGCGCGATGTCGATCATGCCGTGGTCGGCCGTCACGTACATCGCCGAGCGCGGCGGCAGCTGCTCGGCCAGCCGGCGGGCCAGCCGGTCCACCGCGTCCAGCGTCATCCGCCACTCGTCCGAGTCCACCCCGAAGCGGTGGCCCGCGCCGTCCAGCTCGCTGACGTAGGTGTACACCAGCGCCCGGTCGTGCTCGGCCAGCCAGGCGGCCGCCTGGTCCATCCGCTCCTCGCCCGTGGTGCGGCCCATGAAGGTGCCGCCGGACAGCGCCACCCTGGTCAGCGGGGTCTGCGCGAACAGCGGGGACGAGACCTGCGCCGTCGCCACCCCGGCCTCGTGGGTGCGCTCGAAGACCGTCGGGTACGGCTGCCAGGCGTGCGGGTCGGTCGGCGGCTGCCAGCGGAGCTGGTTCATCAGGTAGCCGGCGCCCGGCACCGCCACGGTGTACCCGGCCAGGCCGTGCAGGCCCGGCGGCGTACCCGTGCCGACCGAGGCCAGCGAGGTCGCCGTGGTGGACGGGAAGCCCGCGGTCAGCGGACGGCCGCTGCCCCCCAGCGAACTCCCGGCGAGCGAGGACAGGAACGGCGCGTACTCGGGGTGGCGCAGCAGCAGCTCCCAGCCCAGGCCGTCCACCAGGAACACCACCACCCGGTCCGCCGGGGCGATCGGGAGCGTCGCGGTGAACCCGGGAACGCCGAGCCCCGCCGCCACCGAGGGCAGCAGGTCGCAGAGCGAGCCGCTGCCGTACGGGGGCGCGGGGGCCGTGGCCGGGTCGAGGATCTCGAAGGCGTCGAAGCCGTCGGCAGGAACGAAGGACATGGAACCGGATTCGTAGCGGGCGGAAACGGCGGCGATCAGACGGCGGCGATCAGACCCGCGGGCCGTTGTTGATCGTCGCGTCGGACAGCGCCCGGGCGAACACCAGCGCCTGGGCCACCGTCTCCGGGCCGTCACCGGCCTCGCTCACCCGCAGCGAGAGGTCGTCGGCCGTGGCGGAGCCGGTGTAGCCGTGGTCCGCCTCGCAGTTCGGGTCCGAGCAGCCGGCCGGCTCCAGGTCCAGGCGCTGCACCGCGCCCCAGCCGATCGTCAGCACCACCTCGCGCGGCAGGGTGCCCGGGGTGTACGTCTCCGGGTTGGCCACCATCCGGCTCACCACGACCGAGCCGATCCGGTCCAGTCGGACGCTCTCCGTCGACGTCGTCGCGAACGGCACCGCCGGGCTGCCCTCGGCGCCGGACTGCTCGTCGGTGTGGCTCACCACGAACCGGGTCGGGGTGAGCACCAGCACCGTCACGTGCCGACGCACCTCGTTGGCGTCGAAGGTCGTCTCCTGGTGCACCAGGTAGGAGCTGATCGGCTCCGGGCCCACCGCGGACTCGACCGCCTCGGACACCAGGGCCGGGTAGTAGCCGCTGCGCTCGATCGCCGAGCGCAGGTCCTGAGTGGTGGTGGTACCGGTCTTCGCCATATCTCCATCCTGGCATGGTCCGCCGACGAAGCGGGCGGCACGGCGCCGAGCTTCGGACAACAGCGCCCGGGCAGGGCGCAACCAAGGAAGGTTACAGCGTGCTCATGGCGCGCGGACCCAGATCGCTGCGGACCGGCAGTGGTGCGACCCGCACCCGCGCCCCCAGGATCGCCAGTCCGTGCGGGGCCACGACCACCGGTTCGAGATCCACCGAGGCGATCTCCGGCACGTCGTCCACCAGCTGCGACACCCGCAGCAGCAGCTCCTCCAGCGCGTCGGTGTCCACCGCCTCGGCGCCGCGCCAGCCGAACAGCAGCGGCGCGGCCCGGACCTCCCGGATCAGCCCGGCGACGTCCTGGTCGGTGGCCGGAACCAGCCGGTGCGCGGTGTCGCCCAGCAGTTCGGCCGGGGCGCCCGCCAGACCGAAGGACAGGATCGCGCCGACCGCCGGGTCCACCGTGGCGGCGATCACGGTGTCCACCCCGCGCGGTGCCATCCGCTGGACCACCAGGTCGGCCGGCGCGGCGCCGCCGAGCAGCGCGTCCAGCTCGCGGTGGGCGCGGCGCAGGCCCGCCTCGCCGGTCAGGTCCAGCCGGACGCTGCCCAGGTCGGGGCGGTGGCGCAGGTGCGGGGCGGTCGCCTTCAGCGCCACCGGGTAGCCGAGCGTCCCGGCGGCCCTGACGGCGGCCTCCTCGTCCGGGGCCGGCAGCACCGGCGAGACGTCGATCCCGTAGCGGGCCAGCAGTTCCTGCGCCTCGGCCTCGGACAGGGTGATCCGGGCGCCGCCGGGCTGGGCGCGCAGCAGGACGGTGCGGCGCGTAGCGCCTCGGGCAAGGGTGGTGGTGGGCGACGGGCGGGCGGCGGCCCGGGTGCTCAGCGCCGCCTCCACCAGCCGGCGGGCGCCGGGCTCGTCGATCCGGTCCAGCTCCGGGACGCGTGCCGTCTCCTCCGCCTCGGCCGTACGGCGGCGCCACTGCGCGTAGTGCACGGCGTGGGCGAGGGCGTGCACAGCCCGTTCGGGCGCCGCGTACGCGGGGATGCCGCCGGGGCGCAACCGGGCCGGCAGGTCGGTCAGCGCCAGGTGGGTGAGCAGCAGCGGCTTGCCCAGCTCCCGGGCGCGGTGGCCGGCGTCGAGGAGGGCCGCGGCGATCTCCGGGTCGTCCGAGCCCATCGCGGGGTCGTCCTCGCCGGTCAGCCGGCCGCCCATGAAGGCGTGGGCGGAGGTGCCGATCGGCGGGATGGCGACGGCGATCACCGCGTCCACGGCCGGGTCGGCGAGGGCGACGTCCAGGGCGATCCGGAAGTTCTCGCCGGTCGCGGCGGTGGTGAGGTCGACGGGCGTGCGCGGGCGCAGGCCGGCGCTCAGCAGGGCGTCGTAGGTGAGCAGGCCGAGCGAGTCGGAATTGCCGACCACCGCGACCCGGTTGCCCGGCGGCAGCGGTTGCTGGGCCAGCAGCTCGCCGGTGTCGTACAGCTCGGTGATGGTCGACACCCGGGTGACGCCGGCCTGTTCGAACAGCGCGTCCACGGTGGCGTCGCGCAGACCGGTGGCGGTGGCGGGGACGGCGTGGCCGGGCGGCAGGCTGCCGGTGTGCCGGGCGCCCTTGACCACCACGACCGGCTTGACGGCGGCGAGGCGGCGGGCGATCCGGGTGAACTTGCGCGGGTTGCCGAAGGACTCCAGGTACAGCAGCACCACCTGGGTGGCCTCGTCCTCGGCCCAGTACTGGAGGAAGTCGTTGCCGGAGACGTCGGCGCGGTTGCCGACCGACGCGAAGGAGGAGACGCCGAGGCCGCGCTTGTGGGCGGCCTCCAGCAGGGCCACACCGATCGCGCCGGACTGGCAGAAGATCCCGAAGCCGCCGCGGCCGGGCAGCCGTGGGGCGAGCGAGGCGTTCAGCGGGCGCTGCGGGTCGGTGTTGATCAGGCCGAAGGCGTTCGGGCCGATCACCCGCATGCCGGCCGCGCGGGCCTGGCGGACCAGCGCGCGCTGGCGGTCCCGGCCCTCCGGGCCGGTCTCCGCGTAGCCGGCGGTGACCACCACCAGGCCCTGCACCCCGTGGGCGCCGCAGTCGGCGACGGCGGCCGGGACGGCGCCCTCGGGGACGGCGATCACCGCGAGGTCCACCGGCCCGGGAATGTCCAGAATCGAACGGTGGACCGGGACGCCGTCCAGCTCGGTGCCGGGTACGGCGTTGCGGTTCACCGCGTACACCGGGCGGTCGGCCCGGGCGTCGTCGCCCAGCAGGTCGCGCAGGATGGCGCGGCCGACGGTCTGCGGGGTGCGGGAGACCCCGATCACCGCCACCGAGCGCGGGGTGAGCAGCCGCTGCACCGAACGTGCCTCGGCGCGGTGCTCGCGGGCGCGCATCACGGCGAGCGAGCGGTCGGTCTGTTCGAGGTCGAACTCCAGGTGCACCACGCCGTCGGCGAAGCTGCGGTGCTGGGTGTAGCCGGCGTCGGTGAAGACCTTCACCATCTTCCGGTTCTCCGGCAGCACTTCGGCCTGGAAGCGGCGGATGCCGCGCTCCTGCGCGACCGCCGCGATGTGCTCCAGCAGGGCGGAGGCCACGCCGCGGCCCTGGTGGGCGTCCTGCACCAGGAAGGCCACCTCGGCGTCGGTGCCGGTGTCGGAGGGGCGGCCCTCGGCGTCGATCCGGTCGTAGCGGACGGTGGCGATGAAGCGGTCCCGGACCACCACCGCGAGGCCGACCCGGTTCACGAAGTCGTGGTGGGTGAAGCGGCGGACGTCCTTGTCGGAGAGCCGCGGGTAGGGGGCGAAGAACCGGAAGTACTTGGACTGGTCCGACACCTGCTCGTAGAACTCCACGAGCCGTCCGGCGTCGTCGGGCGTGATCGGACGGATCCGGGCCGTGCCTCCGTCGCGCAGCAGGATGTCCGCTTCCCAGTGCTGCGGGTAGTCGGGTTGCTCGGGGTTCGCCACCGCGGGGTCTTCCACATTCGTCAGGTTATCCGGCAATGAGCCGGATGGCGCCGGACGCGTGCCCACGGCAGGGTGGACAGGACCATCGACCGGGTTTTATGCCCCGAAAAGAAACAATCACAACTCCTGAACGCAGCGGTTCCCAGGGGCCACCTGCGTGCAACACTGGTCTAGACAACATGGCCGCTTCCCCCGCTCCCCCGAGCACGGCCGTGACCAGCTTCACCGGAAAGGCACGTCTCATGGCTGAGCGCCGCGTCACCATCGGTTGGGCCGAGGGCCTGCACGCCCGTCCCGCCTCCGTCTTCGTCCGGGCCGTCACGGCCACCGGCGTGCCGATCACCATCGCCAAGCCGGGCGGCAACCCGGTCAACGCCGCCTCCATGCTCGGCCTCCTCGGCCTGGGCGCCCAGGGCGGCGACGAGGTCATCCTCGCCTCCGACGCCGAGAACGCCGACGACGCCCTCGACCGCCTCGCCAAGCTGGTCTCCGAGGGCCTCGACGAGCTCCCCGCCGCGGTCTGAGCTCGCGACACCCACCCGATCGGGGTGCCGCCACAGTGTGGCGGCACCCCGATCGGCTTTCGGTCAGCCCTTCACGCAGACGACCTGCTTGAGGTGCGCGACCACCTCGACGAGGTCCTTCTGCTGCTCGATGACCTTCTCGATGTTCTTGTAGGCACCCGGGATCTCGTCCACCACGCCGCCGTCCTTGCGGCACTCCACGCCCTTGGTCTGCTCGACCAGGTCCTGGGTGGTGAACCGCTTCTTCGCCGCGTTGCGGCTCATCTTGCGGCCGGCGCCGTGCGAGGCGGAGTTGAACGACGCCGCGTTGCCCAGGCCGCGGACGATGTAGGAACCCGTCCCCATCGAGCCCGGGATGATCCCGAGGTCCCCGGAGCCGGCCCGGATCGCGCCCTTGCGGGTCACCAGCAGGTCGACGCCGTCGTACCGCTCCTCCGACACGTAGTTGTGGTGGCAGCTGATCACGTCGTCGAAGGCGACCTCCGCCTTGGGGAACTCCCGCCGGACGACGTCCTGGAACAGCGCCATCATCACCGCGCGGTTGTGCTTCGCGTACTCCTGCGCCCAGAAGAGGTCCTGGCGGTAGGCCGCCATCTCCGGGGTCTTCGCGAGGAAGACGGCCAGGTCCTGGTCGATCAGGCCCTGGTTGTGCGGCAGCGAGCGGGCGGTGCTCATGTGGTGCTCGGCCAGCTCCTTGCCGATGTTGCGGGAACCGGAGTGGAGCATCAGCCAGACCGCATCAGTCGTATCGATACACAGTTCTATGAAGTGATTTCCTCCGCCGAGCGTGGCCATCTGCTGCATCGCCCGCTCGCGGCGCCACCTGACGTCCTCCGCGATGCCGTCGAAGCGCCGCCAGAAGTCGTCCCAGCCCGTCGCGCGGAAGCCCTGCAGCTTCGCCGGGTCGACCGGGTCGGTGTGCAGGCCGCGGCCGACCGGGATGGCCCGCTCGATCTCGCGGCGCAGGCCGGAGAGGTCGTCCGGGAGGTCCTCGGCGGTGAGCGAGGTCTTCACCGCGCTCATGCCGCAGCCGATGTCGACGCCGACGGCCGCCGGGCAGACCGCGTCCTTCATGGCGATGACGGAGCCGACGGTGGCGCCCTTGCCCAGGTGGACGTCGGGCATCACGGCGAGGCCGTGCAGCCAGGGCAGGGAGCTGATGTTGCGCAGCTGCTGCAGGGCCTGGCCCTCGACCGTCGCCGGGTCGGTCCACATCCGGATCGGCACCCGGACGCCGGGCACCTCGGTGTACGTCATGGTCGAACGACCTCCAGAGGTCGGGAAGTTCACGTGAGGATGCTGCCGCGCGTGGAATCCCGGCGCGGCTCGGGGAAGTTCAGGGGGTGGGGCTCAGCGGCCCAGGGCGACGGGACAGGGGGAATACGGCCGTGGGGAGCGTCGTATGACTCGCTCGACCCGCATGGTGACCGCCTCCCTTCCTTCGTCGCCGGTTCGCACGTGCTGTGCGCCGGGGAACATCTATCCACGGAACGGGGGCGGCCCGCAACGGATTTAACAACGCGTCCGGCCCGGCGGAGCGGGTGCTCCACCGGGCCGGACGGGGATCCGACGGACGGATCAGCTGACGACGGTGACCTCGCCGATGCCGAGCGCCCGCACGTCGTCGGCGATCACGGCGGCGTCGCCGACCAGGACGGTGACGAGGCGGTCCGGCGGGAAGGCCGCGACGACAGCCTCGGTGGCGGCGGCGGTGGGCAGTTCGGCGAGCTGCCGGTAGACCTCCGCCTGGTAGTCGTCCGGCAGGTACTGCTCGACCTGGTCGGCCAGGGTGCCGGCGACCGAGCCCGCGGTCTCGTACTTCAGCGGGGCGACGCCGACCAGGAACTGCACGGCCTCGTCGCGCTCGGCGTCGGTGAGGCCCTCGGCGGCGAGGGTGCGCAGGATGGTCCAGGTGTCGGCCAGCGCCGGGGCGGTGGAGGCGGTGTCCACCGAGCCGCTGATGGCGAGCATCGCGCGCCCGCTGCCGTCGGCGGCCGAGCGCAGCGGCTGGGCGAAGGCCCGCACGCCGTAGGTGTAGCCCTTCTCCTCACGCAGGACGCGGTCGAGGCGGGAGGTGAGGGTGCCGCCCAGGCAGTAGGTGCCGAGGATCTGGGCGGCCCAGAGCGGGTCGTGGCGGTCGGGCCCGATCCGGCCGATGAGCAGCTGGGTCTGGACGGAGCCGGGGCGGTCCACGATGACGACGCGGCCGCGGTCGTCGCCGGTGACCGGGGCGTGGGCGGACGGCTCGGCGGCCGCCGCGGTCCAGGTGCCGAGGGTGCTCTCCAGCAGCGCGGGCAGGTCGACGCCGGTGAGGTCGCCGACGACCACGACGGTGCTGGTCGCGGGGCGCACATGGGCGTCGTAGAAGGCCTTGACGGCCGCGCGGTCGATCGACTTGACGGTGTCGGCGGTGCCGGCGCGGGGCCGGGAGAGCCGGTCGGCGGCGTCGAACAGCTCGGCGTACAGGGCCTTGGCGGCGCGCCGGGCGGGGTTGGCCTGCTCGTGGACGATCTCGTCCAGGCGGTTGGCGACCAGCCGCTCGATCTCCGCCTCGGGCAGGGCGGGGGCGCGCAGGGCGTCGGCCAGCAGGGACAGGCCGCGCTGGAGCCGGGAGGCGGGGACCTCCAGGGAGATCCGGATGCACGGGTGGTCGGCGTGGGCGTCGAGGGTGGCGCCGGCGCGCTCCAGCTCGGCGGCGAACTCCTCGGCGCTGAGGGTGTCGGTGCCCTCGCTGAAGGCGCGGGCGAGGATGCCGGCGATGCCGTCGAGGCCGTCGGGCTCGGCGGCGAGCGGGGCGTCGAGCAGCACCTCGACGGCGACCAGCTGCTGGCCGGGCCGGTGGCAGTGCAGGACGGTGATGCCGTTGCCGAGGGCGGCCCGCTCGGGGGCGGGGAAGTCCCAGGGGCTGGGCGTGCCCGGCTGGGGCTGCGGGTGGAAGGTCATGGCGGGGACGTAGTCGGTGCTCATACGGCGGCACCCTCCTCTTCGGAAGCGGCGTCGGTCTCGGCGGCGGTGGGCTCGTAGACGAGGACGGCCCGGTTGTCGGGGTGGAGCCGGGCCTTGGCGATGGCCTGGACCTCCTCGGCGGTGACGTCGAGGACCTTGGGGAGGGCGTCGTTGAGCAGCTTCGGATCGCCGAACAGGACGGCGAAGCGGCACAGTTCGTCGGCACGGCCGGCGACGGTGGTGAGCCGGTCGAGCCACTCGCGCTCGATCTGGGCCTGGGCGCGTTCGAGTTCCTCGGCGGTGGGGCCCTCGGCGGCGAAGCGGGCGAGCTCCTCGTCGACGGCGGTGCCGATCTGCTCGACGGTGGCATCGCCGGAGGTCTTGACGTCGAGCCAGCCGAGGCTGGGGGCGCCGGCCAGGCGCAGCAGGCCGAAGCCGGCGGCGACGGCGGTGCGGTCGCGGCGGACCAGCCGGTTGTAGAGGCGGCTGGACTCGCCGCTGCCGAGGATGGTGAGGGCGAGGTCGGCGGCGTCGGCCTCGCGGGTGCCGTCGTGCGGGAGCCGGTAGGCGGCCATCAGGGCGCGCGAGGGGACGTCCTCGCGGATCTCCTCGCGGATCTCGCGGCCGATGGTCTCGGGGAGTTCGCCGGAGCGCGGCGGCTGCTTGCCGTCGTGTGCGGGAATGGAGCCGAAGTACTTCTCGACCCAGGCGACGGTCTGCTCGGGGTCGATGTCGCCGACGACGGACAGGACGGCGTTGTTGGGCGCGTAGTACGTCCGGAAGAACGTGCGGGCGTCCTCCAGGGTGGCCGCGTCGAGGTCGGCCATGGAGCCGATCGGGGTGTGGTGGTACGGGTGGCCGTCGGGGAAGGAGAGCGCGGTGAGCTTCTCGAACGCGGTGCCGTACGGGACGTTGTCGTAGCGCTGGCGGCGCTCGTTCTTGACGACGTCGCGCTGGTTCTCCATGGACGTCTCGTCGAGCGCGGCGAGCAGCGAGCCCATCCGGTCGGCCTCCAGCCAGAGAGCGAGCTCCAGCTGGTGGGCGGGCATGGTCTCGAAGTAGTTGGTGCGCTCGAAGCTGGTGGTGCCGTTGAGCGAGCCGCCGGCGCCCTGGACGAGCTCGAAGTGCCCGTTGTTGGAGACGTTGGCCGAGCCCTGGAACATCAGGTGCTCGAAGAGGTGGGCGAGGCCGGTGCGGCCCTTGACCTCGTGGCGGGAGCCCACGTCGTACCAGAGGCAGACGGCGGCGACCGGGGTGAGGTGGTCCTCGGAGAGGACGACGCGCAGGCCGTTGGCCAGGCGGTGCTCGGTGATGGCGATGCCTCGGCTGGAGGCGGGGGCCGGGTTGGCCATGCGCTCGGGTCCTTCCCGTCGTCGATGTCGGGGTTCGTGTGGCGTCCCCCATTGTGGTGCAACGCGCGGGAGCCGTGTTCGTGTCCGCGCGCGGGGGGCGTTCGCCAGGGGCGGAAGAGGGCCGCTGACCGGGAGTGTCGGCCCGAGGGTCCACAATGGGGGCGCCGCGCCCTGTCGACGGTGCCCGGTTGACGGGTCCGGCTGCGGGGGCGGCGAGGAGACGGCCGACGTTCGCCCCACGGCGCGCGGCGGCCGGCCGAGACGGACCGAGACACAGCCAGCGACACGTAAGGGAGCCCCGCCGCGATGGCCCGCCGCAGTTCGCAGACCCCGCCGCCCGGAGACTTCGAGGAGCGGATCCTCGACGTCGACGTCGTGGACGAGATGCAGGGCTCCTTCCTGGAGTACGCCTACTCGGTGATCTACTCGCGTGCGCTGCCCGACGCGCGGGACGGCCTGAAGCCGGTGCACCGCCGCATCCTGTACCAGGCCAACGAGATGGGCCTGCGCCCGGACCGCGCGCACGTGAAGTGCGCCCGCGTGGTGGGCGAGGTGATGGGCCGGCTGCACCCGCACGGTGACGCGTCCATCTACGACTCGGTGGTGCGCATGGCGCAGCCGTTCTCGATGCGGCTGCCGCTGATCGACGGGCACGGCAACTTCGGTTCGCTGGGCAACGACGACCCGCCGGCCGCGATGCGCTACACCGAGTCGCGGCTGACGGCCGCGTCGATGGCGATGGTGGAGTCGATCCACGAGGACACCGTCGACTTCGGTCCGAACTACGACGGCAGCGAGCAGGAGCCGCTGGCGCTGCCGGCCGCGTTCCCGAACCTGCTGGTGAACGGCGCCACGGGCATCGCGGTGGGCATGGCGACGAACATGCCGCCGCACAACCTGTCCGAGGTGGTGGCCGCGGCCCGGCACCTGATCAAGCACCCGAACGCGGACCTGGACACGCTGATGCGGTTCGTGCCCGGTCCGGACCTGCCGACCGGTGGGCGGGTCGTGGGCCTGTCGGGCATCCGGGACGCGTACGAGTCGGGCCGCGGCACCTTCAAGATCCGGGCGACGGCGTCGGTGGAGGCGGTGACGGCCCGCCGCAAGGGCATCGTGGTCACCGAGCTGCCGTACAACGTCGGCCCGGAGAAGGTCATCTCGAAGATCAAGGACCTGGTCAACGCGAAGAAGCTCCAGGGCATCGCGGACGTCAAGGACCTGACCGACCGCGAGCACGGGCTGCGGCTGGTCATCGAGGTGAAGAACGGCTTCGTGCCGGAGGCGCTGCTGGAGCAGCTGTACAAGCTGACGCCGATGGAGGAGACCTTCGGCATCAACAACGTGGCGCTGGTGGACGGGCAGCCGCTCACACTGGGGCTGAAGGAGCTGCTGGAGGTCTACGTCGATCACCGCTTCACCGTGGTGCGCCGGCGCAGCGACTTCCGCCGCCGCAAGCGCGAGGAGCGGCTGCACCTGGTCGAGGGCCTGCTGGCGGCGCTGCTCGACATCGACGAGGTCATCGCGATCATCAGGTCGAGTGACAACGCGCAGCAGGCGAAGGAGCGCCTGATGGAGCGCTTCTCGCTGTCGGAGACGCAGACGGCGTACATCCTGGACACCCCGCTGCGGCGGCTGACCCGCTTCGACCGGGTGGAGCTGGAGCAGGAGAAGGCGAAGCTGACCGCGGAGATCGCGGAACTGACCGAGATCCTGGAGTCGGACACCAAGCTGCGCAGTGTGGTGTCGTCCGAACTGGGCGCGGTGGCGAAGCAGTTCGGCACGGAGCGGCGCACGGTGCTGCTGGAGGCGGGGGCGGTGCCGTCGGCGGCGCTGGCGGTGCCGCTGGAGGTCGCGGACGACCCGTGCCGGGTGCTGCTGTCGTCGACGGGGCTGCTGGCGCGGACGACGGACGGCGAGCCGTTCGAGGTGTCGGAGAAGCGGGCGAAGCACGACGTGATCGTGTCGGCGGTGCACGCGACGGCGCGGGCGGACGTCGGTGTGGTGACGTCCGCGGGCCGGGTGCTGCGGCTGCCGGTGATCGACCTGCCGGCACTGCCTCCGACGCCGTCGCCGACGCTGGCGGGCGGGGCCGCGGTGGGCGAGTTCCTGCGGCTGGAGGCCGGGGAGCGGGTGCTGGCGCTGACCACGCTGGACGAGTCCTCGCCGGGGCTGGCGCTGGGCACGCTGCAGGGCGTGGTGAAGCGGGTGGTGCCGGAGTGGCCGGCGAACAAGGACGAGTTCGAGGTGATCGCCCTCAGGGAGGGTGACGAGCTGGTGGGCGCGGTCGAACTGCGCACCGGCGAGGAGGACCTGGTCTTCATCGCCTCGGACGCCCAGCTGCTGCGCTACCCGGCGGGCCAGGTGCGTCCGCAGGGCCGCCCGGCGGGCGGCATGGCGGGCATCAAGCTGTCGGACGGCGCCCGGGTGCTGTCCTTCACGGCGGTGGATCCGGCGGCGGACGCGGTGGTGGTCTCGGTGGCCACGGCCACGGGCACGCTGTCCGGCGGCGAGCAGACGACCTGGAAGGTCACCCCGTTCGAGCAGTACCCGCGCAAGGGCCGTGCCACCGGTGGTGTGCGCTGCCAGCGCTTCCTGCGCGGTGAGGACGGCCTGGCCTTCGCCTGGGCCGGTGCCGCCCCGGCCCGTGCCGCCACCGCCAAGGGCGCCCCGGTCGAGCTGCCCGAGCGTGACCCGCGCCGCGACGGCTCCGGCACTCCGATCACCACCCCGATCGCGGTGGTCGCCGGCCCGGCGTAGCGGCTCTCGCCCTCGCTCGGGCGGAGGGGTACCGGAGTGGTCCGGTACCCCTCCGCTTCGTCGTGCCCGTCCGGCCGGGGGTGCGGACCCGTCTTCCGCCAGGTCCCGGTGCTCGGCACCGACCGGGTCCACCTACCGCTGCCGGACGAGTCCCGGCGGCCTCCCGGCCCTCTCCGCGCGCCGCCACGAGGCGGTGGCGCAGCGGGCGAAGGCCGCTCTCGGGTGTTCGCGTGGGGGTGATCAGGTGAGGGTAGCCTTGCCCAAGTGAGCACCTGTGCGACCGTGTCGCGTGAACTTTCGGAGCCGCTGGCCGCGACGGCGGCGGTGGCCACCACCTGGCTGCTGGTGGAGCAGAACGGACCGTGGGGCGCGAAGGCGCTGGGCGAGAGCCACCTGGACGCCGCGGTCGGGCGGGCGCTGGAGGCGGCCGCGGCCGGGACGGGCGTGCGGGTGGCCCTGATCCGACGGCCCGGGCGGCACGCCGACTGCCTGCCGACCGCGCGCCACGAGGTGCTGGTGGCGCACACCGTGCCCGGCCGCGGCTGGGTGCGCCGGGCGGGGGTGACGGATCCGGCGGAGCTGCTGGAGCTCGATTTCGCGGCGCTGGGCGCCGGTGACCACACCGGTTTCGGGGCGGAGCACGTCGGTGGCCCGGTGGCCCTGGTGTGCACCAACGGGCGGCGGGACCGCTGCTGCGCACTGCTGGGCCGTCCGCTCGCGGCGGAGCTGGCCGCGGCCGGGCACAGCGAGGTCTGGGAGGTCACCCACCTGGGCGGGCACCGCTTCTCCCCCACCATGCTGGTGCTGCCGTACGGCTACGCGTACGGGCGGCTGACGCCGGAGACCGCCAAGGAGGTGCTGGCGGCGACGGCGGCCGGACACACGGTGCCGGAGTGGTCGCGCGGCTGCTCGGGCTGGGAGCGTCCGGGCCAGGCGGCCGAGCACGCGGTGCGGCTGGCCACCGACGAGACGGGGGTGGACGTGCTGACGCTCACCCAGCGGCCGGACGGCGAGGGCCGCTGGCTGGTGACGGTGCTACACCGGGACGGGCGGTCCTGGGAGGTGGACGTGATCGAGACGGTCAGCGAGCCGGCGCGTCCGGAGAGTTGCGGCAAGGCGGCGGGGACGCCGTCCCGGATGGAGGTGCTGTCGGTCCGGGGCCTGTGACGGGCGGCCCCGCGCCCGTGGGGGTGAGCGCGGGACCGCCGCGGCCGGAGCCGTGGCCGCCGGGGTGTCAACCCGCGGCCTTGGCGACGAACTCCGTGGTGTACGTCTTCGCCAGGTCGATCGACCCCTCCTTGCCCTTGACGTCCGGGTGGAACGCGGCGAGCACGGCGAGCACGGTCTTCGGCCCGTCGGCCGGCATCACGCCGTCCGTGGTGAACATCGGCAGCGTCGCCTTGATCGCCGCCGCGTACTGTTCGGCGCCGCCCTGCGCGTAGTCGGCGGGCATCTTCGCGGCGATCTCCTCGGGGCTGTGGGTGGCCATCCACTTCAGGGTCTTCACGAAGGCGTCGGCGAGCTTCTGGGTGGTGTCCCTGTTCTTCTCCACCCAGTCGGTGTTCATGTACAGCGACGAGGACGGGTAGAGGCCGCCGAGCGCCTCGCGCGAGCCCTCGGGGGTGCGCATGTCGTAGAGGACCTTGCCGAGGCCCTTGTCCAGAACGGCGGCGACGGTCGGGTCGGTGGTCATCCCGGCGTCGATGCTGCCCTGCTGGAGCGCGGCGATGAAGGTCTGGCCGGCGCCGACCGCGATCGGGCTGAACTCGCTGACGGCGGTGCCGTTCTTGACCGCGAGGTACTTGGTGAGGAAGTCGGTCGAGGAGCCGATGCTGGTGACGCCGAGCTTCCTGCCCTTGAAGTCGGCGCCGGACCTGATCGCGTCGGCCTGCTTGGCGGAGACCACCTCGACCTCGCCGGGCGCCTGGGCGAACTGCACCACGGACTCGACCTTCTTGCCCTTGGCCTGGAGGTCGATGGTGTGGTCGTAGAAGCCGACGGCGCCCTGGACGTCCCCGGCGAGCAGCGCGGTGGTGGCGTTGACGCCGGCGGGCTCGGTCATCAGCTCGACGTTGACGCCGGCCTCGGCGAAGAAGCCGAGCCGCTGGGTGAGCATCGCGGGCAGGTAGATGACCTTGTCCAGGCCACCGACCATGATCTTGACCTTGGGCCCGTCGACCTGCTGCCCGGCGGGGGCGGCGACGGCTCCGTGGCCGGCGGTGGCAGCGTCGTTGGCGCAGGCGGAGAGCGGGAGGAGCAGGAGGGCGGCGAGGGCGGCCGCGGCTGATCTGCCGGTCGGGTTGGGGCGCATGGGTGGGGCCTCTTTCTCGGTTCTGGCAGGGGAGTTCAGCGGCCGTCGCCCGCGTCGGCGGGCTTCCAGCGGAACAGTTTCTTCTCGGCGAAGGTCAGCAGCCCCTCGGTGAGCAGCGCGACGACGGCGAGGATGGTCATGGCCGCGTACACGCCCGCGGCGTTGAAGGTGCCCTGGGCGGCCGCGACGAGCAGGCCGAGGCCCTTGGTGGCGCCGATGTACTCGCCGACGATGGCGCCGATCAGCGCGAAGCCGAAGCTGACGTGCAGGCTGGTGAAGATCCAGGTGGTGGCGGCGGGGATGACCACCTGGAGGGTGACCTTGCGGTTGTCGGCGCCGAGGATGCGGGCGTTGGCGACGAGGTTGCGGTCCACCTCGCGGGCGCCCTGGAAGGCGTTGAAGAACACCGGGAAGAACACCAGCACCACCGCGGAGGCGACCTTGGACGCCGGGCCCAGGCCGAACCAGATCAGGAAGATCGGCGCGAGCACGATCCGCGGGATGGCGTTGAGCACCTTGATGTACGGCCCGAACACGTCGGCCAGGAAGCGGATCCGGCCGAGCGCGATGCCCAGCAGCACACCGCCGACGACGCCGATCACCCAGCCGGTGAGGGCCTCGTAGAGGGTGTAGCCGATCTGCTCGCCGAGTGAGCCCTGGGCGGTGCCGTGGGTGATCCACTGCCATATCTGGTCCCAGATCCTCGACGGCTGGGAGAAGTTGAACGGGTCGATGACGTCCGTACGGGCGCAGACCTCCCACAGCCCGAGGAAGGCGAGCAGCACCGCGGCCCGGGCGCCGTGGACGAGCGACTTCCGTTGGCGGGCGGCCCGTTCGCGGGCCTCGGTTCTCGTCGTGACGGCCGTGGGTTTCCCGGCGCCGGCCGGCACGGGCGCGGACTCGGACGCGGACTCGGTCTCAAGCGGCACGACCCGCTCCTCTCTCCCTGGTGATGCGCACCTCTTCGCCGAGCGAGGCCCAGATCTCGCGGTACAGCTCGACGAACCTCGGCTCCAGCCGGACGGCCTCCACGGTGCGCGGGCGGGGCAGGTCGACGGTGAAGACCTCCTTGACGGTGGCGGGGCCGGCCGTCATGACGACGACCCGGTCGGCGAGCGCGATGGCCTCGTCCAGGTCGTGGGTGACGAAGACGACGGACGAGCCCGTACCGGCCCACAGCTCCAGCAGCTGGTCCGACATCAGCGCCCTGGTCTGCACGTCCAGCGCCGAGAACGGCTCGTCCATCAGCAGGATCGCCGGGTCGTTGACGAAGGTCTGGGCGAGCGCGACGCGCTTGCGCATGCCGCCGGACAGCTGGTGCGGGTAGCGGTCCTCGAACGCGGCCAGGCCGACCCGGCCGAGCCAGTCCCGGGCCCGCTCCCTGGCCTCGGCGGCGGGCACGCCGCGGAAGCGCGGGCCGGCCGTCACGTTGGACAGGACGGTGCGCCAGGGGAAGACGGCGTCCTGCTGGAAGACGAAGCCGACCTTGGGGTCGATCCCGCGCACGGGCTCGCCGTACACCCGGACCTCGCCCTCGGTGGGCTCCTCCAAGCCGCTGACCAGGGTCAGCGTGGTGGACTTGCCGCAGCCGGTGGGGCCGACGACGGCGACGAACTCGCCTTGGGCGACGGTCAGATCGAGATCGCGGACGGCGGTGTGCAGCGCCCCGGACGGGGTGCGGAACCGTTTGGTCGCGCCGGTCAGCTCGATCGCCGGGGTGTTGCTCATGTCCATCCTCCGGGGTCTGTGCCTGCCCCGGAAAGGTAGGAGCGGGCCCGGCCCCGGCGGGAGCCTTCTTCGCGTAGTGCGACTTCTCCGCATAGAGGGGTGTTCTGCTCGTTTTGCTTCCGCTACAACTGCGGGGACGCGGCTGACAGGAACACCCCGGAAACATAGGGTGTCCCGACCCACCCACCGGCGCCCCCGACCGCCCTCCGAGGACGCCCGATCCCCCGCAGCCGCCGAGAGGAGGCCCGGATGAAGCTCCCCCGCGGACCCCGCCGGGTCTTCGCCCAGCTGCTGCTGAGCCAGACCGTCGTCACCGTCGGGGTCACCGCCGTGACCGCCGGACTGTTCCTGGCCCCGGTCAGCAGCGAGCTGGACCACGACGCGATGCAGCGGGCGCTGTCGATCGCCCAGGCCACCGCCACCGACGAGAGCATCGCCCGGGCCGCCGCCGCCCGCGACGTGGTGGCCGCGCAGCGCAACGCCGAGCAGATCCGGCTGGCCACCGGCGCCAGCTTCGTGGTGGTCACCGACCTGGACGGCATCCGGCTCTCGCACACCGACCCGGGCCGGATCGGCCAGCGGGTCAGCACCGACCCGGAGCCGGCCCTCAGCGGCCGCAGCGTCACCGCCATCCAGGAGGGCACCCTGGGCCGCACCGCCCGCGGCAAGGTGCCGCTGCGGATGGCGGACGGCCGGATCGTCGGCGAGGTGTCGGTCGGCATCAGCGACGACTCGATCCGCCGCCGGCTGCTGACGATGCTCACCGGGATCCTGCTGTGCGCGGCCGCCGGCCTGGCCGCCGGGACGATCGCCACCCTGCTCCTGGCCCGCCGCCTCAAGCGCCGCACCCACAACATCGCGCTGGCCGACATCTCCGCGCTGCTGGTGGAGCGGGAGGCGATGCTGCACGGCATCCGCGAGGGCATGGTGGCGCTGGACGAGCGCGGCCGGATCCGGCTGGCCAACGACGAGGCCCTGCGGCTGCTCGGCCTGCCCGAGGACTGCGCCGGCCGCCCGATCGGCGCGGTGCTGCCACCCGGCCGGCTGGCGGACGTGCTCGCCGGACGGATCCCCGGCACCGACCTGCCGGCCGTCCGGGACGACCGCGTCCTGGTGGTGAACCGGATGGCCACGCCCGAGGGAGGCGCGGTGGTGACCCTCCGCGACCGCACCGAACTGGAGTCGCTGGTCCGCGAGTTGGACACCACCCGCAGCCTCACCGAGGCCCTGCGGGCCCAGGACCACGAGCACGCCAACCGGATGCACACCCTGCTGGGCCTGCTGGAGCTGGGCCGCCACGAGCAGGCGGTGGCGTTCATCTCGGAGCAGTCCGGCTCGCACGCGGTGGTCGCCGCGCGGATCGCCGAACAGGTGCAGGACCCGCACGTGGCCGCACTGCTGGCGGGCAAGACCGCGGTGGCGGGCGAGCGCGGGGTACGGCTGGTGCTGGCCCCGGCGGCGCACCTGCCGGACGCCGTGGTGGACGCCCGGGCACTGGTCACGGTGCTCGGCAACCTGATCGACAACGCGGTGGACGCACTGGCCGCGGGCGGCGGGGGCCGGGTGGAGGTGAGCCTGGCCGCGGCCGGCCCGACCCTGCTGCTGCAGGTCGCGGACAGCGGCCCGGGGGTGCCGGAGGAACTGCGCGAGCAGGTCTTCGAAGAGGGGTGGACCAGCAAGGACGCGCCCGCGCACCGTCCGCGCGGGCTGGGGCTGGCGATGGTGCGGCGGCTGGTCGAACGGACCGGCGGCCGGATCGTGCTCGACGGCGGGCCGCTCGGCGGCGCCCGCTTCACCGTCGAGCTGCCCGAGGCCCTGCTCACCACTCGGCTCGTGGAGGCGTGATGATCGACGTACTCGTGGTGGACGACGACTTCCGGGTCGCGGACGTGCACGCCGCGTACGTGGCGAAGGTCCCGGGCTTCCGGGTGACCGGCACCGCGCACTCGGCCGGGGAGGCACTGGCCGCCGTGGAGCGCCGCCCGGTGGACCTGCTGCTGCTCGACCACCACCTGCCCGACGAGACCGGCCTGGCCCTGGTGCGCCGCCTTCGGGACCGCCAGGTGGCCTGCGACGTGATGATGGTGACGGCCGCCCGGGACGTGTCGACGGTGCACGCCGCGATGCAGCACGGCGCGCTCCAGTACCTGGTCAAGCCGTTCACCTTCGTCGGACTGCGGGACAAGCTGGTGGCGTACGCGCAGCTGCGGCACGCGCTCGCCGCCCCGGCCAGGGAGGCCGGCCAGGACGAGGTGGACCGGCTGTTCGCGACCCTGCGCAGCGCCGCCGCCCCGGCCGGAACGCTCCCCAAGGGCCACTCTGCGCCCACCACCGACCTAGTGATGGGCGTGCTGCGCCGAGCCGGCCGGCCGCTCTCCGCCCAGGAGGTCGCCGAGGCCACCGGGCTGAGCCGCTCCACGGCGCAGCGCTACCTCAAGCAGCTGGAGCGGGACAGCCGGCTGCGGCTGACCCTGCGGTACGGCGACACCGGCCGCCCGGAGCACCGCTACGCGCCGGCGGCCCGGGCCTGAGGCGCGCCCCGGTTCCGGCCCGGGGCCGGACAGGGGGGAACCCCGGCGGCCCCAGGCCCGCCGGGGTTCCCCGGGCGCGACGGCTCAGGCCGCGCCCGCACCGGTGAGGGCACGTACCTCCAGCTCGGCGAACCGGTCCGGGTCGGCGGGCTCGGACGAGGTGACCGTGCCGATCCAGCCGGCCAGGAAGCCGAGCGGGATGGAGACGATGCCCGGGTTCTCCAGCGGGAACCAGTGGAAGTCGACGCCCGGGAACAGCGCCTCGGCGGAGCCGGACACCACCGGCGAGAAGCACACCAGCACGATCGCCGGGATCAGCCCGCCGTACACCGCCCAGACCGCTCCGCGCGCGGTGAACCGCGACCAGAACAGGCTGTACAGCAGCACCGGCAGGTTGGACGAGGCGGCGACGGCGAAGGCCAGGCCGACCAGGAAGGCGACGTTCAGCTGCTGGGCGAAGAGGCTGATCACGATCGCCGTCGCACCGATCCCGGCGGCGGCGATCCGGGCGACCACCACCTCCTGCTGTTCGCTGACCTCGGACTCCGACTCCTTCGCCGCCCGGGAGGCCGGGACGGCCTCGCCCCGGCGGCGCCGCCCGCGGCCGTCCTGCGTCTGCTCACGCCCCGGCCGGGCGCGCCAGGCGCCGGCCCAGATGTCGTGGGCGAAGGCGGCCGAGGAGGCCAGGGTCAGCCCGGCGACCACCGCGAGGATGGTGGCGAAGGCGATCGCCGAGATCAGCGCGAACAGCACCACCCCACCGGTGCTGCCGTTGCCGCCGCCGAGCATCAGGGCGAGCAGCGGAACGGCGGTGTTCCCGGCCGAGTTGGCGTGCCGCACCTCGGCCGAGCCGATCAGCGCGGTGGCGCCGAGGCCGAGCACGATCGCCATCAGGTAGAAGCTGCCGACCAGGCCGATCGCCCACATCGTGGAGCGGCGGGCGGCCCGCGCGGTGGGCACCGTGTAGAAGCGGGACAGGATGTGCGGGAGGCCGGCGGTGCCGAGCACCAGGCCGAGGCCGAGGCTGACGAAGTCCAGCCGGCTGGTGAGGCTACCGCCGTACTTGAGTCCGGGCTCCAGGTAGCGGTGCCCGGCGCCGCTGTGCTGGGCGGCCTGGCGCATCAGCTCGCCGAGGTCCCCGTGGAAGCGGACCACCAGCAGCACGGTGAGCAGGACCGAACCGCCGGTCAGCAGGAAGGCCTTGATGATCTGGATCCAGGTGGTGGCCCGCATCCCGCCGATGGTGACGTAGACGATCATCAGGGCGCCGACGGCGATGATGGTCCAGGTGCGGGCATGCGGACTGCCGGTGCCGAGCAGCAGGGCGACCAGCGAGCCGGCGCCGACCATCTGGGCCACCAGGTAGAGCAGGGTGACCACGACGCTGGCGCCGCCGGCCGCGGCGCGCACCCTGCGGCGGCGCAGCCGCAGCGCGAGCACGTCGGCGAGGGTGTACCGGCCGGCGTTGCGGACGAGTTCGGCGACCAGCATCAGCACCACCAGCCAGGCGACCAGGAAGCCGATGCTGTAGAGCACGCCGTCGTAGCCGTACAGCGCGATCAGCCCGGCGACGCCCAGGAAGGAGGCGGCGGAGAGGTAGTCCCCGGAGAGCGCGAAGCCGTTCTGCAGGGGGGTGAAGTCGCGGCCGCCGGCGAAGAAGTCCTCGGCGGCGTTGCCCTGGCGGCCGACCCAGAGGGTGACCCCCAGGGTGACCAGGACGACGACGGCGAAGAGCGCGATCGCGAGCGAGTGGTGGTCGCCGGTGGGGGCGACGGGCGGCGGGGTGGCGGTCGTCACCGCGGTGCGCACCGCGGTCCGTACGGCGGCCACGGCGGCGTCGGTGGGCATGGTGGGCATCACGGTCGTCATCGCAGTTGGTCCTGGGTGTCCCAGCGCAGGCCCAGGGCGGCGCGGTCGCGCTTGGTCCGGGAGTTGCGGGCGTAGAGCCAGGTGAGCAGGAAGGTCGAGGCGAACTGCAGCAGGCCCAGCAGCCAGGCCACGTTGAGCGGACCGGCCACCGTCCTGCGCATCAGGTCGGGAGCTCCGGCCTGGGCGGCGACGAACAGCAGGTACCAGGCGAGGAAGGCGCTGGTGATCGGGAAGACGAAGGTCCGGTAGCTGCGGCGGATCTCGCGGAACGTGTCGCTGGCCTGGACCGCCCGGTAGACCTCGGTGCGGTCGGCGACCGGCTCCTCGTCAAGTGGCGCGTGCGGTACGACCGATGACTCCCCGTCGTCGGGGTCGGACTGGGCGAACGGCTCGTCGGCGGCCCCGTGGACCGGTGCGCCGACGGCCACTGACCCGACGACGGCCTCCGCCGACTGGGCCGTACGGGCGTGGTCCGTACGGTCGGGGCCCGACTGCGCCGGCACCGCCGTCCGGCGGTGCGCGGCCGATGGCTCGGCGGACTCAACGGGGGTGCCGGCGGCCGGAGCGGCCCACCAGTCGAATTGCTGTCCCGGTCCGGGACTGCTCGTCTGCTGCTGTGGCACTGCTGCTCCTGGACGGCCGGATGTTCTGACCCGAACCATGATGGCGGCCCCCGGACAGCGCCCCTGACCATCGCAGATACGTTCACTCGATGAGGTGATCGATCATCCGACAGACACTCATCCGACTACTGCTGCGTCCCGGTGATTCCGTGTCGGAAGGCGTAGGCGACCGCCTGCGCCCGGTCCCGCACCGCCGTCTTGGCGAACAGATTGTTGATGTGGGTCTTCACGGTCGCCGGACTGACGAAGAGCCTCCGGGCGATCTCGGCGTTGGACAGCCCCTCGGCGATCAGCGCCAGCACCTCGGCCTCCCGGACGGTCAGCCCGTCGGGCAGCTCCCCCAGCCGCGCCGCAGGCCGATCGGCGGTCTTCCCGGAGCCGGTCGGCTGCTCCGAAAGCCTTTCCAGCAGGCGGAGTTGTACCTGCGGGGAGAGCCCGGCCGCGCCCGAGCGGACGTCCGCGATGGCCCTCGCGATCTCCTCGGCGCCGGCGTCCTTGGTGAGGTAGCCGCGGGCCCCCGCCTGGAGCGCCGGGAACAGCGAGTCGTCGTCGGCGTAGGTGGTGAGCACCACCACCTCGGTCTCCGGGTGCGCGGCACGAATCCGCCGGGTCGCCTCGACGCCGTCGCAGCGCGGCATCCGCAGATCCATCAGCACCACGTCCGGGTGATGACGCTCCACCAGGGCGACCGCCTCCTCCCCGTCCCCCGCCGCACCGACCACCTCGATGCCGGGCAGCAGCCCCAGCAGCATCACGATGCCCTCGCGCACCACCGTCTGGTCGTCCGCGACCAGCACCCTGGTCGCCCCCGCCGCCGTCATGCCGGCACCCGCAGCAGCACGCGCCACCCTCCGTCCTCCGGGCCCGCCAGCAGCGTGCCGCCGAGCAGTTCCGCGCGTTCGCGCATTCCCAGCAGACCGTACCCACTGCCGCTGTCGGCCAGCTCCCCCGGCTGCGGCCGGTCCTCGGACGGGCCGCGCGGCGGCCGGGCGTTGCGCACCTCCAGCTCCACCGCCCCCTCCAGGTAGCGCAGTCGGACGGAGCAGCGGGCGCCGGCCGCGTGCTTGCGGACGTTGGTCACCGCCTCCTGCGCGGTGCGCCGCACCGCGAGGGCGGCCTCGGCGGCGAGCGGCCGGGGCGTGCCGGTGACGGTGAGCTCGGCACGCTCCCGCCCTGCCAGCTCGACCAGGAACTCCCCGACCGGGGTGAACTCCCCGCGCAGCGCGGACAGCGCCTGCCGGGTCTCGGCCAGCCCGTCCTGCGCCATCCGCCGTGCGGCGACGACCCGTTCGCGGATCTGCTCGCGGTCCGTCCCGGCGTCCAGCATCAGCCGGGCCGCCTCCAGGTGGACGAGCTGCGCGGACAGGCTGTGGGCGAGCACGTCGTGGATCTCCCGGGCGATCCTGGCCCGTTCGGCGAGCGCCGCGCTCTCCGCCTCGGCGGCCCGGGCGGCCCGCTCCTGGGCGAGCAGCCGGCGGGAGGTGCCGCGCGCCTCGATGTCCAGCCGCAGCAGGTAGCCGAGCAGGGTGATCCCGCCGACGGTGGCCGCGATGCTGAGCCAGCTCGACGTGGTCACCGCCGCGTACGAGGCCAGCGTGGCCGCCGCGGTGATCAGCCCGGGCGCGGGCGGCATCCGGACCAGCGCCATCACCGCCAGGCCGTACCAGAGCACATCGGCGAGCAGGCTCGCCCCACCGGTGTTGGCCAGCCACGCGGCGCCGACCAGCGCCCCGGTCAGCAGGTACGCGGGCAGCGCACGCTGCTCCCGGGTGGCGCGCAGCCAGGCCGCGCAGAGCCCGAAGGCCGCGACCAGTCCGGCCGTCGCGGCCACCGCCGCCCAGCCGGCGTACCTGCCGTCGGCGAGGGTCCCCCAGGTGACGGTGGCCACCAGCACGATGCGGCCCAGCACGGTCAGGGCCCGCCGCGGCCGGCTCTCGGCCTCGCGGTCCATCCCCTCGCGGGACGGCCAGCGGGTCCAGTACCAGCCGGCCACGGCTGCCTCCTCGGTGCTCAGGGCGGTGCTCACGGCGGCACTCAGGGCGGTGCTCACGGCGATGGGTCGGTGCGGCGGGATCGGTGCGGTTCAGTGCAGGAGGGCCGTGGGGGGCGCGGGCTCCAGCGCCCGGGCCCTCCAGTTCACCACGAGCGAGCGGACCAGCAGCAGGACCGCCATGCCGAGCATCAGGGAGCTGCCGGACTGGTGGACGTGCAGCGCCCCGCCGATCCCGTACAGGCCGAGTCGGATGGCGAGCATCCCGATCCAGGCGGCGACCGTGGCCTTGGTGCCCTTGAGCAGGACCGAGCCGTCCGCGGCCCGCCAGAGCCGTACGGTCCAGCCCCAGACGGAGCCCATCGCGAGCACGGCGACCAGCCCGACGGCCAGCAGGCCCCCGGACAGCACGGCGTGCCGGTGGTCGATGATCTGCGGGTCCCGCAGCGCGAGCGCGCCCAGGATCAGCGGAAGGATCCAGAAGCGGCGCTCGGAGTCCAGGCGCTGCACGCGCATCTGGCGCCGGACGACCAGGACCAGCACCGCGGCGACCACGAGCAGGTTGGTGAGGGTGGTCATCGGACTACTCCGTCCCGTGGAGAGGCTTGTTGCTGACCTCTCCGACGCTACGGATTCGCCCGTTCCCGCTGATCGGAGCCGGGGTGGACCCAGGGTGGAACGCGAACGGCCGGGCCTCCACCCACGGGTGGAGGCCCGGCCGTACGGGACGTGCGGGGCGCGCGGGACGCCCGCCCGTGTCAGGCGTCGATGCGCGAGCGGTCCAGGGTGGCCGCCGAGTCCACGATGAACTCCTTGCGCGGGGCGACGTCGTTGCCCATCAGCAGGTCGAAGATCCTCTCGGCCTGCTCCAGGTCGCCCAGGTTGATCCGGCGCAGCGTGCGGTGGCGCGGGTCCATGGTGGTCTCGGCCAGCTGGTCGGCGTCCATCTCGCCCAGACCCTTGTAGCGCTGCACCGGCTCCTTCCAGCGCTGCCCCTTGCGCTGGAACTCCAGCAGCGTGGAGCGCAGTTCGGAGTCGGAGTAGGTGTAGTGGTACTTCTCCTGGCCGCGCTTGGGGTTGGTGAGCTCGATCCGGTGCAGCGGCGGCACGGCGGCGAAGACCCGGCCCTGCTCGACCATCGGCCGCATGTAGCGGTGGAAGAGGGTGAGCAGCAGAGTGCGGATGTGCGAGCCGTCGACGTCGGCGTCGGCCATGAAGATGACCCGGCCGTAGCGGGCCTGGTCGATGTCGAAGGTGCGGCCCGAACCGGCCCCTATCACCTGGATGATCGCGGCGCACTCGGCGTTCTTGAGCATGTCGCTCACCGAGGCCTTCTGGACGTTGAGGATCTTGCCGCGGATCGGCAGCAGCGCCTGGAACTCGGAGTTGCGGGCGAGCTTGGCGGTGCCGAGCGCGGAGTCCCCCTCGACGATGAACAGTTCGCTGCGGTCGACGTCGTCGCTGCGGCAGTCGGCCAGCTTGGCGGGCAGCGAGCTGGTCTCCAGCGCGGTCTTCCGGCGCTGGGCCTCCTTGTGCTGCCGGGCGGCGACCCGGGTGCGGGCGGCCGCGACGACCTTGTCCAGCACGGCCCTGGCCTGGAGCTTCTGGTCCTTCTTGGCCGAGGTGAGGAAGGCCTTGAGCTCCTTGGCGACGACGGCGGCGACGATCCGGTTGGCCGCCGAGGTGCCGAGCACCTCCTTGGTCTGGCCCTCGAACTGCGGCTCGGCGAGCCGGACGGTGACCACCGCGGTGAGGCCCTCGGTGGCGTCGTCCTTGGTGATGTCGTCCTCGGCCACGCGCAGCAGCTTGCTCGCGCGCAGCGCCTCGTTGACCGTCTTGGCCAGCGAGCGCTCGAAACCGGTGACGTGGGTGCCGCCCTTGGGGGTGGCGATGATGTTGACGAAGGAGCGCAGGGTGGTGTCGTAACCGGCGCCCCAGCGCAGCGCGATGTCCACGCCGAGGGTGCGGGTGACCTCGGTGGGGGTCATGTGGCCGAGGTCGTCCAGGACCGGCACGGTCTCCTTGAAGGTGCCCTCGCCACGCAGCCGCAGCACGTCGCAGACCGGCTTGTCGGGGGCCAGGAACTCGCAGAACTCGGCGATGCCGCCGTCGTAGCGGAAGACCGACTCCTCGATCTGCTCGCTCTCGGTGAGGCGCTCGTCACGCACCACGATGGTCAGCCCGGGGACCAGGAAGGCGGTCTGCCGGGCGCGGCTGTGCAGCGTCTCCAGGGAGAGCTTGGCGTCCTTGAGGAAGATCTGCCGGTCGGCCCAGTAGCGGATCCGGGTGCCGGTGCGGGTCTTGGGCACCTTGCGGGCCTTGGTCAGGCCGTTGCCGGGCTCGAAGGGCGCGTCCGGGCTGGTCTCGGTGAAGATGCCGGGAGTGCCGCGGCGGAAGCTGATCGCGTGGGTGTGCCCGCCGCGGTCGACCTCGACGTCGAGGCGGGCGGAGAGCGCGTTGACGACCGAGGCGCCGACACCGTGCAGACCGCCGGAGGCCGCGTAGGAGCCGCCGCCGAACTTGCCGCCGGCGTGCAGCTTGGTCATCACGACCTCGACGCCGGACAGCCCGGTCTTGGGCTCGACGTCGACCGGGATGCCGCGCCCGTTGTCCCGGACCTCGACCGAGGAGTCGGGGTGCAGCACGACGTCGATGCGGTCGCAGTAGCCGCCGAGCGCCTCGTCGACGGAGTTGTCGATGATCTCCCAGAGGCAGTGCATCAGGCCGCGGCTGTCGGTCGAGCCGATGTACATGCCCGGGCGCTTGCGGACCGCCTCCAGGCCCTCCAGGACGAGCAGGTGCCGCGCGGTGTAGTTGGAACCGTCGTCGCCGGCCAGCAGCGCGGACGGCACGGTCGTTTCGGCACTCACGCGGCACTCTCCTCGGTGAAGTTCTGTCTCATCGGTCACATCCGGACGCATCCGGACCAAACGCCAGTGCAGCACGCCGCACCGACACCCGTCGCCCTGCGTGCCCGATCCCCTGCACCGGGTGCGCAGCACGACGGGCCGGCCCCGCGCAGCTTGTACGCGCTGCGCGAACAAGCACCGCACCCGGGCGCGGGCCCCGGGGGCGCCATCTCCTCCCGGTACCACCGGTCCTGGCGGATCGTGGGGCCCGGTGCAGGCTCCGGAACTGCCGTTATGCAGGCTACCGGGGCCCGGGGCGGGGCTTATGCTCCAACCCGGCAGAGGATTATGCTACGCGGACGCCGCACCCGATCCCGATCGGGCGTTCGAGCGGCGGGCGGATCCCGGGATTTCGGCACGCATGAACCACCGACGCCCGGGGCACGTCCTCATCAACACAGCAGAATCCTCAGAGAAGAAAAGCCACGAGCGGGAACGTTTTCGGCCTGGTTGGATGTTGACCCTGGTACGACAGCTCGTCGAGCTAGAGAAGAGGCGACGTGACTACTGTTCTGACCCCTGCGAGCCCGCTCACCGCGGCTGACCGCTGCGACCGCTGCGGCGCCCAGGCCTACCTGCGCGTCGTACTCGCCAGCGGCGGAGAGCTGCTCTTCTGCGCCCACCACGGCCGGAAGTTCGAGCCCGAGCTCAAGAAGATCGCCGTGGAGATACAGGACGAGAGTGGCCGTCTGACCACGACCGTCGCCACGGCCGCAGACGAAGAGCGCTGATCCCGGGCGCCAAAACCAGCAGCCGGCGTCGTGCTGTGTCCGGTCGCGCACCGCGCGCGACCGGTGAGCCGGGCGGCCGACCCCTTCGGGGGCCGACCGCCCGGCTCTGCTGTACCCGGCGCGCCGCCTTCCCGGGCCCACCGACGGCCCGGCTCGCACGGGCGGTGAAGCCGACGCGGCGTCAGATTCCGGCGCCGGCAGGTGATCGGCCGCTCACCCACTGCGATGGTCATGGCGCCGGACACGACACCGCGTCCGCGGGCGGTCACAGGACCGCGTGCACCGCGTCCGCGACCGAGGACACCCTGGTGTAGACGCCGGGGTGAGCCGCCTCGGCGCAGCCCGTCCCCCAGGACACCAGGCCGACCAGCCGACCGTCGACGATCATCGGGCCGCCGCTGTCGCCCTGGCAGGCGTCCTTGCCGCCCCGCTCCTCGCTCGCGCAGACCATGCTCCGGGCGTCGAACTTTCCGTCCGGCCCTCCCGGGTAGGCCTGCGCGCAGGTGCGGTCCGGCACGATCGGCACGGACACCCCACGCAGCGTGGGCGAGTAGTCGCCCCGCCCCGTGGTGTCGCCCCAGCCGTACACCTGCGTCGTGGTCCCGGCCGCGTACGGTGCCGTCTCGCCCTGGCCGACCAGTCCGACCACCGGCCGGGCGCCCTGGGACTCGGCGAGGGTGAGCACCGCGACGTCGTTCATGTTGGCGGCGAAGGAGTAGTCGGGATGGATCCAGACCGACCGCACCGCCACCTCGCGGCCGGCCGTGCTCCGCATGTCGTCCCGGCCGACGATCACCTTGAGGCCCGGCCGCTCGACCCGACCCCTGGCCTCGTCGTAGAAGCAGTGCGCGGCCGTCACCACCTTGGTCGGGGTGACCAGCGCGCCCCCGCAGAACTGGCCGGAACGGCCGCCGCCGAACTGCTGGCGACTGGACAGCGCCACGATCCACGGGTGGTCCGCGGTGCTCGCCGCGGTCCCGCCGACCACCCGGCGCTGCGCCTCGGCCGGCGCCGCGGTGCCGACGGCGACCAGCGGTACGGTCACCGCGGCGATCAGCGCCAGCACGGCGGCCCTGCGGCGGCGGCCCGCCCGGACTGCGGCCGGATCGGCCCGGTCGGCGAGGTCGGCCGGGAACGGGGTGGGCGTCGGCAGGTCAGTGCGGTCCGGCTCGGTCGGCACCGTGACTCCAGGGGGCTCGGAAGCAGGCAACCGGCACAGCGTAGGTGACCGGCTACACGGTGCGACCGCTTCCCGCCGCCCGGCCACCCGGACGAGGGACAACCACCACCCGGACGCTGACGCACCCGGCCCGGGCAGCCACGAAGGCCCGGAGCCGTGCGGCTCCGGGCCTTCGTGCGGAACGGTGTGGAACGACTGCCGTCGATCAGTCCAGGTAGTCGCGCAGCACCTGGGAGCGCGACGGGTGGCGCAGCTTCGACATGGTCTTCGACTCGATCTGGCGGATGCGCTCACGGGTGACCCCGTACACCTTGCCGATCTCGTCCAGCGTCTTCGGCTGGCCGTCGGTGAGGCCGAAGCGCATCGAGACCACGCCCGCCTCGCGCTCGGACAGGGTGTCCAGCACCGAGTGCAGCTGCTCCTGGAGCAGGGTGAACGAGACCGCGTCGGCCGGGACGACCGCCTCGGAGTCCTCGATCAGGTCACCGAACTCGCTGTCGCCGTCCTCGCCCAGCGGAGTGTGCAGGGAGATCGGCTCGCGACCGTACTTCTGGACCTCGATGACCTTCTCGGGGGTCATGTCGAGTTCCTTGGCCAGCTCCTCCGGGGTGGGCTCGCGGCCCAGGTCCTGGAGCATCTGGCGCTGGACGCGGGCCAGCTTGTTGATGACCTCGACCATGTGCACCGGGATGCGGATGGTGCGGGCCTGGTCGGCCATGGCGCGGGTGATCGCCTGGCGGATCCACCAGGTGGCGTAGGTCGAGAACTTGTAGCCCTTGGTGTAGTCGAACTTCTCGACCGCACGGATCAGACCGAGGTTGCCCTCCTGGATCAGGTCCAGGAAGAGCATGCCGCGACCGGTGTAGCGCTTGGCCAGCGAGACCACCAGGCGGAGGTTGGCCTCCAGCAGGTGGTTCTTGGCCCGGCGGCCGTCCTCGGCGATGATCTCCAGCTCGCGCTTGAGCTTCGGGGCGAGCTTGTCGGCGGCCGAGAGCTTGTCCTCGGCGAACAGGCCGGCCTCGATGCGCTTGGCGAGCTCGACCTCCTGCTCGGCGTTGAGCAGCGGGACCTTGCCGATCTGCTTCAGGTAGTCCTTGACCGGGTCGGCGGTGGCGCCGGCGACGGCGACCTGCTGGGCCGGCGCGTCGTCCTCGTCGTCGTCGGAGAGGACGAAGCCCTCCGACTCCTCCTCCGGACCGGTGCCCTCGGCCTCGGCCTTGTCGCCGGGCAGAGCGACGTCCTCGAGCAGCTCCTCCTCGCCGAGCAGCTCCTCGTCGCCCTTGGCGCCCTTGCCGGCGGCCGTCTTCTTGGCGGCGGTCTTCTTGGCGGGCGCGGCGGTCTTCTTGGCCGCGGCCTTCTTGGCCGGGGCGGCCTTCTTCGCGGCCGACTTCACCTCGGTGACGACGCCGGTCGTCGCCTCGGCGGTGATCTCGGCGGAGACGGTGGGAGCCGGGGCCGCGGCGGCGGCGACGGCCGGAGCCGCGACGGGGGCGCCGGGGGCGATCCGCACCGGCGGCTTGGTCGGGGCCGACGGGGCGGCCGGGGTCCGGGTGGTGACAGCCTTGGTGGCGGTGCGCTTGGTGGGGCTCTTGGCGGCAACGCTCTTGCGCTTGGCGCCGGCCGGTTCGGCCGCGCTGACCATGAGGTCCACGCCCTCCTCAATCAGCACCTGATTGAGGCTGCGCATGACGTTCTTCCACTTGGTGACCGGGATCTGGTCCGCCTCGAACGCCTGGCGCACGTCGTCACCGGCGATCTGCCCCTGGGCCTTGCCCCGCTCGATGAGCGCCAGCAGAGCCGCGGACTCGGCGATCTCGGGGGGAAGCGAACGGGATGTGCTGGCCGACACGAACAACCTCTCGGACGATGAGTGGACTCGAACCCGTACCGGCCGCCCGAGCGGGCGGGGAAGGAGATCGCGCGCCGGACGCGCGGTGTCGATTCCGACCGACTCGGGCTTGAGGACTGGGTTTGCAGGACGGCAGCAGCGCCGCGGACCAACACAGCATTCTGACATGTTGGAGTATTCCGGAGCTGCTTCCGCTCAGGACACATCGCTGCTACTCGTCAAGTGTTACGCATGGCCTTCGTGTCGCGGGTCACACCATCCGGCGCCCGCGACCGGGGGCCGCTTCCATCATCGCGCACTCGCGGAGCGAACCATTGTCATGGACAGGCCCGAAAATCGGCCCGCCTCTCACCGGCGGCTTTCCCGGGCCCGCCTTTCGGCGGTACGCCCCGAAGGGCTCCTCGGCCTCGATCCCGGCTCCGGCTCCGGCACCGGCACCGGGCGGCGGGCAGGCGGGCAGGCGGGCAGGCGGGCAGGCGGGCAGGCGGGGGGCGACGGCATGCGGAGGCCCTCCGGCTGCGCCGCGCGGTGCGGTCGGAGGGCCCTGGCGGGAGCGGGCCGCCGCCATCCGGCGCCTCCGCTCGTGGAGAACAGCCCGTTCAGTGCTCCCTGGGCGCGGGGACGGACGGCTCGATCTCGGGATGCACGGTGAGCAGCGCCCTCATCGCGGCCTCGCCCGCGGTGCCGTCGCCGGCGCCCAGCGCGTCCACCAGCCGGGCGTGCAGGCCGACCGAGGACTCGGAGGGCCGCTCGCAGGAGATCGCCGGGCCGCCGGAGACCTGCAGCGCGCAGGCGACGATCCCGGACAGGTGCTCCAGCATCCGGTTTCCGGCCAGCTGGAGGATCAGGCCGTGCAGCTCGGCGTCGGCCCGGGTGTAGGTGGAGAGGTCGGCCTGGGAGGCGGCGTGACCCATGATCTCGACCAGCTCGACCAGGCGCTGCTGGACGTCCTCGCGGCCGTGGCCGGCGGCGAGCCGGGCGGCCAGCGGCTCGATCGCCCAGCGGAGCTCGAACAGCTCCCGGCGCTGCTCGTCCCGCTGCGGTCCGAAGGCGCGCCACTCGATGATGTCCGGGTCCAACAGGTTCCAGTCGCCGACCGGGCGGACCCGGGTGCCGACGTTCGGCCGGGCGCTGACCAGGCCCTTGGCCTCCAGCACGCGCAGCGACTCGCGGACGACGGTCCTGGAGACCTCGAAGCGCTGGCCGATCTCCTCGGGCACCAGCGGGCGGTCGGCGCCGAGGTCGCCGGAGACGATCATCTGGCCGAGCTGCTGGACCAGCTGGCCGTGCAGACCGCGACCGCGACTGCTGGTGGTCTTGCGACCGACCCGGGCGATGTCGGACTCGGCGCCCTCCCAGCGGGGCGCCGGCGGAGTCGGCCGGTCGGCGTACGAGAAGCGGTCCAGGTCGCCGGGGCCGTGGATCGGCCCTTCGGCGGAACGGGCGGGGGTCATGGTGGGGTGCGCAAGGGTACTCACGCCTCCTTTGTCGGCGATCGGCAGGCGTGGCTTGAGAATTCTCGTGAAAAGCACACGAAAGGGTGATCGACCGTGACTGGATAATTGACTTCTTATCAGGAAGAAACGCGCATTGCGGTCACTGCTGGTCGATCTTGGAAGACCCGGGCAGGACGGTTTCCGCCGGGCAGCCGCACGGCCCGGCCGGGCCCCGCACGGGCGGCTCCACGCGGTGGGGCGCTACAGGGCGCGGCGGCGGGCCTGGACCAGCAGGGCGGCGATCAGCAGGAGCACCGCGGGGGCCACGACCGCGGCGAGCAGCACCGGATCGGTCAGCGCCACGCTCCCGGCCACCGCCCCGTGCGCACCGCCGTACACCCAGGCGTAGGCCGACTCGATCCCGGACTGGAACGGCAGCAGCTCGGCCGCCCGGATCGGCCACGGCCTTCCGGTGTGACGCAGCAGCAGCGCAACGCCGGACTCCAGCAGCGGTGGCAGGGCGCACAGCAGCAGTACCCCGGCCGCGGCGCTGCGGGTCAGCGAGGCGGTCAACAGCCCGGTCCAGCCCGCCGCCACGATGAGCAGGACGAAGGCCAGCAGCGTGGCGGGCACCCCCTGACCGGCCACCAGTCCGAGCGGGGCGAACACGCCCGGCAGGTCGGACAGCCCGGACAGCCCGGCGCCGTTCAGCGCCTCGGCCACCCGGCCCGACAGCGCGGCCGGGTCCGCCCAGGCCGCCACGGCGACGCCGTCCGGCAGCGCGACGTGCACGACCACCGTGTCGAGCAACAGGGTGGCCAGCGCCAGCAGCGCCGCCACCGGGCCGATCACCAGCAGCTTGGCCAGCAGCAGCCGGACCCGGCGCGGGTACGACACGTGGGAGGCCGGCAGCCCCGGGTGGCGCACCTCGTGCCCGTACGAGAGCGCGCCCAGCACGCCTGCGCCAAGCGCCGCGAAGGGCAGCGGGACCAGCGGGAGGGCGGCGGTCAGCAGCCGCACCCCGGCCGCGGCCCCCAACGGCCCGTCCGGGGTCCGGCTCGCCAGTACGGCGGCCAGGACGGCGTCGCCGAGCAGCACGGCGGCGAGCAGCACCCAGGTGGAAGGCAGGCCGCGCAGGCGGCGCAGCTCGTAGGCCAGGACATGCACGGTTCACTCGCTCCGGTGGTCGTCGGGGGTGGCAGGGGCCGCGGGGGTGGCGGGCGTCTTGCGGGGCTGGGCGGGGGTGGCAGGAACGGCGGGGGCCGTGGGCTGGGCGGTGGAGGCCCGGACCGCGGGGGAGCCCGAGGCGGGGTGGCGGAGGCGGACGGTGTCGTCGGCGAGCAGGTCCTCGGTGCTCTCCCGGCAGCCCAGAGGCCGGACCCGGATGGGCGCCTGGGGCAGGGCCGGGACCGGGTCGTCGCGGAAGAGCCGGTCGACGGCCACGGTGGGGGCGGGTTCGGCAGCGGCGTCGGGCCCGGTCTTCGCGGTCGACTCCGGGCGACGGCCTCCGGGCTCCGGGCGACGGGCGGCCGAGCCGAGGGCAGGGAGCGCGGCGGCGGGGAGAGCGGCGACGGCCGCGGCGGGCAGGGCGCGAGTGGGCAGCGAGCCGTCCTGCAGGAGGCGGTGTGGGGCGCTGCGCCTCGGGTCGGTGGTGCCCTCGGCCGCGGGGGCGGGGGCGGCAGGGGCAGAGGTGGCAGGGGCAGTGGCCGGCGCGGCTTCGGTGGCGACGGCCGGTGCGACCGGGACCGGGGTCGCCGTGGGTTCGGCCGGGGGCGGCACCGCTTCGGTCGGGGCTGACGCGGCGGCCGGTTCGGTGGTGCGCTCCGGGCCGCTCGGCCCGGCCCCGGGTTCCGGATCGAGGCGGGGACGGCCGGAGCCGCCCGAGCCGGTCGGCAGGACGATCCGCGGCGCCGGCTGCTCGACCACCCGGTCGGCCAGCTCGTGCAGCAGAATCCCGTGACGGTAGGCGAGTTCGCCGATCTCGGTGCGGTCGATGCCGGCCACCGCGAGACCCACGTTGCCGTCCCGCCGGACCTCCGCGCCCTGGCTGACCAACAGGTCGGCCAGCCGCGCCATCTGCGGCCCCCGGACGGCCACTTCGGGGTTGATCCTGGTCCGCCGGAACTCCGCGACCGGCTGGTCGGCGACCAGGCGGCCGCGGTCCAGGGTGACCACCCGGTCGGCGATCTGCGAGGCCTCCTGCGGGGTGCGGGTGGTCACCAGGACGGTGCCGCCCGCGTCACCGAAGGAGCGCAGGAAGGAGTGGAACCACTCGACGTTGCGCGGCGACAGGCCCTCGGCGGGCTCGTCCAACAGCAGCGCGCCGGGGTCGCCGAGCAGGGCGGCGGCCAGGGCCAGACGGCGGTGCATGCCGGGCGAGAAGCTGCGCAGCCGCTGCCCGGCAACGGTGGCCAGCCGGGTCTGTTCCAGCAGTTCGTCGGCCCGCCGAACCGGGACGCCGACGGCCGCGGCGAGCATCCGCAGGTGGCTGCGCGCCCTGCGGCCCGGGTGCCCGGCCACCGCGGCGTCCCCGGTGCCGGGCAGCAGCACCCCGACCTCGCGCTCCGGGTGGCGCAGCCGCCGGTAGGGGCGGCCATCGAAGAGCGTGACCCCCTGGCCGGGTTCGAGTTCGAGCATCAGCCGCAGCGCGGTGGACTTGCCCGCTCCCTCGGCACCGAGCAGCGCCGTCACCGTGCCGGGCCGGGCGTCGAAGGTCAGATCGAGCACCGCGGGCGGAGCACCCTTGCAATAGACCTTGGTCAGTCCGGTGATCTGGATCATCGCTGGCTGCTCCCATGCCGTCGGCCGACCTGCTCGACGCGGAGCGCCCCTGACGGGCATGCACCCGCTCGGCTCCGCGCCAGCACATTAGGGGGCGGCGACGGCTATTCCGGGCATTACGGGAACGGCACGGGCCCACCGACTGCCCGCCTCACCCGATCAGGGGACAATCCGATCCTGCGATTCACGGGCGGCGGCCGGTTCGTTCCGGAGGACTCCGACGCGGAGCTGTCTGCGGTGCTTCGCCGGCTGTGCTGCTTCGACGGCTGTGGCGCCTGAGGCCGGGCGGAACGCCGTACCCGCGAGGGACGTCCCTATAGCGTGTCGGGCCAGGGCAGGGGCGGGAGCTGCTCGTCGCCGCACACCGCGTGGAACTCGTCGACGGCGGCCTGGCCCTCGACCATGATCTCGCCCAGCCGTTCGCGCTCGGCGGCCAGCCGCTCCTGCACGGCGGCGATCGCCTCGGGCGCCGCGCGCTCGGCCTGCAGCGCGGCCAGTTCCCGTTCCGTGGCGGTGGTGGTCGTGTCGAGGCTCCGATAGTCCGCCGCCAGCCGCTCGATGAGGATCCGCTGGTTGGCGCAGTCCTCGATGGCCATCGCGGGGCTCCCTGGGCCGGAAGGCCTCCGGCCCGGCGGCCGGAGCGTCCACCGATACTCTGCGCCGTCGTCCCCTGGTTCGCAGCCCGGCCGGGCCATTCGGCTGCCGGGGCCGCGGTGGGCCGGGTTCGGGGCCCGCAGGGGTTCAGGACTCCGGACGGAGCATGGGCGGGTTGAGGACGGTGGCACCACCGGCGGTGAACAACTGGGCTGGGCGGCCGCCCTGACGGGTCGTCGTACCGCCGGAGGGCAGCAGGAAGCCGGGGGTGCCGGTGACCTTGCGGTGGAAGTTCCGCGGGTCCAGCACCACGCCCCAGACGGCCTCGTAGACCCGGCGCAGCTCGCCGACGGTGAACTCGGTCGGACAGAAGGCGGTGGCGAGGGAGGAGTACTCGATCTTGGAGCGGGCGCGCTCCACGCCGTCGGCGAGGATCAGGCCGTGGTCGAAGGCGAGCGGGACGCCGTCGGCCGGGTTCTCGCCGAGGAGCTCGCCGACCGGGGCCCAGCGGGCGCTGCTGGCGTCGCCGCCGGCCCGGGGCGTCGGGAGGTCGGGAGCGAGCACCAGGTAGGCGACGCTGACCACGCGCATCCGGGGGTCGCGCTGCGGGTGGCCGTAGGTGGCGAGCTGCTCCAGGTGGGCGCCGGCCGCGCCGGGGCCGACCGCGTCATGGCCGGGGGCGGTGTGGGCGCGCAGGCCGGTCTCTTCGGCCAGCTCGCGGGAGGCGGCCTCGGCCAGGCCCTCGTCCGGACGGACGAAGCCGCCGGGCAGCGCCCAGTACCCCTGGAACGGCGGCTCGCCTCGTCTGACGAGCAGGGCGCAGAGCGAGTGGTCGCGCACCGTCAGCACCACCAGGTCAACCGTGACAGCGAACGGAGGGAAGGCCGACGGATCGTAACGCGACATGGCGACGATCATAGTCGTCTCTCTGACGATAAGCACAGGCCCGTGTGTGGAACGCGAGGGCCGGTGCCCCACGCCCTGGCCTGCGCGGCCCTGCGCGAGCCGCTCACCGCCACGCGGGGCCGGGAGCGGGCGGGCGCGGCGTCGGTGACCGAGCGTCACCGACGCCGGGGCGTGGTCGGGTGGCGACGAGCTCAGCGGGCGACGAGTTGCAGGTCCGCGGACGCCTCCTCCACCATCGCCACGCCGATCCGGCTCACCCGGACGGAGAAGGGCTCGCCCGCCACCCGCAGACCGGTCAGCTCCAGCTCGCCGAGCGGTGCGGTGCTCGCCGGGCGGACCAGCACCCGGCCACCCGGGACGTCGGGCCGGACCCCGGCGAGGGCGAACACCGCGTGCACGGCACCGGCCGCGGAGACCGCTGCCGGGCGGCAGGCGGCCGGGTGGGGCACCGGCGGGCAGCCGAGGACGCGCTGCTCCCCCGCGTACATCTCCGGCAGCCGCCCCTCGAAGTGGGCGCTCGCGGCGAGCAGGCCCTCCAGCAGGGTGCCGGCCTCGTTCTCGTGACCGGCCTCGGCCAGTCCGGCGACCGCCAGTGCCGTCTCGTGGACCCGCACCGCGCCGCCGCGGTGACCCAGTGGGTTGAAGCGGGGCGACTTGGCGCTCAGGGTGCGCAGGCCCCAGCCGCTGTCCAGCTCCGGCGCGGCCAGGCGCTGGGCGAGCAGCCGGGTCTGCTCGCGGTCCAGCAGGCCGTCGTGCCGACCACCGTCGACGGCGAGCCCGGTGTCCAGCAGGTGCACGAGGGAGGAGGCGACGGCGGGCAGCGGCTGACCGCCCGGGGCCAGGCCGGCCGCGGGGCGGCCGCCGGACAGGTCGTCGATCCAGAACCGCTCGCGGAAGCGCCCGCGCAGCGCGGCGGCCCAGCCTCGCCAGTCCTCGGCGCCCGGCCGGCCGAAGGCCTCCAGCAGCTCGGCCCCGTGCAGGGCGGCGCGGTGGGCCTGCGCCTGGACCTCGGCGCGGGCGGCGACCGGTTGGGCGGAGCGCTCCTCCACCGGGCGGCTCAGGTCGGCGACGAAGCCGTCGACCAGGCCCTCGCGCAGGGCGGCCAGGGCCCGTTCGGCGGCCGGGAGCAGCTCGGCGACCTCCGCCGGGGGCAGGCCCCAACGCCACGCCTCGGCCAGCACGGTGACGAACAGCAGGGTGGCCTCGGTGGCGGTGCAGGTGGGCGGCAGCTCGGGACCACCGTGGCGCAGGGCGCCGGGCAGCAGGCCCTCGGGGCGGCCCGGGGCGGGGGCGAGCTGCTGGCGGCGGGCCAGCGCCCGGAGGGTGCCGGCCGCCAGCCGGGTGCCGAGCGGCAGGGTCAGCCGCGCGGCCCAGAGCGCGTCGGCCGGAGCGAGGCCGAAACGCCAGGGCGCGCCGGAGGCCGGGTACAGGTCGGTCGGGCGGTCCGGGTCGGCGAACAGCAGCCCGCCGAGGGCGTCCAGCGAGCGTGAGACCAGTGGGGCGGCCCGGGTGTCGTCGCTGCGGACCTCGGGCTCGGACCAGGGCAGCGGGACGCCGGTGCCGCGGCCGCCCGGCGGGCGCGGGCCACCGGTGGCGCTCTCCAGCTGGGTGTGCAGCTCGACCGACCAGCGGGCGCCGGGCTGGACCTCCAGGTCCCAACGGAGCACGCCGGCGCCGGCCAGGACGGCGTGCGGGGAGGGCTTGGCACTGACCACGGCACTGTGGACGGTGCCCGTCCAGCGCAGTCCGGCGGACTGCACCTGCCCCGGCAGGTCGGGCTGACGGTGCCCGGCGGCGATCTCGGCGACCGGGCCGAGGTCGGTGCCGAGGGCTATCTCCAGCGGCAGCCGGGCGGGCCGCGGACCGGTGTTGCGCACGACGACGGTCTCCACGCCGTCCGCGTGCCGCAGCCGCTCGACGGTGAGCGCAGGGTCCGGGTCGAGGTCGCCGGGGAGGCGGACGGCGCCGAGGAAGCGGGCCTGGGCGGTGCTGGTCAGGGTGCCCTGGAGCGGCAGCGGCTCCATGCCGCCCAGCCGCAGCTCCATCCGGGCGAGCGCCCGGACGCCGTTGCGGTAGAAGCCGTGCAGGCCGTGGCCGCGCAGCTGGCCGTCGGGGCCGGAGGCAGCCATCGCCGGGGCGTTGACACAGATCACCGCGTGGTGGACGGCGGGCGGCTGCGGGCGCGGCGGGGCCGCGGGGCGGGCCGGACCGGCCGGTGCGCCCGCGGGCCCGGCCGCCGGGGCCTGGTCGGGGCGGCCCACCGGCCTGGGCGGCGCGCCGACCACGCTCTCGGCCGGCATGGCCTGTGGTGGCCTCATGGCGGTCACCGGACTCTCCTCCCCTCGGCGGTCCGGTGGCCGGGTCAGGCCGGTGGGCCGCTAGCGTGCTCGATCACGTGCTGTTGGTGCCGGGCCGACGGGGCCGTCCCGTCGGCGGTGTGCCGTGTCTGGCCGTACCCGGTGTCGGGTCGTGCCATGCGGTGCGCGGTACCGGACCGGTACCGGCGCGCCGCTCCTTCGTTCCGGGGCGCGTCACCGTGCCCGGCACGCCGTCAGGTCCATCGTTCCGGACCGCCGGTGACGCCCTTCCCCGCGGCCCGGACCCGCCGGACCGCCCGGCCCCGCGGGGCGACCCGTCGTGCTGTCGTACGCGGCGGCCGAGGCTGCCGGTGCCCGGGCGGCCGGGCCCGCACCGCCCGGCGATCGGCCCGCTCGGACCGGGTGCAGGCCACCGGAGTCAACGCCGCGCACCGCCACCAGGTCACGCCCCGTTGCTGCGCCGCTGGTCGGGGCGGCCCTGCCGGGCGGCGTACCCCCTCCGTCGGAACGTCACGGGGCCCTCGCCGCGACCACGTCACCGTCCGCGGGCCCGGGGCCGGCACCCGTCGTACAGGCCGCCGTCGGACCTGCTCGGGCCGGGCTTCGGCCGGGGTCGGCCGTCCGGTCGGACGGACGGGGCGGTCGAACCGGTGCTCGACCGCCGCCAGGATACGGTGCGGGGGTCGCGGCCCCCGCACCCGGTGACCCCGTGAACCGCGACGCCACCGCTGTGACCAGCAGAGACCGAGGAGTTGCATGTCCACCATCAGCCGGCTGCCCGGGATTGTCACGACCGACCACATCTTCCAGCTGCCGCTCGACCACGCCGCCCCTCAGGGCGAGCAGATCGAGGTGTACGCCCGTGAGGTGGTGGCGGCGGGCCGCGAGCGGGACGACCTTCCCTGGCTGGTCTTCCTCCAGGGCGGGCCGGGTGGCAAGGCCACGCGCCCGAACGGCCGGGACGCCTGGTTGGACCGCGCCCTGGACGACTACCGGGTGCTCCTGCTGGACCAGCGCGGCACCGGGCGGTCCACCCCCGCGACCCGGCAGACCCTCGCCCGGCGCGGCGGCCCGCAGGAGCAGGCGGACTACCTGGCCCACTTCCGCGCGGACTCGATCGTCCGGGACGCCGAGCTGATCCGCGAGCGGCTGCTCGGTGCCGACCGGCGCTGGAGCGTGCTCGGCCAGAGCTTCGGCGGCTTCTGCACCCTCACCTACCTCTCCATCGCCCCCGAGGGGCTGACCGAGGCCTTCATCACCGGTGGCCTCGCCGGCCTCGGCAGCTCCGCCGACGACGTCTACCGCGCCGCCTACCCGCGGGTGGTCGGCAAGAACGAGGACCACTACGCCCGGTTCCCCCAGGACGTCCAGGCGGTGCGCCGGATCGCGGCCCACCTCGCCGACTCCCCCGCGACCCTGCCGGACGGCGGGCTGCTCACCGTCGAGGCGTTCCAGGCGCTCGGCATGCTGCTCGGCGGCGGCAGCGGCTCCGGCACGCTCCACTACCTGCTGGAGGAGGCCTGGGTGGAGGGCGCCGCCGGGCCCGAGCTCTCCGACACCTTCCTGGCCGGCGCCCAGGCCCAGCTCTCCTTCGCGGGCGGCCCGCTGTACGCGGTGCTGCACGAGTCGATCTACGGCCAGCGGTCGGTGGACCAGGGCGGCACCGCCTGGGCGGCCGAGCGGGTCCGCAAGGAGTTCCCGCGGTTCGACGCCCGGTCCGCGCTGGAGTCCGACGCGCCGGTGCTGTTCACCGGGGAGATGATCTACCCCTGGATGTTCGACACCGACCCGGCGCTGCGCCCGCTGAAGGAGACCGCGGACCTGCTCGCCGCCCGCACGGACTGGCCCGACCTGTACGACCGGGCGCGGCTGGCCGCCAACACCGTGCCGGTCGTGGCGGCGGTGTACCACGACGACATGTACGTGGACACCGCCGACTCGTTGGAGACCGCCCGCGCGGTGCGCGGCCTGCGGACCTGGATCACCAACGAGTGGGAGCACGACGGCCTTCGGGTGAGCGGCGGCAAGGTGCTGGACCGCCTGATCAGGATGGCGCAGGGCGAGGCGTAGCGGCCCTCGGGCCGGCGCCGCGGCGCGGAGCGGCTCAGTGCGCATGGTGGCCTCCTCTCGCCGCCCGTCGGACACCCCGGCAGCGGTGGAGGCCGGTGCGGGCCGCGGCCGGCGCGCAGGCCGCGGCCCGGCCGAGTCGCAGGCCCCGGGTGGACCGCTCCCCGCACGCCCGGGCGTGCCGGGGCGCCGCGGCACGCCCGGGCGCCGACAGCAGGCCCACCGCCGCCCCGGCTCCGCCGCCCGCCGACTCCGGGCCTTCGGGGCCGGACGGGGCGCCCGGGCCCGGATCGGCCGCCGGCGCCGGCACCGTGGACGAGCCCTTCCGCCGACCGCCCCGCCGGTGCCGCCGACCGCCGGCGGACCGCCCGGTCCGCGCCTCGGGGACACCACCCGACCCCGGGGCAGCGGGCCCGGAGCCCGCTTCGTCACGGCACGGCGCACCCTCGGCGCCGGGAACTCCGCCCGCCGGAGGCCTCGGTCCGTCGGCCGGGGCCTGCGGACCTGGATCCTCGCGCCGGCGCCGCTGCGCCTCGACGGCGGCCAGCAGGCCCTGGGGCGTCATGCCGTCGTTGAGCGACTCGTACAGCAGATCGGCCAGCAGGTAGCCCGGGGCGAGCCCCAGGACGTGGCCGAGCACGACCCTGGCCGTCGCCGTGTCCCCGGCGACCCAGGACGTCCAGGCCAGCAACGTCAGCGGAGCCACCGCACAGCCCTCGTACGGCGCCACGGCCCGCCGGGCGAGGAAGCGCCAGAGCCGCTCCGCCGGGGCCAGCTCGGCGGGCCGGGCGTACTCGACGCCGCGGTCCCGCACCAGGCGGTCGCGCAGGGCGAGCAGCAGCTGGGCCGTCCGCTCCGCGTCCAGCTCCCGGGCTCCGGCCCGGAACTCGGCGACTGCCTGGTCGAGCAGGGCGATGCGCTGCTCCCTGGCGAGGGCGTCCACGGCCTCGACCCGGGCGAACGCCTTCCGCTGGACCTCGGCCTCCGGCGGACCGATCGGGGCCAGCCCGCCGATGATCGCCTTCCGGCTGCCACGCGGCACCAGCCCGGCGACCGTCGCGGCGGCGGCCGCCGGACCGGGCTCGGGGCTGCGCCGCACCGGATTGCCCGCCGCGTCGCAGCACCCGTCACCGCGGCAGAGGAAGGACCACCAGCGACCGTCCGAGACGCACAGCGACTCCTTGACGGCCACGCCCCGACGTCCGAAGGCCGCTCGGAGCGCATCCGCCAGCGGCCGCAGCCCGTCCACCACCGGCGGAGCGTGCGCGGCGCCGCGATCCTGGCAGAGGTAGAGCAGCACCTGGAGCGGCCGGGCCCCGTGCCGCTCGGAGAGGGCGATCAGCAGGGCGGCCGTCTCCTCCGCCGCGGCCGGCCACTGCTCGGGCGAGCGCGGCAGGTCCGCCCGGATCACCCCGCCCTGGTGCAGGCCGGGGCCGTGAAGCCCCACCGCGACGATGCTGTCGTCGGGGTAGAAGCCCAGGAAGTAGGGAAGCAGCTCGGCCATGTCGGCCGGACCGCGCATGACGACCGGCCGGTGGTCGGAGGCCGGGCCGAGGGACAGAATGACGTGTTCGTTGTTCATCGCGTTCATGGCCGCAAGAGTGGACGCAATGCGCGAAAGATGCCGGACCCGACTTTTTTCTGTGGATAACCCCGCCCCCGAATTTCCCTTCACTCATTCGGAGCAGGCGACACGCCCTCCCGAGAGTGGATTTTGACTTCCGTTCAGCCGACCAGCGGATGAAATACACCCCGCCTTCCCCGGCCTCTCCTCCCCCGCATTCGTCGCTTGTCGGCGGTACGGGGTTACATGGACGCCATGCAGCAGCCCGACATCCACACCACCGCCACCGCCGACCGCGCCGAGGTCCGGGCGCGGGCCGAGGCCGTCCTGCGCGAGCTCGCCGGCCCCGGAGCCACCCTGCGCGAGGACCAGTGGACGGCCATCGAGGCCCTCGTGGTCGACCGCCGCCGTGCCCTGGTCGTCCAGCGCACCGGTTGGGGGAAGTCCGCGGTCTACTTCATCGCCACCGCCCTGCTCCGGGCCCGCGGCGCCGGGCCGACGGTGATCGTCTCGCCACTGCTCGCCCTGATGCGCAACCAGGTCGAGTCCGCCGGCCGGGCCGGCATCCACGCCCGCACCATCAACTCGGCCAACACCGACGAGTGGGCCGCGATCCAGGAGGAGGTCGCCACCGGGAAGGTCGACATCCTGCTGGTCAGCCCCGAACGGCTGAACAACCCGGACTTCCGTGACCAGGTGCTGCCCGAGCTCGCCGCCTCCACCGGCCTGCTGGTGGTCGACGAGGCCCACTGCATCTCGGACTGGGGGCACGACTTCCGCCCCGACTACCGACGGCTGCGCACCATGCTCGCGGACCTGCCGCCCGGTGTCCCGGTGCTGGCCACCACCGCCACCGCCAACGCCCGGGTCACCGCCGACGTCGCCGAGCAGCTCGGCACCGGCGCCACCGACGAGCACGCCCTAGTGCTCCGCGGGCCGCTCGACCGGGAGAGCCTCACCCTCGGCGTGCTCTCCCTTCCCGACCCGGCGCACCGCCTCGCCTGGCTGGCCGACCACCTCGACCGGCTCCCCGGCTCGGGCATCGTCTACACCCTGACGGTGGCCGCCGCCGAGGAGGTGACGGCCTTCCTGCGCGAGCGCGGCTTCCCGGTGGCCTCCTACTCCGGCCGCACCGAGGACGCCGAGCGCCGCACCGCCGAGGCCGACCTGCTGGCCAACCGGGTCAAGGCGCTGGTCGCCACCTCCGCGCTCGGCATGGGCTTCGACAAGCCCGACCTCGGCTTCGTGGTGCACCTCGGCTCGCCCAGCTCACCGATCGCCTACTACCAGCAGGTCGGCCGGGCCGGGCGCGGGGTGGACCGGGCCGAGGTGCTCCTGCTGCCCGGGCGGGAGGACGAGGCGATCTGGCGCTACTTCGCCTCGCTGGCCTTCCCGCCCGAGGAGCAGGTGCGCCGCACCATCGACGCGCTCGCCGAGGCCGGCCGGCCGCTCTCCACCGCCGCCCTGGAGCCCCGGGTGGACCTGCGCCGGGCCCGGCTGGAGACCATGCTCAAGGTGCTCGACGTGGACGGCGCCGTCCGCCGGGTCAAGGGCGGCTGGACGGCCACCGGCCAGAGCTGGGAGTACGACACCGCCCGTTACGCCAAGGTCGCCGCCTCCCGGGAGGCGGAACAGCGGGCGATGCGCGACTATGCGGCCGGCACCGACTGCCGGATGGAGTTCCTGCGCCGCCAGCTGGACGACGAGCAGGCCGCGCCCTGCGGCCGGTGCGACAACTGCGCGGGGCCGCTGCACACCCCGGACGTCTCCGCCGAGACGCTGGGGGCCGCCCGGGCCGCGCTCGGCCGGCCGGGCGTGAGCTTCGAGCCGCGCCGACTCTGGCCCACCGGGATGGACGCGCTCGGGGTGCCGCTCAAGGGCCGGATCCCGGTGGGCGAGCAGGCGGAGACGGGCCGGGCGCTCGGCCGGCTGTCCGACATCGGCTGGGGCAACCGGCTGCGCACCCTGCTCGCCGACCAGGCGCCGGACGTTCCGGTGCCCGGCGAGGCGGTGGACGCCCTGGTGGCGGTGCTCGCCGACTGGGCCCGCGGTCCGGGCGGCTGGGCCGGGCCCGCGACGACGGAGGGCGCCCGGCTGGAGCGGCCGGTCGGCGTGGTGACGATGGCCTCCTCGGCCAGGCCCCGACTGGTCGGCAGCCTGGGCGCGCGGATCGCCGAGATCGGGCGGCTGCCGCTGCTCGGCCGGATCGAGTACGCCGGCGGGCTGCCCCCGCACGGCGCCCGCAGCAACAGCGCCCAGCGGCTGCACTCACTGGCCGGCGCGCTGGTCCTGCCGCCGGAGGTGGAGCAGGCGGTGGCGGCCGCCGGCGGGCCGGTGCTGCTGGTGGACGACCTCGTCGACTCGGGCTGGACGGTGACCGTGGCCGCCCGGCTGCTGCGCCGAGCGGGGGCGAGCGCGGTGCTGCCGCTGGTGCTGGCCGTGCAGGGGTGACGGGGCGGCGGAAAGCCGCCGCGGGGCCCTCCGGCCCGGGAACCCTTCCTCACCCGAATGGCCTAACAGAAAGGATCAGGCGAAGCGATTTCGATCACACCGGCCGAACGGCCCGAGAAAGGAGCGATCACATGCCCATGACGGTTCACGCTGCCCTCCGGGCGTTGTGGATCAAGGCCTGGCGGCAGCTCCGGGGCGCTCGGTCGACTGTGGAACATATCCGACAGACCATGGGCTATTGGGTGGCGTTCATCATTTCATCGTTGCCGCTCTGCCCCCGATGCCCCGAGAATTGGGAGGTACCCGAAACCCGGTCCGCTGGATCCGCCGTTCGGCGTACCCAGGCACCCGCCTGCCCCCGGGCCAGGAAGGAGGATCGTGATCAACGGTATCGACCGAGGTCAGAATCCCTTCTCCGGGAGCCCGACACCCAGACGGGTGCTGGACCTGGAGGCGTGGACCGCCTCGGGGATCCCGTTGCTGCGCGACCCCCGCGAGTTCGTCCTGGAACTGCACCAGCGCCACCTGCCACAGCCCGGTACCGTCGTGATCGCCGTCCTGGACGCGCTCCACCGCCTCGTCGCCTCGGCCTCGTTCACCCCCTGGGCGCACGACACCGACGGCTGGCAGCACCGGAACGCGCTGCTGACGCACCTGCGCCGGATCATCCCGCACGACCTGCGGCTGCCCGAGCCGACCCGGACGGCCGTGCTGCTGCGCTGCCGCGACGGCGCGCCCGGCTGGACGGAACAGGACGGCGCCTGGATGTGGGCGCTGCGGGACTCGTCCGTGCTCCACGGGCTGCGCTGCGGCGCGTACATCGGCCTCACCCCGGCGGGCTGGCAGGTCCTCGGGGACGGGCGGGGCGGACGCAAGCCGCATGCGGGCTCGTGGGCCGACGGGCCGGTGCACACCGTGACGGAGCTGCCCCCGCGTTCGGTGCTGGACGCCCCACGCGGCCAGCGCACCCTCCAGTCGGCGGCCGACCAGGCCAAGCGCGGCGAGGACGCGGCACGCTCCCCGCAGTCCGAGCCCCCGTGGGCCACGGGGCGGGTCGCTGCGGCCGAACCGACCCGTCGCACCGGTACGCGCTGACTCCGCAGGGATTGCCGAACTCGCCGGGCCTCCAACCGTCGGCCACGGAGCACCAGTTGCCGACTACCGGTCCGCCGACCGGCTGCCGACCACCGGCTGCGGACCGCCGGCGACCGACCACCGAGCGCCGTGGGACGGACTTCGGGCCCGGCACCGTACGGCGGCACCGGGCCCGAAGTGGACGACTGCGGTCAGGCCTTGACCGGGCGGCCGGGCGCGGCTCCGGCCGTACCCACGGCTGCCGGGCCGGCGTCGCCGCAGACCACCAGCAGCGCGGCCGCGTGGCCGAGCGCCTTGGTGTACGCCTCGGCGGCACGGGCGGACGGTCCGCCGTTGGCCACCAGGACGACCACCTCGCGGCGGACCGGGCGGGTCAGCGCGGCGTCCGCGTAGAACACGTCCCCGCCCTCCACGAGCTGCGCCCAGTAGCGCTCCTCGCCAAAGGAGAGTTCGTGCTGCTGCCAGGGGTGTGCCTCGCCGATCGTCAGCACCAGGATGTCGCCCGGGTTGCGCCCGGACTCCAGCAGCAGGTCGACCGCGTCATCGGCGCGCTCCACCGCCTGCGCCGGGGTGGCGGCGATCCGCTGGACCTCCACCTGCGGTGCGGCGGGGGCGGGGCGGCGCGGTGCCGGCCCGGGCTTGGGGATCAGTTGCGGCGGGCCCGGACGGGCGGCACGCGGCGGAACCGGGCGCGGGGGCGCCGAACGGGGGCCGGGCACCGGAGCCGGGGCGGCGACGGTGGTGGATGCGGTGGCGGGGGCTTGTGCGTCCGACTCGCGTGGGAAGGGAACGCCGGGGTTCGGGAGGCTCTCGTGAATCTCCGACTCCTCGGGGAAGACAGGCATACCCGGATATCTATCAAATGCCGGTCGGACGCGCACGGGCGCCCCACCCATTGGGCACCGCCCTCCCGCCGCCCTCCCCCAGGCAATTCCAGACGGAACGTCAGAAACCGAGCGTCAACTGTTCGTCGGCGGACCCCTGAGCGTCGCCCACACCTTCCCGAACGCGCTTGAGGTGACGCCACTTCGGCAGTGCGTCCAAGTAGGCCCAGGAGAGTCGGTGGTGCTCGGTGGGGCCGAACTCCTCCAGTGCGGCGCGGTGCACCGGGGACGGGTAGCCGGCGTTGTCCGCGAAGCCGTAGTCCGGGCACCCCTCGCCCAGTTCGGCCATCAGGCCGTCGCGGTGGACCTTGGCGAGCACCGAGGCCGCGGAGACGCAGATGCAGGACTGGTCGCCCTTGATCACCGTGCGCACCCGCCAGGGACCGCCGAGGTAGTCGTGCTTGCCGTCCAGGATCACCGCATCGGGTTCGACCGGCAGCGCCTCCAGCGCGCGGACGGCGGCCAGCCGCAGCGCCGCCGTCATCCCGAGTTCGTCGCACTCCTGCGGGGAGGCCTGCCCGAGCGCGTACGCGGTGACCCAGTCGGCGAGGACGGGGGCGAGGGCGCGCCGGCGCAGTTCGGTGAGCAACTTGGAGTCGGTCAGCCCCTCCGGCGCCTTGCGCAGGCCGGTGACGGCCGCGCCCACCGTGACCGGCCCGGCCCAGGCCCCGCGCCCGACTTCGTCGAGACCGACGACGATCTTGGCGCCGGCCCGGCGCAGCGAGCGTTCGACGGAGTGCGTCGGGGGGACGATGGGCATGGCGTAATCCGTTCAGCGGGGGCAGCCTCCAGCCTAAGCCCGGCCCGCGACCGCCGAATCCGCCTCCCCGAGCCCAACCGTGGCCGACCCGGACCCCGCAGCCGACCCGGACCCCACGGCCGACTCAGACCCGGATCATCGGCTCCAGCACCTCGTCCACCAGCCGGTCGGCGATTCCCGGCCCCATGCTCTCCAGCCCGCGGATCTTGACCTGGTAGAGCAGCATCGCCGGGATGACGTCCGCCACCAGCGGGGTGGCCGCGCCGGGCCGGACGTCGCCGCGCTCGGCCCCGCGGCGCAGGATCTCCAAGATGGTCCGCGCTGTCGGCTCGATGACCCGGTCGTTGACGAAGGCCTTGAAGACCTCGGCCCGCTCGTGGTCGATCTCGCCCATCAGCGCGTTGAGCGCGGCGCCCACCCGGGAGGTCATCGCCTGCGTGAACCCCGCGACGAGCTCGCGGAGTTCGTCACGGGCGGACCCGAGGTCGGGGGTGTCGTAGGGCCGTGGGAGAGTGGCGTCCAGGGCGTCGATGACGAGTTCGTCCTTGGACGCCCAGCGTCGGTAGAGCGCGGCCTTCCCGGTCCGCGCCGCGCCGGCGACGCCTTCCATGGTCAGCCGCGCGTATCCACCGGAGGTGAGCTGGTCGAGCGCGGCCTCGAAGATCGCGTTCTCCAACTCCTTCCCCCGGCGCCGGGCCGGTCGCGTCAGTGCCTGGTGGGCGACCCGCACCGGACAGAAGGCCGGTGCGGCACCCGACCCCGAGCCTGTCCCGGCATCGGATCCTGCGCCCGCCCCGGCCGCCGTCTCCCCGGACGACGCCCGCCCCGCCGCAGCACCCGCCGCAGCGCCCGCCACGCCACCCGCCGCAGCGCCCGCCGCACCAACCACCGCACCGCCCGGCGCCCCGTCGAGCAGCCCACCTAGCGGCCGACCGGATCGGTCCGCCACCAGGCGCCGCACCAACCGCTCCATCGCCACCGCCACCATCCTTAAGGAACGCTTGCGTTCACAATCGCGACCGGGATATCGTCCCCGATTAGTGAACGATCCCGTTCCTTCTCGGCCTGCGCAAGGGCGCAGCGCCACACCCGGACCGGCGACTCCGCCGAACCCGCACCACCGAGCACATAGCCAGCAGGGGGCACATTCGTGGCTATCTCCGACACGCTCAGCAAGAACGCACCACCGCGGACGACCCAGGGGCGGGGCAAGGGCATCACCCTGACCGTCATCGCGGCCACCCAGCTCATGGTGGTCCTCGACGCGACCATCGTGAACATCGCACTGCCGCACATCAGGGACGCCCTGGGCTTCTCGACCACCGACCTGTCGTGGGTCATCAACGCCTACACCCTGACCTTCGGCGGACTGCTGCTGCTCGGCGGTCGCGCGGGTGACATCCTCGGCCGCCGCCGGGTGTTCATCTTCGGCACCCTGCTGTTCGGCCTGGCCTCGCTGCTCGGTGGCTTCGCCCAGGACAGCGGCCTGCTGCTGGCCGCCCGCGCGCTCCAGGGCATCGGTGGCGCGATATGCTCCCCGACCGCCTTCGCCCTTATCGCCACCAACTTCGACGAGGGGCCGGAGCGCAACAAGGCGTTCGGCGTGTTCTCGGCGGTGGCCGGTTCGGGCGCCGCGATCGGCCTGCTGGCCGGCGGCCTGCTCACCGAGTACCTGAACTGGCGCTGGGTGTTCTTCGTCAACGTGCCGATCGCGATCCTGATCGCGATCGCCGCGCCGCGCTACATCGCGGAGTCCGAGCGCCACCCGGGCCGCTTCGACCTGCCCGGTGCACTCACCTCGACGCTGGGCCTGGTCGGCCTGGTCTACGGGTTCATCCGGGCCGCCTCCGACGGCTGGTCGGACGGCATCACGCTCGGCTCCTTCGCGGCCGGCGCGGTCCTGGTCGCCGCCTTCCTCGTGGTCGAGAGCCGCACCGACCAGCCGATCACCCCGATGCACCTGTTCGCCGACCGCAACCGCACCGGCAGCCTGGTGATGATGCTCTGCCTGGCCGCGGCCATGTTCGGCATCTTCTTCTACGTCGTGCTGTTCGTGCAGGGTCCGCTCGGCTACAGCCCGCTGAAGGCCGGTGTCTCCTTCCTCCCGATCAGCGTCGCGATCATCATCGCCGCGCAGATCGCCTCCAACCTCCAGGCCAAGTACGGCCCGAAGCCCTTCATGGCCGGCGGCGCGCTGCTGGTCACCGTCGGCCTCACCTGGCTGACCCAGATGAGCAAGGACAGCGGCTACCTGGACGGGGTGCTCGGCCCCACGGTGGTGTTCGGCTTCGGCATGGGCCTGATCTTCGTCCCGGTGATGCTGATCTCCGTCGCGGGCGTCCCGGGCGAGGAGACCGGCGCCGCCTCCGGCCTGCTCAACTCGATGCAGCAGATCGGCGGTTCGCTCGGCCTGTCGATCCTGACCACGGTCTTCGCGCACTACGCCACGGCCGAGGCCGCCGTACAGCTGCCGAAGTTCATGGAGAGCGCCAAGCCGGAACAGCTGGCCTACCTCCAGCAGCACCACGAGTTCCCGCAGGGCACCGACGCCGCCAACACCGTGCTCACCGAGGGCATCTCGCACGGCTTCATCGTGGGCGCCGCGCTCGCCGCCGTCGCCCTGCTGGTCGCGCTCTTCGCGATCAAGGCCAAGGCCGGTGACCTGCCGAGCGACTCCTCTGCCGTCGCGATGCACTGACACCGTCGCGCCGTACTGGCTCCGTCGCGATGCACTGACACCGTCTCGATGCACTGACACCGTCTCGATGCGGCGACACCGCCACAAACCACAACGCCCAGGGCCGGCCGGGAGCAGCACGCTCCCGGCCGGCCCTGCCGCTGTCCGCGGGCCCCCGCCCTGGGTCGGCCTACAGGTCCTCGTACGCCAGCCCCGCCCGGTCGCAGGCCGTGCGGCCGACCACCGTGGAGTCCACCAGCGGCCGCTGCGCCAGGATCCCCCGGGCCCGGGCGGCGGCGAAGTTGGTCGCGTACCAGGGCCTCGACTCCCCTCCCAGCTCGTGTCCGATCAGCTGCAGCGCACAGCTCCGCTGTGGCTCGGGGAGGCGCTCCAGGGCGGGCACCGCGTCCGCCGAGAGCCGGCGGACGTTGCGCAGGTCGATGGCCGCGCCGTGCGGGTCGGTCCGCAGGGCCTGCTCGTACCGGGTGACGTTCTGCTCGGCGACGATCGCGTCAGGGCCCATCAGGCCGTAGACCGCGACGGTGAGCATCCCGCTGAGGACGACGACGCGCGGCAGCCAGCCGGCGCGGCGGGTCAGCCCGGCGGCGATCAGCAGCAGGAAGACCACGCCCAGCCAGACCTCGACCACCAGCACCCAGAGCCGCAGCCGGGTGAGCCCGGAGGCGTCCACGTAGAACCACATCCGGCCGAGCGCCGAGGCGACCACGGCCAGCGCCAGCAGGCAGAGCAGCCCGAGCAGGATCCGCGCCAGCCGGTGGTCGGCGGCGGTGGTGCGCGGCGCCCAGCGCTTGGCGACCGCCACCACGACCAGCGTCAGCACGGTGATCACGCTCAGCTGCCAGAACCCCTGCCGGGCGTACTCGGAGCGGCTCATCCCGGTGTTGCTCAGCACGGCGTCCGCGCCGCCGAGCACCACCACGGCCTGGATCACCGTGAAGGCGCCGAACATCAGGTTGAGCGCGACCAGCGGCAGCGCCCACTCCAGCCGGCGCCGCTCGCGGCCCGGCCGGATCACCGTGCGGTCCCAGCGGCGCGGGCCGGCGGCCATGTGCGCGAAGCCCAGCGCGGTCGCCGTCCCGAGCACGAACAGCACGGCGCGCCCCGGGAGCCGGCCGAGGTCGAGGTCCGGGCTGAGGTTGCCCAGCAGGTCCGCCATGGCGGCGTCGGCGCTGGCGAACAGCAGGCCGAAGACGGTCAGCAGGACGGCGGCGACCGCGAGTGCCTTGAGCACCGGGATGATCCGGTCCCGGCCCGGCAGCAGGCGCCCCTGCACGCTGGTCAAGGCCCACCCCACGGCGGGCACCGGCTGCCAGAGGAGACCGGGCAGGGCGAACAGGACGCCGGCCCAGCGACGGCCGCCGTGCAGGGCCAGTGAGGCCAGCGCGAGCGCGCCTCCGGCGGCCAGCAGCGCGGGCCAGCCGGCGTCCCACCGCGCGGGGACGACGAGCAGGGCGAGGGCGAGCAGGCTCCAGACGGCCGTCCACGGCCGGATCCGACGGCCCGCCACCCGGGCGGCGAACCCGGCCCCGACAGCGGTGGCGGCGCCGCAGACCAGCAGGTTGACACCCAGACCGTCGAACAGCAGCCAGGCCGTCAGCAGACCGGTGAGCAGGGCGGCCAGGACGACCCGGGGCGTGGCCCCTGCCCGGCGCTCGGGATCGCTGACGCGCAGCCACGTGCCGACCGAGGGCGCCGGCGTTCCGGGCACCGGTCCCCGGTCCGGCTTGCCCTGCGGGCCGGGGCCGACCGCGCGGTAGGGACCGTACGGGTCGTACGGGTCGTACGGCGCGGTCGACCCCGGCGCCTCGGTCGACCCCGGCACGTCGGCCGCACCCGGTGACGCGGTCGGCCCCGGCGCCCCGGACGCACCCGGCACGTCGCTCGCACCCGGCGCCCCGGAGGGGCCGGGAGAGTCGGGCGACCCGGCCGAACCGAGCGGCCCGGAGGAGTCGGGAACGCCGGAAGGGCCGGACGAATCGGATGGCACAGGCGCGGAAGGGCCGGACATGAGTCCCCCTCAGTGATCGGCGGGCGTGCGGAGGCCACCCCACGGGCGGTCCGCCGGCGGGCGCGTTCGGCGCCCCGGCCGCTGCCGACTGTAGACCATTCTGAACAAGTTCAAAAGCTGAGTCTGAACGCGTTCAGAACCGCCTCGCGACCATGGACTCCCCCGCTACCCCTTGACCGACCCGGCCAGCAGTCCCCGGACGAAGTACCGCTGGAGGCTGAAGAAGACGATCAGCGGCACGGTGATCGACAGGAACGCCCCGGCCGTGAGCAGCTCCCAGCGCCCGCCGAGCGAACCGGACAGCTGCGCCAGCCGCACCGTCATCGGCGCCACCTCCGGGGTGCCGCCCGCGAAGGTCAGCGCCACCAGCAGGTCGTTCCAGACCCACAGGAACTGGAAGATCGCGAACGAGGCCAGCGCCGGGGTGCACAGCGGCAGCACGATCGAACGGAAGATCTTGAAGTGCGAGGCGCCGTCCACCACCGCGGCCTCCATCAGGTCGCGCGGCAGCTGGGCGATGAAGTTGTGCAGCAGGAACACCGCCAGCGGCAGCGCGAACATGGTGTGCGCCAGCCAGACCGGCGCGTAGCTGCCCTTCAGGTCCACCGCCGGGATCAGCGTCAGCGGCCCCAGGTGCGCGCCGCCGGAGAACAGCCGCAGCAGCGGGATCAGCGCCATCTGGAGCGGCACCACCTGGAGCGCGAACACCGTGAAGAAGACCACGTCGCTCCCCCGGAACCGCACCCAGGCCAGCGCGTACGCCGCCATCGCCGCCAGCATCAACGGGAAGACCGTCGCCGGGACGGCGATCGCCAGCGAGTTGACCAGGAAGGGCATCAGGCCGGTGGAGACGCCGGGCCCGCCCTCGAACAGCACCGAGTGGTAGTTGTCGAGGCCGAGGTCCGGGTGGACGAGGGCGGTCCACCAGCCGCTGTCGGTCACGTCCTGCTTGGGCCGCAGCGAGGTCACCAGCAGGCCCAGCGTCGGGATCGTCCAGAGCACCGTCATCGCGATCACGAACACCGAGGCCAGCGGACTACTGAAGGCCTTCCGCACCGACTGCACGGGCCTCACCTCCCGCGGCGGCTCCACCTCGCGCGGCGACTTCACCTCCCGCGGCGACTTCACCTCCCGCGGCGGCTCCACCTCCCGCGACGGCTCCACCGGCCGCGCCGGATCCGCCGCCCCCTCCCGGCCGTCCGTCCCGGTCACCGGACCTCACGCTCCTTCCGCAGCTGCACGATGTTGTAGGCCACCAGCGGCAGCACCGCGACGAAGAGCAGCACCGCGAGGGCACTGCCGCGACCGGAGTTGAACTGCACGAAGGACTGCGAGTACATCTCGTTCGCCAGCACCTGGGTGCCGAAGTTGCCGCCGGTCATGGTGCGGACGATGTCGAAGGCCTTCAGGGTGATGAGCAGGACGGTGGTCAGCACGACCAGTACCGTGCTGCGGATCATCGGCACGGTGACGTACCAGAACAGCCGTGCCCCGCTCGCACCGTCCAGCCGGGCCGCCTCCACCACCTCCGCCGGGATCGCCTTGATCGCCGCCGACAGCACCACCATCGCGAAGCCGGTCTGCACCCAGACCATCACCGCCATCAGCAGGAAGGTGTTCAGCGGCTGCGAGAGCAGCCAGTTCGGCGGATCGTCCCAGCCCACCGCGACGGCGAGCCGACTGAGCAGGCCGATCTGCGGCTGGCCCGGTCCGCGCGACTCGTAGACGAACTTGAAGATGATCGACGCGCCGACCAGCGAGATCGCCATCGGCATGAAGATCAGCGACTTGTAGACCGACTGGCCTCGCATCCGGTCCACCAGCAGCGCCAGCACCAGTCCCAGCCCGGTCGCCACCAGCGGTACGGCCACCAACCAGAGCAGCGTGTTGACCAGCACCTTCTGCACCGAGTCGGAGGTGAAGGCCCAGCCGAAGTTCTCACCGCCGACGAACCGGGTGCCGTCGTCGTTCTGGAGGCTGAGGTAGACCGTGCGGACCAGCGGCACCACCAGGCCGACGGCCAGCAGCAACACCGCCGGACCGAGGAACACCGCGACCGCCAGCGGACGGGCCAGCCGGCCCCGGGCCCGTCCGGCGACCAGGAAGACCACCAGCAGGATGCCGAGGAAGCCCGCGACGGCGCCGAAGGTGTTGCCGAACTTGATCGCCGCGTCGTTCCAGGAGCCGGCCGCCAGCCTGTCGACGAGCAGCCCCTCGGCGGCCGACCCGCCGACGGGCGAATGGAACCCGGGCGAATGGAACCCGGGCGAGGGGAGTCCGAGCGAAAGGAACCCGGGTGAATGGAACCCGGGAGAAGGGAATCCGGGTACGGACATGGCTGCGCGTCCCTTCGGGCGTGGTGGGAAGGGGGCGGGCGGTGCGGGTGGGTGGTCCCGCACCGCCCTCGACAGGTGGTCCCGGGTGCGCCGGGAGCGGCCCCGGCACGTCGGCTACTGCGGCCAGGCGGCGTCGATGTCGGCGGCGGTCTTCTGGATCGACTGCCCCTCCGCGAACCAGGCGGTGAGCGACTTCCACTCCTGCCCGGCGCCCACGGCGGCCGGCATCAGGTCGGAGCCGTCGAAGCGGAAGGTCGCCGACGGGTCGGTCAGTGCCTCGGCCGACAGCTTGTCGATCGGGTCGGTGTAGAGGCTCTTGTCCACGCCCTGGTTGGCCGAGACCCAGCCGCTCGCGGTCTTCACCCGGCTGCTCGCCCAGTCCGAGCTGGACAGGTAGTTCTGCACCGCCTGCACCTCGGGCCGGCCGGAGAAGGCCGCCAGGAACTCTCCGCCGCCCTCGACCGGGTTGGCGACCGACGGGTTCACCGCGGGCAGGCGGAAGGCGAAGACGTCCCCGTCCGGCCCGACCTTGGTGCCCTTGGGCCACTGCGCCTCGTAGAACGAGGCCTGCTGGAGCATCAGGCACTTGCCGCTCAGGATCGGCGTGCCCGCGTCCTGGAAGGTGGTGGTGGCGATCGACTTCACGTCGCCGAAGCCCGCGTTGACCCAGGCCGGGTTCTGCATCCAGTCGGCGACGGTCTTCATCGCGGTGGTGATCTTCTGGTCGGAGAACTTCACCTGGTGGCCGACCCACTGGTCGTACACCTCGCCGCCGTACGAGCCGAGCACCACCTCCTCCAGCCAGTCGGTGGCCGGCCAGCCGGTGGCCGTCCCGGAGGCGATGCCGCCGCACCACGGCCTGGCGCCACCCGCCTTGGCGATCCGGTCGCTGAGCGCCATCAGGTCGGCCCAGGTCTTGGGCACCTCGTAGCCGGCCGTCTTGAAGGCCTTCGGCGAGTACCAGACCAGGGACTTCATGTTGGCGCTCATCGGGGCGGCGTAGAAGGTGCCGTTGACCGAGCCGTAGGTCTTCCAGACCGGGCTCCACTTGTCCTGGTTGGCGACGGTCTGGGCGGGCGGCTTCACCACCTTGCCGCTCTTCACCATCTGCGCCAGCAGTCCCGGCTGCGGGATGATCGCGAAGTCCGGGGCGTTGCCGCCGGAGACCCGGACCGGCAGCTGGGACTCGAAGTCGTTCGAGCCCTCGTAGCTGATCTTGATCCCGGTGCACTTGCCGAACTCGGCCCAGGACTTCTCCAGGTTGTCCGACTCCGGACTGAGGATCGAGGCGAACACGGTCACGGTGGTGCCCGAGTGTCCGGCGTACGGCTGGTACTTGGCGCAGTCACCGGACAGCGACGCGGCCGACCCGCCTCCGCCGCCACCCGAACCGCCGGAGCTGTTGGAGCAGGCAGCGGTCAGCGCCAGTGCCGCCACCAGAGCCGGTACGGCAGCCAGGCGACGGCGGTGACTCACGTGCGGTGCGGTCGGGTTGAGGGTCAATGCGGTTCTCCTCGCCAGGGCATGCTGCCGACGGTGGACTGAACGACATTGCGCTGTACCGGAGATGGGCCCGCAGGGAGCAGCGGGACGGGCGGCCGAACTGATCGAAGACGTTAACGCAGCCGTCGGCCCGCGCCAAGGTGCACGACTGCCCCCGACCGGAAACCCGATCGGGGGCAGGTGACATGACGTGTCGTCAGAACAGTTGGATCGGCAGCTCCAGCAGACTGTTCACCACCAGCGAGGGGCTCGGCCGCAGCTCGGCGTCCGGCACCGCGAGCGACAGCCTTGGGAAGCGCTCGAACAGCGCGGGCAACGCGATCCCCGCCTCCAGCCGGGCCAGCGGGGAGCCGGGGCAGACGTGCGGGCCGTGGCCGAAGGACAGGTGGCGGATCGGGTCCCGGGTGATGTCGAAGACCTCGGCCGTCACCCCGTGCTGGAGCGGGTCGCGGCCGATCGCGTTGTACGAGACCAGCACCGGCTCGCCCGCCGGGATCACCACGTCACCGACCGGGATGGGCTCGGCGGCGAAGCGGAACAGGAAGTTGCTGGTCGGCGGCGTCCAGCGGAGCGACTCCTCCACCACCGCGTCCCAGGAGACCCGGCCCGAGCGGACCAGCTCCAGCTGGTCCGGGTGGGTCAGCAGGGCCCGCACCGCGTTGCCGATCAGGTTCACCGTGGTCTCGTGGCCGGCCGCGATGATCACCCGCAGGGTGGCCGCCGCCTCCGCGTCGGTCAGCGCCCCACCCTCGGTGTCGGCCGCCAGCAGCACGCTCGCCAGGTCCTCACCGGGAGCCGAACGGCGCTGCGCCACCAGGTCGTTGACGAAGGCGTTCAGTCCGGCGACGGTCGCCTGGATGCCCTCCGGGTTCGGCTTGATGCCGAAGAACCGCTCGTACAGGTCGCGCAGCAGGCCGTGGTCCGACTCCGGCACGCCCAGCAGCGAGCAGATCACGGTCATCGGCAGCGGGAAGGCGAAGGCCGTCTTGAGGTCCACCACGGGCTCGCCCGCCGCCAGGGCGTCCAGCAGCGCGTGGGTGACCTCCTCGACGCGCGGGCGCATCAGCTCCACCCGGCGCGGGGTGAAGGCCTGGGCGACCAACGCCCGCAGCCGGCGGTGCTCGGCGCCGTCGGTGGTCACCATGCTCGGGCCGGGCACAGCCAGGCCGATCAGCGGCCAGGTCTTCGGCACCTCGCCGCGCTGGTAGGCCGCCCAGTGCGCGGCGTCCTTCACCAGCCGGGTGTCCGTCAGCAGGTCGCGCGCGGCGGCGTGCTGCGTCACCGCCCAGGCCCGGACCCCGCCGGGCAGCTCGACCGGCACCGCCGGGCCGGCGGCCCTCAGCAGCGCACCCTCGGCCGCATTGTCGCGGGCCAGCGGGTCGAGGACGATTCGGGCCGGGGCAGCGGTCATCGACAACTCTCTTTCGAACGGCGGGTGTTGAATGATCAGGCCGGGTGGCCCGGGGTGAACGAGACCGGCAGCGCCACCAGCCCGCGCACCCAGGCCGACGGCCGCCACACCAGCGCGTGCTCGGCCACCGCCAGCCTCAGGTCCGGCAGCCGGTCGAGCAGCACCTCGATCGCGGTGGTGGCGATCACCTCCGCCGCCTCCTGGGCCGGGAAGGGACAGCCGTGCTCGCCGTACGAGTAGCTCATGTGCGCCCGGTTCCCCTCCGCCGGGCGGCCGTCCGCCTGCCGGACCGCCGGGTCTGCGTTGGCCCCGGCGATTCCGAGCAGGACCATGTCCCCCTCGCCGATCCGCTGACCGCCCAGCTGGGTGTCCCTGACCGCCCAGCGGCCGGCGAAGATCTGGGTCGGGGTGTCCTCCCAGAGCGCCTCGTTCAGCGCCTGGCTGATGCTGCGCCGGCCGCCGGCCAGCGAGGCCGCGAACCGCTCGTCGGTGAGCATCAGCCGCAGCGCGTTGGAGATCCAGTACGAGCTCGGCTGGTGGCCGGCGATCAAGAGCACCCGCAGGTCGCGCATCACCTCGTCGTGGGTCAGCCCGGCCTCGTGCGCCAGCATCCGCGAGGCGATGTCGGCGCCCGGGTGCTCGGCCTTCTCCTCCACCAGCGCGAGCATCAGCTCCAGCAGCCGCTGGGCGCCGGCCGGCGCGTCCGGGCCGCCGTCCAGCATGGCCAGCAGCGCCGCGGTCAGCTGCGGTGCCTGCTCCTCGTCCAGGCCGAGCACCCGGCACAGCACCAGCAGCGGCATCCGGTGCGCGTACTCGGCGACCAGGTCGGCCTCGCCGCGGCCGGCGAACTCGTCGATCAGCCGGTCGGCGATCTCCTCGGCATGCTTGCGCAGCTCGTACGGGTCGATCCCGGCCAGCGCGTCGGTGACCGCGCGCGAGCGCCGGACGTGCTCCTCGCCCTCGGCGTAGAGGATCGAGGGGACGGGCGCCATCATCGGCTTCAGCGGCCAGTCGGCGGGCAGCGTCGCCCAGGCGTGCCAACGGCTGGAGTCGCGGCCGAACAGCTGCGGCTGGCCGGTCACCTGCTGGAGCTCGCGGTAGCCGATCACCAGCCAGGCGGGCACCCCGCCGGCCAGCTCGACCGGGGCGACCGGGCCGTGCGCGGCACGCAGCTCGCGGTAGAGCTGGGACGGGTCGGTCTGGAAGCGCGGCCCGTACAGCGGCGTGGCGCCGGCGTGCGCCGGGCAGCCCGGGGGCGGGGTGGCGGCGGGCTCGGTCACGGGGTGCTCTCCTCGTAGATCGCGGTTCGGGACCCTGCCGGGGCGGGCTCTTCCCCTCCGGCGGCGACCGGGGCGGACCCGTCGGCGGTGACCGGGGCGGCCCCGTCGGCCAGGCTCGCCGCGTCGGCCCCGGCCAGGGCGGCCAGGTGGTGGACCAGGGCGATCAGCACCCGCTTGCCGGACTCGCGGTCGCGCGCGTCGCAGTCCACCAGCGGCACCTCGGCCGGCAGGTCCAGCGCCTCGCGGACCTGCTCCAGGGTGTGGCTCGGCTCGCCGAAGTTGTTGCGGGCCACGATGAACGGCGTGCCGTGGTGCTCCAGCCGGTCGATCGCGTACCAGGACTCCTCCAGCCGCCGGGTGTCCACCAGGACGACCGCGCCCAGGGCGCCGCTGAACAGCCGGTCCCAGAGGAACCAGAAGCGCTCCTGCCCGGGCGCGCCGAACAGGTAGAGCACCTGACGCTCGGAGAGGGTGATCCGGCCGAAGTCGAAGGCGACCGTGGTGGAGCGCTTGCCCCAGGTGCCGGCCGGGTCGATGCCCTCGCCCGCCCTGGTCATCACCTCTTCGGTGTTCAGCGGACGGATCTCGCTGACCGACCCGACCAGGGTGGTCTTGCCCACCCCGAAGCCGCCGACCACGACGATCTTCAGCGCGTTGTCGGCGGTCGCCCGCAGCGGGGTGCGCGAGCCGGCGGGCCGCACGCCGTCCCCGGCGGCGGACCGGACGTCGGCATCGGGCCGGCCGTCGGCATCGATCCGGACGTCGGCATCGATCCGGACATCATCAGCGGCCCGGACGTCATCGGCGGCCCGGACGTCAGAGCTGTTGGAGGCCATGCAGCACCTGCTTCAGCGTGTCGAGGTCGGGCAGCCGGGCCTTGTTCGGCGCGAACCGGGGGTGGCGGGCGGTGACGGCCCCGGACTCCAGCAGGTCGCCGAGCAGGATCTTCACCACCGAGACGGGCAGCGCCAGCTCCGCCGCCACCTCCACCACGGCGGTCGGGGCCTCGCACATCCGCAGGATCCGGGCGTGCTCCGACTGCATCCCGGGCGCCGGCTGCCGCTCGGCGACGATCAGGGTCACCAGGTCGAAGGCGTTCTCCGGAGCCCGGCTGCGTCCCCGGGTGATGGTGTAGAGGCGGTCGGGGTCGTCGTCGCGCCCCGGCAGCACCGGCCCCGCGGTCATATCGTCGCGCTCTCTCGCACGGCCTCGCCTTCCGTACCCCGGGCGGGCGCGCTGAGGTGGACCCCGATCTGCTCGATCAGGCCGTGCATGTTGTGGCCGACCACGCCGACGTCCGCCTCGTCGTCCGTGACCACCGCCAGGTGGGCGCCCTCGCCGGCCGCCACGATGCACAGGATGCCGCCGTGGAACTCGGTCATCGACTGCCGCACGCCGCCGCTGCCGTCACCGAACTCGATCGAGGCGCCGTGCGCCAGGCTCTGCAGGCCGGAGGCGATGGCGGCCAGCTGGTCGGCCTGGTCGGCGCTCAGTCCGGCGGTGTGGCAGAGCTTGAGGCCGTCGGCGGAGAGAACCAGGGCGTGCCGGGTGCCGGGGGTCGCCGCCAGCAGGTTCTCCAACAGCCAGTCGAGGTCGCGGTCGTTGGCACTGCTCATCAGGTGTCCTTCTCGGTGACGGGGGAAGCGTCGGGCATGGTGTCGGGGTCCGTGGTCGGCGCCCCGGCAGGGGGCTGCTCGGCCCCTACGGGACGGGCGGCGGCCCGTCGGAACGCGCCGAACCGGGCGGCCGCAACCGCCGTGTCGGTTCCTGCGGGCTTCGCGGCCCGGTCCGCCGCGGGGGCGGCGGTGGCCAGCGTCTGCCCGCGACGGCGCTGCGGCAGGCCGCTGTCGGTCATCCGGGCGGGCGCGGCCGGCAGCGCGGGCGCGGTGGCGGTCTGCGCCTTGGGCAGCGGTTGTGCCCCGGTTCCCGCCCCGACGGGGGTCCGCTGCGCGGAGGGCACCGGAGGCAGGGAGGCGGGGGCGGGGCGCGCCGAGGTGAGCGCCGGGCGCGCGTTCTCCACGGACGGCGCCTGCGCCGGGACGGACGCCTGGACGGGCGCCGGGGCGGCGGCCGGCGCCGGGTGGGTGACCAGCTGCTGCGGGATCAGCACCACCACCCCGGTGCCGCCACGCGCCGACGGCCGGAAGGAGATCTGCAGCCCGTGCTTGCGCGCCAGCACTCCGACCACCGCCAGCCCCAGCCGGGTCCCGGCGGAGAGCGTGGTGAGATCCAGCGGCTCGGCGGAGACGGCCCGCTCGGCCCGGCGCAGCCAGCTGTCGCTCAGGCCCAGCCCGCTGTCCTCGACGGTGACCGCCAGTCCGGCCGGCACCTCCTCGACGTAGACGTGCACCTCGGCCGGCGGGGCGGAGAAGTTGGTGGCGTTGTCCAGCAGTTCGGCCAACGTGTGCATCACGCCCTCGGCCGCGTACCCGGCGACCGCGGCGGTGCTGGCGTTGTGCAGCCGCACCCGCTGGTAGGCGCCGATCCGGCCGAGCGCACCGCGCAGCACCGACTCCACCGAGATCGGCTTGGCCCAGCGGCGCCCCGATCGGGCACCGGTGAGCACCGCGATGCTGTCGGCCATCCGGCCCGCCTGGGCGGTCGAGTGGTCCAGGCTCAGCAGATCGCCGAGGACCTCCTCGTCATGCCGGTGCTGCATCTCGCGCAACTCGGCGTGCATGCTCGTGGCCAGCGCCTGGACCCGCCCGGCGGCGGTCGCGCAGACCGCGAGTGCGGCGGCCCGCAGCCGCTCGCCGCGGCCGATCTCCTCGCCGACGGCACGCAGCAGCGCGTACTGGGGGTGCTTGCGGTGGACGGCCAGCGCACTGTCCACGGCCGCGCCGGCCCGCAGCTTCGTCACCACCTCGGGCAGTACGCCGTCGACGATCCGGGCCAGTTCGGCGCGCTCGGCCTCGGCCCTGGTCCGCTCCGCCTCCGCCCCGGCGCGCTCGGCGTCGAGTTCGGCCCGCAGCCGGGCCAGCTCGGCGTGCGCGGCGGTGACGTCCGCCTCCGCCCTGGCCTGCTCGGCACGGGCGGCGTCCCGCTCGGCGAGCGCGGCGGCGGCGTGGTCGGCGGCGGCCGTCTCGGCCTGCCGGGCCCTGCCCGCGGCGACCAGCGCGGCCCGGGTCTCCTCGTGCTGCGCGGCCAGTTCCTCGGTCAGCCCGCGGTTGCGCTCGACGCCGGTCGCCGCGAGCCCGACGGCGATCAGCCAGAGCACCGTGACGGCGACCACCGCGAGGGCGGTGAGCGGCTGGTGCGCGCCGAACGCCCGGGTGACGCCGACCGGCGCGGCGACCAGCGCCAGCAGCACGGCCACCGCGGTCAGGGCGACGGTGCGCGGCGCGGGCCGTCGGCGCGATCGGCCGTCGGGGCTGGGGGCTTCTCTCATCGGTGCGGTCCTCGGCAACGTCGGCGGGCGGCGGCGCGGGCAGCGGGTCGGCGACGGTCGCGGCCGCCGACAGCTGGTCGGGCGCGATACCGGACCGCCCGGCGACGCAGCGAATCGTCTCCGGGCATCTGATCGGTTCACGCTTTCGGCCGATCATATCGATTCAGACATAGGCCTCAAGCGGCCAGTTGACGGCCAGTCTCCCGCCATCACCCGCGGGGGCCCCGGCTGCTCGCCGCAGCCGCGAATTCTCCGCTCTCGCTCCTGCCGTCAACTCCGGTTGACGTGCGAACGGCCTCGGCGACCGCCGAACCGCCGCTCCAGCGCCTCCTCGAAGGTCCCCCGGCCCACCGCCCGGTCCGGCGTCAGGTTGCCGCCCTCCCGCAGCCCGCGGCCGGCCGCTCCCGGCAGGCGCAGCGGCAGCAGCACCCGGCGCTTGCCCGCCGCCCGAAGGTAGGCCCCGGCCAGCTCCCGGTACGAACGCACCTGTGGACCGCCCACCTCCGGCGCGAAGCCGACGGGCTCCCGCCCCGCCAGGTCCACGACCGCCTCGGCCACCTCGCGGACGTCCACCGGCTGGAACGCCGCCCCGCTCACCACCGGGAAGACCGGCAGCCGCACGGAGGCGTCGAAGACCTTCAGCACCAGGTCGTGGAACTGCGTCGCCCGCAGCACCGTCCAGCCCAGGCCCGACTCCCGCACCACCCGCTCACAGGCGAGCTTCGTCCGGTAGTACGCGATCGGCACCCGGTCGATACCGACGATCGACACGTACACCAGGTGCCGCACCCCGGCCTCGCCGGCCCGCGCCACCAGCGTCCGGACCCCGGCCACGTCCTCCTTCCTCTGGGTGGTCGCGCAGTCCACCACCACCTCGACCCCGGCCAGCGCCCGCGCCATCCCGGCCCCGCTCACCAGGTCCCCGACCACCCACTCGACCCCGTCGCCCCCGTCCCGCACCCGCCGGCTCAACCCCCGCACCGCCACCCCGCGCGCCACCAGCAGCCGCACCACCTCCCGCCCCAACGTCCCCGTCGCCCCGGTCACCAGCACCGTCCCGGCCATCGCCCCGCTCCTCTCGTCACATGCCTTCACCCCCTACGGACCGGACACCACCCCCGGACGTGACATCGGCACGCCCGGGCACACGAAGAACACGCCCGGGCACACGAAAAAGCGGGGCGAGGACCGGGAAAGGTCCTCGCCCCGCTTCAGGGGGTCACCTCAGGAGGCGACCACCGGGGTCGGGCGCGGTCAGCTGCAGCCGCTGGTGGAGCCGCAGCCCTCGCAGAGGTAGCAGCTGCCGGCGCGGCGCATCTTGGTGCCGCAGGAGAAGCAGAGCGGGGCGTCGGCGTTGAGGCCGAGCTGGATCTCCATCAGCTCCGTGGAGTTGTGGGCCTGCTTCGGGGCCGCCTTGGGCGCCTCGACGGCCGGGGCCGGGACCACGGCCGGCCTGGCGGCGACCGGGGCGGACTGGGCGAGCGACTCGGTGTCGAGCTCCTCGGCCTCCAGCGGCTCGTACGAGCCCGTCTCCAGGTGGCGCTGGCGCTCCTCGACGGAGTGGATGCCGAGCGCCGAGCGGGTCTCGAACGGCAGGAAGTCGAGCGCCAGGCGGCGGAAGATGTAGTCGACGATCGACTGCGCCATCCGCACGTCCGGGTCGTCGGTCAGACCGGCCGGCTCGAAGCGCATGTTGGTGAACTTCGAGACGTAGGTCTCCAGCGGCACGCCGTACTGGAGGCCGACCGAGACGGCGATGGAGAAGGCGTCCATCATGCCCGCGAGGGTCGAGCCCTGCTTGGACATCTTCAGGAAGACCTCGCCCAGACCGTCGTCCGGGTAGGAGTTGGCGGTCATGTAGCCCTCGGCGCCACCGACCGTGAAGGAGGTGGTGATGCCCGGACGGCCCTTGGGCAGGCGCTTGCGGACCGGGCGGTACTCGACCACCTTCTCGACCGCGGCGGCCGGGGCCTCCTCGACCTTGGCCTCGGCGGCCTCGGAGGACTTGGTCTTCGCCGAGAGCGGCTGGCCGACCTTGCAGTTGTCGCGATAGATGGCCAGGGCCTTCACCCCGAGCTTCCAGGCCTGGAAGTAGATCTCCTCGACCTCTTCCACGGTGGCGCTCTCGGGCATGTTCACGGTCTTGGAGATGGCGCCCGAGATCCACGGCTGGATCGCCGCCATCATGCGCACGTGGCCCATGGCCGAGATGACGCGCTCGCCCATCGCGCAGTCGAACACCTCGTAGTGCTCGGGCTTCAGGCCCGGCGCGTCCACCACGTTGCCGTGCTCGGCGATGTGGGCGACGACCGCCTCGATCTGCTCGTCCTGGTAGCCGAGGCGCTTGAGGGCGCGCGGGACGGTGCCGTTGACGATCTGCATCGAGCCGCCGCCGACGAGCTTCTTGAACTTGACCAGGGCCAGGTCGGGCTCGACGCCGGTGGTGTCGCAGTCCATCATCAGGCCGATGGTGCCGGTCGGGGCGAGCACCGAGGCCTGGGCGTTGCGGAAGCCGTTCTGCGCGCCGAGGCGCAGCACGTCCTGCCAGGTCCTGTTGGCGGCCAGCCAGACCGGGGAGTCCAGGTCGTCCACCGAGACGGCGTCCAGTGAGGCGTCCGCGTGCTGCTTCATGACCTGCCGGTGGGCGGTCGCGTTGCGGGCGTAGCCGTCGTACGGGCCGACCACGCCGGCGAGTTCGGCGCCGCGGCGGTAGGCGGTGCCGGTCATCAGCGAGGTGATGGCGCCGGCCAGGGCGCGGCCGCCCTCGCTGTCGTAGGCGTGGCCGGTGGCCATCAGCAGGGCGCCGAGGTTGGCGTAGCCGATGCCGAGCTGGCGGAAGGCGCGGGTGGTCTCGCCGATCTTCTCGGTGGGGAAGTCGGCGAAGCAGATGGAGATGTCCATCGCGGTGATGACCAGCTCGACGACCTTGGCGAAGGCCTCCGCGTCGAAGGAGTCGTCCTCGCGCAGGAACTTCATCAGGTTGAGCGAGGCGAGGTTGCAACTGGAGTTGTCCAGGTGCATGTACTCGGAGCAGGGGTTGGACGCGTTGATGCGGCCGGACTCCGGGCAGGTGTGCCAGTGGTTGATCGTGGTGTCGTACTGGATGCCGGGGTCGGCGCAGGCCCAGGCGGCCTCGGCCATCTTGCGGAACAGCTTCTTCGCGTCGACGGTCTCGAGGACCTCGCCGGTCATCCGGGCGCGCAGGCCGAATTCGGTGCCGTTCTCGACGGCGGTCATGAATTCGTCGTTGACGCGGACGGAGTTGTTGGCGTTCTGGTACTGGACGGAGGTGATGTCGTCCCCGCCGAGGTCCATGTCGAAGCCCGCGTCGCGCAGGGCGCGGATCTTCTCCTCCTCCTTCACCTTGGTCTCGATGAAGGCCTCGATGTCCGGGTGGTCGACGTCGAGGACGACCATCTTGGCCGCGCGGCGGGTGGCGCCACCGGACTTGATGGTGCCGGCCGAGGCGTCGGCGCCGCGCATGAAGGAGACCGGGCCGGAGGCGTTGCCGCCGGAGGAGAGCAGTTCCTTGGAGGAGCGGATCCGGGAGAGGTTGAGGCCGGCGCCGGAGCCGCCCTTGAAGATCATGCCCTCTTCCTTGTACCAGTCGAGGATCGACTCCATGGAGTCGTCGACGGACAGGATGAAACAGGCGCTGACCTGCTGGGGCTGCTTGGTGCCGACGTTGAACCAGACCGGCGAGTTGAAGCTGAACACCTGGTGGAGGAGGGCGTGGGTCAGCTCGTGCTCGAAGATCTCGGCGTCGTCCTTGGAGGCGAAGTAGCCGTGCTTCTCGCCGGCGGCGCGGTAGGTGAGCACCACGCGGTCGATGATCTGCTTCAGGCTCCACTCGCGCTGCGGGGTGCCGACGGCGCCGCGGAAGTACTTGGACGTGACGATGTTGACGGCGTTGACCGACCAGAAGTCGGGGAACTCGACGCCGCGCTGCTCGAAGTTGATCGAGCCGTCGCGCCAGTTGGTCATGACGACGTCGCGCCGCTCCCAGCGGACCTCGTCGTACGGGTGCACGCCAGGAGTGGTGTAGATGCGCTCCATCCGGAGACCGCCCTTCGGGGCCTTGGCGCCCTTGGCCGCGGCCTTCTCGGACTTCGACCCGCGCGCGGAACCGCTCGTGGTGTCTGTCACTTTTCCTCCTCCTGGGCAAACGCCCGAAGTGCCCCTAAAAGTCCGGGCACTGCTGGTTCGTTCTTCCGGTGTGCGGGCAGGCGGAGACCCAGCCTGCTTGCGCACGGTTTGTAGTGTTTCGTGCCCCGATTTCGGGCACGCGTGGGCCCCGCGGGGCCGTGGTGTTGCGGAACAGGGCGGGCCAGGGGCCCGGCGCCGGCTAGGGCGCGGCGGCGGAGACGGACACGCAGGTGTCGTCCGTCTCCGGGGTGTGGGGCCGCTCGGCGCGGAGTTCCGCGATGGCGGCCTCGAAGTCTTCCAGTCCGTCGTACGCCTGGTACACGGAGGCGAAGCGCAGGTAGGCGACCACGTCGAGTTCCTTGAGCGGGCCGAGTATGGCCAGCCCCACGTCGTGGGTGGTCAGCTCGGCGTTGCCGCTGGCTCTCACGCACTCCTCGACCCGCTGGCCGAGCTGGGCCAGCGCGTCCTCGGTGACGGGACGGCCCTGGCAGGCCTTGCGGACGCCGGTGATGACCTTCTGCCGGGAGAACGGCTCGGTGACGCCGCTGCGCTTGATGACCATCAGTGCGGCCGTCTCCACCGTGGTGAAGCGGCGACCGCAGTCCGGGCACTGCCGACGGCGGCGAATGCAGCTGCCGTCCTCGGTGGTCCGGCTGTCGACAACACGGCTGTCGGAGTGCCGGCAGAAGGGGCAGTGCACCTCGGGATCCCTCCCTGGCAGAACGTTCGGACCAGTCGAGTCTATGCGATGTGCCCCCGGCCTCGGCAAGCTGATCATGCGGGGTGACCACTAGTACTGGGCACGGAGAGGACTGTAGCCACTACATCTAGGTCTCAGGGGGAGGTGGGCGCCCTGGCGTGTCGGTGCCGATTAGACTGCCGAGGTCGAGTTCTGCTCGAACATTTACTCGATGTACAACAAAGCCTTGATCGAGTCAGTCAACTCCCGAATAATTCACTCGAACGTGTGTTTGGCGCAACCTTTCGATAGGAGGCGCGTTGGGCTGGAAAAGGGAGAGGACAGCCGTCGAGAGGGGCCGCCGTGAACACGATCGAAAGCAACACCATCCCGGTGCAGGAACACTCCCAGTTCAAGGTGGGGCAGCGCACCATGAATCAGCAGGGTGTGGACATCAACATGGACCGTAGCGAAGACCACCGTCTCTCCGGCGCGGCCCTTTCCGGGGCGCCCCGCGTCCCCGACCAGCCGATCGAACACTCCGCCGCCATGGACGACAGCCACTCCTCCCCCGCCCGCGCCATGCCCGGCCGCCCGCCCGGCATCCGCACCGACGAGGCCGGGCTCACCGAGCGCCAGCGCCGGGTGATCGAGGTCATCCGGGATTCCGTGCAGCGCCGCGGCTACCCGCCGTCCATGCGCGAGATCGGCCAGGCCGTCGGCCTGTCCAGCACCTCCTCGGTCGCCCACCAGCTGATGGCCCTGGAGCGCAAGGGCTTCCTCCGCCGGGACCCGCACCGTCCGCGCGCCTACGAGGTCCGTGGCGTCGAGGTGGCCCGCCCGAACACCGCCGAGACGGCCGGCCGCCCGTCCACCTCCTACGTCCCGCTGGTCGGCCGGATCGCCGCCGGCGGGCCGATCCTGGCCGAGCAGACGGTCGAGGACGTCTTCCCGCTGCCCCGCCAGCTGGTCGGCGAGGGTGAGCTGTTCGCGCTCACCGTGCGCGGCGACTCGATGATCGAGGCGGCCATCTGCGACGGCGACTGGGTCACCGTGCGCCGCCAGCCGGTCGCCGAGAACGGCGACATCGTCGCCGCGATGATCGACGGCGAGGCCACCGTCAAGCGGCTCAAGCGCGAGGACGGCCGGATCTGGCTCATGCCGCACAACTCCGCGTACGAGCCGATCAACGGCGACAACGCGACCATCCTGGGCAAGGTCGTCGCGGTCCTGCGCCGCCTCTGACGTACGGCGCGCACCGCCACAGACCACCGCACCCGGGCCGCCGTACCCCGGGCCGCCGTACCCGGGGCCGCCGTACACGGGAGAGGGGCTCCACCGCGACCACGGGGAGCCCCTCCGGCGTCGTGTACCGCGGCGGGGCCCTCAGCCCCGCTTCACCACCGGCCGCACCGGCGCCGCCGAGGCGTCGATCGCCGCCAGCGAGCGGCGCACCTGGTTGCGGTCCGTGGTGTACCAGAACTCCGGCATCGAGGACCGGAAGAAGCCCCCGTACCGCTTGGTCTCCACCCGCGGGTCCAGCACCGCGACCACGCCCCGGTCGTCGGCCGCGCGCACCAACCGGCCCGCTCCCTGCGCCATCAGCAGTGCCGCGTGCGTCGCCGCGACGGCCATGAAGCCGTTCCCGCCGCGCTGTTCGACGTCCTTCTGGCGGGCGCTCATCAGCGGGTCGTCCGGCCGGGGGAACGGGATCCGGTCCATCACCACCAGCTGGCAGGCCGAGCCGGGCACGTCCACGCCCTGCCAGAGCGAGAGCGTGCCGAACAGGCAGGTGGTCGCGTCCGAGGCGAACTCCCGGATCAACTCGCCCAGGGTGTCCTCGCCCTGGAGCAGGACGCGGTTGTCCAGTCGCTCGCGCATCGCCTCGGCGGCCGTCTGGGCGCCGCGCATCGAGGAGAACAGGCCCAGCGTCCGCCCGCCGGCCGCGCCGATCAGTTCGGCCAACTCGTCCAGCATGTCCGGCCGTTCCGGGTCCCGCCCGGGGTCGGCCAGGTGCTTGGCGACGTACAGGATGCCCTGCTTGGGGTACTTGAACGGCGAGCCGACGTCGATCCCGCGCCAGTGCGGGACGGCGTCCTCCCCGAAGCCCGGCTCGGGGTTGTCCCCGTCGGTGCGGACGTCCGGCAGCCGCGTCTCGGACGGCAGGCCGACCGAGGCGGCGACACCGTTGAAGTCCCCGCCGAGCTTGAGCGTGGCCGAGGTGAGGACGACCGAGCGCTCCTTGTACAGGCCCTCGCGCAGCAGCCCGGAGACGCTCAGCGGGGCGACCCGCAGCGAGGCGGTGCCCAGCCCGTAGCGGTCGCTGCGCTCGATCCAGACCACGTCGTACTCGGAGTCCTCCAACAGCCGCTCGGCCGTCTCGTGCAGCGCCTCGGCCGAGGCCATCGCCTGCTTGCGGACGGCGTCCTCGTCGCTGAGCCCCTTGTCCCTGGTCTCGCCGAGCGAGGTGATCACCTGCCGGGAGGCGTCCCGGATCGCGGTGACCGCGTACGCCAGGTACTCGGGCAGTTCCTCGACCCGCCCGGGCTGGGCGGTCTCCATCAGGCCGTGGTAGTTCTCGGCGGCGGCCTGGAGCGCGTCGACGGCCTTCTCGTTGGCCAGCCGCGCGGCCCGCTTCACCGCCCGGTTGACCGCGCCGACGGTCAGCTCGGCGGTGGCCGCGCCGGTGACCCGGTTGACCAGCTCGTGCGCCTCGTCCACGATCAGCAGCCCGTGCTCGGGCAGCACCGGCGCGCCCTCGATCGCGTCGATCGCGAGCATCGCGTGGTTGGTGACCACGACGTCCGCCAGCTTGGCCCGCTCCCGCGCCTTCTCCGCGAAGCACTCCTGCCCGTATGGGCAGCGGGTGGCGCCCAGGCACTCCTTGGAGGTGACCGACAGCTGGGCCCAGGCCTTGTCGGAGACGCCGGGGCTGAGGTCGTCGCGGTCCCCGGTGTCGGTCTCGTCGGCCCAGTCGCGCAGCCGCAGCACGTCCTGCCCGAGCTTCCCGGTGGGCCCGCCGAGCGCGTCCACCGGGTCGAACAGGCCCTCGCCCTCGTCGCTCGGCGTGCCCTCGTTGGCCCGGTGCAGGCACAGGTAGTTGGAGCGGCCCTTGAGCATCGCGAACAGCGGGCGGCGGCGCAGCACCGGGTGCAGCGCGTCGACGGTGCGCGGCAAGTCCCGCTCCACCAGCTGGCGTTGCAGCGCCAGGGTGGCGGTGGCGACCACCACGCGGTCGCCGTGGGCGAGCGCGGGCACCAGGTAGGCCAGGGACTTCCCGGTGCCGGTGCCGGCCTGGACGAGCAGGTGCTCGCCGTGGTCGACGGCATCGGCGACGGCCTCGGCCATCCGGACCTGACCGGGGCGCTCCACACCGCCGACGGCCGCCACCGCGGCGTGCAGCAGTTCGGGGATCCGCGAGCGCGGGACGGCTACGGCTTCCTCGGCCTCGTCGCCGAGGTCCGCCGCCCGCTGGGATTCGGAGTCGTGGGATTCGGAGTCGTTCGTCATGACCCTCCCACCCTACGGGGCGGGGGTGACAATCCGGTTCCGTTGCCCGGGCAGTCGCACGTCCACGGCGACCAGCGCGTTGGGCACGGTCCCGTACCGGGCGGCGTGCGGGCGGTGCGGGCGGTCCTGGTAGCCGTCCAGCAGCAGCCGGTTGCGGTTGAGGCAGAGCCGGTCGATCCGGGGGCGGAACAGGTCGAACAGCTCGAAGCGCTCGCTCAGCTCGGGGAAGCGGTCCTGGTAGCGCAGCACCTCGGCGCGCAGCAGCGCCCAGAACTCGGTCTCGGGCAGTCCGGTCTGCGCCTCCAGGAGCGGGGCGAGGTAGCGGAAGACGCCGATGAACAGCCCGGAGTGGATGAACTGGCAGAGCCCCTGCGGGCTCTCCCGCAGCAGGACCTCGGCCACCTCGGCGGGCAGGCCGTGGAGTTCGGGCAGGCCCTGGGCGCTGAGGTTGACGTCGTCCACGAAGTCCTTGACCGCGAGCCGGGCGGGCGCCTCGGAGGAGTCGAAGACCACGATGGCGTTCTCGCCGTGCGGGGAGAAGACCAGCCCGTAGCGGTAGAGGAAGTGCAGCAGCGGCGGCATCATCGAGGCGAACAGCCGGGCGGTCCACTCGGCGGGGGCGAGGCCGGAGCGGTCGATCAGCTCGGCGGCGAGCGCCCGCCCGTCGGAACCGGTCTGCAGCAGCGCGGCCAGGGTGCGGGCCCGCTCGCCCTCGGCCAGGAAGGGCCCGAGCGGCTGGCGCCAGATCGCTCCGAGCAGTTCCTTGTACTGGTACGGCGCCTCGGGCAGCTCGCGGTAGAGCGGGTGGTCGACGGTGACGGAGGCGATCTCGCCGAGCAGGATCACCCGGCACTCGTCGCGCAGGTACGGGTCGGCGTCGCGCACTCCGAGCAGCCAGGCGGTGACGGTGGGCGCGGCCAGCGTGCGCTCGACCGGCAGGCCGCGCCAGACCAGGGTGTTGAGGATGGACAGCGGCAGCTTGACCGTGCAGCGCTCGGGGTGGGCGGTGTTGAAGAAGGAGCGGATGGACTGCTGGGGCAGCCGTGGGTCCCCGTCCGAGGGCAGCGGGACGATCTCGCCGGAGGCGATCCAGGGCGCGAACAGCGGCAGGATCGTCTCGTCCCACTGCCAGGGGTGGACGGGCAGCAGCAGGTAGTCCTCGGCGTCCGGGCCGAGCGCGGCGCGCAGCGCGTCCACGTCGTCCAGCTCGCGGGCGTACAGCTGCTCGGGCCGCTCGAGTCCGGGCACGCCGCGGTACTCGGCGAGCCGGCGGTGGACGGCGATCCAGGGCAGCGGGCGGGGGCTGCGGGCCTCGGGGGCCCAGCGGGCGGCGTCGGCGGAGGAGAAGCCGATCCGGCCCTTGTTGGGGACGATCCAGGGGTGGCCGGTCTGCCGGCCCTCCAGGGCGGTGTGGTCGAGGTCGGCGAGTTCGGCGGCGGTCAGCGCGGTGGCGAGCTGGCGGGCGTCGGCGGTCAGGGTGGCGGAGAGCTCGCGGATCAGGTGGCCGGTGGTCTCGCCGCGCATGCCGAGGGTCTGCCGGGCGTACGGGAGGAAGCGCAGCGGGTCCAGGCCGTCGGGGCGGGAGCAGCGGACGGACTCGGGGTCGACCTGCCAGCTGTCGTAGGCGCCGCGCCGGGCGGTGAAGCGGTACTCGGCCTCGGGCAGCTCCAGCCGGTACTCGCCGGGCGCGTCCCCGGGGACGGGCCGGAGCAGCTCCTCGTAGGCGAACTCGCCCAGCATCTTGGCCAGCAGGGCGCGGCCGGCCCGCTGCCAGTGCCCAGCGGTGAGGTGCGGGGGCAGGTGGAGCGGCGGTTCAGCGGCCGACGGTTGCGGCACGGGTCAACTCCTGGGGGCGGGGGACGACGGTGGTCTGGTCGAAGGTCGCGGACGCGGCGGCCGTGACGGGCGGCGCGAAGCCGGTCCAGGCGGTGCGGCCGGGCAGCCGGTGGACGGTGCGCCCGGTGACGGCGTTGAGGATCACGGCGGCCCGGTGGGCGCCGAGTCCGAGGTCGGGGGTGCCGACGCCGTGGGTGTGCAGTTCGGCGTTCTGGACGTACAGCCCGCCGGTGAGTTCGGGCCGAGTGGCGACCCGGTGGTCCAGGTCGACCCGGTAGCGCCCGGCCTCGTCCCAGTCGATCAGTTCGGCGAGCGGTTCGAGGGCGGCCGGGCGGGCCGCCCGGTAGCCGGTGGCGAGCACCACGGCGTCGGTGCGCAGCAGGTGTTCGGCGCCGGAGTCGGTGTGCCGGCAGTGCAGTTCGAGGCCGCCGCAGGGGCCGGGGCGGGCGGCGGTGACGGCGGTGCCGGGGGTGATCTCGACCTGGGCGGTGTCGATCGGGCGGCCGATGGTGCGCTCGTAGAGGTGGTCGTGGATCTCGGCGAGGGTCTCGGCGCTGGCGGCCTTGTGCAGCTGCCACTGGGCGGCGACCAGCGCGTCCCTGACGGGTGCGGGCAGGCCGTGGAAGTAGCGGGTGTAGTCGGGGGTGAAGTGTTCCAGGCCGAGCTTGGAGTACTCCATGGGGGCGAGCGCCCTGGTGCGGGTGAGCCAGCGCAGCCGGACGCCGTCGCCCTCGTGGTGCCGGAGCAGGTCGAGGAAGACCTCGGCGCCGGACTGTCCGCTGCCGACCACGGTGATGTCCCGGGTGCCGGCCAGGTCGGCGCGGCGGTCCAGGTACTCGGCGGAGTGGAAGGCCCGGGGGTGGCCGGCCAGCGCGGCGAAGGCCTCGGGCAGGACCGGCCGGGTGCCGACGCCGAGGGCGAGGTTGCGGGCCCTGGCCTCGGAGCGCCGGCCGGTGGCGGTGTCGGTCAGCTCGACGCGGTACCAGGGGGCGTCCCAGCGCAGGGCGGTGACCTCGGTGCCGAAGCGGCAGTTGGCGAGCCGCTCGGCGGCCCAGCGGCAGTAGTGGTCGTACTCGCGGCGCGGCAGCTGGAAGCGCTCGGCGAAGTAGAACGGGAACAGCCGGTCCTGGTCGCGCAGGTAGTTGAGGAAGGACCACGGGCTGGTCGGGTCGACCAGGGAGACCAGGTCGGCGAGGAACGGCACCTGCATCCGGGCTCCGTCCACCAGCATCCCGTGGTGCCAGCGGAACTCCGGGCGCTGGTCGCAGAAGAGCGTGCGCAGGCCGGGGACGGGCTCGGCGAGTGCGGCGAGCGAGAGGTTGAACGGACCGATGCCGACGCCGAGCAGGTCGTACGGAGGGGGTGTCGTGGTGTCCACAGGGTTGTCCTAGGCGGGGAGTTGGGCCTGCGCGACGGGCCCGTCGGCCCGGTCGCGGACCATCAGGGCGGCGCGCTTGTCGGGCAGGTCGAGTTCGGCGACGGCCCGGAATCCGGCTCGTTCGAAGGCCCGGACGGACCGCCGGTTGCGGACGTCCGGCTCGGCCACCACCCGTTCGCAGCGCGGGTTCCGGAGCAGAATCAATTCTGCGAGGGCGGCCAGGAGGACGGCGCCGAGCCCGCGGCCACGGCTGGCGGCGGGACCGAGCAGCAGGTGCACGCCGGTGTCGTGCGGCCGGGCCGGGTAGTGCGCGGCGAGCGGGTCGAGGTCGGCGCGGTAGACCTCCCAGTAGCTCAGCGGCTCGCCGTCGAGCAGGCCGAGGCACGGGGTGCTGCGGCCGTCGCCGTCCAGCTGGGCCCGGACGTGCCGTTCGGTGACCTCCGGCGGCCCGGCGAGTTCCCAGAAGGCGTCGACCTCGGGGTCGTTCATCCACCCGGCGAGCAGTGCCAGGTCGGCGGGCAGCCGGACCGGGCCGAGCCGGAACTCGCCGGCCGGGGTGGGGACGGAGCCCCACCCGGGCGGGTCGCAGAGCATCAGGCGCCCGCCACCGGGTTGGGGATGTCCACGTACACGGACTGGCTGGCGACCGGGCCGACCAGCTCGTCCATGCCGTTGATCCGGGTGAGCAGGTTGGCCTTGCAGGGCAGAGTGGGCGCGTCCAGCAGCAGCGCGGGCAGCGCCGAGCCGGTGGCGGCGACCCGCGGGCCGGTCAGGAACCGGCGCAGCGCGGCCAGCAGCACCGTCTCGTCGGCGAGCCGCTGGGAGCCGAAGGCGCCGATCAGGCCGAGCACGTGGTTGATGCCGAGGTAGTAGGCGAAGTGGTGGTCGATCACCTCGTCCGGCAGGAAGGTGTCGCTGTCCGTGCCGAGCCCGGGCAGCCGGGCGGCGAGCCTGGCGGTGGCGCTCTCCCGGTAGTAGTAGCCCTGGTTGTCGCGGTAGCGGCCACCGCGCGGCCAGCCCGCGGCGTCCAGCAGCACGAGGCTGTTCTGCTGGTGCGCCTCCAGGGCGATGCCGCCCCGCCCGTCCAGCCAGAGGATGGGCAGCACGACCGCGTCCAGGTAGCGCAGGAACCATTCGGCGGCGACGGTCGGCAGCGGGCGGGCGAAGCGGGCGGCGAGCGCCCGCAGGGTGTCGCCGAGCCGGGAGGGCACGGTGTCGCCGGTGCCCAGCGGCTGTTCGGCGACCAGTCCGGCGACGCACAGCGCGCGCTCGGTGGGCGCGAAGGGCTGGGCGCGCAGCACGGTGTCCAGGCCGCCCGGGTCGCCGAGGTCGGGGTGGTCGACGCCGATCCAGGCCGGGTCGCGGACGATGTCGAAGCCGGGGTGGGCGGCCCGCCACTCGGCGGCCAGTCCGCTCTCCAGCAGCCGGTGCATCTCCAGGCCGCGGTGGAGTTCCTTGCGCAGGTTCTCCCGGCGGGAGTTGGTGATCCGCAGGCCGAGCGAGAGCTTGAGCATCCACGGGGTGCCGGGCCGGTAGACGGTGCGCACCGAGGAGGTGGGGTACCAGGGCTCGCCGGCCGGGCCGAGGTCGTGCAGCAGCCCGTCGGCGAGCAGTGCGGCGACGGCCGGGCGGTGGGCGAGTTCGCGGGCCTGCCAGGGGTGCAGCGGGACGGCGGCGGTGCCGGGCGGCAGCGCCGCGCCGCCGTCGAGGAGGCCGGCGGTGAGCTGTTCGGCGCTCTCGGCGACGGCGGAGCCGGCCGCGAGCAGCTCGCGGTCCACGGCGTACCAGTGCAGTTGGAAGGAGCCGTGCAGTTCGGGCGAGTAGGCGGCGCTCTGGGCGGGGCCGAGGCCGTCACGGCTCTTCGGCGTGGGGTGCAGCGGGTGGCCGAGCAGCAGGGACTGCTCGGCGGCGAGGAAGCGGGAGCGCTCGGGGCCGCCGGGGGTGGCGGCGGTGCGGCGGTGGGCGAGGATCTCGGCGGTGCGCACGACCGAGTCGGCGACCCTGGCGGCCAGGTCGGCGACCTGCCCGGGGTCGGGCCGTTCGGCGGCCGCGGCGGCGAGCAGCGCGGCGGTGGTGACGGCGTCCACCGGGGCTTCGGAGACGTCGCCCGCCGCGGTGGCCTCCCCGACCGCGAGGGTGGCGGGCCCGAAGCGGTGCCAGCCGCCGGGCGACCAGTAGCGGACGGGGGCGGTGAGCCGGGCGGCCCCGCCGAGGACGGCGATCCGCAGCCGGCCGTCCGGTCCGGGCCGGGCTCCGGTCTCGCGCGTCCAGCAGCGCAGCAGGGCCTCCAGTCCCGCCTGTTCGGCGGCGACGGCCGGGTCGGGGTGCAGCAGCAGGTCGTGCTCGGGGTCCGCCCGTTCCACAGCGGGCGGCGGTACGGGCGGGGCTCCGGTGAGGGCGGCGGTGCTCAAGGCTGCTCCTTGGGGCGCGTGGGGGTGCGGACGCGCACTGTGGTGGAGGGGATCGGCGGGCACCCGCACCGTCGCGTCAGGTAAGGGTTACCTATCCATGACGGGTGATCACAAGGACGGCTCACTCGTCCGGGTGAGAATCGGCGATTGTCCACCTCCGGGGCCGATCGCCCTGCTGGGCCGGTGCGCCGGCCGAGCCCGGGTCACGGATCGGTGACCTCCGGCCCGCGGCGCAACCCGGGGGGCGGGCACCGCCGTCCTCGTCTGCGATGGAAGACTCCAGGACGGCGGAGCGCCGCACCGCGAACCGGCCGGGCCCGTACCGCTCCGGTCCCAAGCCGCCGGCCCGGCACCGTCAGGGGGCCCGGCACCGCCCGGCACCCGGCACCGATCGAACGAGCACAGGGGGAAGCGCACAGATGCCCACGATCCACCGGTCAGCCCTGGCCGCCGCCCTGGCCGCGGGCACCCTGCTCGCCGTGACCGCCTGCGGGCCGGACGGCCCGGCGGGCGGCGGCGGGACCGCCGCCGCGGCACCGCCCTCCTCCTCCACGGCCCCGGCCGCGGGCTCGGGCGGGGTGATCGGCGGGATCACCCTCCCGTCCGGGATCCCGACCAGCCTGCTGGAGGGGCTGCCCAGGAGCTGGGACGACCTGAAGAAGTGGAAGTACGAGGACTGGGACAAGTGGGCGTCCAAGCACGTCTTCAACAACCCGGTGGTGAAGGACTTCTGGGACCCGGACAAGATGGGCGACTCCAAGCCCGCCGACCCGGCGCCGCCCGCCGCCAAGCCCGCCCCGGCCACGCCCGCGCCGGCCACCGACGACGGCGTGACCGACCCCGAGCCCGCGCTGGTCAAGGCCGTGGCGATGCCCCGCCCGTACACGAAGCAGCCCTCCGGCAAGGTGTTCTTCTCCGCCCAGGGCGGCCGCGGCAACTGCTCGGCGACGGTGATCGCCGACCCGCAGCACCCGGGCAAGAGCAACCTGGTCTGGACGGCCGGCCACTGCGTGCACGAGGGCAAGGGCGGGAACTTCTACAAGGACCTGGTCTTCGTGCCCGCCTACAACAACTCGGGTGCCTCCAGCGGCGGCAAGCGCGCCCCGCTGTCCGAGCTGGCCCCGCTCGGCACCTGGTGGGCCGACCAGGTCACCACCTCGCCGCAGTGGATGGTCGAGGGCGGCGGCAGCGGCGACGCCGCCAACCAGTACGACTTCGCGGTCATGCGCGTGCACAACCAGAACGACACCGGCAAGTCCCTGGAGGAGACGGTCGGTTCGGCCGTCCCGGTCTGGTTCGACGCCCCGCGCGACCAGCTCAAGGTCGCGGCCGTCGGCTACCCGCTGATGAAGCCGTTCGACGGCCAGGAGCTGTACAGGTGCGAAGGCGGCAAGCCCACCCGGCTCTCCTTCGACGCCAAGCGCCCGACCATGCTGACCATCGGCTGCAACATGACCCAGGGCGCCAGCGGCGGCGGCTGGTTCGCCACCATGCCGGACGGCAGGACCGCCCTGGTCAGCAACACCTCGATCGGCACCCAGGAGCACACCTCGCTGAGCGGCCCGTACCTGGAGGCGGTCGCCCGGCAGGCGCTGGACTGGATCTCCAAGAAGTGACCGGCCACCCGGGACGCGGCAGCGGCCGCCACCGGGGGCGGTGACGGAACCACCAGCACAGCACGGGGGACGAGCCAGCATGCCGAGAACCACCAGCCGCGGGCGCCGGGCCGCGACGGCCGGCGCCGCGCTGCTCGCCGCGCTCGCGCTGGGCGCGGCCGGGTGCGGCCCGGACGGCCCCGCCCGGCCCCCCACCGCGCCACTCGCCCTGCCGCGGTCCGCGCCCACCAGCACCGGCGACCTGAGCGGCTGGAAGGTGGAGGACTGGGCCCGCTACGTCGCGGACAGCGCCTTCGCCGACGATCCGGCGCCCCGCCCCTGGACGGCGGCCCGGATGGACGCCGCCAGGCCCCGGCCCACCCCGGAGCACTCCCTGACCGCCCCCGCCGCGCCCGGCGTCGAGCGGGACGCCCCGCCCGCCGCCGTCCCGGCCGCGCCGCAGCCGCACCCGTACGGCCCGGCCGGCTCGGTGGTCGGCCGGCTCTTCATGACCACGCCGCAGGGTGACGCGGCCTGTTCCGCCACCGTGGTCTCCGACCCGGTCAACCCCGGCCGCAGCAACCTCGTGTACACCGCGGCGCACTGCCTGCACGACGGCAAGGGCGGCGGCTGGCTGCGGAACCTGGTCTTCGTGCCGGGCTACAACCGGGACGGCCTGCTGGTCCACGGCAAGCCGAACCCCGACCAGCGGGCCGCCCCGTACGGCCGGTGGACGGCGGTGCGCGCGCTGGTCTCGCCGACCTGGCTCCAGGAGGGCGGCGTCGGCGCCCGCCACCAGTACGACTACGGCGTCCTGCGGGTGAGCGGCGAGGACGGCTCCGGCAGGTCCCTGGAAGAGGCGGTCGGCGGGGCGGTGCCGATCTGGTTCAACGCCCCGCGCGAGCAGATCACCGCGGCCGCCGCCTACGGCTATCCGGCCGAGCGGCCGTTCGACGGGCTGGAGCTCGCGCACTGCGACTCCCCGGCCGCACCCGGGCGGCTGTCCTTCGACCGGACCCGGCCGCCGATGTACGTGATCGGCTGCACCATGACGGCCGGCGCCGCCGGCGGCGGCTGGTTCGTCACCAGGGACGGCAAGCCCAACCTGATCAGCGTCGGCGCGGTCGGCGACCGCAACCCGGCCGGCTACCAGGCCGGCCCCTCCCTGCAGGACCAGGCGAAGCAGGCCTTCGACTACTTCGCCAAGAACGTCAGGTGACCCGGCCCGCCCGGGCACGCGCGGGGCCCCGGGACGAACACCGTCCCGGGGCCCCGCGTACGCTCCGGCGTCAGCCCTGCAGGGCCACCGCGAAGTACTCCAGCTCGGCGGCCAGCTCGGCCGGCACCTTGGCGTGCAGCAGGGTGCCCTCGCCGGTGTGCTCGGTGGAGAGCAGCTCCCCCTCGGCGTGCACCCGGGAGACCAGCGCGCCCTGGGTGTAGGGCACCAGGGCCCGCACCTCGACCGCCGGACGCGGCAGCTCGTCGTCGATCAGCTGCAGCAGCTCATCGATGCCCGCGCCGCTGCGGGCCGACACCACGATGGCGTGCGGCTCGCGGCGCAGCAGCCGCTGGAGCACGTGCGGATCGGCGGCGTCCGCCTTGTTGATCACCACGATCTCCGGCACGTTCTGCGCGTCGACCGAGACGATGACCTCGCGGACGGCGGCCAGCTGCGTCTCCGGCTCGGGGTGCGAGCCGTCCACCACGTGCAGGATGAGGTCCGCGTCGGCGACCTCCTCCATGGTCGAGCGGAAGGCCTCGACCAGGTGGTGCGGCAGGTGCCGGACGAAGCCGACGGTGTCGGCCAGGGTGTAGAGCCGCCCGCTCGGGGTCTCGGCCCGGCGCACGGTCGGGTCCAGGGTGGCGAACAGCGCGTTCTCCACCAGCACGCCCGCGCCGGTGAGCCGGTTGAGCAGGGAGGACTTGCCGGCGTTGGTGTACCCGGCGATGGCCACGGACGGCACCTGGTGGCGCTTGCGCTCCTGGCGCTTGGTGTCGCGGCCCTTCTTCATGTCGGCGATCTCCTTGCGGAGCTTCGCCATCTTCTCGCGGATCCGGCGCCGGTCGGTCTCGATCTTGGTCTCACCGGGACCACGGGTGGCCATACCGCCGCCCGAGGTGCCGGAGCCACCGCCACCCATCTGCCGGGACAGCGACTGACCCCAGCCTCGCAGCCGCGGCAGCATGTACTGCATCTGCGCGAGCGAGACCTGCGCCTTGCCCTCCCGGGACTTGGCGTGCTGGGCGAAGATGTCCAGGATCAGGGCCGTGCGGTCGACGACCTTGACCTTGACCACGTCCTCCAGGTGGATCAGCTGCCCGGGGGTGAGCTCACCGTCGCAGACCACGGTGTCGGCGCCGCTGGCGGCGACGATGTCCCGCAGCTCCTTCGCCTTGCCGGAGCCGATGTAGGTGGCCGCGTCGGGCTTGTCACGGCGCTGGATGACGCCGTCCAGCACCTGGGAGCCGGCCGTCTCGGCGAGCGCGGCGAGCTCGGCCATCGAGTTCTCCGCCTCCTCCAGCGTGCCGTCCGTCCAGACGCCGACGAGCACCACGCGCTCCAGGCGGAGCTGGCGGTACTCGACCTCGGTGACGTCTTCGAGTTCGGTGGAGAGGCCGACGACCCGGCGCAGGGCGGCTCGCTCGCTGCGGTCGTACTGGTCGCCGTCGTAGTGGTGGCCGAGGTCCTCGTCGATGGCCGCGAGGTCCTCGTCCATGAGGGCTTCCGCCCGCAGACCGTCGAGGCGGCGCGGAGCGTCGGCGTGGTCGCGGGTGTCGAACGTGGAGGTCATTCTGTCCTTTGGCTCGCTGGTACGGGTGGCCTTCGGGGGCCGCGGTGGCGGTCCCGTACGGAGTCTGCCCAGCTGCCGCCCCGGCTACCGTCCGGGCGGGGTGAGCTACCCCTCAGGTCCGCGGACGCGAACCCGGGCTCCTGTGCCCGGAGAACGCCGTGGACCGGCCGTGAATTCCCCATGATGGTCGCACGCCCGGCGCGGGCCGGTCATCCCCATTTCCCCCGCGCCACCGGGCCGGGGGCGCGCCCCGGGGGCCGCTCCCCCGGTTCCCGGGCGCCCTCCGGGGCGTGCGGGCGGCTCACGTCGTACACCCCGGACACCTTGAGCATCGCCCGCATCAGCCCCGGCAGCGCGGCCGGCTCGGGCAGTTCGACGGTGTAGGTGTGCCGGACCCTGGACTCCTGCGGCGGCTCGACCTCGGCCGAGACGATGCCGACGCCCGCGCCGGAGATCGCCGCGGTGAGGTCGGCGAGCAGCCGGGGCCGGTTCAGCGCCTCGGCCCGCAGGGTCGCCCGGTGTCCGGCCGCCGGCGCGCCCTCCGGGCACCAGCGGACCTCCAGCTCGACCCGCCCGTCCGCGCGCATCCGCTCCCCCGCCGGACAGCCGGTGCGGTGCACCGCGACCGCCGCTCCGCCGCGGATCGGGTAGCCGGCCACCTCGTCCGGCGGCACCGGGGTGCAGCAGCGGGCCAGCCGGACCGAAGCCCCGGGCCGGCCGGCCACCGCGACCGGGGCGCCCGGCCGCCGGGTGGCGGGGCGCCCGGGCGGGGCGGGCTGGCCGCCGGCCGGGCCGGTGCGGACCACCGGCTGCCGGGCCGGGTGGCCGGCCAGCCAGCGCTCGATGGCCAGCCGGGCGGCCGGGGTGCGGGCGTGCGCCAGCCACTCGGGGGCGGGGCCGGAGGGCTGCCCGCCGCCGGCCGGGAGGGTCTCGGTGAGCACCGCGATCTGGTCGCCGTCCTCCAGCACGGTGGAGAGCGCGGTGAGCCGCCCGTTGACCCGCGCGCCGATGCACCGGTGGCCGGTCTCCTCGCCGAGCAGGTAGGCCGCGTCCACGCAGGTGGCGCCCGCCCTCAGCTGAAGCGTTTCGCCGCCCTCCGTCACCACGGTGATCTCGCGGTCGCCGGCCAGGTCGGCGGTGAGCGTGGACCAGAAGGCGTCCGGGTCGGGCGTCTCCTGCTGCCACTCCAGCAGCCGGCTGAGCCAGCCCGGGCGGGCCGGGTCGGTGCGGTCCAGCTCGTCGGTGTCCTGCACGGCGCCGGCCGGGGACGGGTCCCCGAGCGCGACCACCCCGGTCTCGGCCACCTCGTGCATCCGCCGGGTGCGGACCAGCACCTCGACCACCGCGCCGCCGCTGAGCGCCACGGCGGTGTGCAGCGACTGGTAGAGGTTGAACTTGGGCGCGGCCACGAAGTCCTTGAACTCCCCGGGCAGCGGCGTCCAGCAGGTGTGCAGCTCGCCGAGCACCGCGTAGCAGTCGGCGTTCTCCTCGACCACCACCAGCAGCCGCCCGAAGTCGGCCGGACGCGGCCCCTGCGGCCGGCCGTCCGGGCCGGGCACGGCGGCCCGCCGGAGCAGCACCCGGTGCAGCGAGACGCAGTGCCGGGGCCGTACGGTCACCTCGGCGGACACCCCGGCCTCGGCCAGCTGGCGGGCCAGCCGGCGGGCGAAGGGCTCCAGCAGGGTGTCCGGCTCGGACTCGTGACCGGCCATCAGGGCGCGGGTGCGGGCGTGCTCCTCGGGGTGCAGGGTGGCGAAGACGATGTCCTCCAGCTCCGCCTTGAGCACCTGGATGCCGAGCCGCTCGGCCAGCGGGATCAGCACGTCCCGGGTGACCTTGGCGATCCGCACCTGGCTGGCCGGCTTCATGTGCCGGATGGTGCGCATGTTGTGCAGCCGGTCGGCCAGCTTGATCACCATCACCCGGACGTCGTCCCCGGTGGCGACCAGCATCTTGCGGAAGGTCTCGGCCTCGGCGGCGGCGCCGAAGTCGACCTTCTCCAGCTTCGTCACCCCGTCGACCAGGTAGGCGACTTCGGGCCCGAACCCGGCACCGACCTGGTCCAGCGTCAACTCGGTGTCCTCGACCGTGTCGTGGAGCAGCGAGGCGACCAAGGTGGTCGTCCCGGCGCCGAGTTGGGCCAGGATCATGGTGACGGCCAGCGGGTGGGTGATGTACGGCTCGCCACTCTTGCGCTTCTGGCCGCGGTGGCTGGCCTCGGCGAGCCGGTACGCCCGGGCGAGCAGGCCGAGGTCGGCCTGCGGATGGTGCCGGCGGTGCACCCGCACGAGCGGCTCCAGGGCGTCCGGCACGGGTGGCCGGCCGGTGGCGAGCAGTGCCGCCCGCCCGGCCCGGCCGAGGGCGGCCAGGCCGAGCTCTCCGAGGGGCCTCCTGGCCCCGGCCGGCCGTACGGTCGTCGGCTGCCCCGTCAGGGGCTGCCCGGCTGCTTCGATGGTCATCGGCACCTCCGGCAACGGTCGCCGGGCGCCGCCCCGCGCGAGGGGGGTGATCTCGACACCCCTCCCCATGGGGTGATCGACCCGGTGGTCCATGCTACCGAGCAGAGCACGTTCCGCGACGCCCTGATTCCCGTCCGCGACCGGTATCACCCGATCGGGGGGATTCGTCACCGCACGAATTGGGCAAACCGGGCCTCGGGCCCGGCAGACCTCAGCGCACCGACTCCCACCAGCGCCCGTCCAGGCGCCCCTCGGCCACGATCACCGCCGGCCCGGCCATCTCCACCCGGCCGTCCGGGTGCTCGGTGATGACCAGTCGGCCGCCCAGCACGTCCACGGTGTACGAGACCGCCTGGCCGGTGACGGCCGGGTCGGCGCCGTCCCGGCGGATGGCGGCCACCGCCACCGCGCAGGCGCCGGTGCCGCAGGAGCGGGTCTCGCCCGAGCCGCGCTCGTGCACCCGCATCGCGACGTGCCGCGGCCCGCGGTCCACCACGAACTCGACGTTGACGCCCTCCGGGTAGGCGTCGGCGGGGCTGGTGAGCGGCGCGTCGAACAGGTCGCCGGCGTGGTCCAGGCTCTCCACGAAGGCCACCGCGTGGGGGTTGCCCATGTTGACGTTCAGGGCCGGCCAGCGCCGCTCTCCGACCGCGACCTCGATGCCGTCGGGGCCGGGCAGCCGGGCCCGGCCCATGTCGATGGTGACGTCGCCGGGCGTGCCGTCCTCGGCGGCCCCGGCGACCTTCGCGGTGAGCACCCCGGAGCGGGTGGCGACGGCCAGCTCGCCCGGCTCGGCCAGGCCGGCCTCGACCAGGAAGCGGGCGAAGACCCGCAGGCCGTTGCCGCACATCTCGGCGATGCTGCCGTCCGAGTTGCGGTAGTCCATGAACCACTCGGCCCGGTCGGCCATCCCCGCGGCGGCCGGGTCGGCGGCGGCGCGCACCACGCGCAGCAGCCCGTCCCCGCCGACACCGGCCCGCCGGTCGCACAGCGCGGCGACGGTCTCGGGACCGATCTCCAGCGCGCCGTCCGGGTCCGGGACGATGACGAAGTCGTTCTGGGTGCCGTGCCCCTTGAAGAAGGGGATGCCGACCTGCTGGGGAGAGGATGCGCTCACCCCTCCGATGGTACTGAGCGGCGAACCACCCGCTCGCCCCGGGCGTTCCCGGACCGGCGCCACCCCGGACGCTCCCGGACCGGCGCCGCCGGTGGACGCTCCCGGACCGGCGCCACCGGTGGGCGCTCAGCGCAGGTACGCGACCCGCCAGACCGCGAGCGCGCAGGCGGCCACCGCGATCAGGGTGTAGACCACGATGGCCTTCCAGCCGGCCCGCTGCCCGGAGCCCCGGCGCGGCAGCCCCGGCCACTTGTAGCCGGCGTGCCGGGCGGCCATCGCGCCCCAGCCCATCGAGGCGGCGGTGAGCAGCAGCCCGAGCATCCCGACCATGGTGGCGCGCGCCCCGGCCGAGCCGAAGGCGAGCGGGAAGGCGAACATCAGCGAGCCGAGGGTGCCCAGCAGCGCGATCGGCAGGGTCTGCCACCAGCGCAGCCGGCGCAGCGGGCGGATCTCCCGCTCGTGCACCGCGCCGCCGGGCGGGGTGCGGGTGTCCAGGGCGGGCACCGCGGCCGCGTAGGAGGTCGGCGCCTCCAGGCCGGTCAGCACGGGGAGGTCGCCCATCGTCGACTCGTCGAACTCCTCGGCCGGTGCGGTGACGCTTCCGCTCTGGCCGGAATCGGGGCCGGTACCCGTCGACACACGGCCTCCCCTGACAGTTCGACACGAGCGGACTCGCGGCCGGGCACGGTCGGCCCGTTCGGCCGACCCCTACGGCATCGATGATGGCATGTCCAGAGGGGCGTTCCCGGCCTGACCGGGGTCGACGGGTGATCCGTGGCCATCACGTGATCGGGCCGTGACCGCCGGTTCGTCCTGCACGGTCCCCTGCGCGCGCAGGTGCACCGCCGGATTGGCCGGAAACCCTTCCTACGCGGCCGGAACTCCCTGACGGCCGATCAGTTCGAGGGACAGTTCCAGCAGCTCGACGGGGTCGGTGCCGGCCGGTCGGGAGAGCCAGTTGATCCGGTCGTCGCGGCGGAACCAGGACTCCTGACGGCGGGCGAAGCGCTTGGTGGCCCGGACGGTCTCGGCCCGGGCCTCGTCCTCGGTGCACTCGCCGGCGAAGTGGTCGAGCACCTGCTGGTAGCCGAGCGCCCGGGAGGCGGTCCGCCCCTCCCGCAGCCCGGCCTTCTCCAGCTCCCGCACCTCGTCCAGCAGCCCGGCCTCCCACATCCGGTCGACCCGCAGGGCGATCCGCTCGTCCAGCTCGGGGCGCGGCACGGCGACGCCGATCTGCACCGCCTGGTAGACGGCGGTGTTGCTCGGCAGGTTGGCGGTGAACGGCTGCCCGGTGATCTCGATGACCTCCAGGGCCCGGACGATCCGCCGGCCGTTGCCGGTGAGGATCGCCTCGGCGGCCGCCGGGTCCAGCTCGGCGAGCCGCCGGTGCAGCTCGTACGGGCCGGACTGCTCCAGCTCGGCCTCCAGCCGGGCCCGCACCGCCGGGTCGGTGCCCGGGAACTCCATCTCGTCGATCGCCGCCCGGACGTACAGCCCGGAGCCGCCGACCAGGACGGGCGTGCGGCCGGCGGCGAGCAGCCGGTCGATCTCGGCCCGGGCCAGCCGCTGGTACTCGGCGACGCTGGCGGCCTCGGTGACGTCCCAGATGTCCAGCAGGTGGTGCGGCACTCCCCCGCGCTCGGCCGTGGTGAGCTTGGCGGTGCCGATGTCCATGCCCCGGTACAGCTGCATCGAGTCGGTGTTGATCACCTCGCCGTCGAGACTGCGGGCGATGGCGACGGCCAGGTCGGACTTGCCGGCGGCGGTCGCGCCGACAACCGAGACGACATGCGGGGTACTGGAGCTGCTCACCGCTCCAGTCTCCCAAAACCGCCGGGTGACCGGAGACCGGGCTGCCACCCGCCTGCGGCTGCGCGACGATATGACTGTTTCCCGGACATTTTCCGGCCGTTTCCCCGGTTGAGCCGGTTTTGCGAACGCTTTGCCGGGCCCGGACGTTCTCCGGGAAACAGCGGACGAAGGAGACGCCATGGGCCTGATGGACAACCTCAAGGGCAAGGCCGAGGAACTCAAGGACAAGGCCAGCGAGTTCGCGGGCAAGCACAGCGACCAGATCGAGAAGGCCGTGGACAAGGCCGGCGGCGCGATCGACAAGGCGACCAAGGGCAAGTACAGCGACAAGATCGAGCACGGCGCGGACAAGGCCAAGGGCGCGGTCGGCGACTTCGCCCACAAGCCGAAGCCGGGCGGCGCGGAGCAGCCCCCGCAGTCCTGACCGGCAGTCCTGACCGACAGTCCCGACCCGGCCGTTCCCGCCTCGCGGCCTGCCCCCGTCCCGGTCGGCTAGGACCAGGACGCCACGAAGTACCCGACCCCGTACGGCGCGTCCTGGTAGCCCAGCCGCCCGGTGAGGCCGGCGCCCTCCGCGGCGCCGGCCAGCACCTGCCAGGGCGCCCGGCCGTCGGCCTTGAGTTCGGCGGCCAGGCCGGGGTCCAGGGCGGCCAGGGCGGGCAGGTCGGCCGTGCCCAGGGCGGCGGCCAGGGCGGTGTCGAAGTCCTCGGCCCGCTCGTCCAGGTAGCCGGGCGCCTTCACCGAACGGCAGGCGCTGCCGTCGCCGAGCACCAGCAGGGCGACCCGGTCGGCGAGGCCGGCCAGGCCCTGGCCGAGGCCGAGCATCCGGTCGGCGGGGGCGTCCGCGGGCACCGCGCAGGCGTGCGTCGGCAGGCTCACCCCGGCGCGCTCCAGGAGCCAGGCGCCGACGGTCAGCGAGGGCGCCAGCTCCGGCCCCTCGACCCGCTCGCCGGGCAGCTTGGCGACCAGCGGCACGCCGTAGCGGTGGAAGGAGCCGGCCCCGCCCTCGGTCCACACCTCGGCCGCCGGCCCGGTGCCGACCACCACGACCAGCTGCGGGGCGGCCTCGACCAGCGCGGCCAGCGCCTCGTCGCAGGCCGCGCGCAGGCCGTCCAGCTCGGGCGCGGCCCCGGCGGCGACCTCGGGGACGAGCAGCGGCGGACAGGGACACACGGCGGCGGCTACCAGCATGCGGATCACTCTAGCCGGGAAGCCGAACGGCCCGGCCGGAGCTGGGGAGCTCCGGCCGGGCCGCCGTACGGACCGTGGCGTCAGTCGCCGCAGCAGGCCCCGCCCGCCGGCGCGGCGAGCGGCAGCTCGGCCGGGGCGCCGATCTTCGGCAGGCCCAGCATCACGCCGGCCGGCTTGGCGGCGGCCGCGGTCTGGCGCTTCTCCCAGGCGTCGCCGGCCCGGGTGCGGCGCACCGCGAGTGCCGGGCCCTCGGCGAGCAGGTGGTGCGGGGCGGCGTAGGTGATCTCGACGGTCACCATGTCGCCGGGACGCACCGGCTCCTCCGGCTTCGCGCTGTGCTCGTCGTTCAACCCTCGAAGACTCGGGTTGAAGTGCACCAGCCGGTTGTCGGGCGCGCGCCCGGAGAGCCGCCGGGTCTGGTCGTCCTTCTTGCCCTCGCCCTCGGCGACCAGGATCTCCAGGGTGCGTCCGACCTGCTTCTTGTTCTCCTCCCAGGAGATCTCCTCCTGGAGGGCGATCAGCCGGTCGTAGCGGGCCTGCACGACCTCCTTCGGCACCTGGTCCTCCATCTCCGCGGCGGGGGTGCCGGGGCGCTTGGAGTACTGGAAGGTGAAGGCGTTGGTGAAGCGGGCCTCGCGGACGACGTGCATCGTCTCCTCGAAGTCCTCCTCGGTCTCGCCGGGGAAGCCCACGATGATGTCGGTGGAGATCGCCGCGTCCGGCATCGCCTCGCGGACCTTGCGGATGATCCCGAGGAAGCGCTCCTGCCGGTAGGAGCGGCGCATCGCCTTGAGGACGCGGTCCGATCCCGACTGCAGCGGCATGTGCAGCTGGTGCATCACGTTCGGGGTCTCGGCCATCGCGGCGATCACGTCGTCGGTGAAGTCGCGCGGGTGCGGCGAGGTGAAGCGGATCCGCTCCAGGCCCTCGATCTGGCCGGCGGCGCGCAGCAGCTTGGAGAAGGCCTCGCGGTCGCCCAGGTCGGAGCCGTACGCGTTGACGTTCTGGCCGAGCAGGGTCACCTCGATGACGCCCTCGTCCACCAGCGCCTCGATCTCGGCGAGGACGTCGCCGGGGCGGCGGTCCTCCTCCTTGCCGCGCAGCGCGGGGACGATGCAGAAGGTGCAGGTGTTGTTGCAGCCGACCGAGATGGCGACCCAGGCGGCGTACGCGGACTCGCGGCGGGTCGGCAGCGTGGAGGGGAAGGTCTCCAGCGACTCCAGGATCTCGACCTGGGCCCTGCGCTCGACCGCGGCCCGCTCCAGCAGCGCCGGCAGGTGGCCGATGTTGTGGGTGCCGAAGACCACGTCGACCCAGGGGGCGCGCTTGACGATGGTCTCGCGGTCCTTCTGCGCCAGGCAGCCGCCGACGGCGATCTGCATGCCCTTGTGGCGGGTCTTGACCGGCGCGAGCTGGCCGAGGTTGCCGTACAGCTTGTTGTCGGCGTTCTCGCGCACCGCGCAGGTGTTGAACACCACCAGGTCCGGGTCGCCCTCGGGCCCGGCCTTGACGTAGCCCGCGTCCTCCAGCAGGCCGGACAGCCGCTCGGAGTCGTGGACGTTCATCTGACAGCCGTGCGTGACGACCTTGTAGCTCTTCAATCCGCTCTCACCGCTCACCAGACCAGGGTACGGGCAGCGGCGAAGCGCTTTTCCCGGAGCTTCCACCCCCCGTTCCACTCCCGTTCGGCCGGAGCGCCTGGCAGTATCCCTGCATGGCCCACTCCACCCCGTCCCGTCTCGGCGCCGCCGTCCGCGCCGCGGCCCGCAGCCCGTTGTGGCGGACGGTGCTGGTGCTGGTACTGCTGGTCGCCGGGTTCGGCGGCTGGTGGCTGTCGGCGGGCCGCTCGCCCGGGTACCCGCGCGGCGAGGTCCGCTTCGCCACCGGGGTGCAGCGCGGCGTCTACGACCGGTACGGGCAGCTGCTCCAGGCGCACGTCTCCCGGGCGATGCCGGGCGTACGGCTGGCGCTGGACAACTCCGAGGGCTCGGTGGACAACCTCACCCGGGTGATCGACGGCCGGGACACCTTCGCGATAGCCACCGCCGACGCGGTCGCCGACTACCAGCGCCCCGGCAAGGAGAAGCTGCGGGCGATCGCCCGGCTGTACGACGACTACCTGCAGCTGATCGTCCCGGCCTCCTCGCCGGTGCGCCGCACCGCCGACCTCAAGGGCCTGCGGGTCGGCGTCGGCCTGCCGCAGTCCGGGGTGAACCTGGTGACCAAGCGGCTGCTGGCCACCGCGGGACTGGACCCGGACCACGACATCGTCCCGGTGCCGAAGGGGATCGGCGAGGCCGCCGACGACCTGCGCGCGGGCAGGCTGGACGCCTTCTTCTGGTCCGGCGGCCTGCCCACCAGCGCGCTCACCGACCTCTCCGACCGCTTCCCGATCCGGCTCGTGCCGCTGAGCGACCTCTCCGAGGCCCTGCACAACGCCGAGGGCGGCGGCACCGACGCCTACCGGGCGGCCACCATGCCCAAGGGCACCTACCCGAACGCCGAGCCCAAGGACGCCGTCGCCACGGTGGCCGTGCCCAACCTGCTGATCACCCGGGACGACGCGGACCCGGGTCTGGTCGAGGGCGTGACCCGCGCGGTGATCGACAGCCGGGACCAGATCGGCGCCCAGGTGCACGCCGCCCAGCTGGTCGACCTGCGCACCGCCGTCTACACCGACCCGCTGCCGCTGCACACCGGCGCGGCGCGCTACTACCGCTCGGTGAAGCCGTAGGGGCCGCCCACACGGCTCCGGCCCGCACCTCTCCGGCCGCGGCGGCTTCGGCCCCCTCCGGCCCGCACCGCTCCGGCCCGCACCGCTCCGGCCGCGGCTACTCCGGCCGCGGCACCGCCAGCGTCACCGCCAGCCCGGTCGGCGTGACCGGCGCGAAGCCGAGCGAGCCGCCGCCGGCCGCCAGCAGGGTGCGGGCGATGGACAGCCCGAGCCCCGACCCGTCCACGTTCTGGTGCCGCGGGCTGCGCCAGAACCGGTCCCCGGCCCGGGACAGCTCGTCCTCGGTGAGGCCGGGCCCGGCGTCGGTGACGGTCACCGCGACCTCGTCCCGGCGAACCGCGACCCGCAGCCGCACCTCGCTGCCGGCCGGGCTGAACTTGAGCGCGTTGTCCAGCACGGCGTCCAGGGCCGAGCCGAAGCCGATCGGGTCGGCCATCCCGATCGCCCGCGCCGGGCCCTCCCAGCGCAGCCCGATCCCGCACTGCTCCGCCGTCGGCCGCCAGGCGTCCACCCGGGCCAGGGTGAGCTCGGCGAGGTCGGTGCGCTCCGGTTCGGGGCGGGCGTGCTCGGCGGTGGCCAGTCCGAGCAGGTCGTCCAGCACCCGGGCCAGCCGGGCGCCCTCCTCCCGTACGCCGCTGAGCTCCTCCTCGTGGCCCTCGGGCAGTTCCAGGCCGAGCAGCTCGACCCGCAGCAGCAGCGCCGACAGCGGGTTGCGCAGCTGGTGCGAGGCGTCCGCGACGAAGGCCTTCTGCTGGTCCATGGCGAGCACCACGTGGTCCGCCATCTCGTTGAACGAGCGGGCCAGCCGCTGGAGTTCGGGCGGTCCGCCGCCGGGGGCGACCCGGGCGGCCATCCGGCCGGTGGCGATGTCGTGGGTGGCCCGGTCCAGGGTGCGCACCGGGCGCAGCACCCACTCGGTGAGCCGGACGGCGAGCAGCACGGCGACGATCATCGCGGCGGCCTCGCCGCCGCCGATCACCAGCCACTGGTGCAGCACCCGGGTGCGCAGCGCCTCGGTCGGGGACTCGCTCAGCACCACCGCGACCACGTCGCCGTCGCGCACCACCGGGGCGGCGACGGTGACCGTCCGGTCCGGCGTCCAGGGCCAGACCTGCGGCGGGTTGTGGCTGCGCCGCCCGTCCAGCGCCTCCTGGAAGGCCTGGGCGCCCCAGCCGCCGACGGGCACCCGCCAGTCCTTCGGGGCGGCGGCGATCGGCTGGCCGTCGCGCTGGAAGATGCCCAGGCGCACGCCGTACAGGTCGTGGTAGCGGCGGACCTCGGCCTCGATGGCGCGCTTGCGGCTGAGGTCGCCCGGGGCGGGTTCCGGGTCGCCCTTGCGGGCGGAGTCGGCGGCGCCGGAGGTGGGCAGGTCCTGGGCGAGGCGGGCCGCGTCGTCGAGCCGGTCGACGACCACCTTGGTCTGCTCGGCCGCCGCGACCGCCGCCGCGAGCGGCAGCCCCAGGGCGGCCAGGACGCAGAGCATGAGGGCGATCAGGATGCCGAGCAGGCGGGTGCGCACGTGCGGTCAGTGCTCCGCGGGTGCGGGCGAGGCGGGTTCGGGCGCGGGGGCCGTCGGACGGTCGGGGATCAGCCGGTAGCCGACCCCGCGCACGGCCTCGACCAGGCCTGGCAGCGCCAGCTTGTTGCGCAGCGAGCCGATGTGCACCTCCAGGGTGCGCCCGTTGCCCTCCCAGCCGCTGCGCCAGACCTCGCTGAAGATCTGCTCGCGCCGGTAGACCACGCCCGGGCTCTGGGCGAGCAGCGCGAGCAGGTCGAACTCCTTGCGGGTGAGCGGCACGTCGCGGCCGTCCACGCTGACCCGCCTGCGCTCCCGGTCGATCCGGATGCCGCGGGACTCCAGCGGGCCGCGCTGCTGGGGCACGGTGTCGGTCGTGGGCGCAGGCACCGCGGCGGGGGCGGCGCCGCGGCGGGCCACGGCGTGGATGCGGGCGAGCAGTTCGCCCATGTCGTACGGCTTGGTGACGTAGTCGTCGGCGCCCAGGTTGAGGCCGTGGATCCGGGAGCGGACGTCGGCGCGGGCGGTGACCATGATCACCGGAACGCCGCTGCCCGCCCTGATCCGGCTGCACACCTCGAAGCCGTCGCGGTCGGGCAGCCCGAGGTCGAGCAGCACCACGCGGTACGGCTCGTTGCCGTCCGGCACCAGGGCGTCCAGCGCCTCGTGCCCGCTGCGGGCGTGCCGGACCTGGAAGCCGTGCCGGCCCAGCACCGCGACCAGCGCGGCGGCCACGCGTTCGTCGTCCTCGACGAGCAGCAGTCGCATCCTGTTCTCCTCCTTCCCCCACGTGATCACCCGTGATCACCGGGCCGATCGTTCAGGTCCCGGTCCTGCGCAGTATGGGCCAGTGAACGGCCCGACGCCAGGCTCGACCGCGCACCGGGCACGTGCGGAACGGGGAGCACCGGAACGGATTCCCGCTGTGACATGCCCCGTCGGCGTCCGCACGAACAGCAGGTGGGCGCCGTGTGGCCGTTTCGTGATCCTCAAGTTCCGCTCAGATCGGCTGACGGCGCGCGGCCGTGGCTCCTAAGGTCGGCCCACCGGGGGCTGCGGCTCCGCCGGCCGCGGCCCCCGGATTTCGTACCACCATTGCCTCCCAAGGGAGTTGAGACTTCTCGGGCAGGCGTGATTCGACGACAGAGGGAGCAGGCGCGATGACCGAGAGCCCGGTCGAGGACTCCACCCCCGCAGCCGCCCCACTGGTCGTGCTGAGCAACGTCAACAAGCACTACGGCGCGCTGCACGTGCTGCAGGACATCGACCTGCGGATCGGCCAGGGCGAGGTGGTCGTGCTGATCGGCCCGTCCGGCTCGGGCAAGTCGACGCTCTGCCGGACGATCAACCGGCTGGAGACGATCGACTCCGGCACGATCACCATCGACGGCCGCCCGCTGCCGGACGAGGGCAGGGAACTGGCCCGGCTGCGCGCCGAGGTCGGCATGGTGTTCCAGAGCTTCAACCTGTTCGCGCACAAGACCGTGCTGGAGAACGTGGTCATCGGCCAGGTGAAGGTGCGCAAGGTGCCCCGCCCGCAGGCCGAGAAGACCGCCCGGGAGCTGCTGCAGCGGGTCGGCGTCGGCGCGCAGGCGGACAAGTACCCGGCCCAGCTCTCCGGCGGCCAGCAGCAGCGCGTGGCGATCGCCCGGGCACTGGCGATGAAGCCCAAGGTGATGCTCTTCGACGAGCCCACCTCGGCGCTGGACCCGGAGATGGTCAACGAGGTGCTGGAGGTCATGCGCCAGCTGGCCGCGGACGGCATGACGATGGTCGTGGTCACCCACGAGATGGGCTTCGCCCGCTCCGCCGCCAACCGCGTGCTGTTCATGGCCGACGGCAGGATCGTCGAGCAGAACACCCCGGACGCCTTCTTCACCGCGCCGCGCTCCGACCGCGCCAAGGACTTCCTCTCGAAGATCCTCCACCACTGACGCTTCGAGACCAGCGGGGCGCCTCCGGCATCGGCGCCGGAGGCCCTGCCCCGTGCCCGCCTTCCAGACGCCAGAGCCCGGTTGACACCGCGGCCCACCCCCAGGAGAACCTCATGAGGACTTCCCGCACCCTCGCCGTCGCGCTCTGTGCCGTCGCGCTCACCGCCACCGCCGCCTGCGGCAAGGACGGCAAGCCCGGCGCCACCGCCGCGAGCAGCGGCGCCGCCGCCCCGGCGCTGCCGAGCTACACCGTCAAGACCGACGTCAAGGTCGACTCCGCGGTCCTCGCCGAGGCCAAGAAGCGCGGCCAGCTGATCATCGGCGCCAAGGCCGACCAGCCGAACCTCGGCTGGGAGGACGTGGCCAGCGGCGACCGCAGCGGCTTCGACATCGAGATCGCCAAGATGATCGCCGCCGACCTCGGCTTCACCCCGCAGCAGATCAAGTGGCAGACCCTGGTCTCCTCGCAGCGCGAGCCGGCCATCGCCAAGGGCCAGATCGACTTCTACGTCGGCACCTACAGCATCAACGACGAGCGCAAGAAGAGCGTCTCCTTCGCCGGCCCGTACTACATCGCCGGCCAGGACCTGCTGGTGAAGGCCGACAACACCTCGATCACCGGCCCGGAGAGCACCGGCGGCAAGAACGTCTGCACCGCCACCGGCTCGACCTCGATCAAGAACATCCAGCAGTACAACCCGAAGGTCACCCAGTTCGACACCTACTCGGCCTGCGTCGAGAAGCTGATGTCCGGCGAGGTCGACGCGGTCACCACCGACGACGCGATCCTCAAGGGCTACGCCTCCAAGTACGCCCCCAAGCTCAAGGTGGTCGGCAAGCCGTTCACCAAGGAGAACTACGGCGTCGGCCTCAACAAGGACGACAAGGCCCTGCGCGACGCGATCAGCGACGCCCTCAAGGCCCACGAGGACAACGGCGACTGGAAGAAGGCCTACGACGCCACCCTGGGCGCCTCCGGCTCCCCGGCGCCCGAGGTCCCCGCCCTCGAGCGCTACTGATCCGCCCGCCGTACGTCGGTTTCCCGACCATGAGTTGAGAGGAGGGCCGCCGGATGGGGTTCCTGTTCGAGGACGACAACTTCGCGTTGTTCCGCGACGGCTTCCTACAGACGATCGAGGTGAGCGCGCTCAGCGCGCTGCTCGCCCTGCTGCTGGGCACCCTGCTGGCGGCCTTCCGGGTCTCCCCGGTGCCGGTCCTGCGCGCCTTCGGCACCACCTGGGTGACGCTCTTCCGCAACACCCCGCTGACCCTGCTGTTCTTCGCCGTCACCTTCGGGCTGCCGCCGCTGGGCGTGCACTTCAGCCACCTGGCGTTCGCGGTGCTGGCGCTCGGCGCGTACACCGCCTCGTTCGTCTGCGAGGTGATCCGCTCCGGCATCAACACCGTGCCGCTCGGCCAGGCGGAGGCCGCCCGCAGCCTCGGCATGGGCTTCGGCCAGACCCTCACCCTGGTCGTCCTGCCGCAGGCCGCCCGGACCGTCCTGGGCCCGATGAGCAGCGTGTTCATCGCCCTGCCGAGGAACTCGGCGATCGCCGGCGCGTTCAGCGTCCCCGAGCTGTACAGCGCCCAGCAGACCTTCTCCGAGCGCGGCTACTCGATCTTCGCCATCTTCTTCTGGGTGGCCTGCGCCTACCTGCTGATCAGCGCGACGGTCGCCACGTTCTTCCGCTTCCTGGAATCCCGACTGGCGGTGGCCCGATGAGCGAGCGCAGCGAGCGAACGATCGAACGGCGCGCACGGGCGCACGCCCCTGCCGAGCGCAGCGAGGTGGGCGCATGAGCATCTTCCAGCGCCAGGCTTCCGCCAGCGTCCTCTACGACGCCCCCGGCCCGAAGGCCCGCACCCGCAACCGCGCGCTCGGCGTCCTCTCGGTGCTCGCCATCGCGGGACTCCTCTGGTACGTCTTCAGCGCGCTGAACGACAACGGCCAGTTCGACCCCGGTCTCTGGGACGCCTTCCAGTACACCTACGTCCAGCAGCAGATCGTGGACGGCCTGCTGTCCACCCTGGAGGCCTTCGGGCTGGCCGCGGCGTTCTCGCTCACCCTGGGCGCCCTGCTGGCGGCCGGTCAGCTCTCCGACCACCGGCCGGTCCGCTGGGTCTGCACGGCCTTCACCCAGTTCTTCCGGGCGATGCCGCTGCTGATCCTGATCGTCGGGCTCTACTACGCCTTCTTCGCCCAGCAGCCGATGTGGGCGCTGGTGCTCGGCCTCACCCTCTACAACGGGGCGGTCCAGGCCGAGATCATCCGCAGCGGCGTCAACGCCGTCCCGCGCGGCCAGGGCGAGGCGGCGTACGGGCTCGGCATGCGCAAGACGCAGGTGATGACGTCGATCCTGGTGCCGCAGGCCGTCCGCTCGATGCTGCCCTCGATGATCGGCCAGCTGGTCGTCACCCTGAAGGACACCTCGCTCGGCTTCATCATCACCTACCACGAGCTGCTGTTCGTCGGAAAGGCCCTCGCCAGCCAGCCGATCAACGCCGCGGGCTTCCCCTACATCCCCGTGGTGCTCGTGATCGGCCCGATCTACATCGCGATGTGCCTGCTGTTGACCGCGCTCGCACGCTGGATCGAAGCACGCGGCCGTCGCGGCGCGAACCGGCGCACTTCGGCTTCTGCTTGACGGACACGCAGGTGAACTGTTGCATTGCTCTTCGTGACACCTCCCGGGAGCATCCACACGGCATATGCGGCAGCGGTAACTGACGCCGGCCGATCGGCCGGTTCGTGCCCGGAGGTTCCCTCATGGACCCGGTGATCGTGGTCGGGGCCGGACCGGTCGGTCTGGCCCTGGCCCTCGCCCTGGCCCGGCACGAGGTGCCCGCCATCGTCCTGGACGAGGGCTCCGGACTCTGCCCCGAAGGCCCCCGCAGCCTCGTGCTCGGCGCCGACACCGCCGCCTTCCTGACCCGGATCGGCTACTCGCGGGCCGTCTCGGACTCCGCGCTGTGGGACTCCTTCGCCGTCTGGCGCCGCCGCCAGGAGATGCTGCGGATCGACCTCACCGACTCGCCCACCTTCCACCTGCCCCAGCACCGCCTCCAGCGCGGGCTGCGCGACGCCCTGACCGGCACCCCGCTGATCCGGCTGGTCCCGCTCAACCGGGTCGTCGAACTCGAACAGGACCGGGACGGCGTCAGCATCCGCACCACGGGCACCCAGGACGGCTCCACGACCTGGTGGCGCGGCAGCCACCTGGTCGGCTGCGACGGCGCGAGATCCAGCGTCCGCAAGCTCCTGAAGATCCGTTTCCCCGGCCGCCCGGCGGTCGACCGCAACGCCATCGCCACCGTCCGGGTCGACCTGCCCTTCGACGGCGCCCGGCTGCACCGCGAGCCCCCGTGGCGCGGCGACCGCGAGGCCTCCGCCCGCCCGCTGCCGGACGGCGTCTGGCGGCTCGACTGGCGGCTGCCCCCCGGCCGCCCCGCCGCCACTGAGACGGTGGACCCGCACGCCACCTGGCCCGGCATCGTCACCGGCGACACCCTGCTCAACCGGGTCACCTCCACCCTCACCGGCTGGTGCGGCGAACTGCCCCGCTTCGAGCTGCTGGCCGCCGCCGACCACACCGCCCAACAGCGGCTCGCCGCCCGCTTCCGGGTCGGCCGCTGCTTCCTGGCCGGCGACGCCGCCCACCTGCACGGCGCCCTCGGCATGCAGAACCTCGTGGACGGGCTGCGCGACGCCGACAACCTCGCCTGGCGGCTCGCCCTCGCCTGGCACCTCCACTCCGGCGGCCCGCAGCCCGGCGGCGCCCTGCTGGACGGCTACGAGGCCGAGCGGCGCGGGGCGGTCGGCGCCCGACTGCGCGCGGTCGACCAGTCCATGCCGCTGCTGCGCCCGCTGCGCGGCTGGCAGCAGACCCGGCGCTCACTGCTGGTCGGCGGCTTCCGCAAGCACGCCCCGCTGCTCGCCGACGGCCAGCTCGGCACCGGCCGGTTCGGCGGCGCGCCCGCCTACCCGGCGGCGCCCTCCGGCGTCCCCGGCCGGGTCCCGGCGCAGCGCGGCACGCGCGGCACCACCTCGCTCAGCGAGCTGCTGCCCGCCACCGCCCCCGGCGTGCTCGTCCCGGACCTGCCGGTGCTCGCCGACGACGGCACCCCCGACCACCTGCACGCCCGGCTCGGCACCGCCTTCCTGCTGCTGCTGGTCGCCCCCGGCACCGCCGTCTGGTCCTCCGAGCACTGGCTCGGCGCCGGCCTGATGCCCCGCCTCGCCGAGGTCGCCGCCGCGCTGCCCGTCCCCGCCGAGGTGCTGGTCACCGAGGACTACCCGGGCGCCGGCCCGCACACCGTCCTGCTGATCCGCCCGGACGGCCACCTGGTCGGCGTCACCCAGGGTGCCGTCGCCGAGGAGCTCCTCGCCCTCGCCGACCGCGCCCGCGGCGGCCCGGCCACCCTCACTCCGGCCCCCGACCCGTCCGACCGGCCCGCGGCCCGGCAGGTGGACTCCCCGAGCCAGGGCGTCTCCTAGGAAGGCCGCCTAGCCCGCCACCGCCGTGGCCCGGCTCTCGCGGACCACCGTCACCCGGATCCGGCCCGGGTAGGTCAGCTCGGTGGAGACCTGGCGGGCGACCTCCCGGGCGATCAGTTCCGCGCCGAGGTCGTCCACCGCGTCCGGACGGACCATCACCCGCACCTCCCGACCGGCCTGCATCGCGTACACCTCGGCGACGCCCTCGTGCGAGCGCGCGATCTCCTCCAGCCGCGCCAGCCGCCGGACGTACAGCTCCAGCGACTCCTTGCGCGCGCCCGGCCGGCCGCCCGAGCAGCCGTCCGCGGCCTGGGTCAGCACGGCCGTCACGGTGCGCGGGTCGACCTCGTTGTGGTGGGCGGCGATCGCGTGCACGACCTCGGGGGACTCGTCGTACCGCCGGGCGAGCTCCGCGCCGATCGCGGCGTGGCTGCCCTCGGACTCGTGGGTGAGCGCCTTGCCGATGTCGTGCAGCAGCGCCGCGCGCCGCACCGGCTCCGGGTCCACCCCGAGTTCGGCGGCCATCATCCCGGCCAGGTGCGCGGACTCCAGCAGATGCCCGAGCACGTTCTGCCCGTACGACGCCCGGTAGCGCAACGAGCCCAGGGTGCGGACGAGTTCGGGGTGCATCCCGCCGATCCTGGCCTCCAGCAGGGCGTCCTCGCCGGCCCGGACGCAGCGCTGTCCGACCTCCTCGCGGCTGCGCTCGTGCAGGTGCTCGATCCTGCTCGGGTGGATCCGGCCGTCCTCGACCAGCTGCTCCAGGGTGAGCCGGGCGGTCTCCCGGCGGACCGGGTCGAAGCAGGACAGCTGCACCGACGCGGGGGTGTCGTCGACGATCAGGTTCACGCCGGTGACCGCCTCGAAGGCACGGATGTTGCGGCCCTCGCGGCCGATGATCCGGCCCTTGATGTCCTCGTTCGGCAGCCGCAGGACGGTGACGACGCTCTCCGCGGTCTGCTCCGTCGCCAGCCGCTGGACCGCCCCGGCGACGATGTCCCGGGCCCGGCGCTCGCCCTCCTCCCTGGCCTCGCGCTCGATCTCCCGGACGGTGACGGCGGCCTCCCGCCGGGCCGATTCCGTGGCCTCCCGCAGGAGTTCGGCGCGGGCCTGCTCGGCGGAGAGCCCTGCGGCCCGTTCCAGCGCCCTCACCCGGCGGGTGACCAGCGCCTCGGCCTCGCCCCGGGAGCGCTCCAACTCGGCCGACCGCTCCGCCAGTTCGTCCTCCCGGCGGCGCAGCCTGCGCAGTTCCTCGGCCAGGTCCTCCTCGCGGCGGGCGAGTTCGGCCCGCTGCCCGGCGGTCTGCTCCTCGGCCCACCGGCGGGCCCGCTCGGCCTCGGCCAGCGCGCCGCTCCGGGCCGCCCGGAGCCGTCTGACCGCCAGCCCGGCGGCCACCGCGAGCGCCAGCAGGAGCAGCGCGGCCGATCCGGCGATCGACACCAGCGAGCCACTCGAGCCGGTGCCCGCCGAGATCCCCATTGCCGCCCACTCCCCCGTCGCCGCACGGGTGCCGTCCACAGGCCCCCCTGGCGCTGAAGGCGAGGCTAGGTGGGGGTCACGAAACGGTCAAGAGTTGACCTGTTTCACTCCAAGACACCTACAGAACTGCCACTACTCCCGACCCGACGGTTCACCCTGCTCCTCCTCCAGCGCGCCGCGCACCACCCGGAACGCCAGCCCCTCGGAGTAACCGCGGCGGGCCAGCATCCCCACCAGCCGCCGGGTGCGCACCTGCGGGTCCAGCCCCCGGGTGGACCGCAGCTTGCGCTCGACCAGCGCCCTGGCCGCGTCCGTCTCGTCGTCGTGGTCGAGCTGGGCGACGGCCTGCTCGACCAGGTCGGCGGCGACGCCCTTGGTGCGCAGCTCCTGGGCCAGTGCCCGCCGGGACAGGCCCCGGACGGCGTGCCGGGACTCCACCCAGGCCGCGGCGAAGGCCGCGTCGTCGATCAGCCCGACCTCTTCGAGCCGGGTGAGCACCTCGTCGGCGACCTCCTCCGGGATCTCCCGCTTGCGCAGGGCATCGGCGAGCTGCTTGCGGGTCTTGGCGGCGCCGGTCAGCAGCCGCAGGCAGATGTCCCGGGCGCGGCTCTCCGGATCGGCCGACTCCTCGGCCTGCTTCCGGGAGGCACGGCCGGCGTCCTCATCCCCGGCGCGCCCGGTGGCGCCACGGCCCCGGCGCCCGCCACGACGGGAGGCCGAGGCGGCCGCACCCTCGCGATCGGCCGCCTCGGCCCCGCCGCGGCCGCTCGCCACGGCCGTCGGTGTCGAAGCGGCCCCCCCGACCGCTTCGGCTTCCTCGGCCGCGAGGGCCGAGCGCCGTCGGCGACGGCCGGTGGGCAGCTCGGAGGCGGAGACCAGGCCGAGCGCCTCGACCGACGCCTCCGCCGGCTCCGGCCCGGACGCCGCGCCGCGCACCGCCCGGGTCGGAGCCCGGTCGAGCTCGGGCTCGGGGCCGGATGCCCACTGCGCGGTGGACCGCCGACCGCGCCGGGGGCGCGCTCCCCAGGGCGCCTCGGCCACCGGCTCCGGCTCCTCCGCGACCGCGGCGAACCAGTCCGGCGGCCCGTAGTCGTCGTCCTCCGGGCCGCCGCCCACCCTGTCGTGCTGCGTCAACGGCTCAGGCCTTGGCCGCCGCCGTCTTCTTCGCCGCGGCCGTCTTGGTGGCGGTCGCGGTGATCGGCTTGGCGGCACCGTCGGCGGCGGCCTCGGCCCCGGCCTCGGCCGGCTCCTCCACCTTCGGGCCGATGCCGAGCTTGCCCTTGATCTTCCGCTCGATCTCGTCGGCGAGCTGCGGGTTGTCCCGCAGGAAGTTGCGGGCGTTCTCCTTGCCCTGGCCGAGCTGGTCGCCCTCGTAGGTGTACCAGGCACCCGACTTGCGGATGAAGCCGTGCTCCACGCCCATGTCGATCAGGCCGCCCTCGCGGCTGATGCCCACGCCGTAGAGGATGTCGAACTCGGCCTGCTTGAACGGCGCGGCGACCTTGTTCTTGACCACCTTGACGCGGGTGCGGTTGCCGACCGCCTCGGTGCCGTCCTTCAGGGTCTCGATCCGGCGGATGTCGAGGCGGACCGAGGCGTAGAACTTCAGCGCGCGGCCACCGGTCGTGGTCTCCGGCGAACCGAACATCACGCCGATCTTCTCGCGCAGCTGGTTGATGAAGATCGCGGTGGTGTTCGACTGGTTCAGCGCACCGGCGATCTTGCGCAGTGCCTGGCTCATCAGTCGGGCCTGCAGACCGACGTGCGAGTCGCCCATCTCGCCCTCGATCTCGGCGCGCGGGACGAGCGCCGCGACCGAGTCGATGATCACCAGGTCGATCGCGCCGGAGCGGATCAGCATGTCGGTGATCTCCAGCGCCTGCTCACCGGTGTCCGGCTGGCTGACCAGCAGGGCGTCGGTGTCCACGCCGAGCTTCTTGGCGTACTCGGGGTCGAGCGCGTGCTCCGCGTCGACGAACGCGACCGTGCCGCCGGCCTTCTGGGCGTTGGCGGCCAGGTGCAGGGTCAGAGTGGTCTTACCGGAGGACTCGGGGCCGTAGATCTCGATCACTCGGCCGCGCGGGATGCCGCCGACCCCGAGGGCGACGTCCAGGGCGGTGGACCCGGTGGAGATCACCTCGACCGGCTCGTTGGCCTTCTCGCCGAGGCGCATCACCGAGCCCTTGCCGAACTGCCGCTCGATCTGGGCGAGAGCGGTCTCCAGGGCCTTCTCGCGGTCCGTACCTGCCATGGCTTTTTCCCTCGGGTTCTGTGCTGTGCGCTTCATCGTCCTCGACGCTAGCGCGTCCCACTGACAAACGAGCCCGATCGGACCCGGCCTGTGGAAAACTCCACGCCGGAGAGTACAAAGAACATCTGTTCGATTCAAGCGTCGCACGTCCGGCCCACGCCGCCCCCGGGACACCCCGGGGACGGCGCCTCCGAATCACTCCCCGCGCCTCGCCCCGTCGCCGGCGACCATCCGGCGCAGCCGCCGGGCCGCCTCCCGGCGCAGCTCCCGCCGGACCCTGCGCTGCTCGCCCCGGTCGATCCGCGGGTCGGTGGCCACCTCGTACCGTCGGACGTACGTCCCCACGAAGCCCTGGAGCGTCGCCGCCGCCGGGATCGCGATCACCGCGCCCACCGCGCCGAGCAGTGCCGCCCCGGCGATCACCGAGCCGAAGGCCAGCGCCGGGTGCACGTCCACCGTCCGCGCGGTGATCCGCGGCTGCAGCAGGTAGTTCTCGATCTGCTGGTAGACCACCACGAAGCCGAGCACCCAGAGCGCGTCCACCGGATCCACCGTCAGCGCCACCAGCACCGGCAGCGCCCCGGCCAGATAGGTCCCGATGGTCGGCACGAACTGCGACATGACGCCCACCCAGACCGCCAGCGCCGCCGCGTACGGCAGGCCGAGCAGTTCGAACATCACCCAGTGCCCGGCGGAGGACACCACCGCGAGCAGCGCCCGGGAGTACAGGTAGCCGCCGGTCTTGGCGAGCGCGATCTCCCAGGCGCGCAGCACCTCGCCCTGCTTCGCGGGCGGCAGCATCGAACAGACCGTCCGGCGCACCCGCGGCCCCTCGGCGGTGAAGTAGAAGGTGAACAGCCCGACCGTGAAGGCCTGGAAGAGCCCGCCGATCAGGGTGGAGGAGACACCCCAGACGTTGTCGGCGGCCTGCTGGACGTAGCTCTCGATGGCCCCGGAGTCCTTGAGCAATCGATTCTGCAGCTCACCCAGCGAGAGCTCCTGATGGAAGGTCCGGTTGATCCACCCGATCAGACTGTCGACCAGGTGCGGCAGGTCCCCGGCGATCTTCGCCACCTGGTCGACCAGCAGCGTGCCGAGCGCGGCGAGGAACCCCACCACCGCCACCCCGACCGCCACGAACACCAGGAAGGTCCCGACGCCCCGGCGCACCCCCCGCGCCGCCATCCGGTCCACGGCCGGCTCCAGCGCCAACGACAGGAAGAACGACACCAGCAGCATCACGAACAGGTCGATCAGCTGCCGGAACGCCCAGTCGGCGAGCTGGAACAGCCCCACCAGCACCAGGAACAGCACCATCGCCCGCGGCAGCCAACGCGGCATCCCGCCCCACGGTCCCCCACCCGCCGGGGCGCCGTCGGTGTCCCGGTCCGAATTCTTCTGTTCCGCGCTAATTGTCACCCGGACAGTCTGTCCCATGCCGCCCGGAGGCCGGCACTCAGCGCAGCGACCCGGAGACGCCCTGGGTGTCGCAGACCACCCGCCAGACGTCCTTGGCCTCCCAGCCCGCCTCCAGCGCCTGCCGCACCGTCCGCCCGCCCAGTTCGCTCATCACGTGGTCGGTCGCGAACGACTCCGCGTACGCCTCCCCGAAGTGCGCGTGCATCCGTCGCCAGAACTCCGTCAGCCTCATGCCCCAAGTATCCCGGACCGGGCCCGCCACTCCTCGGCCGTCACCGCGTACTCGACCTCACCGTGCTCGCTCCCCGGGATCATCTCCGGATAGTCCTCGTGGAACGTGCGGACGAACGACAGCCCGCTCTTCTCCATCACCCGCCGGGAGCCCGCGTTCACCGCCATCGTGTACGCCACCACCCGCTCCACCCCCAGCTCCGCGAACCCGCGCCGGACCAGTGCCCGCGCGCCCTCCGTCGCGTACCCGCGCCCCCACGCGGCCCGCCGCAACCGGTAGCCGAGCTCGACCTCGCCCCGCTCCCCCTCGCGCGTCGGCCGGAACTCGAACCACCCCAGGAACGCCCCGCCGACCCGCTCCTCGGCCGCCCACCACCCGAGATCGCCGTACCGCCGGTAGTGCTCCAGGAACAGCGGCAGCACCTCCTCCTCGAGCCACTCCCGCGCGCTCGGCTTCCCCCCGGTCAGGAAGCGCATGACCTCCGGATCGCCGTCCAACTCCACCAGCCGGTCCACGTCCGCCGGTGTGAAGCGCCGCAACAGCAACCGCTCCGTCGCCAGGAACACGGCCCCACCCGAATCATCCATGCCCCGATCCTCACCCCCGTCCCACCACCCCGTCACCCGCTTTTCCGCCGGCGCCCGCCCCCCGGTCAACGGGGCAGCGCCACCAGCCCCGCCCCGAAGTACTGCCGCTCCCCGCACCCCGGAGCCGCCACCGGACACCCCGCCACCGCTCCCCTCGCCAACAGCCCCGCCAGCTCGTCCGCCCCCAGCTCCGGATGCGACGCCGCCGCGACCGCCACCGCCCCGGTCACATGGGCGGCCGCCATCGAGGTCCCCGCCAGCGCCGCGTACTGCCCCTCCGGCCAGTCGGAGACGATCGCCCCGTGCGGCCCGCCGTCCGGATCGCCGCCCGGGGCGGCCAGCGAGACCCGCCCGCGCCCGTAGTTGGAGTACGCCGCCGGGTGCCCGTCCCGGTTGACCGCGGTGACGGTCACCACCCCGGGCAGCTCGCCGGGCAGCCGTACGCACTCGGTGCCCAGGTGGCGGACGAGCGCCGGCCCCGACAGCCGGTCGTTGGGGCTCCGGTCGTCGGTCCGCGAGGCACCGAGGTCCTGCCCGTCGTTGCCCGCCGAGGCGACCACCACCGCGCCCTTGCGCCGGGCGTACCCCGCGGCCCGCCCGACGGCCGCGATCAGCGCGGCCTGGTCCCGCTCCTCCGGGCAGTTGTACTTCCACGGGTCGGCGAAGTAGCTGTTGTTGATCGCCCTGGCCCCGTGGTCGGCGGCCCAGAGCATGCCGCAGACGATGTTCTCCGCGTAGTACTGGCCGAGCGGCCCGAGCAGCCGGACGGCGGCGATCCGCACCCCCGGAGCGACCCCGGTGACCCCGTGGCCGTCCCTGGCGGCCCCGACGATCCCGGCGACGTGGGTGCCGTGGCCGCTCTCGACCACCCCGGCTTCGGGCCGCCAGGCGCCGGTGCGTCCGTCGGGCCGGCCGTCCGCGCAGGAGGCGGAGGCCTTCGGATCGACGGCGGCGCGCAGGTCCGGGTGGGTGTCGTCGACCCCGGAGTCCAGCACCGCGACCAGCACCTTGCGCAGCGCGTCGGGGCTCGGCACCCCACCGCCGGACAGCGCCGAGGCGTCCCCCGTCCGGGCGGCGGTGCCCCCGACCATGGCGATGTTCCAGGCGTCCCCCTCCCCCGGATCGGGCACCGTCTGGGTCCCCGTGTCCGCCCGGTCGCCGCCCCGTCTCCCGCCGGGCCCCGCGCCCGCGCGCGCCGCCGCGGCCGTCGCCGCCGTGAAGCCCCCCGCCCCCGCCACCGCCCGCGGCGGCGCGACCACCGGCGCGGTCCTGGTCGCCCCGACGGCGGCGATCCCGGGCCGGGCCCGCACCCGGTCGGCGAACGGCCCGGTCGCGTACACCAGCACGGCCCCGATCTGCGGGTACTCCTGGACCACCTGCCCGCCCGCCGCCCGGCTCTCCGCCCCGGCCCGGGCCGCACCGGCGGCGTCCTCGCCCTCGGCCAGCACCAGGTAGCTGAGGTACGCCCGCCCGGGACCGGACACGTACGGAACGGCGCCCCCCACCACGAGCGCGGTGAGCAACATCGCGAGCAGCGCCCGGGCGGGCCCGCGGACCCGGCGGCGCCGGGCGGTCCCGCCCGACGAGTGCGCCTGCACCATCGCACGGTCTCCGCTCGTCGGTCCGGTCGGTCACGGATGGATCAAGCATCCGATTCCTCACCATATGAGCGGATCATCACTTCCGCTCCCCGGCTTGCACCCCTCTCGGCCCCCGTCCCGCCGCACCCCCGCATGTCAGTCCCACCCGGCACCATGGGGGCATGGCGTCCCAGCACCCGACCTCGTCCACCCCCGACCCCCTGGCCGGCTTCGCCCCGGCCACCCGGGCCTGGTTCACCGGTGCCTTCTCCGCCCCCACCAGCGCCCAGGCCGAGGCCTGGCAGGCCATCCAGCGGGAGACGGACGTCCTGGTCGTCGCCCCCACCGGCTCCGGCAAGACGCTGGCCGCCTTCCTCTCCGCCCTCGACCGCCTCAGCAACACCCCTCCCCCCGCCGAGCCCAGGCGCCGCTGCCGGGTCCTCTACGTCTCCCCGCTCAAGGCCCTCGCGGTGGACGTCGAGCGGAACCTGCGCGCCCCCCTGGCCGGCCTGCGCCAGGCCGCCGTCCGGCTCGGCCTGCCCGAGCCCGAGGTCCAGGTCGCCATCCGCTCCGGCGACACCCCGGCCGCCGACCGCCGCCGCTTCGCCACCCACCCGCCGGACATCCTGATCACCACCCCCGAGTCGCTGTTCCTGCTGCTCACCTCTGCCTCCCGGGAGGCCCTGCGCGGAGTGGACACCGTGATCCTGGACGAGGTGCACGCCGTCGCCGGCACCAAGCGCGGCGCGCACCTCGCCCTCAGCCTGGAGCGGCTGGACGAACTGCTGGACCGCCCGGCCCGCCGGATCGGCCTGTCCGCGACGGTCCACCCGGTCGAGGAGGTGGCCCGCTTCCTCAGCCCCCGGCGCGGCGCCACCGTGGTCCAGCCCGCCGCCGCCAAGGAGTTCGACCTCTCGGTGGTCGTCCCGGTCCCCGACCTGGACGACCTGCCCGCCGCCCCGGCCGCCGACGGCAGCCCCGGCACCGCCGCCGGCGGCGACCCGCAGCGACAAGCCTCCATCTGGCCGCACGTCGAGGAGCGGATCGTCGACCTGGTCGAGTCGCACCGCTCGACCATCGTGTTCGCCAACTCCCGCCGGCTGGCCGAGCGGCTGTGCAACCGGCTGAACGAGATCGCCCACGAGCGCGCCACCGGCACCGCGATCCCCGAGGCGCACGCCCCGGCCGAGCTGATGGGCGGCTCGGGCGCGGCCAGGGGCGCGCCCCCGGTCATCGCCCGGGCCCACCACGGCTCCGTCTCCAAGGAGCAGCGGTCGCTCGTCGAGGAGGAGTTGAAGGCCGGCCGGCTGCCCGCCGTGGTCGCCACCTCCAGCCTGGAGCTGGGCATCGACATGGGCGCCGTCGAGCTGGTCGTCCAGGTCGAGTCCCCGCCCTCGGTCGCCTCCGGTCTGCAGCGCGTCGGCCGGGCCGGCCACCAGGTCGGCGCCGTCTCCACCGGCGTCTTCTTCCCCAAGTACCGGGGGGACCTCGTCCAGTCCGCCGTGGTCACCGAGCGGATGCGGGCCGGCCGGATCGAGGCGCTGCGCATCCCGCGCAACCCGCTGGACGTGCTCGCCCAGCAGTTGGTCGCGATGACGGCCCTGGACGCCTGGCCGGTGGACGACCTGCTCGCCGTGGTCCGTCGGGCCGCCCCCTTCGCGTCCCTCCCGCAGTCCGCCTTCGACGCCGTGCTCGACATGCTGGCGGGCCGCTACCCCTCGGACGCCTTCGCCGAGTTGCGCCCCCGCCTGGTCTGGGACCGGGTGGCCGGCACGGTGACCGGCCGCCCCGGCGCCCAGCGCCTGGCCGTCACCTCCGGCGGCACCATTCCCGACCGCGGCCTGTTCGGCGTCTTCATCGCCGGGGCCGACCCGAAGAAGGGTGGCGGCCGCGTCGGAGAACTCGACGAGGAGATGGTCTACGAGTCCCGCGTCGGCGACGTGTTCACCCTCGGCACCACCTCCTGGCGGATCGAGGAGATCACCCACGACAAGGTGCTGGTCACCCCCGCCCCCGGCGTCCCCGGCCGGCTCCCGTTCTGGAAGGGCGACGCCCTCGGCCGTCCGCTCGAACTCGGCCGCGCCCTCGGCGCCTTCACCCGCGAACTGGGCACCCTGCGGCCCGAGGCCGCCACCGAGCGCCTCAAGCAGGCCGGCCTGGACGACTGGGCCGCCGCCAACCTGCTGGACTACCTGGCCGAGCAGCGCGCCGCCTGCGGCCACCTCCCGGACGACCGCACCATCGTGGTCGAGCGCTTCCGGGACGAGCTCGGCGACTGGCGGATCGTCATCCACTCCCCCTTCGGCGCCCAGGTGCACGCCCCCTGGGCGCTCGCCCTCGGTGCCCGGCTGCGCGAGAAGCACGGCCTGGACCCCCAGGTCATGCACGCCGACGACGGCATCGTGCTCCGCCTGCCCGACGCCGACCTGCTGGCCCTCGACTTCGACTTCGCCGGCCCCGCGGAGCCGTCGAGCCGGTTCGGCGGCCCCTCGGACGAGTCGGGCCGGGACGAGGCCCCGGTCGGCGCCGACGCCGCCCTGTTCGACCCCGGCGAGATCGAGCAGCTGGTCACCGACCAGGTCGGCGGCTCCGCCCTGTTCGCCTCCCGCTTCCGGGAGTGCGCCGGCCGCGCCCTGCTGCTCCCCCGCCGCAGCCCCGGCCGCCGCACCCCGCTCTGGCAGCAGCGCCAGCGCGCCGCCCAGCTGCTCGAAGTCGCCTCCGAGTACGGCTCGTTCCCGATCGTCCTGGAGGCCGTCCGGGAGTGCCTGCAGGACGTCTTCGACGTCCCCGGCCTGGTCGAGCTGATGGGCGATCTGGAGTCCCGCGCCGTCCGCCTGGTCGAGGTCACCACCCCGGAGCCCTCGCCCTTCGCCCGCTCACTGCTGTTCGGCTACGTCGCCCAGTTCCTCTACGAGGGGGACTCCCCGCTCGCCGAGCGCCGCGCCGCCGCCCTCTCGCTCGACTCCCGGCTGCTGTCCGAACTCCTCGGCCAGGCCGAGCTGAGCGAACTGCTCGACCCCCAGGTGCTCATCGAGCTGGAGGCCGAGCTCCAACGCCTCACCCCCGAGCGCCGGATCAGGGACGCCGAGGGCGTCGCCGACGCCCTGCGCCTGCTCGGCCCGCTCTCCGAGGCCGAGTTGACCCTCCGCGGCGCCGAGCCGCTCTGGGCCCTGGAGCTGGAGGCGGCCCGCCGGGTGATCCAGGTCCGGATCGCCGGCGAGCAGCGCTGGGCCGCGATCGAGGACGCCGGACGGCTGCGCGACGCGCTGGGCACCCCGCTGCCGGTCGGCGTCCCGGAGGCCTTCACCGAGCCGGTCAAGGACCCGCTGGGCGATCTGATCGCCCGCCACGCCCGCACCCACGGCCCGTTCACCGCCGCCGAGGCCGCCGCCCGCTACGGCCTCGGCACCGCCGTGGTCACCGGCACCCTGCACCGCCTGACCGCCGCAGGCCGCTTGGTCCAGGGCCGGTACCTCCCACCCCCCGCCCACCCGTCGCCGGAAGCGCTTCGCGCTGCCCCTCTTGAGCACACCGCCCCCGAGTGGTGCGACGCCGAGGTGCTGCGCCGGCTGCGCCGCCGCTCGCTGGCCGCTCTGCGCCAGGAGGTCGAACCGGTCCCGCCGCGCGCCCTGGCCGCCTTCCTGCCGCAGTGGCAGCACCTGGCCGGCCACCGGCTGCGCGGCCCGGACGGCCTGCTGCGCGTGGTCGAACAGCTCCAGGGCACCGCCCTGCCCGCCTCCGCGCTGGAGAAGCTGATCCTCCCGGCCCGGCTCACCGACTACGCGCCCGGGCTGCTGGACGAGTTGATGGCGGCCGGCGAGGTCGGCTGGTGCGGGGCCGGCGCCCTGCCCGGCAAGGACGGCTGGCTCAGCCTGCACCTCGCCGAGAACGCCCACCTGCTGCGCCCCGAGCCCGTGCCGCCCACGCTCACCCCGGTGCACAGCGCCCTGATGTCCGCGCTGGCCGGCGGCTACGGCCTGTTCTTCCGCCAACTCGTCCAGCAGCTCCCGGAGGAGACCTCCGAGCCGGAGGTCGTCGAGGCGCTCTGGGACCTCGTCTGGGCGGGCTACGTCACCAATGACACCCTCGCCCCGCTGCGCGCCCTGCTGGGTTCGGGCCGGACGGCGGGCGCCACCGCCCACCGGGCGCCCCGGTCCACCCCGCGCGGCCGCTACGGCGGTGCCGGCCGTGCCTTCGACCGGGTCGGCGGCGCCCTGCGCAGCGGCCCGCCGACGGTGGCCGGGCGCTGGTCGCTGCTGCCCGCCTTCGCCGCCGACCCGACGGTCCGGGCCACCGCCCAGGCGCAGAACCTGCTGGACCGGCACGGCCTGCTCACCCGGGGCACGGTGGCGGCCGAACGGGTGCCCGGCGGCTTCGCCGGGGTCTACCGGGTGCTCGCCGCGATGGAGGAGCGCGGCCGGGCCCGCCGGGGGTACTTCGTCGAGGGCCTGGGCGGCGCCCAGTTCGCCATGGAGGGCGCGGCCGACCGGCTGCGCTCGGTGAACGGCCGGCTGGAGCGGGCCCGGGCCGCCGAGTGGCCGGCCGCCCCGGCCGGCGAGCCGCCGCAGACGCTGGTGCTGGCCGCCGCCGATCCGGCCAACGCCTACGGCGCCGCCCTGCCCTGGCCCGAACCGCCCACCGCCCCCGGCGGCAGGGAGTCCACGGCCCACCGCCCGGGCCGCAAGGCGGGCGCCCTGGTGGTCCTGGTGGACGGCGAGCTGGCGCTGTACGTCGAGCGCGGCGGGAAGTCCCTGCTGGCCTGGCCCGAGGACGAGGCCACCCGGGCGTTGGCGGCCGGGGCGCTCGCGGCCGCCGTCCGGGAGGGCGCCCTGGGCAGCGTCACGGTCGAGCGGACCAACGGCGAGCCCGCCCTGGGTTCGGCCCTCGGCCGCGCCCTGGAGGAGGCCGGCTTCCACGCCACCCCACGCGGCCTGCGGCTGCGCCCCTGAACCGACGAACCGCCGGGGCACGGAAAAGGCCGGGGGCCGCGGGGTCGAGAACCCCGCGGCCCCCGGCCACGTCGAATCACCCGATCGGCGGCGGCTGCGCCTCCACCGGTCCCACCGGCTCCGCGCGCGGGCGCCGGGACGGTCCGGTCGCGTTCCAGTCGGCGTGGACCGGGATGAGACCGAGCCCCCAGCCGCCGGCCGCGAGCAGCCCCAGCACCGCACCGTCGGTCAGCTGCCCCCGGACCACCAGGAGCCACCAGACGAGCCCGGCCACCGAGACCGCCAGCACCCACCGCACCGGACGCCGTCCCCGGAGGAACAGCGGCGCCCGGGCCAGTATTCGGGCCGTCGGGCGCGTCTGCGCGTCTGTTCGCACGACCGCCCTCCCTTCGCTCGCCCCGGACAGGGGCGCCCGGGAGTCGAGGCCGGGATCAGGCGGCGACCACGTCCATCGCGGCGGCCTTGGGCGAGAGGTTCGCCCGGTCGGTGCCGGGGGCGGGCAGCGGAACCGGTTCGAGTACCGGCCTCAGCAGATCACCTTCGGAGAGGGTGGCCATCGCCGCAAGTTCGGCGAGCGACAGTTCGTCGCTGACCTCGCGCATGACCTCGGACATCCGGACGTCGAGCGCGTCGCAGATGGCGGAGAGCAGCTCCGAGGAGGCCTCCTTCTGTCCCCGCTCGACCTCGGAGAGGTACCCGAGCGAAACCCTGGCGGCCGCCGACACCTCGCGGAGTGTGCGGCCCTGGCGCTGGCGCTGCCGACGCAGTACATCGCCCAGTAGGCGACGGAGCAGGATCATCGGTGCCTCCCTCCTCGGACTGCGGATCGAGATGTCACGACCCCACCGTACCGCCTTGCCCGCTTCGCGTGCGGGGACCCTGGTCGTGTTCACTCTGGGCTGCAAGGCCGTCCCCCTCCTCGTTCCGGTGTCGCACCCGGGTTCGCGGGTCCGTCGTGGTACCCGTCGCGACCCGCCCCGCCACCGTCATGCAACTCGTTCGCCACCTGGTTTCTGCCCAACCAGGGTGTTGGATGTAACACGATCCTCCAGCTGTCCCGTACCCGCGCGCCGGACCGGCGGGTCCCGCTCCGGTGGAGCCCTCCCCTAGGGCTCCTGGCGTGCGAAGCGATCGACCAGCAGCTCCAGCGCGGCGGTCACCGCCTCGTGACGGATTGTGGCACGACCGCCCGACAGCAGGGGCGAACTGACCAGAGTTCCCCCCGGGCCGGCGACCGCCAGGTGTACGGTGCCGACCGGCTGTCCGTCCTGCGGGTCGGGCCCGGCCACTCCGGTCGTCGCGAGCCCGTACGTGGCCCCCAGCAGCCCGCGCACGCCCTCGGCCATCTGCCGGGCCACCACCGGGTGGACCGGCCCGTACACGTCCAGCAGGCCCTCGTCCACCCCGAGCACCGAGGCCTTCAGCTCGGTCGCGTACGCGGTGACCGAGCCCCGGAAGGTCGCGGAGGCCCCGGGGACGTCCACCAGCGCCGCGGCCAGCAGACCTCCGGTCAGCGACTCGGCGACGGCCAGCGTGCCGCCCTCGGCGCGCAGCGCGGCGTGCGCCCGCTCGGCCAGCCGGAAGTCCCGCTCCGCCACGTCCCGCTCCGCCACCCGGCTCCCCCGTCGCTCAGCGGCCCGACCGCGCCGCGGCCAGTCCCTCGCGGCGCAGTCGCAGCGCCTGCCCGATGTAGTCCAGCGCGGTGCCGACGGTCAGCAGCACCGCCAGCCCCATCAGCACGGCCCGCCCGGTGGCCAGCCAGCCGGTCAGGTCCAGTACGTACATGCCGACCGCGGTGCCCTGGGTCAGCGTCTTGAGCTTGCCGCCGCGGCTGGCCGGGATGACCCCGTAGCGGATCACCCAGAACCGCATCAGCGTGATGCCGAGTTCCCGGGCCAGGATGACCGCGGTGACCCACCAGGGCAGGTCGCCGAGCAGCGAGAGGCCGATCAGCGCCGAGCCCATGATCGCCTTGTCGGCGATCGGGTCGGCGATCTTCCCGAAGTCGGTGACCAGGCCCTTGCGCCGGGCCAGTTCGCCGTCGAACAGGTCGGTGATCATCGCGATCGCGAACGAGGCCCAGGCGACCGAGCGCCACTTGGGGTTGTGCCCGCCGTCGGCGAACAGCAGCGCCACGAAGACCGGCACCAGCAGCACCCGGACCATCGTGAGCACGTTGGCGATGTTCCAGACCCCCGGGGTCGACGGCACCGCGGCCGCCGGTCTGCCCGGGTGGGCCGCGGCCGGAGCGCCGGGCCCCTTGGTCATTCCCCGACTCCCGAGGTCTTGGGCGACCGCACCTGCTCCAGCGCCTCGGCGATCAGGTCGACGCCCTCGCTGGCGACGACCCTGGCCCGCCAGAACTGGCCGATCTCGGGGGCCTCGACACCGGTGAGGGTGGTCAGGCCGTCGGTCTCCGGGGCCTGGTGGGCGGAGCGGCCCTCGACCACGCCGTCCTCGATCGACTCGATCAGCACCTCGACCTCGGTGCCGATCCGCTGCTCGGCCCGCTGGGCGGTCATCTCCTCGGCCAGTCGGCTCAGCCGGTCCAGCCGGTCGGCGATCACGTCCTCGGCGAGCTTGCCGTCGTAGGTCGCGGCCTCGGTGCCGTCCTCGTCCGAGTAGCCGAAGACGCCGATCGCGTCCAGCCCGGCGTGCGTGACGAAGCGCTCCAGCTCGGCGAAGTCCTCCTCGGTCTCGCCGGGGAAGCCGACGATGAAGTTGGACCGGGCGCCGGCCTGCGGGGCCTTGTCGCGGATGGTCCCCAGCAGTTCCAGGAACTGGTCGGTGGAGCCGAAGCGCCGCATCCGGCGCAGCACGGCGGGCGCCGAGTGCTGGAAGGACAGGTCGAAGTAGGGCACCACGTCGGCGGTCCCGGTCATCGAGTCGATCAGACCGGGGCGCATCTCGGCCGGCTGGAGGTAGGAGACCCGGACCCGCTCTACGCCCTCGATCGCGGCGATCTCGCCGAGCAGCGTCTCCAGCAGCCGGATGTCGCCGAGGTCCTTGCCGTACGAGGTGTTGTTCTCGCTCACCAGGACGATCTCGCGCACGCCCTGCCCGGCCAGCCACTGGGCCTCGTTCAGCACGTCGGAGGGCCGGCGGGAGATGAAGGAGCCGCGGAAGGCCGGGATGGCGCAGAACGAGCACCGGCGGTCGCAGCCGGAGGCGAGCTTGACCGAGGCGACCGGGCTGTCGTCCAGCCGCTTGCGCAGGGTACGCGGGCCGGAGGCGGGGGCGAGGCCGTCGGGCAGGTCGGCGATCGGCTCGGCGGCGGCCTCGGTGCCGTGGCCGGGCAGGGCGACGGCCTCGGCGGCGGACTGCCGCTCGGCCGGGCTGATCGGCAGCAGCTTGCGGCGGTCGCGCGGCAGGTGCGGGGCGTGGTGGCCGCCGGAGAGGATGGTCTGCAGGCGGTCGGAGATGTTGGTGTAGTCGTCGAAGCCGAGGACGCCGTCCGCCTCGGGCAGGGCGTCGGCGAGCTCCTTGCCGTACCGCTCGGCCATGCAGCCGACCGCGACGACGGCCTGGGTGCGGCCGTGCCCCTTGAGGTCGTTGGCCTCCAGCAGGGCGTCCACGGAGTCCTTCTTGGCGGCCTCGACGAAGCCGCAGGTGTTGACCACGGCGACGTCCGCTTCGGCGGCGTCGTCGACGAGCAACCAGCCGTCGGCTTCCAGTCGCCCGGCGAGTTCCTCGGAATCCACCTCGTTGCGGGCGCATCCGAGCGTGACAAGGGCGACAGTACGGCGTTCAGGCATAGGGCCAAGATTAACGCGCGGGCTCCGGTGCCGTTCGCCCCGGAGGCCGCGCGCCTCGGATCAGCTGATCATCAGTGGGCGTTCCGACCCCTGTGGTCAGCCAGCCTGCGGGTCTCCGGGGGTGTACGTGACGTGCACCACCTGCCCGTCCTTGCCGAGGAGACCGAGGTCCTTCCCGTTGACGTACGCGTGCACGGCCCCGCCGTTGCCGAGCACCAGCTTGATCTGCTTGGGGTCGGTGAAGGTCTGGTCCTGGCCCTTGCTGATGTTGTTCTGGAACAGCGACTTGCCGTTGCCGTCCATCGCCGAGACCCAGCTGGTGCCCTCGGCGACCAGCTTCACGGTGACCTTGTCGGCCGGGACGGCGGCGATCGCGGCGGCGCTCGGCTCGGGCGCCGGCGGCTGGACGGCGGGCGTGGACGCGGGGGCGAGCGAGCCGGTCCCGGAACCGCTGGGCAGCGGCGCGCTGGCCGAGCCGGTGGTGCCGTGGCCGCCCTTGCCGCTGACCAGGTTGAAGCCGATCAGCGCGACCACGGCGACGATCGCGGCGACCATGGCGGCCGCCCAGTTCGGCCGGCCGCGGCGGGGCACCCTGATCGGGCCGCTGTCGATCAGCTGGGTCGCCGGGCGCTTGTCGGCGGGCGAGCCGCCGTGCGCGGCGTCGTACCGGGCGACCAGTTCCTCACCGTCCAGGCCGACCACCCGGGCGATCAGCCGGATGTGCCCGCGGGCGTAGAAGTCGCCGCCGCAGCGGGCGAAGTCGTCCCCCTCGATGGCGTGGACGATCGGCACCCGCACCCGGGTGGCGGCACTCACCTGCTCCACCGTGAGCCCCGCGTCGATCCGGGCGGTGGACAGCACCCGGCCGATGCTCGGGGCATCGGCCGCCTGCACCGCGTCGTCGGTCGGCTCGGCGGACGACGTGGCGTTCTCGCGGTCGGGGGACTTGCCGATGGTCACGGGGCACGCCTTTCGAGCGGATGGCCACCTGCTGGGGAACAGTCTAGGGGCGTGGGCGGATCGTTTCTCAAGCGGAACGGGCCCGAATGCGCGCGCCCTGTCCGACCTGGATCCGACACTCCACTGACGAGCCGTCAGCGGAGCCGCGCGGGGAACCCTGCGTCCGCTTTCCGCCGTGTGACGCGACGTACGGACGTTCGGTTCCCCTCACGGCGCCTACCCTCCTCCGAACGAGTGACACCTGGGTCAGGACACGGGCCGGGCCCCGCACGGCCCGGTCCGTCAACCCCGAAGGGTGATCAGCACCCCGTCCAGCTCGTCCGGCTTGACCAGCACGTCGCGGGCCTTGGAGCCCTCGCTCGGGCCGACGATGCCGCGCGACTCCATCAGGTCCATCAGCCGGCCGGCCTTGGCGAAGCCGACCCGGAGCTTGCGCTGGAGCATCGAGGTCGAGCCGAACTGGGTGGAGACCACCAGCTCGGCCGCCTGGATCAGCAGGTCCAGGTCGTCGCCGATCTCCTCGTCGATCTCCTTCTTCGGCCCGCCCCCGACCGTCACGTCGTCCCGGTAGACGGCGGTCAGCTGGTCCTTGCAGTGCTGCACCACCTTGGCGATCTCCGCCTCGGTGACGAACGCGCCCTGCATGCGGATCGGCTTGCTCGCGCCCATCGGCAGGAAGAGCGCGTCGCCCTTGCCGATCAGCTTCTCCGCGCCGGGCTGGTCCAGGATGACCCGGGAGTCGGCCATCGCGGAGGTCGCGAAGGCCAGCCGGGACGGCACGTTGGCCTTGATCAGGCCGGTCACCACGTCCACCGAGGGCCGCTGGGTGGCGAGCACCAGGTGGATGCCGGCCGCGCGGGCCAGCTGGGTGATCCGGACCACCGAGTCCTCGACGTCGCGCGGCGCGACCATCATCAGGTCGGCCAGCTCGTCGACGATCACCAGCAGGTACGGGTACGGCGTCAGCTCGCGCTCGCTGCCCAGCGGCGGGGTGACCTTGCCGGCCCGCACGGCCGCGTTGAAGTCGTCCACGTGCCGGAAGCCGAACGCCGCGAGGTCGTCGTAGCGCATGTCCATCTCGCGCACCACCCACTGGAGGGCCTCGGCGGCCTTCTTGGGGTTGGTGATGATCGGCGTGATCAGGTGCGGGATGCCCTCGTACGCGGTCAGCTCGACCCGCTTGGGGTCGACCAGCACCATCCGCACCTCGTCCGGGGTGGCCCGGGCGAGGATCGAGGTGATCAGGCAGTTGATGCAGGACGACTTGCCCGCACCGGTCGCACCGGCCACCAGGATGTGCGGCATCTTGGCGAGGTTGGCCATCACCGTGTGGCCCTCGACGTCCTTGCCCATGCCGACGACCATCGGATGGGTGTCCTCGGCGGCCGTGCGCGAGCGCAGCAGGTCGCCGAGGTTGACCATCTCGCGGTCCCGGTTGGGGATCTCGATGCCGACCGCGGACTTGCCCGGGATCGGGCTGATGATCCGCACGTCCGGGCTGGCCACCGCGTACGCGATGTTCTTGGCGAGCGCGGTGATCCGCTCGACCTTGACGGCCGGGCCGAGCTCGACCTCGTAGCGGGTGACCGTCGGGCCCCGGGTGAAGCCGGTGACCTTGGCGTCCACCTTGAACTCGGAGAAGGTGCCGGTGAGCTGGGCGACCACCTCGTCGTTGAGGGCGCTGCGGGCCTTGGCCGGACCGCCGCGCTCCAGCAGGTCCAGCGAGGGCAGGGCGTAGGTGATGCCCTCGCCGAGCTGGAGCTGCTCCATCCGCACCGGCGCCGCGCCGTGCTCCTCGGGCGCGCCCGGGCCACCGCTGCGGGCGGCCGGGACGGCGGGCTCCTCCGGCGGGGCGGTGCGGTCCTGCACCTGGTGCATCATGTCCGCCACCGCGGAGGAGGCGGGCACGCCGTAGACCAGCGCGCCGTCCAGGTCGGCGGCCGCGCCGGCGGCGAGGTCGCGGGTGGCGTACGGGTCCAGCGGCTCCTTGTCCAGGGAGATCCGCTCGGCGTCCTCCGGCTCCTCGGTCTGCTTGCGCCGGCGGCGGCGACGGCGGGCGGCCACCTCGTCCGAGGGGTCGTCGCCGTCCGTGTCCACGGTGAACGGCAGCGCGTCGGGGTCGGCGTCCTCCGGCGGGTCGGTGGACGGCTCGCGCTCCGGCGTGCGCCCCCAGTGCAGCTCGTCCTCGGGCCTGGGCTCGACCACGCCGAGCCGTATGCCGATCCCCCGCACCCGCTCGCCGATCCGGTTGATCGGCGTGGCGGTGACCACCAGCAGGCCGAAGAACGCCAGCAGCAGGAGCAGCGGCACCGCGAGCGCCGGCCCGGCGGCGGCCATCATCGGGGTGGACGCGGCCCAGCCGATGATCCCGCCGGCCGCCCGTATCCGGGAGGCGCCGCTGCCCATCATGGGCGCGCCGCAGCCGATGTGGACCAGGCCGAGGACGCCGACCAGCAGCGCGCTCAGCCCGATCATGATCCGTCCGTTGGCCTCCGGCAGCTCGGGGTGGCGCCAGAGCCGGATCGCCATCGCGGCCAGCAGGAACGGCACCAGTACGTCGAGCCGGCCGAACAGCCCGGACACCACGGCGGTGGCGCCCTCGCCCAGCCAGCCCTGCGGGGTGAACCAGGTGCCGGCCGCGGTCACCAGCGCGAGCGCGAACAGCAGCAGGCCCACGCCGTCCTTGCGGTGGTCCGGGTGCAGGTTCTTGGCACCGTCGCCGAAGCCCCGGAAGATCGCGGCGATCGGGCTGCCCAGCGCGTTGAGCGCGCCCATCAGCACCGACCTGGACGGCTTCGGGGCGGGCGGGGCCGACTTGGCCGCCGTCCGCTTCGCGGGAGCCGCCTTCTTCGCCGCCGCCTTCTTCGCGGGCGGCTTGGCCGGTGCCTTCGCCGCGGCCTTCTTGGACGGTCCCGGACTCGTCTTACGTGCTGCGTTCCCGGGCGTGCGAGTGGCCATGGGTCAGCAGCCTACCGGGGCGGGCGACCAGTGCACATGTGCCCGAGCCCGGGCGCCCGGACGTGTCGCAGACACACCGTCACCCTGACCGGGATTCACCCGGTCGCCGCATCACGACCACCCGGACGGGTGAACCGGCGGCAGGGATCAGGAACTGCCCGGGCGCATCGCGTCCAGGGCCCGGCGCAGCCCCGCGAGCTTGCGCTCCAGGTGCGCGGCGGTGGCGGCCACCCCGGCGTCCTCGCCGCCGTCCAGCTGCTTGCCGAGCGCCTCGGCCTGCTCCTCGACCGCCGCCAGCCGCGCGGACAGCTCGCCCAGCAGCGCGCCGCCGAGGGCCTGCCCGTCGCCGCCCTCCTCCAGCTGCAGGCGCAGCAGCGCCGCCTGCTCCTTCAGCTGGCAGTTCTTCGCGTACAGGTCGACGAAGACGGAGACCTTGGCGCGCAGCACCCACGGGTCGAAGGGCTTGGAGATGTAGTCCACCGCGCCGGCCGCGTAGCCGCGGAAGGTGTGGTGCGGACCGTGGTTGATCGCGGTCAGGAAGATGATCGGGATGTCCCGGGTGCGCTCGCGGCGCTTGATGTGGGCGGCGGTCTCGAAGCCGTCCATCCCCGGCATCTGGACGTCCAGCAGGATCACCGCGAAGTCGTCGGTGAGCAGCGCCTTCAGCGCCTCCTCACCGGAGGCCGCGCGGACCAGTGTCTGGTCCAGGGCCGAGAGGATCGCCTCCAGCGCCAGCAGGTTCTCCGGTCGGTCGTCGACCAGGAGGATCTTGGCCTTCTGCATCAGGGCTCGCCCTCCTGTCGCCTGCCTGCCGCCCGGTGCAGGCACCCGCGTACTGCCCACCGCTACCCCGGTCATGCTAGCCGCACCCCCTCGCCCGGCACATCGCCCCGTCGTGACCGATCCGGAGCGGCGCGCTGCCAGTGCTCCGGCGCACGCTCAGCAGCGTGTCGCCGTCCGGTCACTGTTCGCAACGATCGGTGACCCTACCCGGTTCCCGGGCCCCACCGCCAGCAAACCGACCGCCCGGCCGGAGCGAACCCCGGGGCCCGGCCCGGGGTTCACTCCTCCCTTCGCGATCACGCGCGGTTCCCGCTCAACCACTCGTGCATGACCGACAGCAGGTGGTCGGTCTCCACCGGCTTGGTGATGTGGTCGGTGGCGCCCGCCTGCAGCGACTTCTCCCGGTCGCCCTTCATCGCCTTGGCGGTCAGCGCGATGATCGGCAGGCCGGCGAACTGGGGCATCCGGCGGATCGCCTCGGTGGTCGCGTAGCCGTCCATCTCCGGCATCATGATGTCCATCAGGACCAGCGCCACGCTCTCGTGCTGCTCCAGCATCTCGATGCCCTCGCGGCCGTTCTCCGCGTACAGGACGGTCAGGCCGTGCTGCTCCAGCACGCTGGTGAGGGCGAACACGTTGCGGACGTCGTCGTCCACGATCAGCACCTGCTGGCCGTCGAAGCGGCGGCCCCCGTCGACCGGGCGGGGCGGGGCGGGCTCCACCGTCCGCGGTCCGGCGGCGCTCTCCAGGGCGGCGCTGCGGCGGCGCTCCAGCGCGCCCCGGCGGCGTTCCTCGGCCAGCTCGCGGACCTCCTGGGCCCAGTGGTCGGCCGGGTTCTCGCCGACCGGCACCGGCAGGCCCACCGGGGTCACCCCGACCGAGGCGCGCGGCGTCAGGCCGTTCGGCGCGCCCTGGCGCGGCTCGCCGACGGTCTCCGGGGCCTCGGTGCGCAGCGGCAGGTAGAGCGTGAACGTGGAGCCCTTGCCCAGCTCGCTCTCGGCGTGGATCTCGCCGCCGAGCAGCCGGGCGATCTCGCGGCTGATGGACAGGCCGAGGCCGGTGCCGCCGTACTTGCGGCTGGTGGTGCCGTCGGCCTGCTTGAAAGCCTCGAAGATCTCCCGCAGCTTGTTGCCGGGGATGCCGATGCCGGTGTCGGAGACCGCGAAGGCGATCAGCTCGTCGTCCGGGCCCTTGATCGAGCCGGACTCCAGCAGCCGCTCGCGCACGTGCTGCGGGACCTCCCGGCCCGCCGGGCGAATCGAGAAGTCGACGGCTCCGGAGTCGGTGAACTTCACCGCGTTGGAGATCAGGTTGCGCAGCACCTGCTGGAGCCGCTGCTCGTCGGTGTGCAGGGTGACCGGCAGGGCGGGCGAGACCCGGACGGCGAAGTCCAGGCTCTTGTCCAGCGCGACCGGCTGGAAGGTCGCCTCGACGTAGTCGACCAGCTGGACCAGGGCGATCCGGGCCGGGCGGACGTCCATCTTGCCGGCCTCGACCTTGGACAGGTCGAGGATGTCGTTGATCAGCTGGAGCAGGTCGGAGCCCGCGCCGTGGATGGTGTCGGCGAACTCGACCTGCTTGGGCGAGAGGTTGCCCTCGTTGTTGTCGGAGAGCAGCTTGGCCAGGATCAGCAGCGAGTTGAGCGGGGTGCGCAGCTCGTGCGACATGTTGGCGAGGAACTCGCTCTTGTACCGGGAGGCCAGGGCGAGCTGCTCGGCACGCTCCTCCAGGACCTGCCGGGCCTCCTCGATCTCGCCGTTCTTGATCTCGATGTCGCGGTTCTGCTGGGCAAGTTGCTCTGCCTTCTCCTGCAACTCCTCGTTGGTGCGCTCCAGTTCCTCCTGGCGGGCCTCCAACTCGGCGGACCGCATCGAGAGTTCGGCGGTCAGCCGCTGGGACTCCAGCAGCAGGCCCTCGGTCTTGGTGTTGACGCTGATGGTGTTGACGGTGACGCCGATCAGGTCGGCGATCTGGTTCAGGAAGTCCAGCGCGACGGTGGTGAAGGAGCTGAAGGTGGCCAGCTCGATCACGCCCAGCAGCCGGCCCTCGAACTGCACCGGAAGCACCACGATGTGGGCCGGGGAGGCCTCGCCGAGCCCGGAGGCGATCTTCAGGTACCCGGGCGGCGCCTCCTTGAGGATGATCGCCCGCTTCTCCACCGCGGCCTGGCCGATCAGCGACTCGCCGGGCCGGAAGGTGGTCGGCATCGCCCGCCGCTGGTAGCCGTAGCTGCCGATAAGGCGCAGCACGGTGTCGTTCTCGTCGTCGTCCTCGGTGATCAGTTCGGCGGTGCGGCCGGCCGGCTGGGCGAGGAAGAACGCGCCGTGCTGGGCGGAGACCACCGGGGTCAGCTCGGTCATGATCAGCGAGGCGACCGCCTCCAGGTCCCGGCGGCCCTGGAGCAGGCCGGAGATCCGGGCCAGGTTGGTCTTGAGCCAGTCCTGCTCCTGGTTGGTGCGGGTGGTCTCGCGCAGGTTGGCGATCATCTGGTTGATGTTGTCCTTGAGCTCGTCGAGCTCGCCCGCGGCGTCCACGTCGATCCGCAGGCTCAGGTCGCCCCTGGTGACGGCGGTGGCGACCTGGGCGATCGCCCGCACCTGCCGGGTCAGGTTGTTGGCCAGTTCGTTCACCGACTCGGTGAGGTCCTGCCAGGTGCCGTCCACGCCGGGCACCCGGGCCTGGCCGCCGAGCCGTCCGTCGGTGCCCACCTCGCGGGCGACCCGGGTGACCTCGTCGGCGAAGGCCGAGAGCTGGTCGACCATCGTGTTGATGTTCGTCTTGAGCTGGAGGATCTCGCCGCGCGCGTCGACGTCGATCTTCTGCGAGAGGTCGCCGCGGGCCACCGCGGTGATCACCAGCGCGATGTTCCGCACCTGACCGGTGAGGTTGTTGGCCATCTGGTTGACGTTGTCGGTCAGGTCCTTCCAGATCCCGGCCACACCCGGCACGCTCGCCTGGCCGCCCAGGGTGCCGTCGGTGCCGACCTCGCGGGCCACCCTGGTGACCTCCACCGCGAAGGAGGACAGCTGGTCGACCATGGTGTTGAGGGTCGCGGCGAGCGCCGCCACCTCGCCCTGCGCGTCGACGGCGATCTTCTTGGAGAGGTCGCCGCGGGCCACCGCACCGGCGACCTCGGCGATGTTGCGCACCTGCCCGGTGAGGTTCGACGCCATGAAGTTGACGTTGTCGGTCAGGTCCTTCCAGATGCCCGACACCCCGCGCACCCGGGCCTGGCCGCCCAGGATGCCCTCGGTGCCCACCTCGCGGGCGACCCTGGTCACCTCGTCGGCGAACGCCGACAGCTGGTCGACCATGGTGTTGACGGTGGTCACCAGCTCCAGGATCTCGCCCCGGGCGTCGACGGTGATCTTCTTGGAGACGTCGCCGCGCGCCACCGCCGTGGTCACCTCGGCGATGTTCCGGACCTGGCTGGTCAGGTTGTTGGCCATCAGGTTGACGGAGTTGGTCAGGTCCTTCCAGATCCCGGCCACGCCGGGCACGCTGGCCTGGCCGCCGAGGATGCCCTCGGTGCCGACGTCCCGGGCGACCCGGGTGACCTCGTCCGCGAACGCGCCCAGCTGGTCCACCATCGTGTTGATGGTGTTCTTCAGCTCCAGGATCTCCCCGCGCGCGTCCACCTGGATCTTCTGCGACAGGTCGCCCTTGGCGACCGCGGTCGTCACCTGGGCGATGTTGCGCACCTGATCGGTGAGGTTGTTCGCCATGAAGTTGACGTTGTCGGTCAGATCCCGCCAGACCCCGGCCGCCCAGGGCACCTGCGCCTGACCGCCGAGCCGTCCCTCGGTGCCCACCTGGCGGGCCACCCTGGTCACCTGCTCGGCGAAGCCGGAGAGCTGGTCGACCATCGTGTTGACGGTGTTCTTCAGCTCCAGCATCTCGCCGCGCGCGTCGACCTCGATCTTCTGCGAGAGGTCCCCGCGCGCCACCGCCGTGGTCACCTGGGCGATGTTGCGCACCTGGCCGGTCAGGTTGTCGGCCATGAAGTTCACCGAGTCGGTCAGGTCCCGCCAGACCCCGGCCACGCCCGGCACCTGGGCCTGACCGCCGAGCCGGCCCTCCGTCCCCACGTCCCTGGCCACCGCGGTGACCTGGGCGGCGAATCCGTTCAGCTGGTCCACCATCGTGTTGACGGTGTTCTTCAGCTCCAGCATCTCGCCGGCCACCTCGACGGTGACCTTGCGGGAGAGGTCGCCCTTGGCCACCGCCGTGGTCACCTGGGCGATGTTGCGCACCTGGGCGGTCAGCCGGCCCGCCATGGTGTTGACCGAGTCCGCCAGGTCCTTCCAACTGCCGGACACGCTGCGGACCTTGGCCTGGCCGCCGAGCTTGCCCTCGGTGCCGACCTCGCGGGCCACCCGGGTCACCTCGTCGGTGAACTCGGAGAGCTGGTCCACCAGTCCGTTGACGGTCCGCCCGATCTTCAGGTACTCGCCGCGCAGCGGGTGGCTCACCCCGTTGCTGTGCAGCGAGCGCAGCTCCATCTTCTGGTCCAGGTCGCCCTCGGCGATCGAGGTGAGCACCCGGCCCACCTCGGCCATCGGGCGGGCCAGGTCGTCGATCAGCGCGTTGCAGTTGTCGACCGCCGCCATCCAGGCGCCCTCGCCCGCGCCGGTCTCCAGCCGCTCGTTCAGCCGGCCCTCGCGGCCCACCGCCCGCCGCACCCTCGCCAGTTCACCGGTCAGGTGCTGGTTGCGCTCGGCGACCTCGTTGAACACCGCCGCGATCTCGGCCAGCGGCCCGTCCCCCGGGACGGTCAGCCGGCGGCGGAAGTTGCCGTCCCGCATCGCGGTCAGCGCCGACAGCAGCTTGCGCAGCTCGGCGGGCTCCGCGCCACGGTTGTGGCTCGCCCGACGGCCGGCCGCGTTCCGCGGCACGGCCCCGGGGCGCCCACCGCGCGGAGCGGGCGGCGTCGTTCCGGTTGCGTCCTTGGTGGCCGAACTCAACGGGCCCCTCCCACATCGTGAACTGTCCGGTGACCGACCGTGCCGGTGCGGCACGCACCCGGGCACCGACCCGGCTGGGCTGCGTACCGGCGGCCCTCGACGCGCCGGCACCCACACGACCGTACTGCTCGCACGGGCCGTCGCGGACCCCCCAGTCTGGCAGCACTGGCACCGGGTGCACGGCCGGTTGCGCTCGGTTGGTACCGCACCGTCCGAAACATGGTGGGCAGAATCACCCTCTGGTGCCTGTTTCGACTCCCCGCCCCCACGGGGAACCAAGCGGAAAGTAGGGTGGAGCGCTGCACCGGGCCACGACCCGACCCAGCGCCGCCGATCACCCCGACGGCGCGCACGGGGATTCGGCGCCGCACCCCGGACAGCCAGGGCAAGAGCAGCAGAGGAGAAGTGGCAACGTGGTCACCGCGCGCGCAGCCGCCACCTTCGACCCCGACGGCCGGTCCGCGGCCGCCGCGCGGGGCTTCGTCCGGGACGCGCTGCTCGGTTGGGGCCTGCCCGAGGTCGTCGACGACGCGGTCGTGCTGGTCAGCGAGCTCGTCACCAACGCCGTCGTGCACGCCGGCACCGCCGCGGAGGTCTGCTGCCTGCGCGAGGAGGAGAGCGTCCGGATCGAGGTCACCGACCACCACCCCGAGCGCGGCCTGCCCTCGCTCGGCGACGGTCCGGTCACCGACTCCGACCGCTACGCCGACCCGGACGGCGAAGGCGGCCGCGGCCTGCTGATGTGTTCCGCCCTCGCCGAACGGTGGGGCGTCGAGTACGCGGCCGGCCGCAAGACCGTCTGGTTCCGCCTCACCCTGCCCGCACACGTGCTCGGCACCCGCTACGCCGTTCCCGCCACCCCCGGCAGCGACCTGCCCAGCGGCCCGGGACCGGTGCACGTCGCCGTCGTCCAACTCGACGAGGACGGCCGGGTGCTGGCCTGGAACCCGGACGCCGAGGCGCTCTTCCACTACCCCGCCGCCGCCGTCCTCGGCCGTCCCTGGGCCGACCTCGCGGTCTGGCCGCAGCCCCCGGCCCGCGGCCTCGACCTGACCGACACCCTGCGGATGGCCCGTTGGGAGGGCGGCTACGGCATCCGCCGCCAGGACGGCCGCGAGGTCGAGGTGTACGGCGTCCAGGTCCGGCTGCGCGACACCGAGGGCGTCCCCTCCACGCTCTGTCTGCTCGTCCTCGAACCCGACAGAGCGGTGCTGCGCTCCCCCGCCCGCGCCCTGCCCGGCGAGCGCCCCGAGCAGGCCGGCCCCCGGCTCGACCTGCTGGCCGGTCCGGTCGCCACCGACGACCTCGACACCCTGCTCCAGCGCACCGTCGAACGCGCCCGCGACCTGCTCGACGGCGACGCCGCGTACCTGCTGCTCACCACCGATGACGAGGCCGAGTTCGAGGTCCGCGCCGCCACCGGCCTCACCGCAGGACACCGCCGGCACGCCCGCTTCCCGGTCGGGACCGGCAACCGCTACGACTCCGCCCGGCTTCCCTCCGTCCACGAGGACCTCTCCGCCCGGCCCACCGGCCTGCCGCTGCTCTCCGACAGCGGCATGCGCTCCCTGATCACCGTTCCGCTCAAGGTCGAGGGCCGGCTGATCGGCTCGCTCGGCATCGCCGCCGCCGTGCCGGGCCGCTACGACAACGAGGACGCGCTGCGCCTCCAGTTCGCCGCCGACCGGGTCGCCCTCGCCGTCGAGAGCACCCGGCTGACCGAGCTCGAACGGCTCCGCCGCGGCTCGCTCTCCTTCCTGGTCGAGGCCTCCGACCTGCTGGCCGGCACCCTCGAACACGAGCAGACCCTCGCCCTGATGGCCCAGATGGCCGTCCCCACCCTCGCCTCCTGGTGCGCCGTCTACACCACCGCCGACCACTCCTCCCCGGCCCGGCTCGCCTTCGTCCTGCACGAGGACGAGGACCGCATCGACCCGCTGCGCGACCTGCTCGACAAGACCCCCGTCCCGGAGACCGGCCCCACCCACGGCGTCCGGTTCTGGACGGCCCCCGCCGACACCGCCGAGGCCGGCGGCCTCACAGACGGCTCGGAACTCGCCGGCCTGCTCGGCGAGACCGTCGTCCTCGCGCTGACCGCCCGCAACCGCGTGATCGGCCTGCTGGCGCTCGGCGTCCCGGCCGGCGTCCGGTTCCGCCAGGAGATCCTCGAACTCGCCGAGGACCTCTCCCGCCGGGCCGCCCTCGCCCTGGACAACTCGCGCCTCTACTCCGAGCGCACCGCCACCAGCCAGGCCCTCCAGCGCAGCCTGCTCCCGCCGGACCTGCCGGAGATCCCCGGCGTCGAGGTGGACGTTTACTACCAGGCGGCCGGCGAGGGCAACGAGGTCGGCGGCGACTTCTACGACCTGTTCACCATCCGCGAGGGCACCTACGGCTTCGCCATCGGCGACGTCTGCGGCACCGGCCCCGAGGCCGCCTCGGTCACCGGCCTGGCCCGGCACTCGCTGCGGCTGCTCGCCCGCGAGGGCCTGGACGCCCCGCAGGTGCTGCGCCGGCTCAACGCGGCCATCCTGGACGAGGGGGCGCGCAGCCGCTTCCTCACCCTGCTCTACGGCGAGCTGACGCCCCGCCCGGACGGCAGCACCGAACTCTCCCTGGTCTGCGCCGGCCACCCGCTGCCGCTGCGACTGCGCACCGACGGCCAGGTCGACCGCGCCGCCACCCCGCAGCCGCTGCTCGGCGTCATGGACGACCTCGACCTCACCGCCGAACACCTGGTGCTCGCCCCCGGCGAGGTCCTGCTCTGCGTCACCGACGGGGTCACCGAACGCCGCGAGGGCCGCCGGATGCTGGGCGACGACGGCCTCGCCGAGGTGCTCACCGGCTGCACCGGCCTGACCGCCGGCGCGGTAGCGGCACGGGTGCAGCGCGCGGTCGAGCGCTTCGCCCCGGAGCCGCCGTCGGACGACATGGCGATCCTGACCCTGCGGGTGCCCACCCAGCGCAAGGCGTGAGACCCCCGCGGCTCATGCCGTACTGACGCAGTCACAAATTGTTATATTCACAATGGTACAAGCGGGCCGGGTCGGGTAGACCGATCTCACCGGGAACTCCCCCGGCCGGGGACGCGACCAGCGGGTTCTCCGCAGGCCCGGCACGTCCGACGGCCCATCACCTCCGACCGCGGCCCGCGCACGCTCACCGCCGTGCGCCCTCGGCGCGGTCGCGCGCATCCGCTCGTCTCCACCCGCCTCCACTCCTCCTGACGACACCACGGCGTCACCGCGCCCTGCGCGCGCCCAGAGTGAAAGGAGCCTCCGGTGAGCAACGACGCTACCGGGGCAACGAACGCCCGATCCACCGGCGCCGACGCGAGTAACCTCGGCTACCTCGCGCTCGGCCTGACACTCCTCGCCTACGGCCTGCTCTCCACCGGCGTCCTGCACGGCGTCGGAGTCGGGAACGCGGCCCACCTCGCCCATCTGCTCGGCGGCGCAACCCTCTTCATCGCGGGCCTCTGGCAGCTCCGCGGCGGCGACGGCTTCACCGGAACCGCCTTCACCAGCCTCGGCGCCTTCTGGGCGACATGGTCCGCGGCCGGCGGGGCCGGCAAGAACGCCGCCGGCCTCTTCCTGCTGCTGTGGGCCCTGCTCGCCCTCACCCTCACCGCCGCGAGCTGGGGCGCGAACCTGCTCAGCCGCGTCGTCTACGGCCTGCTGACGGTCTCCCTGCTGCTCTCCGCCATCGCCACCTTCGGCGGCTACGGCGGGCTGGGCAAGGCCGCCGGCTGGATCGCCGCCGTGTCCGGGCTCGCCGCCTGGTACTGGGCCACCTCCGCGCTGAGCAACGGCGTCTGGGGGAAGGTCGCCCTGCCGCTCAGGTGACCTGCTCCAGCCGCTCCTCGGCGGTGCCGCAGGGCCGGACCTCCGTCCCGACGGAGACCCGGCCCCGTCGGCGTGCCGCCAACGCCAGCACGGAGTAGGCGAGGAGCAGGATCGCCACGGCCACGATGCCGTCCAACCAGAAGTGGTTGGCCGTCACCACGACCACCGCCACCGTCAGCACCGGATGCAGCACCATCACCCATCGCAGTGAACTGCCTGACACCCGGATCACCGCGACCGCCGCCAGCACGCACCAGGCGACGTGCACCGAGGGCATCGCCGACAGCTGGTCGGCCACCACCACACCGCCGACCGCGCCGCCGTACACCGACTGCCCGTACTGGGCGGCCACGTCGACGAAGCCGCTCTCCGGCAGCATCCGCGGCGGCGCCACCGGGATGAACTGCACCAGCAGACAGACCGCGGTCGTGATCACCACCGTGTTGCGCACCCACGCGTAGCGCTCGCGGTGCCGCACGAACACCCAGAGCAGGACGACGAGCATCACGGCGAAGTGCATGACCGCGTAGTAGTAGTTCGCCAGCCTCACCAGCACCGGGTAGGGCGTGACCGCCTTCTGCCAGGAGGCCTCGTCTGGCAGCCCGATCACCTGCTCGGTGTGGTGGATCCAGCTCGCACGGTCCAGCGCGTGGTCCGTACTCATCACCGACAGGTGCCCGACCAACTGCCAGAGCGCGAACAGCGCCAGCAGCGTGCCGGCCTCCCGCAGCAGCGCGGACAGCGCCGACTTCCGCCCCTTCGCCGCGACGTACGCGCCCGCGTGGAGACCGATCGCGGCGGCCCCGGCGGACTGCCAGGTCAGGGTCAGGTTCTGCATTGGCAGAGGGTAACGCAAAAAGCCCCTTCCCGGATGGGAAGGGGCTTTTCAGAAGAATTGTTCGGCGGCGTCCTACTCTCCCACAGGGTCCCCCCTGCAGTACCATCGGCGCTGTGAGGCTTAGCTTCCGGGTT
>NZ_JBVILX010000018.1:105939-162368 GCF_055580145.1 Kitasatospora sp. NPDC032121 | reverse complement strand
GGCGGGGGTGTGGGGCTCGTGGGGAGGGAGGGAACCTTGGGGGCGCGGGCCGCTCAGCCGGAGCGGCCCGCGCAACCCATCCCACCGACCGCCGCCCCACCAACCGCGCCGCGCGTAGGAAGTCGGCGGGTCGACTTCCTACGCGGGGGTTCAGGTGCGGGTGGCTTGGGTGCGGCAGTGGGTGAGGGCGTAGCGGATGCGGGGGTCGGGGTTGGGGGTGGTGGTGAGGAGTTCGCCGGCGGTGGTCGAACGACTTGAACAGCTCTGCGAACAGGGGCGTGTGGTACTCCAGGTGGCGCCGTTCAGCATGGGGGAGCACAGGCCGTTCGCCCTGCCCATGCGACTGCTGACACTCCCCGACGGCTCCCTGTTTGGCTACTCTGAGTCCGAGGGGCGAGGGCACGTCGAACGAGATGACGACAGGCTCCGCGACTGGCGCAGGAGATACGATCGCCTCCAGGTAGGAGCGCTGGCCGAGTCGGCGACTCTCGATTTGATACTCCATGCCCGGAAGGAATCCCATGGCTGATTTCGACTTGACTACCACTTCGTGGGTGAAGTCGACGTACAGCCAGCAAGGCGGCGACTGCCTTGAGGTTGCGCGTGGCTCTCGTGAACTGATGCCCGTCCGTGACTCGAAGGACCCCCACGGTCCGGCTCTCGTCTTCCCGACCGAGGCCTGGTCCAGCTTCGTCGCCGCTGTCCGCAGCGGCGAGTTCGGCGAAGTCTGAGCCCCCCAGTCCAGCCTCCGCGGGCCCGGACCGTGAACGATCCGGGCCCGCGGTCTGTTCCTTCGCCGTCCACCTGCTCAGCGACCTGCCCGACGATGGTGTCGCCTACACCGAACAGAACTGGGCGAACTCAGGCCGTTTGCCCACCCGATCACGTTGCTGACCACGCCGAACAGGGCCATGGTCGGCTACGGGGAGACGCAGAAGCGGGGCTTCCTTGAACGCGATCCGGAGACACTGGTCGCGTGGGCCAGTGAGTACGATCACCTCCAGGTCGAGGCGTTGTCCCGGGCCGCGAGCATCGAGTTCGTTCGAGAAGTGCGGAAGGGTTTTGAACATGGCTGACCTACACAGCGTCGCTTGGCGCAAGAGCTCGTACAGCGCCCAGCAGGGACAGTGCGTTGAGGTGGCGATCGGGTCCTCCAGCCAGGTTCCCGTCCGAGACTCCAAGGACCCCGAGGGCCCCGTCCTGGCCTTCCCGGTCGACGCCTGGTCGAACTTCGTCGTCGCCGTTCGCTCCGGCGAGTTCGGTGACGTCTGACGCATCGTGTGGACCGGCTGGAGCGGGACACCTGAACAGTGACAGCCGCGTTGGCGGCCTACTATCAGCTACAAACACATGCCCGTTCACAGGCGGACTCGGTGGCGGTGATCCCGCGAGCTACGGAGGCGATATGACGCTCGACTGGCACAAGTCCAGCTACAGCAGCAACGGCGGGCAGTGCATCGAGGTATCCGATAGCCTGCCCGGCGTCGTCCCTGTTCGCGACTCGAAGGACCCCGAGGGCCCCACCCTGGCCTTCCCGGCCGACGCCTGGTCGAACTTCGTCGTCGCCGTTCGCTCCGGCGAGTTCGGCGACGTCTGAGCCCCCGGTCCGGGCGTCCGCGGGCCCGGACCCGGGCCCTCAGTATGGTCCTTCGCTGTCTACCTGTTCAGCGACCTGCCTGACGATGGGGTCGCCTACGCCGACAGAACCTGGCGTTCGCGGACCGTCTCGCGAATCTCACCCGTCGCAACCGCCAGGTCGAGATCCTTGTGTCCCAGGCATTCGACCCCGCAGCAACGCGGTCATACTTGCAGACAACCCTGACGGACAAGCCGAGTTGGGGACCACGGAGAGGACGACCATGCACGACGGCATCACCCTCGACCAGGGCGGCTACAGCTGGGCCAAGTCCAGCTACAGCAGCAGCGAGATCGGCAACTGCGTCGAGGTCGGCCGAACCCCGGCCGGCACCGTCCCGGTGCGCGACACCAAGCAGCACCGGCGCGGCCCCGTCCTGGAGTTCACCCCCCGCGGCTTTCCAGAACTTCCTCGACGCCGTCAAGGCGGGCGAGTTCCCGGTCCAGCCGTAGCGGGTGCATGACGAGTTATTGTCAGGACCTGTGGATCGGCTCTGGTGATGGCTGCTGGTGGCCGTGCCGCTGAGCCCAGGTCTCGCGGGTGATCACGTACTCCACGTCACCGTGCTCAGCCCCCTCGATGTATTCCGGCCATTCCTCGAAGAACGTGCGGATCAAGGACAACCCCGCCTTCTCCATGACGCGCCGGGAGGCGGCGTTGACCGTCATCGTGGTGGCCACGATCAGGTCCACTTCCAGCTCGGCGAACGCGTGATGCACCAGTGCCCGCGCGCCTTCGGTGGCATAGCCCAGGCCCCAGACGGAGGGAATCATGCGGTAGCCCAGCTCCGTTCCGCCGTTCAGGCCGACGCTTGCCGCGGGCCGCAGTGAGAGCCACCCGAGGAACTTCCCGGACGACTTCTCCGCCGCAACGAAGCAGCCCTGTCCGCTCGGGAGCTCTTCGTACTCGCGCAGGATGCGCGGGAGCTGCTGCACGACGACCGCCCGGGGCACGGGACGGCCGTTGTCGATGTGCCGCATGACGTCGGGGTGACCGTGCAAGGCGGCCAGGTCGTCGACGTCTGCCTCGCTGAAGCGGCGAAGCGTCATGCGCCCTGTTTCCAAGTAGGTGTCCACGAGGGCGATTCGAGCAGGGCGCCCGGAGCGCGGCAACTGCTTTCCCCCGGCGCTGTCACCTGATCAGGCCGCGGCGGCCTCCTCGCGTTCGACCAGGACGCCGTTCTCGAACCCGGCGCACGAGCTTGAACACCATCGCAAGCGCGGCGGCCGGGCTGCCGGCGCCACGCCTCGCCTTCGTTGCGCCAGGCTGTGCTGACTTCGGCAGGGTGTTCGTGACATTTCGGGCTCTGTGGACCCAGCAGCGCTGGTGGCGGGCACCCGGAGACGGACGCCGGATGCCGGCCGTCCGACGCGGGGCACGACCGCCTCCACCCGGTCGGCGGCGCTCAGCTCGCTGCGGCGTCGGACCTGGCGATCGCGCCCGGTCCCGGGGTGCGGCGGACGTCCTGCGGGGCGAGGTGGCCGTGGCCCGCGGCGCATTCCAGGACGACCCTGACCGGGGCGTCGCACGGGCTCGTGTCGTCGGCGGGCTGGTGCCGGACGACGACCGACGGGCCCTGCGGGTCGGCGAGGTAGGTGTCGCCCCACTCCAGGAGCGCGATGAGGGTCGGGCGCAGCGCGTGGCCCTGTTCGGTGAGCTCGTAGGCGAAGCGCTGGCGGTCGCCGGGTTCGCGGTAGGGGACGCGGCGCAGGACTCCGGCGGTGACCAGGGTGTCGAGTCGGTTGGCGAGGAGGTTCTTGGCGATGCCGAGGCGGGTGTGGAACTCGCCGAAGCGGTGGGCGCCGTCGAGTGCCTCGCGGACGATCAGCAGGGACCAGCGCTCCCCCACCACCGAGAGGGCGCGTGCCACCGAGCAGTTCACCGGGTCGATCCGCCGTGTCTCCATGGGGCCAGCCTACCGATCTGGGTTTACGAACTGTACTCAGCGGGGGTAGCCTCCGGTCAGGTTCTGAGTTTAAAAACTAAACCCACAGGGGGTTCGGCCATGCCCATGCTCGACGTGTACGTTCCGGACGGTGCGCTGCGGCCCGATGCCGAGGCGGCGCTGATGGAGCGGATCACGGAGATCCTGATCCGCCATGAGGGGTTCGACCCGGCCGATCCGGTGGCCCGGTCGGTGTCGTGGCTGTTCCTTCACCGGCCGGCGGCCGTGTTCGTCGGCGGGAAGCCCGCGGACGCGCCCCGCTACAAGGTCGTGCCGTCGGTGCCCGAGGGGCAGCTCGACGAGCGGAAGCGGGCGGGTGTCATCGCCGAGGTCACCGAGGCGATCCTGGACGCCGAGGACGGCGCCTGGCCGCGCGATCCGGGCCGCGTCTGGGTCTTCCCGACGCAGATCCCGGAGGGCCACTGGGGCGGGTGGGGGCGGATCAGGCCGCTGGCGGCGATCCTCGCCCGGCTCGGCGGCGACGGCGACAGCGGTCGCGCCGGTGCGCTGGCGCGTGAGCGGATCGCCGCCAGCCGCGCCGAACGCGCCCTGCTGCCCTGACCCCGGTGCTGCGGGCCGCGCCGTACACAGGAAGTCGGCGGGGTCGACTTCCTGTGCACGGTGGGCGGGCCGCTCGACTTCCTGTGCACGGTGGGGCGGGCCGCTCGACTTCCTGTGCACGGTGGGGCGGGCCGCTCGACTTCCTGTGCACGGCGGGCCGCTCGGTGCTGCGGGCCGCCCGCGTCCGCCGGGCCGGTCAGGCCGGGTGGACGAGGCGGCTCTCGTAGGCGAAGACCACGGCCTGGATCCGGTCGCGCAGGTCGAGCTTGTGCAGGATCCGTCCCAGATGGGACTTCACGGTCGCCTCCGCGAGGTACAGGGCGGCCGCGATCTCGGCGTTGGACAGGCCGCGGCCCACCTGGACGAGCACCTCGCGTTCGCGGGCGCTGAGCCGGGCCAGCCGCTCGTCGTTCTCGGCGCTGCGGCCGCCGGGCAGGTGCGGGCGGACGTTCTCCAGCAGGCGGCGGGTGATCCGCGGGGAGATCACCGCGTCGCCGGCGGCGACGTTGCGGATCGCGGTGAGCAGTTCCTCGGGCCTGGTGTTCTTCAGTAGGAAGCCCGAGGCCCCGGCGTTGAGCCCGGCGAAGGCGTACTCGTCCAGGTCGAAGGTGGTGAGGATCAGCACCCTGCTGCCCGGGCAGGCGCCGACGACCTGGCGGGTCGCCTCGATCCCGTCCATCCCGGGCATCCGGACGTCCATGAGGACGACGTCGGGGCGCAGCTGCCGGGCGAGGTGGACGGCCTGGGCGCCGTCGGCGGCCTCGCCGACCGGTGCCATGTCGGGCTGGGCCTCCAGGACGGTGGCGAAGGCCATGCGCAGCAGTGCCTCGTCGTCGGCGATCAGGATGCGGATCGTCATGCGGGCACCGCCGCGCCGCTGTCGAGGGGGTCGTGGGGGTCGACGGGGCCGTGGGGGTCGAGGGGGTCGAGGAGCAGGCGGGTGTGGACCGCCCAGCCGCCGCCGGGCCGGGGGCCGGCGCGCAGTGTCCCGCCGTAGGCGGCGGCGCGTTCGCGCATGCCGGGGATGCCGTGGCCGGGGCTGCCGTGGCCGGGCGGTGCGCAGGCGGGCGCGGCGGCCGGGGCGCGGGGTGCGGGGTGTGGCGGGTGGGGGCCGTCGTCGGTGACGTCCACGGTGACGGCCGCGGTCGTGCACCGCAGGCGGACCATCGCGCGGGTGCCGGCGGGTGCGTGCTTGAGGGTGTTGGTCAGGGCTTCCTGGACCAGGCGGTAGACGGTGAGCCCCGCGGTGGCGGGGATGTGGGTGTGGCCGCCGTGGACGTCGAGGCGGGTGGGCAGTCCGGCGGCGCCCATCTGGTCGGCGAGGGCCTGGAGTTGGGCGATGCCGGGCAGCGGGTGGCGCTGCGCGTCGGGTTCGTCGGTGCGCAGGACGCCCAGGGAGCGCCGCATGTCGGTCAGGGCCTGCCGGCCGGTCTCGGAGATCCGGAGCATCGCGGTGGTGGCCCGCTCGGGCGAGCGGTGCTGCGCGTAGAGGGCGGCGTCGGTGAGCGCGACCATGACGGACAGGTTGTGGGTGACGATGTCGTGCATCTCCCGGGTGATGCGGGCGCGTTCCTCGGCGACGGCCAGTCGCGCCCGTTGTTCGCGTTCCCGTTCCAGGCGTGCGGCGCGTTCCTCCAGGGCGGCGAGGTAGGCGCGTGTGGTGCGGGCGTTCACGCCGAGGACGGCGGCGGCGACGGTCGTCGCGGTGAGGGCGACGAAGGGGGTCAGGAACGCGCCGTCCGGGGCCCAGCGCAGGCAGGCCAGCAGGACGCCCGTCTGTGTGACGGCCGCGGCGAGGAGCGTGCCGCGCCGGCCGGTGTGCGCGGCTACCGTGTAGAGGGCCACCAACAGGGCGATGTCGGCGGGGAGTTGGACGTCCATCAGCCACTGGACGAGGGCCGCGGCCGCCACGACGCCGAACACGGCGAGCGGGGCCCGGCGCCGCCACGACAGGGGCAGCACGAGGGCGGCGGTCAGGGCGGTGGCCGCCGGCAGTTCGTGCGGTGCGCGGGTGGTGACGGCGTTGAGGAGCAGGAGCGCGGGCAGCAGCGCCTCCCACACCACGGGCGGCAGCCGGGAGGCCCGGCGCCCGGCGGCCGCCACCGGGCGCGCCGCGCGTGCGCGGGCCCGGTCGGCGCGGCCCGTCAGCCGTGGGGCCGCTCTCGCCCAGCGCGCCCGTGCCCGAGCCTCCACCCGGTCCCAGCGGTGTAACCGGCGTGCCCGGTGGGCCTGCTGGGCCTGCTGGGCCTGGTGGGCCTGCTGGGTCTGGTGGGCCTGGCCGGGTTCGGCGGCCGCCTCGGTCATCACACGTCCCTGTCGATTCGGTGTCATGGCTCACGGCCGCCCCCGCCGGGCCGGCCACCGCGAACAGCCGGCCCCCGGGGGCCGGGTACGGGGACCGTACGCCGCGCGCGCCGCCCGGCACGTACCGCGGCCCTGTCACGGTAGGCCGCGGGAGCGCGCGGCACATGATCCCACCGTCGGAGCGCACAGTGCCGGGGTACGACCGCAGGAGGAGCCCGACCACCTCCCGTGGTCGCAGGCCGGGCACGCCGCGGCGTGCCCGGGTGCCGCCCGCGGTCGTACGGGCGCTGCCGCGCACTGCGCCCCCGGTCGCAGTGCGGCGGCCACCGGTGGGCGATGCGGCGGCGCGTGCCCGGCGCCGAGCATGACCGGGTGACCGAGAACACCGCGGGACTGCCCATGTCCCCCCTGGAGATCCTCGCCCTGCTGGGCGCCCTCGCGCTGGTGGCGGCGCGCTGGCTTCCCCCCGCCGCCCGAGCGCGCGCCACGATCGCGGCGGTGGCGGTCCTCGTGCCGTGCGCCGTCGCGCTGGGCGTGACGGGGATCCGCTGGCAGCTGCTGCCGGTGCTGGCCGGCGCCGCCCTCGTGCTGCCGTTCGCCCTGTTCCCCCTGCTGCGGCCGCTGCGGCGCCGTCCCGGCCGGCCGGCGTGGCGGGCCCGCTGGTGGCTGGCGCTGCCGGCCTCGGCGGCCTGCGCCGGGTTGATCGCCGCGGGCCCGCTGTCCGCCTGGGCCTTCCCCGTGCCCGTGTTCCCCGAGCCGTCGGGCGGTTTCGCGGTGGGCACCCGCGTCGTGCAGTGGACCGACCAGGGCCGCCCCGAGACCTTCACCGCCGATCCGGACGACCGGCGCACCGTCGTGGTCCAGCTCTGGTACCCGGCACGGCAGGGCCCCGCGGGCGCGCGGCGGGCCCAGTACCTCGGCCGCACCCGGCAGGAGGCGCGCACCGTCGCCGCGGCGCTGGCCGGCGGCGTCGGTCTGCCGGGCTTCCTGATGGACGGTGTCGCGCGGGCCCGCAGCCGCTCGGTCTTCGACGCCCCGGTGGACGGTGGGGGCGAACGGTTCCCGGTGGTGCTGTTCTCGCCCGGCTCGGGCGGGGTGCGCACCCAGAACACCGCCTGGGCGGAGGAGTTGGCCAGCCACGGCTACGTCGTCGCCGCCCTCGACCACCCGTACGACTCCGCGGCCGTCGTCCTCGCCGACGGCCGCACGCTCACCTCCGAGACCTCCTCCAGCGGCGACCGGGACAAGGACGAGGAGCTGGCGGCCGGCTGGACGGCGGTGCGGGCCGCCGACCTCGGCTTCGTCCTCGGCCGGCTGGAGGCCCTGGACCGGGGCGAGGGCGCAGACCCGCTGGCCGGGCGCCTGGACACCGGCCGGGCCGCGGTGGCCGGCCACTCCATGGGCGGCGCGGCCGCCCTGCAGGCGGCCCGCCAGGACCACCGCTTCCGGGCCGTCGTCGACCTGGACGGCTTCCCCCACGGCCCCGCCTCCCCCGCCCTCGGCCGGCCGGTGCTCGCGCTCACCCAGGCGCTCACCCCGGCGACCGACCCGCGCTACCTGCCCCGCCTCACCGGGGCGCTCGCCTCCAACACCGCGACGAGCTACCGGCTCACCGTCCCCGGCGCCGCCCACCTCACCTTCATGGACGGCCCCCTGTACCTGCCGCCGGTGCCCTCGCTCGTCGGCTCCCTGGGCCGCAGCGAGGGGCCGCGCGTCGTCGCCGCGGCCACCCTCGCCTTCCTGGACTCAGCCCTGCGGGGCGACCCCGGCGACCCGGCCGGCGCCCTGCAGGCCTACGGCAGCCTCGGCGTCGTGCGCCCGGGCGGGGGCGGGTGAGACCCGGGTGACGGGCGGGGCCGGACGCCGGGCCGGACGCCGGGCCGGACGCCGGGCCGGACGCCGGGCCGGTCGGCGCGGCCCTGACGGCGATGGTGTCGGTGAAGCTCGACGATCCCGAGTTCCAGGGCTCCACCCGCTCCGTGCTCGGCAACGCCGCGGTGCGCGGTTGCGTCGCCGAGGCCGTCCGGGAGCAGCTGGGCGCGTGGCTGGAGGAGCACCCGGAGCAGGCCGCGGCCGTCGTCGGCCGCGCCCGCCCCGGGGGGGGTGCCCGAACCGCGGGCGTGTGAGCCGCAGGGGTTCGGGCGCCCGGGCGGCGTGTGAGCGCCGGGATCTCCTCGCCGCAGAAGGACCGCTGGGCGTCCTCGCGAATCCGCCTGCGACCCGTCCCGTCACCGGAGGCCGACCGCGCCGCGCGGGAAGTCGGCGGGGCCGGCTTCCCGCGCACGGGGGGTGCTGACCTTGTGGCGATCCGGGTGGGAGGCCGTCAGGGCCGACGCGGCCGGTGCTGGTTCAGCGGGTGTCGCGGGCCGCGCGGAGGATGAGGTCGGCGACCGCGCCCGGGCGGGAGACCGCGACCGCGTGGGAGGCGTTGTCGACGGTGACGGTGCGGGCGTGGGCGCGCTCGGCCATCCACTGCTCGGCCTTCGGCGGGATGTTGTAGTCCTGGCCGGCGACCAGGGCGTAGGAGGGAATGTCCTTCCAGGCCGCCTGTGAAGCCTTCTCCTCCAGGGCGAGGGTGGAGACCGGCCGCTGGGTGGCCGCCATGATCGCGGCAGTGGCAGCGGGGACATCGGCGGCGAACTGGTGGCGGAACAGGTCCTGCCTGATGGTCAGTTCGGTGCCGGTGCCGCCGCCGGGCAGGGGGTAGGAGCTGGTGTTGAGGGTCTCGCCCAGGGTGCTGCCGGGGAACTTGCCGGCCAGCTCGCCGGCGCTCTCGCCGACGTTCGGGATGAACGCGGCGATGTAGACCAGCGCCTTCACGTCGGGGTCGCCGGCGGCGGCCTGGGTGATCACCGAGCCGCCGTAGGAGTGGCCGACCAGGACCACGGGCCCGTGCACGCCGTCCAGGACGCTGCGCAGGTAGGCGGCGTCGCTGCTCACGCCGCGCAGCGGGTTGGCGGTGGCGATGACCGGGTAGCCGTCGCGCTGCAGTCGCTGGATGACGCCGGACCAGCTGGAGGCGTCGGCGAAGGCGCCGTGGACGAGCACGACGGTGGGCTTGGCCTGGCTCGCCCCGGCCTTCTGCGAGGCGGCGCTGCTGCTCACCGTGGTGGCGGCCAGCAGGGAGCCCGCCACGGCAGAGGCGAGGGCCACGGTCGTGACGGCACGCAGAGCCGAACGGCTCCGGGAGGAACGGGGCATGACGGTCTCCTTGAAAGGCGGTCGCCGGGACACGGTCTGGCAGGAAGGCGCGGGGTGTGCCGCGTTTCGAACCGCTTTGACCAGCGACGATGGTTGAACGACCAAACCGAAGAGGTCGGTTGAGCCGGCACGGTCGGCCGGAAGGGTCTGCGCGGTGCGCGGCGTCCGGCCATGGGGGTGCGGGGCGCCTGGGGGCGGCCCGGGCGGAGCCGGGCCGCCCTGGCGTGGGGTCAGGAGGTGCTGTGCAGGCCGGTGTAGAGGAAGCGGTTGGCCTGGTCGACGGCTGCCTCGGCGGCGTTGGTGTTCGCGAGGGCGTTGAGCATGGCGAAGTCGTGGATGACGCCGGAGTAGCGGACGGTGGTGATGTCGTTGCCGGCGGCGCGGAGCTTGGCGGCGTACGCCTCGCCCTCGTCCCGCAGGACGTCGGCCTCGTCGGTGATGACCAGGGCCTTGGGCAGGCCCTTGAGCTGGTCGAGGCCGGCGCGCAGCGGGGAGGCGAGGATCTGCTGGCGGTCCTTGGCGTTCGGGGCGTAGGCGTCCCAGAACCACTTCATGGCCTTGCGGGTCAGCCAGGGGCCGTCGGCGAACTCCCGGTAGGAGGGGGTTTCGAAGTTGGCGTCGGTGACGGGGTAGAAGAGCACCTGCTCGCGCAGGGCGGGGCCGCCGCGCTGCTTGGCCATGAGCGTGACGGCGGCCGTCATGTTGCCGCCGACGCTGTCGCCGGCGACGGCGATCCGGGAGCCGTCGACGTTGATCTCGTCACCGTGCTCGGCGACCCACGTGGTGGCCGCGTAGGCCTGCTCGATGGCGATGGGGTAGCGGGCCTCGGGTGAGGGCGTGTAGTCGACGAAGACGACGGCGGCCTGGGCGCCGTTGGCGATCTGGCGAACCAGCCGGTCGTGGGTGTTCTCGTTGCCGAGGACCCAGCCGCCGCCGTGGAAGTACATGACGGCCGGGAGCTTGTCGCTCACGCCGGCGGGGCGGACGATCCGGATGGTCACCTCACCGGTGGGTCCCACCTTGAGGGTGCGGTGACTGACGTCGGCCGGCAGCGTGTCGACGGGCCCGCTCTGCGCGCTGTCGAGCGCCTTGCGGGCGTCGTCGTAGGACAGCGTGTAGATCGGCGGATTCTTCGCGGCCGCGTCGGCGAACGCCTGGGCGTCCTTCTCCAGGACCGGGGCAGTCGACTTGGCGGACGCAGGGGCGGGGGAGGCCGAGGCGTTGGCGGCGATCGTGGCCCCGGCGACGAGGGCGGCGGCCGCGGCGGCGGCGATCTTGCGGTTGAAGCGGAAGGGGACGGTGCGCATGGGGAGACTCCTGGGTCGCCTCTCGGTGGTCGAAGAGGGCAAGGCCCCAGGCTAGGACCCCGTGTCCGCCCCGCCTTTACACGCAGCGCACTCGTTCCGGCCGGTCCGCGCACCCGCCGCCGGCGCCGCACCTGGGTGCCGATCGCCGCGGAGCGACGGGCGCAGGGGTGGGGCTGCGCGTTCGGGCTGCGCAGCCCCACCCCTGTGCCTTAGCCGACTCCCCCGCGGTTGGAGGACAGGCCCCGACGGGGTGTCAGGCGGGGCGGATGCCCGGGTTGCCGGCCTCGGTGGTGAAGGAGGCGGCGGTGGACAGGGTGCCGCCGGGGCGGGTGATGTGGGAGACCACCCGGTAGTCGGCGCGGGCGCGGTGGTGGTCCAGGGTGAGCACGGTGTAGCCGCGGCGCCCGTCGTAGAACTTCATGTGCGCGTTGGCGGACATGAGGTTGTTCCAGTTGGACGGCTTCTCCTCGCCGTCGCCGTCGCTGCTGATCGAGGTGCCGACGAACTCCACGCCCACGGTGCGGGAGGCGGGGTCATCGAAGTTGCGCTTGACGTCCAGGGCGTAGGCGACGTGCACGTCGCCGGTGAGCAGCACGAGGTTCTCGACGCCGGCCTGGTCGACGGCCTGCAGGAAGCGCTCGCGGGCGGCGGGGTAGCCGTCCCAGGCGTCCATGGAGAGCTTGGAGCGCTCGGCGGTGGTGTTCTTGCGGCGGGAGAAGACGACCTGCTGGGGCACCACGTTCCAGGTGGCCTTGGAGTGGCGCAGCCCGTCGGCGAACCAGCGTTCCTGGGTGGGGCCCATCAGGGTGCGCTTGGGGTCGTCGGACTCGGGGGTGGGGTACTGCCAGCCGTCGCCGTTGGCCTGGTCGTCGCGGTACTGGCGGGTGTCGAGGATGTCGAACTGGGCGAGGCGGCCGAAGTGGACGCGCCGGTAGAGGGTCAGGTCGGTGCCGTCGGGCTGGGGCATGCGCAGCGGCTGGTTCTCCCAGTAGGCGCGGTAGGCGGCGGCGCGGCGGGCGACGAAGGGGGCCGGGTCCTGGTTCTTCTCGGGGATGCCGGCGGCGTAGTTGTTCTCCACCTCGTGGTCGTCCCAGGTGACGTACCAGGGGTGGGCGGCGTGGGCGGCCTGGAGGTCGGGGTCGGTCTTGTAGAGGGAGTAGCGCAGCCGGTAGTCCTCGAGGGTGGTGGTCTCGTGGTTGAAGTGGGCCGGCAGGGTGCGGTCGGTGTACTTGCGGTCGCCGCCGACGGCGTCGATGCCGTACTCGTAGATGTAGTCGCCGACGTGGAAGACGGCGTCGAGGTCTTCGCCGGCGAGGTGGCGGTAGGCGGTGAAGTAGCCGTCCTCGTAGGCCTGGCAGGAGACGAAGGCGATGCGGGCGCTGTCGAGCTTGCGGCCGCGCGGCGGGGCGGTGCGGGTGCGGCCGACGGGGCTGGTCCAGGAGCCGACGGTGAAGCGGTACCAGTACGTGCGGGCGGCGTCGAGGCCGTCGGCGTCGACGTGGACGGCGTAGTTGAACTCGGCGTGGGCGCGGGCGGTGCCGCGGCGCTCGACGCGGCGGAACTTCTCGTCGCGGGCGATCTCCCAGCCGACCTTGACCGAGCCGGCGGGCGGCATGCCGGAGCCGGGTTCCAGGGGGCGCGGGGCCAGGCGGGTCCAGAGCACGACGGCTTCGGAGGTGGCGTCGCCGGAGGCCACGCCGAGGGTGAAGGGGTTGTCGCCGATGGCGCGCGGGGCGATCTCGTTGTCGGCGGCGTGCGCGGAGGGCAGGTTGACGCTGAAGGCGAGCGCGGCGGCGGCCGAGGTGACGGTCAGGAAGCGGCGCCGGTCCAGGCGGGCGGCGGCCTCGCGCAGCATCCGGTCGGGCGTGGGGCGGTCGGCGGGGCGGGTCATGGGGGGTGGTGGCCTTTCGCGGTTCGGGGGTGTGCGAAGGGAATTGGAGTGGACCACCCCGTACTGCGGGGGTCGGGATTCCGGCAGCAGAGTGAGCATCTGATGTCAGACCCGTGAAGGTCCGGCACTTCGCCCCGAAGCGGATGAACCGTCATGTTCCGGGCGTTCTCTCGTGGGGACGGGCGGGGTCCGCCCGCCGGCCCGCCCCGCCCGCTGGCCGCCTGGGGCCCGGTGGGCGGGGTGTGCGCAATGGGCCGGTCAAGGCGCGCGCCCCGGTCCGCGGGCCGCGTGTGGCGGGGTGCCGGGTGGTCAGACGACTTCGAGGTTGGCCATCATCCCCATGTCCTCGTGCTCGGCGTTGTGGCAGTGGAAGAGGTAGCGGCCGCGGTAGCCGTCGAAGCGGGTGATGATCTCCACCGACTCCCCCGGGCGCAGCGAGACGGTGTCCTTGAGGCCGGCGTCCTGGGGCAGTGGGGGTTTGCCGGCGCGGGTGAGGATGCGGAAGCCGACGAGGTGGAGGTGGACGGGGTGGTGGACGTCGGCGATCAGGCGCCAGATCTCGGTGTCGCCGAGAGGGACGGTGACGTCGGTGCGGGCGGGGTCGAAGGGCATGCCGCCGATCAGCCAGCCGTGGCCGCCGTTCATCCGGCCGGCGCGGAAGGCGAAGTCGCGGGTGCGGACGGCGTCTTCGCGGCGCCACTGGGGCAGGTCGGTGCAGAGGACGGGCGGGATGCGGGTGTCGTCGGTGGCGGGGCGGCGGGTGATGCGGAAGGCCATGACGTCGCGGGTGCGGCCGGTGCCGAGGCGGTTGACGATGCGTACCAGGGAGCCGACCGGGGCGGCGGCGAAGTCGACGACGACGTCGTGGCGTTCGGCGGGGGCCATGCGCAGGCTCTGGTGGGTGACGGGGGCGGTGAGCAGGCCCTGGTCGGCGCCGACCTGGACGAGGTCGAGGCGGCGGCCGTCCTCGGTGCGGGCCTCGAGTTCGTAGTGGCGGGCGTTGGAGGCGTTGAGCAGGCGCAGTCGGTGGCGGGCGGCGTCGGTCTCGTGGACGGGCCAGGGGGCGCCGTTGACGAGGATGACGTCGGCGAGGACGCCGGCCGTGTAGGGCTCGGTGACGCCGGGGCGTTCGCGCAGGGTGGGGTCGAGGCTGGGGTAGGTGAGGGCGCCGTCGGCGGTGAAGGCGCGGTCGGCGATCATCAGGGGGATCTCGCGGGGGCCGGCGGGCAGGCCGAGGGCGTCCTCGGCGTCGTCGCGCACGATGTACAGGCCTGCCAGGCCGCGCCAGATCGCGGGGGCGGTGAAGTCCATGCGGTGGTCGTGGTACCAGAGCAGGGTGGGGCGCTGGTCGTTGGGGAAGGTGTAGTCGCGCTTGAGGCGGGTGGTGACGGCGCGTGGGTCGGTCATGGCGCCCATGGCGCCGCCGTGGCCGCCGGCCGTGCCGGGCATGGTGTGGGGGGTCTGGGGCCAGCCGGCGGGCAGGACGAGGTCGGTGGGGTAGCCGTCGGATTCCGCGGGGGTGCGGCCGCCGTGGAGGTGGACGGCGGTGGGCACCGGCAGTTCGTTGTGGTGGGTGACGGTGACGGGCCGGCCGCGGCGGGCCTCGATGGTGGGGCCGGGGAAGGAGCCGCCGTAGGTCCACAGCCGGGTGGTGAGGCCGGGCAGGATCTCGGCGTCGGTCTCGCGCTGGACGATCTCGTAGCGGTCGGCGGGGCCGTCGGTGGAGAGGGGCTTGAGGGCGGCGGGCAGGGGCAGCGGCACCTGGTAGGGGGGCGGGAGCTGTGCGGTGCTGCGCAGTTGGGCGCCGGTGGCGGCGGGGCGGCGGGCGAGGGTGGCGGCGGCGGCGAGGCCGGTGGTGGTGAGCAGGCCGAAGGCGCCGCCGATGCCGAGGATCTGGCGCCGGGTCGGGCCGCTGGTGTGGGGCTCAGGCACGGTCGTCCTCCCGCAGGCTGTCCGGCCCGCTGACCGACCCGCTGCCCGGCCCGCTGCCCGACCCGCTGCCCGACCCGCTGCCCGGCCCGTTGCCCGGCCCGCTGTCCGGCCGGGTCTTCGGCGCGGGCTCCCAGCGGGTGGGGCGGCGCGGGGGCCACGGGATGCGCCACAGGGCGATGGTGAAGACGACGGTGCCGGCGATGGTCGCCACCCCCAGCGGCAGGTGCAGCCACAGGGAGCCCTGCAGCCCGGCGAGGTACTGCACGAACTCGGCCGCCGCGAGGGCGAGGGCGGCGAGGAAGGGCCAGGAGCGGTGCAGCCGGACCCAGACCACGAGGGCGGCGACCGCCTGGACGTAGCTGATCGAGGTGACGGTGTTGGCGCCGAGGACGTGCAGGCCCAGGGCGTCGTAGTCGCCGGTGAGGTAGGCGCCGGCGAAGACGGGCTGACCGGAGATCACGACGGTGTGGACGGCGGCCACGGCCCGCAGCACCCAGCCGGCGGGGCCGGTCCGCTCGCCCGTGCCGGGCCGGGCCACGGGCTCCGGTGGGGTCCTGTCGGCGGCTGTGGCCATGGGGGGCGTCCTTCCTCGTACGGTGTCGGGCCGCGCCGTCTCCCGTGCGGCTTGCGGCGCGCGGGTCTCGGGTGCGCGGTGTCCCCGCGCCGACCCACCCCCGAAGATATGACTCCCCTGTTATCGCGTCTAAGATCAATATTGCTATGGCGTTATGCCGAAGGAGACATGGGAGCACCCGGTGGATCTGCACACGCTCACCCAGTTCCTGGCCGTGGCGCGGCTGGAGCACCTGAGCCGGGCGGCCGAGGAACTGCGCGTCGCCCAGCCGTCGTTGAGCCGCTCCATCGCCCGTCTGGAGGCCGAGCTGGGCACCCCGCTGTTCGAGCGGGGCGGGCGGCTGCGGCTGAACGCGGCCGGGCAGCTGTTCCGCGGCTACGTCGAGCGCTCGCTCGGTGAACTGGCGGCGGGGCGGCGGGCGGTGGCGGAGGCCGCCGGGCAGGGCTTCGGCACGGTGCGGCTGGCCTCGGAGACCTTCCTGGCCTTCAGCGGGCCGCTGGCCGCGTTCAAGGCGGCCCACCCGGACGTGGAGGTCGAGTTGCACCAGCTGTCCGCCGAGGAGATGGCCCGCCGGCTGCGGGCCCAGGACGTCGACCTCGCGGTGGTCTCCCAGGCGATCGCCGCCGAGGGCCTGGAGTCCGCCCTGCTGCTGGACGAGGAGGTCGGGCTGGCCGTCGCCCACGGCCACCCGCTGGCCGGGCGCACCGCGGTGGGCATCGAGGAGGTCGCGGACCAGCCCTTCATCGCCGCCCGGCCCGGGCACTGGCAGCGCCGCCTGCTGGAGCGGCTGTTCGCGGCCCGCGGCCTGGAGCCGCGGATCGTCTGCGAGTGCGACGAGGTCAGCGCCATCGCCGAGCTGATCGGCGCGGGCCTGGGCATCGGCCTGGTGCCCGACGTCGCCCGGCGCACCTCCCCCCGCCTGCCGCTGGTGTGGGTCGGCGTCGACGCCCCGGACTGCCGCCGCGCCCTCACCCTCTTCTGGGGCTCCGGGGAGCGCCTGCCCGCCGCCGCGCGCCTGCTGCGCGACGCCGTCACCGGGTGGGACTGGGAGCGGGGCGGGCCGGCGGACGGTCGGGCGGGCGGGGGCTTCTGAGAACCGGCGCCGGGCCTACAGCCTGGCGGCCGAGAAGGTGTCGCACTGGGCGAGGTCACCGCTGCGGTAGCCGGTGGTGAACCAGGCCTTGCGCTGCTCGGCGGAGCCGTGCGTCCAGGCCTCCGGGTTGATCCGGCCGGTGGCCTGCTGCTGGATCCGGTCGTCGCCGACCGCCGCGGCCGCGTCCAGGCCCTGGGCGATGTCCTGGTCGGTGAGCGAGGCGATCAGCGGACGGCCGGTGGAGGGCTGCGGGGTGGTGGTCGCGTGGTGCGCCCACACCCCGGCGTAGCAGTCGGCCTGCAGTTCCAGGCGCACCGAGCCGCTGGTGGCGCCCTGGCGGTCGCCCCCGACCTTCTGCATGGCGCCGGTGAGGTTCTGGATGTGGTGGCCGTACTCGTGGGCGACGACGTAGGACTCGGCGAACGGGCCGCCCTTGGCGCCGAAGCGGGCGGACAGGTCGTTGAAGAACCCGAGGTCGAAGTAGGCCTTCTTGTCGCCGGGGCAGTAGAACGGGCCCACCGAGGAGGTCGCCGGCCCGCAGGCGGTGGAGACCTGGCCGGTGAACAGCACCGTCTCGGCGTTCTTGTACGGGACCTTGGCGGCGCGCGGCAGTTCGGTGCGCCAGAACTCCTGGAGGCTGTTGGTGACCGCCACGATCCGGCAGTCCTGGCGCTTGTTGGCGTCCGCGCCGGTCTTGCAGGCCTTCTGCGCCTCGCCTTCGGTGCGTACGCCGGAGGAGTTGGTGGAGGAGCCGGAGCCGGAGGACAGGCCCAGCAGTTGCGGGTCGACGCCGAGGACGACCGCGACCAGCACCGCGATCAGGCCCACGGCCCCGCCGCCGATGGCGAGCTTCCCGCCGGGGATGCCGCGCCGGTCGTCCACCTGCGAGGTGTCGAGGTCGCCCTGGTCGTCGAACTGCATGTGCCCCTGCCTGCCCGTTTCTGTCGTGTTCCGCCCTACTGGTGACGGTCTGTGCCGCCGACGGCCCGGACCAGCCTACGGGCCCCGGCCCGGGCGCGGGCGCAGCGGGGCCCGGGGTGGGCGGCGGGGCCCGGGCGGGGGCGGGGCCGGGGTGGCGGTGTGTGCGGGGTTGGCGGTGTGTGCGGGGTTGGCGGCCGGTGGTGCCCGGCCCTCCCGGGGTGGGGAGGGCCGGGCGGTGCGGGTCAGCCGGCCGGTGTGGGGGCCGGGGCGGGGGCGTAGCCGGCCGGGCGGGTGGTGAAGGTGCCGCGGCCGTGGGTGCGGCCGCGCAGGCGGCCCGCGTAGCCGAAGAGTTCGGCGAGCGGGACCAGGGCGCTGACGTGGGCGGTGGCGGTGCCGGGGCCGGGTTCGGTGGCCCGGATGTGGCCGCGGCGGGCGGCGAGGTCGCCGAGGACGGTGCCCAGGGCGTCCTCGGGCACGGTGACGCTCACCTCGGCGAGCGGTTCGAGCAGGTGCATGCGCGAGGCGCGCAGGGCCTCGCGCACGCCGAGGCGGGCGGCGGTGCGGAAGGCGAGTTCGGAGGAGTCCTTGGGGTGGGTGGCGCCGTCGGTGAGGGTGACGGCGACGCCGGTGACCGGGTGCCCGCCGAGCGGGCCGTCGGTCAGGGCGTCGCGGCAGCCGGCCTCGACGGCCTGGACGTACTCGCGCGGCACCCGTCCGCCGGTGACGGTGGAGGTGAACGCGAAGTCCCCCTCGGTGCCCGCCGGCAGGGGGTGGACGTCGAGGACGAGGTGGGCGAACTGGCCCGCGCCGCCGTCCTGTTTGGCGTGCCGGTAGGTGAAGCCGGTGACGCCCTGGAGGAGGGCCTCGCGCAGCGCGACGCGCGGGCGCCCGACCACGGCTTCGACGCCGGCCTCGCGCCGGATCTTCTCCACCGCGACCTCCAGGTGCAGTTCGCCCAGTCCGGACAGGGTGCGCTGGCCGGTCTCGGGGTCGGTGGCCACGCGCAGCGCGGGGTCCTCCTCGGTGAGGCGGGCGAGGGCGGTGGCGAGCTTGTCGGTGTCGGTGGCGCGGCGGGCCTCGACGGCGACGGTGACGACCGGTTCGGTGCTCACGGGGGCCTCCAGGACGATGGGGTGCTCGGCGTCGCACAGGGTGGCGCCGACGCGGGTGTGCTTGGGGCCGGCGACGGCGACGATGTCGCCGGCGCGCGCCTCGTCGGTCTCGGTGTGGCGGCCGGCCGGGTCGGTGAAGATGCGGGCGACGCGTTCGCGGCGGCCGGTGGTGGTGTCGAGCACGGTGTCCCCCTTGCGCAGGGTTCCGGCGTACAGGCGCAGGTGGGTCAGGCGCCCGGTGGGGGCGGCGGTGACCTTGAACGCCAGGGCGGTCAGGGGCTGTTCGGGGTCGGCCTCGCGTTGCTGGGTGCCGTCGGCGGAGCGGGTGGGCGGGACGTCGAGCGGGGAGGGCAGGTAGGCGACGGCGGCGTCCAGGAGCGGTTCGATGCCGCGGTTGCGGTAGGCGGAGCCGCACAGCACCACGACGGCCTCGCCGGTGCGGGTGAGGTCGCGCAGGGCGGTGGTGAGGGTGGCGGCACTCAGGGTGGCGTCGGCGCAGAACTCCTCCAGGGCGTCGGGGTGCAGTTCGGCCACCGCCTGCGCCAGGGCGTGGCGGCGCTCGGCGGCCTCGGCCCCGAGGTGGGCGGGGACCGGGCCCTCGTGCGGGGTTCCGTCGTCGTGCCAGGTGAGGGTGCGCAGGTGCACGAGGTCGACGACGCCGGTGAACGACTCCTCGGCGCCGATGGGCAGTTGGACGGCCAGCGGGCGCGGGTGCAGGCGTTCGCGGATGGCGTCGACGGCGGCGTCCAGGTCGGCGCCGGCGCGGTCGAGCTTGTTGACGAAGGCGATGCGCGGCACGCCGTGGCGTTCGGCCTGGCGCCACACCGACTCGCTCTGCGGCTCGACGCCGGCGACCGCGTCGAACACCGCCACTGCGCCGTCGAGCACGCGCAGGCAGCGCTCGACCTCGTCGGCGAAGTCGACGTGGCCGGGGGTGTCGATGAGGTTGATCCGGTGCCCGGCCCAGGCGCAGGTGACGGCGGCGGCGAAGATGGTGATGCCGCGTTCGCGTTCCTGGGGGTGGCAGTCGGTGACGGTGGTGCCGTCGTGGACCTCGCCGCGCTTGTGGGTGGTGCCGGTGAGGTAGAGGATCCGCTCGGTGACGGTGGTCTTGCCGGCGTCGACGTGGGCGAGGATGCCGAGGTTGCGGACGGCGGCGATGGCGTCGTTCGCGGTGCCGGTGGTGGTGTTCGCGGCGGTGGCGTTCGCGGCGGTGGTGGTGTGGGTGCGCATGGCCCGGGTGCCTTTCGAGGCGGTTCGCTTCTGGGTGGGCGCGCGATCGTGCAGTGCCGCTGATCGACCGTCAGATCCGGTGTCGTGGCCGGCTCGTGCGAGGACGTGGCGGGGCGCTTGGGGTGTCAGACGGTGGCGGCACTGCTCCGGTGCCGGCCGCGCAGCGGGCACCGGGAGGGGCGGGACACCAGAATCACCTCGTACCGCGACGCGGGAGAGGGGGCGGCGGCGCTGCGCTTCGGCATGGCCGCCCGCCCCTCTCCTCGTTGCTGTCGTCGTCGCGGTCGTCGCGGTCCGGCCGCGTATCGGGGCGCGGCCGCGTGGCGAGTGTAGGGAAGGCGGGCCGTACGGGGCGACGGGTTTTCACGGCCCGCGGCTTACGGCTCGCGGCTTGCGGCTCGCGGCTTACGGCTCGCGGTTTGCGGTTCACGGGGCCCGGAAGCGCAGCACCGCCTCGGACCAGCCGTCGTCGCCCGCCCCGGCGTCCAGGGCGGCGCCGATGGCGCGTTCCTCGTACGCGAAGTGGGAGTCCATGATGGCGGCGAGACCGTCGAGTTCGCGTCCGACGGCCTCCAGGTCGGCGCTGAGGGCCGCCTCGGCGGTGGCGGTGGTGGCGGCCTGGTCGGCGAGGTCGCGCACCCGGGTGAGGATGTGGGTGATGAGGCCGTGGTCCTCGACGAGTTTGCCGATGGCCGGTGCCAGGTCGGGGCGTTCGCGCAGGAGTTGGGCGAACAGGCCGGTGTCCTCGCCCTGGTGGTGGTGGGTCAGGGCGGTGCAGAAGGCCAGGCAGTGGGCGAGGAGCGGGTCGTCGTGGCCGTCCGGGCCGTCCGGGCGGCGGGGGCGGCCGAGGTCGGCGCGCAGGTCGGCGAGGCGGCGGCGCAAGTCCTGGTGCGCGCGGGCGAGTTGCAGGCTGAGGGCGGCCGTACGGCCGGTGGGGCGGGAGGCCACGGGGGCGGTCCCTTCGGTTGCGCACCTCCATGCCTGACGCAGCCCGTCACCGGCACGCGATGCTCACGCCATCCGATCACGCGTCCCGACCGGCGGGCAAGCGCGCTGCCGGTTTCGGCCGGTCTCCGGGCCGCCGCCACTGCCCGCCGTCGCTGCCTGGTGTCACTGTCCGCCGGCGAGGTCGCGCAGGGTCGCCTCGGCCTTCGGGGTCAAGGTGAGCGGGCCCTTGCCGGTCGTCCACACGGCCCGCACGTCCAGGCTGCGCAGGCGCCAGCCGTCGGGGGTGCGCACCGCCTCACCCGTGAAGGTGCCGCCGACGTCGAAGTGGCCGCCGGGCTCCTCGCCGCGCGCCTGCTGGGTCGAGGCGAGGTGGACGTGGGTCATGACGGCGTTCCAGCGCACCGCGGCCCGGTCCCCGTCCAGGTCGATCATGTAGTTGGCGCCCACGTGCTGGGTCCGCTCGAACTTGCCGAGGGTGGCCTGCTCGGACTCGGCCAGCCCGTCGATCCCCTCGTGCTCCCCCACCGGCGAGGTGATCCGCACGTCGGGGGTGAAGTAGCGCCGCGACCACGCCTCGTCGAACCGCCCGCCGCCGCTGGGCACCGCGTCGAGGCTGAGCAGGTAGCCGTCGATGAGGCCGGTGATGTCGGCGCGGTCGGCGAGGACCCGGACCCGCTGCTCGAGAGCGGCGAAGTCCGCGGCGGTGGGCGTGCCGGTGGCGGCGGTCGTGGTGGCGGCGGTCATGGCGGGGCTCCCCGGGATCGCGGTGCGGGTCGCGGCCGGTGCGGCCGCGCACCACGGAGCCTAGGAGTTCAAGTCGACTTGAGATCAAGGTCTCGGGACCCGCACCCGTCCCGCCCCGCGGCGGTGCCGGGCCCCGCCGAGGGCTCGGGCCCGGCGGCGCGGGTGCGGGGGCGGCCGAGCAGGATTCCGGCGACCACCAGGGCCAGCCCCGCGCCCTGGCGCGCCCCGAAGGGATCGCCGTCCAGCGCGGCGCCCAGCAGGACGCCGGTGAGCGGGTTGAGCAGTCCGAGCAGGCCGACCGTGCCGGCCGGCAGGTGACGCAGTCCGGCGAACCAGCAGGTGAAGGCGAGCGCGGTGGCGACGACGGTGCTGTAGCCGAAGGCGAGCAGGGTGGGTGCGTCCGCGGGCGGGGGCGCGCCCTCGACGGCGGCGGCGAGCGGCAGCAGCACCAGGGCGCCCGCGGTCAGCTGCCAGGCGGTGGCGGCGAGCGGGTCGGCGCCCTCGCGCCAGCGGGCGGCCAGCACGTAGCCGACGGAGGAGACCAGCATCGCCGCGCCCGAGGCCGCCAGCCCGGCCCAGCCGATCCCCTCCCCGGGGCCGGCCAGTGCCAGCGCGACCCCGGCCAGGCCCACCACCGACCCCGCCAGGTGCGCGCGGCGCGGGCGCCGGCCGACCAGTGCCCAGGCGGTGAGCAGCATGGCCAGCGGGGAGGCGGCCATGACGGTGGCGGCGGCGCTGGTGGGCAGCAGTTGGGAGGCGAGGTAGAGCAGGACGAAGAAGGCGGCGGTGTTGAGCAGGCCGAGCAGGGCGCTGCGCCACCACCAGGCGCCGTGCGGGCGGCGGCGGGCGAGGGCGAGCAGCAGCAGGCCGGCGGGCAGGGCGCGCAGGGCGGCGCCCCACAGGGGGCGGTCGGCGGGCAGGTGGGTGTGGGTGACCCAGTAGTTGGCGCCCCAGGCGACGGGGGCGAGGGCGGTGAGCAGTACCCACCGCGCATTGGCTTCCATGGAAGGCAATATAGCTTCCTGGGAAGCGATTGCGGGTAGGGTGGTGTCCATGGAGCCCGACCAGCCCGAGGACCCGTACGCGGACCCCCGCGAGGCCCCGTACGCGGACCACGTCGCCCAGATCCAGGCCGCGTGGCGGCGTGAGCGTCCCGACCTCGATGTCTCGCCGCTGGCCGTCATCGGGCGCCTGCACCGCCTCGCCGCCCGTCTGACCGCCGAGCTGACCCTGGTGTACCAGCGCTACGGGCTGGGCGAGGGCGAGTTCGACGTGCTCGCCGCGCTGCGCCGCGCCGGCGCCCCGTACGAGCGGGCCCCGGGCGAGCTGGCCGCGCACACGATGGTGACCACCGGGGCGATGACCAAGCGGGTCGACCGTCTGGAGCGGGCCGGGCTGGTCACCCGTCGTCCCGCCGTGGACGACCGGCGCGGGCGGGTGGTGGCCCTCACCGATGCCGGGCGGCGGCTGTTCGACGAGGCGTTCACCGCCCACATCCGCAACGAGCACCGGCTGCTGGCCCACCTGAGCCCCGAGGAGGCCGCCGCCCTGCGGGGCCTGCTCGCCGCCTGGCAGCACCGCCTGGACGGCGCCGGCACCGGGGGCGGTTCCGTCGGGGGCGGCTCCGTCGGGGGCGGTTGCGTCGGCGGCTCCGTCGGCGGGGAGGGCGGGCCGTGGGAAGCTGACGCATGACCAGCGCACCGCCCCCACCCCCGCCGCCGGACGCCCCGACGCCCTCCCCCGCTCCCCCGCCCGGCTGGGAGAATCCGGAGGTGCGGGCCGACCGGCGCCTGGTGGAGATGCTCCAGGAGCTGCGGGTGCTCCAGACCGGTGTGCAGATCGTCTTCGCCTTCCTGCTCGGTGTCGCCTTCACCCCGCGCTTCACCCAACTCACCGACGCCCAGCAGGACATCTACGTCGCCACGCTGCTGCTGTCGGTCGTCGCCGCGGCCGTGCTGGCCACCCCGGTCGCGTTGCACCGCGGCCTGTACCACCACCCCGGCAAGCAACGGATCGTCACCGTCTCGGTCCGCATCGCCCAGGTGGGCCTGCTGCTGCTCGCCTGCGCGCTGACCGGGGCCGTGCTGCTGGTCCTGGACGTCGTCCTCGGCCCGGCGCCGGCGGTGCCGATCACCTGCGCGATCGCGCTGATCTTCGCCGTGCTGTGGTTCGCCCTGCCCTGGGCGGTGCGCCGCCGCGCCGCCCGCGACCGCACCTGACCCGCCCGGGCCCGCCCTCTCGCCCCGCCCCTCGGGGCCGGTCCGTTCTCCGGACCGTCTACCGTGCCGGTATGCATACCGACGAAAGCCCGTGGGACGTCCTGCTGATCGGCGGCGCGTCCGGCCTCGGCAAGAGCCGCGCCGCCGCCCTGCTGTCCGCCCGGCACGGCGCGTTCGTGGTCGAGTTCGACGACGTCGTGGCCGCCCTGCAGGCCGCCACCACCCCCGCCGGCCACCCCGCCCTGCACCACTTCGCCGCCGTGCCCGACCCCGACGCGCTGCCCGCCGACCGCATCCTGGAGCTGCAGATCGCCACCGCCCGCGCCCTGGACGACGCGCTGCTCGGCGTCGTGCGCAACCGGCTCACCGTCGACGTGCCCGCGATCGTGGAGGGCGACTACCTCACCCCGGCCGCCGCCGCCCGCGCCGGCGCCGAGGCCGCCGGGCAGGGCCGGCGCGTGCGCGCGGTCTTCCTGCACGAGGACGACCCGCGGCGCATCGGCGCCAACTACGCCGACCGCGAGCCGGATTGCGGCCCCCAGCCCGAACGCGCCGCCGTCAGCGCCCGCTACAGCACCTGGCTCGCCGACCAGGCCCGCGCCCACGCCCTGCCCGTGGTCGACTGCCGCCCGTACGCCACCCTCCCCGAACGCCTGGCCGCCGCCCTGGCCTGACGGCCGGCCGGACCGCCGGCCCGACGGCCTCACCACGCCGCGGGCCCTCGACCCGCCGTGCCCCGCCGGCCGGCTCCACCCTGGCGGCCACCGGCCGCCCGGCGCGGCCTGCGGACGGCCGCGCCCGGCCACGGCCGAAGCCCGCGCGGCGACGGCCGCACGGGCTTCGGGGGGTGGCGACGGCCGCGCGGGCTTCGGGGGGTGGCGACGGCCGCGCGGGCTTCGGGGGCGGGGCGGCTCACAGGTTCCCGAGCGTACGCCGGCCCTGCGGTCGATCTTCCGCCCCACCCGGCGCCCGGCCGCGGTCCGCGGGGGCCGGCCGGCCCGGGCCCGCGGGGTCGGCCGGGTCCTCGGCTGCCGTGGCGGGTTTGGTGTGGAGGACCTCGCGGGCCTGTTCGGCGGCGCGCACGATGCTCTCGCTGATGAAGGCGAGGAAGCGGGCGATGTTCTCCAGGCGGACGGCGGCGGGGGTGTCGGGGCCGAGGACGGCGACGCCCTGGCGGGCGGTGTCGATGATCCTGTCGTTGGCGCGGGCGCTGGCGATGACCGCCTGGTAGTAGAGCTCGTCGTCGACGATGTAGCGGTCGCGGCGGCGTTCGTCGCGTTCGCGGCGTACCAGGCTCTGGCTCTCCAGGAAGGCGATGGCCTTGGAGATGGAGGCGGGGCTGACCTGCAGGCGCCGGGCGAGTTCGGCGGCGGTGAGGCTGCCCGCGTCGGTGGTGGACAGGCAGGTGACCACCCGGGCCGCCATCCGGTTCAGGCCCGAGGCCATGAGGACGGTGGTCAGCTGCTCCTCGTACGCGGCGACGGCCTCGTCGTCGCGCCCGTGCGGGCGTGCCGCGCTGGCCGGCCCGCCGGGGGCGGCGGGGCGGCGCCGGGCACGGTGTTCGGTGGCGCGGTGGGCCAGGTCGGCGCGGTAGGCGAGCGGGCCGCCGTTGCGCATGACCTCGCGGGTGACGGTCGAGGTGGGGCGTTCCAGGCGCCGGGCGATCTCGGCGTAGGGGAGGCTGTCGGCCAGCCCGAGCGCGATCTGCTGGCGTTCCTGCTGGGTGAGCCTGCCTCCCGGCATCGCGTCTCTCCTCGGTGGTGGGTGGGCGGGCGGTTCCCGCGCCGTCGCGCCCACCATAGCGTTCACCTTTCACTCATTGCAATGATCGCCTCCCTCATCGTTGCATTACCGGACATGCCCGTTGCAACACTTTCCCACAATTCACCTGCGGCAATGGTGTTTTGATGCAATGAACTGCTTGCCGAGATCTTGAAAGCAACGTAGCGTTTCCAATGTCGGAAACACCGATGGACCGCGTCACAACAGGAGAGCACCGTGCAGAAGTTCGACACCCCCGCCCCCGTCACCGTCGTCCTGGACATCCCCGGCGGGCGCGTGCGGCTCATCGCCGCCGAGCGCGGCGACACCACCGTCGAGGTCCGGCCCGCCGAGGCCGGCAGCGGCCGCGACGCGCGGGCCGCCGAGCGGACCACCGTCGACCTGGCCGACGGCGTCCTGCGGATCGTCACCGCCGCCGCCGGGCACCAGCCGGTGGGCCCCACCGGCTCGCTGGAGGTCACCGTCCAGGTGCCGGCCGGCTCCGCCGTCCGGGGCAAGGCCGCCGCCGCCGAACTGCGCACCGTCGGCCGCCTCGGCGCCGTCGCCTTCGACGGCGCGTACCGCAGCACCACGATCGACGAGGCCGCGAGCCTGGAACTGAGCGCCGTCGACGGCGACGTCGAGGTCGCCCGCCTCACCGGCCCCGCCCGGATCACCACCACCCGCGGCGACATCCGCGTCACCGAGGCCCGGCAGGGCACCGTCGAGCTGAGCACCCAGTCCGGGAACATCACCGTCGGCGCCGCCGCCGGCGTCAGCGCCGCCCTGGACGCCGGCACCGGCCACGGCCGCATCGACAACGCCCTGCGCAACGACGGCACCCCCGCGCTCGCCGTCCGCGCCACCACCGCCCACGGCGACATCACCGCCCGCAGCCTCTGACACCCGCCCCCAGCCTCCGACACCCGCCCGGACCCGACACCATCCAGGGGGAAACGCCATGACCGCCGACACCGCACCCACCACCACCGCGAAGACCTGGACCGGCATGGTCCCGGTCGACGACACCGCCCTGGCCGTCACCGACACCGGCGGCCCCGGCCTGCCCGTGGTCTACCTCAACGGCCAGTTCGCCACCCAGGGCTACTGGCGCCGCGTCATCGGCGAACTCGGCCCGAACCTGCGGCACATCACCTACGACGAGCGGGCCCGCGGCCGCAGGTCCCGGCGCTCCGCGGACTACTCCTTCGAAGCCGCCGTCCGCGACGTCGACGCCGTCCTCGCCGCCCGCGGCGTGCAGCGGGCCCTGGCGGTCGGCTGGTCCTACGGCGCGTTCGTCGCCGCGCACTGGGCCTCCCGCAACCCGCAGCGCGCCGTCGGCGCGGTCCTGGTGGAGGGCGCCGAACCGTACGACTGGCTCACCGAGGACCTGGAACAGCGCATCCGCCGCCAGTTCCGCCTGTGGTACCCGCTCATGGTGCTGATGCGCCCCACCGGCCTGACCCCGCGGATGACGCCCCGGCAGATGGCGCAGTGCAACATCGAGCTGGGCAGGATCGGCGGCGCCGACGCGCTGGGCGCGGTCCTGGACGCCGTCACCGTGCCGACCCGGTACGTGCTCGCCTCGGGCGCCTCGCTGGGCAGCAAGGGCGACGAGCAGGAACTGATCCGCGCGGCGGTGCCGGCGGTGACCGAACGCAACCCGCACATCAGGCTCAGCGCGAAGGTCCCCTCCACCCACGACACGATCCTGAAGAAGGACTTCCGTGCCGTCGCCGACGCCGTCCGCGAGGTCGCCGCCCTCGACCACCCCGGCCCCCGCCCCGGCCCCGGCGGCCGCTGACGCCCGGCCCGCGGCCGGGACGCGGCCGGGACGCGGCCGGGAGGCGGCCGGGAGGCGGAAATGCCGGTGCGCGGCGCGGGCCCGCTGGGCACACTGATCCGATGATGACCGACCACTGGCCCCTGCGGGGGCTGCGCGTGACCTCGCCCCGCCTGGAGCTGCGCCTGCCCGGCGAGGACGAACTGGCCGAGGTGGCGGACGTCGCCGCGCGGGGCGTCCACCTGCCCCAGGACCGTCCCTTCCTGACGCCCTGGGGCGAGCTGCCGGCGGCCGAACGCGCCCGGCACGTGCTGCAGTTGCACTGGACGCGGCTGGGCAGCCGGAGCCCGGAGCACTGGACGCTGAACCTGGTCGCCTTCCACGAGGGACGCCCGGTGGGCATCCAGGACATGCGGGCCAAGGAGTTCGGGGTGCGGCGCGAGATCGTCTCCGGTTCCTGGCTCGGCCTGGAGCACCAGGGCAAGGGGCTGGGCACCGAGATGCGCGCCGCGATGCTCCACCTGGCCTTCGCGGAGCTGGGCGCGCGGTCGGCGACCTCGCTGTCCTTCGCCGACAACCACTCCTCCCTGGCCGTCTCCCGCAAGCTCGGCTACCGCGACGACGGCATCGACCGCGACGTCCTGGACGGCCGGGTGGTGGTCTCCCGGCGCCTGCGCCTGACTCCCGAGGCCTGGGCCGAGCACGCCCGCACCCCGGTCACCGTCACCGGCCTGAGCGACGGCTGCCGCACCCTGTTCGGCCTGCCCGGCTGACCTCCCGCACGAGCGGGCGACTCGCCCGGCCGTCCCCGGCGCGCGGCCACGGCCCCGCACCGGCCCGCCACCATCGGCTCCCCCGCGCCGGCAGCCCGCCCCGCCGGCTTCCGGTACGCCCCCCCGGACCGGCAGCCCGACCGGCGGGCGCCCTGCGGCCGACTCACCCGGGAGTGGAAAGTCGGCCCCGCCGGCTTCCGGTGCGGCCCGGCGCAGGAAGCGTGCGCAGGGGGTGTCTCAGGCGGGGAGGGCGGCGGGCAGAGCGGTGAGGGTGTGCAGGACGGGGATGTCGTGCTCGGCCGGGGCGGGGTGGGTGGCGGTGCGGTCGAGCCAGAAGGGGTGGAGGCCGGCGTCCAGGGCGGCGAGGGCGTCGAGGGTGTAGTCGTCGCCGACGTGGGCGACCTCGTGCGGGGGCAGGCCGAGGCGGGCGCAGGCGGTGAGGAAGATGCCGGGGGCGGGTTTGGCTTCGCCGTGTTCGTCGGAGCAGACGATGGCGGTGTCCTCGAAGTGGTGCAGCAGGCCGGTGGCGTGGAGCTTGCGGCGCTGGTGGGCGGTGGAGGAGTTGGAGACGATGCCGAGGCGGTGGGTGGGGGCGAGGGCGGCGAGGACGGGTGCGGCGTCGGGGAAGGCCGCCTGGGCGGCGTCGCGGTGGGCGGTGTAGCCGGCGAACCAGGCGGCGGCCGTCTCCTCGGGCATGGCGGCGGTGTCCTCGCCGAGGCGGGCGAGGAAGTGGCGGGTGCGTTCGTGCTGCTGCGCGGTGAAGGTCAGTTCGCCGGACAGGAAGCGCGCGTACTGCTCCCGCGTGACCTCGCGCCACAGCGCCACAGCGGCCTGGGGGCCGGGCAGGCGGCGCAGCAGGTCGAGGTGGTGCAGGTGGGCGAGGATGCCGGCCTGTTCGGAGCCGGAGTAGTCGAACAGGGTGTCGTCGACGTCGAAGAGCACGCCTCGGATCGGCATGGGGGGGTCCTTGTGTCGGTGCCTGTTCAGGCGTCGAAGCGGATCTCGGGCCAGTGCGGGGTGGGGCCGTCCAGCAGTGGGGTGGGGACGGCGCGCAGGTGGAGGTTGAAGTAGGCGGTGAGGTAGGCGCGTTGGGCGGCGACGGCGCGGTGGGGGTCGCCGGTGCCGAGGAAGTGCTCCAGTTGGTCGGGGGGCCAGGCGAAGGCGCCTTGGCCCTGGGGGACGAGTAGTTGGAGGTCGCAGTAGGACAGGTGTCCGGAGTGGGTGAGGGTCAGGCGCCGGCGCCAGCCGGTCAGGTGCGGCCACAGGGTGTCCCACATGGTGTCGCGGGCGGGGCTGTCCCAGGCGGAGGCCATCAGCAGCAGGGGGCGGGTCTGGTCGGCGGTGGCGCTGGTGCCGAACAGGGGGCCGTCGAGGATGGCGCCGGCGCGGATGCGCGGGTCGTCGTGGAGGGCCTGGGCGGTGGTGGCGCCGCCCATGGAGTGGCCGAACATGCCGACGGCGTCGAGGTCGAGGGCGGTGTCCAGGCCGGCGGGCAGCGGGCCGCTCGCGAGGTGGTCGAGGAGGAAGCGGACGTCGGCGGCGCGGTAGGCGACGATCTCGGCGTCGGTCATCGCCTGGACGCGGGCCTTGTCGCGTACTTCCAGGCGCCGGCCGGGGAATTCGACCTCGCCGGCGTCGTAGGTGTGGTCGAGGGCGGCGACGACGTGGCCGTGGGAGGCGAGTTCCTCGGCGAGGGCGGTGTTGAAGGCGCTGTCGGCGCCGGAGCCGTGGGAGTTGAGGACGACGGGGTGGCGGCGGGTGCGGTCGGCGGGGGCGCCCGGGCGGGCGTGGGTGGTGGGCCAGGTAAGGCGGGCGTCGGGGACGCCGAAGTAGGCGGCCTGGAGGTGGGCGGTCTCGGCGGGGCTCATCCACGGCGCGTACGGGCCCCGGGCGCCGCTCGCGGCGGGGTACCAGAGGCGGGCGCGCAGTTCGCGCGGGCGCGGGGTGGGGGCCCAGGCGTCGGTGCGGGCGGTGTCGGTCAGGTGGAGCAGGGTGGTGCCGACGGGGCGCGGGCCGGTGGGCGCGGGCAGCCTCAGGCGGGGCTCCCCCGCCCCACCGGCGGGAGCGCCGGCGGGCGCGGTGTCGGCACGTACGGTGTCGGCGCGTGCGGTGTCGGCGCGTGCGGTGTCGGCGCGTACGGGCCCGGCGCCGGCGGCGGTGGCGGCGGCGCCCAGGGCGAGTGCCCCGAGGACGCGGCGGCGGGTGGGCGGGCGGCCGGGCTGGGGTCCGGTCATGGGCGTGGCTCCTTCGGCGGGCGGGGCGGCGGGTGCGGCGGGTGCGCGTCCACCGTGCCGCGTGGGCCCGCCCGGGCGCGTCCGCCCGCGGCAGGAGTCGCCCCGGGGCGGTTGCGTCCGCGGGCCTACGCCTGCGGCGCCACCCCCGCGGCCCCTTCCCCTAGGGGTCAACCGGCCGCTACGGCACGGGAGTTGCCGCGGGTGCAGCCGACGAGGCCAGCAGTGCGTCGAGCAGTCCGGGGAAGCGGGCGTCGAGGTCGGCGCGGCGCAGGCTGACGAAGCGGTTGCGTCCGGCGACGCGGGTGGTGGTGACGCCGGCCTCGCGCAGGACCCGCATGTGGTGGGAGACGGTCGACTTGTGGAGGTGTTCCAGGCCCAGGCCGCGCGGGTCGCAGGAGTGCTCGCCGCCGTCGGCGTAGCTGAGCAGCAGGGTCATGCGCACGGGGTCGCCGAGGGCGTGCAGGACCGTGACGAGTTCGATGTCGGCGGTGGCGGGCTGGGGAAGCCGCTCGTCGTCGCTCATGGCGCACGCTCCTCGGGGGCCGCAGGGGGATCAGGACGGTTTGACAATCATCCACCCATGCCCGAGTGTTTGGCGAGCGTCAAACTGTTGCATGTCTATCCAACAATCGTTTCTTGCGCCCCGGGGGGCCCTCCCGTGCCCGTACGTCTGCTCCTGCTCGCCCTCGGCACCTTCGCCATGGGCACCGACTCGATGGTCGTCGCCGGCATCCTCGGCCCGATCTCCGCCGACCTGGGGGTGTCGGTGCCGGCCGCCGGCCAGCTGGTCACCGTCTTCGCGCTCGGCTACGCGCTGCTGGCCCCGGTGCTGGCCACGCTCACCGCCCGCTGGCCGCGCCGGCGCCTGCTGCTGACCGCGCTGGCGGTGTTCAGCGCGGCCAACGCGCTCAGCGCCCTCGCCCCCTCCTACGGGCTGCTGCTGGCCACCCGCGTCCTGGCCGCGGCCGGCGCCGCCCTCTACACGCCGACCGCCAACGCGGTGGCCACCACCCTGGTCGCCCCCGAGCGGCGCGGCCGGGCGCTGGCGACGGTGCTCGGCGGGATGACGGTGGCCACCGCGCTCGGCGTGCCGCTGGGCACCTGGGTGGGGCGCGCCGACTGGCGGATGACGATGTGGCTGGTCACCGCGCTCGGCCTGGCGGCGCTGGCCGGCCTGGCGCTGCTGCTGCGCGACCTGCCCGCCCCCACCGCCGCGCCCACCCTGCGCGCCCGCCTGGCGCCGCTGGGCCGGCCCCGGGTGCTGGGCGCCGCGGCCACCACGCTGGTGTTCTTCCTCGCCTTCCAGAGCGTCTACATCTACCTGGCCACCGCCGTCTCGGGCGCCACCGGCGGCGACGCCGACCGGCTGAGCGTCGTCCTGCTGACCTGCGGCGTGATGTCGGTGGCGGGCAGCTGGCTGGGCGGGCGCCTGGTCGACCGGATCGGGGTGCGGCGGGTGCTGCTGGCCGGCTCGGCGGTGGCCGCGGGCGCGTTCGCCGCGCTGCCGTGGCTGGGACGCAGCATGCCGGGGGCGCTGGGGTACGCGCTGGTGGTGCCGTTGGCGGGGTGGGCGGTGTCGGTGGCGCTGCCGCACCGGCTGGCGTCGATCGATCCGGCGAACGCGCCGCTGCTGATCTCGTTGAACAGCAGTGCGCTGTACCTGGGGACGGCGGCGGGGGGTGTGGCGGGGTCGGCGGCGATCGCGGTGCTGGGCGGGCGGTGGTTCCCCTTCGCGGCGGCGGGGCTGGCGCTGGTGGCGTGTGCGGTGGCGGCGGCGTCGACCCGGGACGTGCGGGCGGTGCGGGCGGCGGCGCCGGGCCGGGGTGCGGTGCGCGCCTGAGCGGGGGCGGGCGCCCGGGCGGGGCCCGGAAGGGGGCGGGTGCCCCGGTCCGTGGGACGGACCGGGGCAGCCGGCGCGGTGGCACCCGGCGTGGCGGTGGACCCGGTGCGGTGGCATCCGGCGTGGCGGTGGACCCGGTGTGGTGGCACCCCGGGTGGCGGTGGCAGCCGGTGCGGTGGCGCCCCGTGGCGGTGCCGGTGGGGTGCCGGTGGGGGGTCAGCCGCGCAGGACCTCGCCGACCAGGGCGCGGGCCTCGTCCTGGACGCGGGCGAGGTGTTCGTCGCCGTGGAAGGACTCGGCGTAGATCTTGTAGACGTCCTCGGTGCCGGAGGGGCGGGCGGCGAACCAGGCGTTCTCGGTGCAGACCTTGATGCCGCCGATGAGGGCGCCGTTGCCGGGGGCCTTGGCGAGGACGGCGGTGATCTTCTCCCCGGCGATCTCGCCGGCGCCGACCCGTTCGGGGGACAGTCGGGCCAGGCGGGCCTTCTGCTCGCGGTCGGCGGGGGCGTCGACGCGGGCGTAGGAGGGGGCGCCGTGGCGTTCGGTCAGCTCGCGGTAGTGGGCGCTGGGGGTGGCGCCGGTGACGGCGGTGATCTCGGAGGCGAGCAGGGCGAGCAGGATGCCGTCCTTGTCGGTGGTCCACACCCCGCCGTCGCGGCGCAGGAAGGAGGCGCCGGCGCTCTCCTCGCCGCCGAAGCCGATCGAGCCCTCCAGGAGGCCGTCGACGAACCACTTGAAGCCGACCGGGACCTCGACCAGGGGGCGGCCGAGGTCGGTGGCGACGCGGTCGAGCATCGAGGAGGAGACGAGGGTCTTGCCGACGCCCGCGTCGCCGGGCCAGTCGGTGCGGTGGCGGTAGAGGTAGTCGACGGCGACGGCCAGGTAGTGGTTGGGGTTCATCAGGCCGCCGTCGGGGGTGACGATGCCGTGCCGGTCGGCGTCGGCGTCGTTGCCGGTGGCGATGGCGTACTCGTCCCTGCGGCCGATGAGGGAGGCCATCGCGGCCGGGGAGGAGCAGTCCATGCGGATCTTCCCGTCCCGGTCCAGCGTCATGAACCGCCAGGTCGGGTCGGTCACCGGGTTGACGACGGTCAGGTCCAGGCGGTGGGTGTCGGCGATGCGCGCCCAGTAGGCCACCGAGGCGCCGCCCAGCGGGTCGGCGCCGATGCGCAGTCCCGCGTCCCGCACCGCGTCCAGGTCCAGGACGGAGGGCAGGTCCTCGACGTAGGCGGTGAGGTAGTCGTGGCGCCCGGTGGTGGCGGCGGCCAGCGCCCGCGCGTAGGGGACCCTCTTGACGCCGCGCATGCCCTCGCGGATCAGTTCGTTGGCGCGGTCCTGGATCCAGCCGGTGGCCCGGGAGCCGGCCGGGCCGCCGCTGGGCGGGTTGTACTTGAAGCCGCCGTCGCGCGGCGGGTTGTGCGAGGGGGTGACCACGATGCCGTCGGCCAGCGCCCGGGGGCTGCGCCGGTTGTGGGCGAGGATGGCGTGCGAGACCGCCGGGGTGGGGGTGTAGCCGTCGGCGGCGTCGATCAGCACCTGCACGCCGTTGGCGGCCAGCACCTCCAGGGCGGTGACCTTGGCGGGCTCGGACAGGGCGTGGGTGTCGGCGCCGAGGAACAGCGGGCCCGCGACGCCCTGTTCGGCCCGGTACTCGCAGATCGCCTGCGTGGTCGCGGCGATGTGGTCCTGGTTGAAGGCCGCGTCCAGCGACGAGCCGCGGTGCCCCGAGGTCCCGAACGACACCCGCTGCCCGGGCTCCTGCGGGTCCGGGTTCAGCGCGTAGTACGCCGTCACCAGCCTTGCCACGTCCACCAGGTCGCCCGGCTGCGCCGGCTGCCCGGCCCGTGCGTGTGCCATCCGTCTTCTCCCGCCGAAAGTCGGTACTCGCGATACGTCGTCGCTGCGCGTTCACCGATCGTAGCCAGAACGCGACCGTGCCCCGAACCGCGCGAGCGGTCCGGGACACCGCTCACGGGCGGCGACGGACGGGGACGGGCAGCCTTGAGACGGCCTTGAGGCGGGCTTCAGGCGGGCTTGAGGCAAGCGGCCGCAACGGGCCTTGAGGCGGGCGGCCGCAACGGGCTTGAGGCAGGCGGCCGCAACGGGCTGAGGCGGCGCCCGGCCGGGCTTGAGGCAAGCCGCCGGGCGGGCGCCGGAGCGGGCGTCAGGCGGGCAGTTGCTGGCGGTGGGCCGCCAACTCCTCGGCGGTGGTGGTGGCGAGGAACTCCGTCACCCGGTACTCGGTCAACCCGGCCCGCACGAACGGGTCGGTGGCCACCAGCGCCTCGACGCACGCCCGGTCCTCGCCCACCGCGATGATCACCCCGCCGTCGCGCGGCACCTTGCGCCCCGAGGCGAGGAAGGTGCCCGCCGCGTAGTGCTCCCGCAGCCACTGCACGTGCTGCGGCAGCACGGCGTCGATCGACTCCAGGTCGGCGGTGTACGTCAGCTCCAGTACGAACATGGGGCCCAGGCTAGGGCCTGCCCGCGCGGCGCCCGCCGGGAGGGTGCCGACCCCCGTCCTGCCGCCTCGCGCAAGGCCCCGCGGTAGGACCCGGCACACCCCGTTCTCGCCTTGCCGCGCGGGGGCGCGCCCGCAGACTCGTGCGCATCCCCCTTCGCGCCCACCGCGCCGCCGCCCCCTTCGCGGGCGCCCGGCGCGCACGGCGTGCTGCCCGCGCACGGGCACAGGGGGCCACAGGAACGACGACAAGAGGGGGACGGGCGGATGCGCGTGCACGAGGACCTGGTGCCGAGGACGCGGGTGCGGCTGCTGCTGAGCGACGAGTGGATCCTGACCGGCGAGGACGCGCTGTGGGTGTACCGGACGCTGTTCGCGGTCAGCCCGCACGTGTACGCCCACAAGCTCGTCCACACGCTGCCGGACGCCGGCCGCTCACCGCTGGTCGCCGACCTGCCCCAGGCCCGGCCGGCCCTGCTGGAGGAGGCCGCGGCCGCGACCGCGTGGGTGGACCAGGACGCGACCGGCGTACCGGCCGGTGGTCGTGGACGCCGTGTTCCACGGCCTCGCCGCGCTGAGGGAGCAGCAGAACGGCTGTGCAGGACAGTAGGTGATCACCCGGAAGGTGCGATACAAACGACAATCCTTCATTTGACGACTGATCGGAGAAGACCTGATATGAGCAGCTCAGGGCTGTCGCGCCGCGCCCTCCTCGCCTCCGCCGGCGCCGGGGCCGTCACCGCCGTCATCGGCTGGAACACCGCCACCGCCGCGTGGGCCACCGAAGCCGACGACGCAGCCGTACCCGACATCGCCCGGCTGCCCGCCCTGGACGGCACGGTGACCCTGCAGGGCCAGGGCCTGGACCGCTTCTGCGGCGACTTCGGGCACCTGGTCACCGCCGCGCCCCGGGCGGTGCTGCGCCCCGGTTCGGTGCGCGACGTGCAGCAGCTGGTCGCCTTCGCCCGCCGCCACCGCATCCCGGTGGCCGTCAACGGGCAGAGCGGGGACCTCGCGCAGCTCGGCGAGGAGGGGCTGGAGTCGCACTCCAGCTACGGCCAGGCCAACCCGCGCGGCGGCGTGGCCATCGACGCCCGCGGCCTGTCCGGGATCGTGTCGGTGAGCGCGGGACGTGCCGTGGTGGAGGCCGGGGCGACGTGGGCGCAGGTGACCGAGGCGGGCCTGGCGGCGGGCTGGGTGCCGCCGGTGCTCACCGACTACCTGCACCTGTCGGTGGGCGGCACGCTGAGCGTGGGCGGCATCGGCGGCGGTGTGCAGCGCTACGGCATGCAGGTCGACAACGTGCTGGAGCTGGACGTGGTGACCGGCACCGGCGAGCTGGTGACGGCCTCCCCCACCCGCAACCGGGAGCTGTTCGAGGCGGTGCTGGCCGGCGGCGGCCAGGTCGGCGTGATCGTGCGCGTCACCCTCGCCCTGGTGAAGGTACGCGAACGCGCCCACGTGTTCTCGCTGTACTACGACGACCTGGACGCCTACCTCGCGGACCAGGAGAAGGTGCTGGCCGGGCGGCGCTTCGACTTCCAGGTCGGTGACGTGGTGCGCAGCGCGGACGGTTCGCGCTGGCGTTACAAGGCGGAGCTGGTGGCGTTCGCGGACGCCGGGCAGCAGGTGGACCGGGCGACGCTGCTGGCGGGGCTCGTCCCGGTGGAGACGGAGGTGGTGGAGCAGAGCTGGCGGGAGTACGCGTACCGGGTGGACGGCTTCTCCGGGTACCTGCGGGCGGCGGGGTTCTGGGCGCTGCCCAAGCCGTGGCTGAGCGTGTTCCTGCCGGCGGCGTCGGCGCGGGCGTTCATGGCGCGGGCCGCGCAGGTGCTGACGGCGGCGGACCTGGGGGCGGGGCTGCTGCTGTTCTACCCGTACCTGCGCTCGAAGGTCCGGGCGCCGCTGGCGGTGCTGCCGGGGCAGGAGGAGGTGGGCTGGCACTTCGACCTGCTGGCGTTCCCGGGGCCGGGGGCGGACACGGCGGCGATGCTGGAGCGCAACCGGCTGCTGTACGACCTGGCGGTGGAGCTGGGCGGCAAGCGGTACCTGATCGGGGCGGTGCCGGGGATGACGCGGGCGGACTGGCAGCGTCACTACGGGGGGCTGTGGGAGCGGGTGGTGGCGGCCAAGCGGCGCTGGGACCCGGCGGGGATCCTGACGCCCGGGCAGGGCATCCACGCGTCCTGACGCGCCGGCGCCGGCCCGCCCGCGCCGGTGCGGGCGGCCCGGCGGCCTGTCCCCTCCTCCCCCGGCGCGGGGGTCGGCGGGCGGGGGTCGGCGGGCGGGGGGCGGCGGGCGGGGGGCGGCGGTTGGGGGCGCGCCCGGGGGCCGGTGCGTTGTTCGTCCGGGGCGGTGGTGGTGAAAAGGGGGGCGGGCCGCCGGCGGGCGGGCGGGGGGCGGGCGGGGGCTCAGTCCCAGCCGATGACCGTCGAGGAGGAGCCCGTGTCGGCGCGGACCGCGGCCCCGGCCGCGGCGTGCGGGAGGGCGGGCCCGGTGGCGGCGGCGGTGATGGTGGTCGGGACGGCGCGGAGCTTGGCGGTTCCCCCGGAGAAACGTTTCGGTGGTGCGGGCCGCCGGCGCGGACCCGCCCGGATCCGGGGGTCGTCCTCACCCCCGTTCCTGTGGTCACCATCCTGTGGTCACCATCCTGTGGTCACCATCCTGTGGGCCCGGGGCAGCGGGTGGAACGGCTTCGGGTTGTCACCCACGGGACTGCCGGCTTGGTGTCAGCCCGGTGTCCCGGCGGCGCGTCCCCGGGGCGTCCCCGGGGCGTCCTCGGCGCGTCCGGGGGTCGTGGCGGCGTCCGGCGGCGATGCGGCGCCCGCCCGGTGCCGCTGTGCCATATTGCGGACATGGTCACGACGAGAGGGCAGGTCATGAAGTTCGCAGTCATCGGCGGCACCGGGCTGATCGGGTCGCAGGTCGTCAGGAACCTGAACGCCGCGGGTCACGAGGCGGTGGCGCACTCGAAGTCCACGGGGGTCGACGTCATCAGCGGCCGGGGGCTGGACGAGGCGGTGGCGGGGGCCGACGTCGTCGTCGACCTGACGAACTCCCCGACCTTCGACGAGGCCTCCCCCGCCTTCTTCCGGACCTCGATGGACAACCTGCTGGCCGCCGCCGAGCGCGCCGGCGTCGGCCACGTCGTGATCCTGTCGATCGTCGGCACCGACCGGGTGCCGGAACTGGCCTACTACCGCGCCAAGGCGCTCCAGGAGGAGATCCTCGCGGCCGGGCCGCTGCCCTACTCGATCGTCCGGGCGACGCAGTTCATGGACTTCGTCGACGCCGTCCTGTCCTGGACCACGGACGGCGACACCGTCCGGCTGCCCGCCACGCCGATCCAGCCGATCGCCTCCAAGGACGTCGCCGAAGCGGTGGCGCTGGTCGCGGCGGGCACCCCGCTGAACGGCATCCGCAACATCGCCGGCCCGGAGGTCTTCCCCCTGGACGAGCTGGGCCGGATCACCCTGGCCGCCAAGGGCGACCACCGCACCGTCGTCACCGACCCCACCGCCGGCATGTTCGCCGCCGTCCGGGGCGACGTCCTCACCGACGGGAACGCCCGGCTCGCCCCCACCCGCTACACGGACTGGCTCTCCTGACCCGCCCGCACCGACCCACGGGAACCCGGCGAGCCCGGGAGCCCGGGGGGCCGGGCGGCGTCCGGGAGTCCGGGGAGGGGCCGGGCGCCCGGAGGGGAGTGCGTCAGAGCGCGGACAGGCGCAGCCTGAACGGCGGCCCGGCCGTGCGCGGTGTCCAGCCGTTCGCCCGCGCGCGGCGGATGCCGGCGGCGACCTCCCGCGGCATGACCACCTGCGGCATGACCACCTGCGCCGGTACCGCGGCCGGGGCGCGGGCGGTGGGCCGGCCGGTGTCCACGACGAGTGTGGTCGCGGGGTGGCGCGCGTCCTGCACCGCGTAGCCGAGGGTGGTGCCCTCGTGGTCGCGGCACCAGTGCCGGCGGCTGACGCGCCGGCGGTACTCGGCGCCGTCGACGACGATGCGCCGGGTTCCCTTCGTGGCCCGTGTCACCGTGCTGTCTTCCGGTCGGTCCGTGCCGCGTCGCCGCGTCCGTGTGCCGGTCGGCGGTCTCCTCGCCCGGCGGCCGGGTGTCACCCCGGGATTCGCCGGTGCGCTTCCTCTCGCCCCACCGCGCGGCGGTGGCGGTCCGCGCGGTGGGCCGGGCGCGGAAGCCGCCGGTCCGGGCGCCGTCGCGGGCCCTACGGTGTGTCCGGCATTCGTGCGGGTGCCGCACCGCGAACAGGGCGGACAGGGCAGCGGGGGCGGCGGGTGTGGGCTGGGGCATGACGATCGAGCGGCCGGAAGGCGACCGGCGACCCGGAGTACCGGTTCAACCTTTGCGGCACGGGCCCCGGCGAAGCGGGCCATGGACCGTTCTCCAACTCATGGGCCGGTAGGCCGGATTGACCGACACCAGGATCGCGCCGAGCTTGGCGGTGGCGTACTGGGTGAGCGTCCACCCGGCACAGTCGGGGGCCCGGATGCCGACCCGGTTCCCTTGGGCGGTCCCGAGCTCCAGCAGGCCGGGTGCCAGGGCGTCGACGTCGTTGGCGGGTTCGGCCCACGTCCGGCGGCGGGCGGTGGCCCGGTCGGCCAGGGCGTCGCGCTCGGGGAAGGTGCGCAGCGCGCGGTCGAGGTTCCCCGATGGTGTCACCGAGCAGCGGGTTGCCGGGTGGGCGGGTTGTCGGGCGGGCGGGTGGGCGGGTTGTCGGGTGGGCGGGTTGTCAGGTGGTGCGCTGGCCGTGGACGAGGGCGGGCAGGGTGCGGTTGGCGAGGGCTTCGGTGGTGCGGGCGTACTGGGCGGGGGCCATGGTGTCGGGCAGTTGGCGTACGGGGACGAAGCGGGCGCCGAGCAGGCCGCTGTGGTGTCGGGGCGGGACGGTGAGGGGGGTGGTGTCGGGGACGGTGCCGCCGTCGAAGACGAGGCTGAGGCGCTGGAGGTAGCGGTCGGCGGGGGTGAAGTCGACGGCGAGGATGTCGGTCAGGCGCAGGTGGAGGCCGGTCTCGGCGTTGAGGTGGCGGGCGGCTGCGAGGTGCGGGGGCTCGTTGGGGCGGGCGGAGCCGCCCGGGAGGATCATGCCGTCCATGTAGTCGGGGTCGACGAGGAGGACGTCGCCGCGGGGGTTGCGGACGAGGACGAGGCAGCCGAGCCGGCAGACGGGGGGCTTGGCGAGCAGGCGGGGGTCGTACACGGGGGTGGTCGCTTTCAGCCGTCGTGGTGGGGGTCGTGGCCGTGGGGGTGGTGGTGGGTGAGGCGTTCGTAGCGCAGGCCCTTGCGGAGCAGGTCGACCAGGCGCAGGAGGTCGAGGGGGCGGGCGGTGAGGTGCAGCAGGTAGCTGCACGTCAGGCGGCCGCCCTCCCAGTCGACTTCGAGGGTGGGGAGGCAGACGCCGCCGAGGTCGAGGACGGTGGTGAGGTCGTCCAGGACGTCGGCGGCCTCGCGGCGCTGCTCGGCGGTGGCGCGGGAGAGGGTGGACATCACCGCTCCCCGGGGCGCTTGTGGACCTCGAAGGCGCGCCAGGCGCTGTAGGCGTCGCCGAAGAAGACGAAGGCGGCGAGTTCGCCGCCGGGCCGGCGCAGCCACTCGCCGGTGAGTTCGTTGCGGACCCGGTAGCGCTGGGCCTCGGTGTCGAAGCGGACGCCGTAGCCGTGGAGGCGGGGGGCTTGGTCGTGGGGCATACGGATGGAACCCTCTGCGATCGGAGTTTCACGTTCTGTGTACATCGTGGCCCAGCGACCCCTAGCATCGGAAGCGCAAACAACTTGACTTCGAGGCCACGTTGAGTCGGAGCACCTATGGTCAACATCAAGGAGATCGAGCCGTCGTCGAGCCCCTGGGCCCCTTTCGGCATCCAACTCCGCAACTCACGGCGGGCGAAGGGCCTCAAGCAGCACCAGCTCGCGCGCAAGTGCGGAGTCAGCGCGTCGTACGTCTCGTTCGTTGAACTTGCGCGTCGACCGCCGAGTGAAAAGTTTGCCACCAAGGCCGACGAAGTCCTGGAAACGGGCGGGACTTTGATGCTGATGTGGTGGCAGCACAAGCACACCGCGCTCGTGCCGGGCTTCCCGGAGTACGCCAACTACGAGAACCGCGCCTCAGAGGTCAGGCTGTTCTCGATCGACATCGTGTCCGGGCTGCTGCAAACCCGTGCCTACGCTGACGCCTGGGAAGCGGCGAACGTCAGGCGCGGCACTGCGACTCCCGAACAGGCCGAGGAGCGGGTCAACTTCCTCATGACGCGCCAGCAACTCCTGGCCCGCACGCCGACACCGCTGCTTCATGCGGTTCTCGACGAAAGCTGCCTGCGCCGACCTGTCGGCGGGCCGGAGGTGATGATCGAACAGCTGCTGCACCTCGAACAGCTCGCCGCGTCTCCGAACATCCTGCTGCAGGTAGCCCCCTTCTCCCTGGGCGAGGACCGTCCGTTCACACTTCCCGTGATTCTCCTGACTATGCCCGACCGAAAGCTGCTCGGATATACGGAAACCGAGCTGCGCGGGTACCTTGATCGCGATATCAACGCCGTTCTTCCGCTGTCCAGGGGCTACGATCGGCTTCAGATCGAGGCGCTGAACCAGGCCGCGTCGGTGGAGAAGATGCGAGCGGTACGGAAGGACTATGAGGATGGATGTTGACCTGACCCACGCTGGCTGGCGAAAGAGCACCTACAGCGGCGGGTCGAACGGCTGCGTGGAGGTCGCCGACGGCTTCAACGGTGTCATGCCCGTGCGCGACTCCAAGGACCCCAGCGGCCCCGCCCTCGTCTTCCCCTCCGCCGCCTGGCAGTCCTTCGTCACGGCCGTCCGCACCGGCGAGTTCGACGCCGGCTGATCCTGTCCGCGCGCCGCCGCTCCTGCCCGGGGCGGCGGCGCGCAGCGGTCCCACCGCCGGTCCAGCGCAAGGGGTTGATGAGCAAGTGCCGTGGCCCGACTCCCTCTTTGGCCCCCGGAGTGGGAAGTCGACCCCATCGACTTCCCACTCCACCCACACGGCCCGACCCGGAGGGAATCCCTTGAACCCCACCCCCCACGTCACCTGGCGCAAGAGCACCCACAGCGGCGGCCAGAACGGCTGCGTGGAGGTCGCCGACGGCGTCCCCGGCCTCATGCCCGTGCGCGACTCCAAGGACCCCGACGGCCCCGTCCTCCTCTTCCCCGCCCCCGCCTGGCAGGCCTTCGTCACCGCCGTCCGCGACGGCGAACTCCGCACCGCCTGACGGCACTTGCGCGCCGCTGCCCCGGCCCGGGGCAGCGACGCCGGAGAACCCTCCCACACCACACGGCCAGGGCCCCTCGTCCGGACACCCGGCATGGGAAGTCGGCCCCGCCGACTTCCCACTGCGCAGCTCGCCCAGGACGCAACCGCCGTGAACCGCACCACCCCCACCGCCTGACGCAAGAGCACCACAGCGGAGGCGGCGGCCTGTGCGTCGAAGTGGACGACCCGCGCCCCGGCCGCGTGCGGGACTGCGCGGACCCCGACGGCCCCCGCCTCGACGTCCCGCCCTCCCCCGGCCGGCCTTCGTCACCGCCGTCCGCACCTGCCTTGTCACTGCACCCGCCGTGTCCCACGCAGGTCGTGTCCCAGTGAGGACCATCGCCGTCGGCGCCGCGAGTTCCCTCCAGCCGCGCCAGCGTGTCGCGTGACGATGCGTCAAGGACGCTACCGGAGTCGGCGGACGTCACAGGGCGGCTGGAGGTCACCGTCCGCGCCTCGAATTCGACAAGGGGACGGTACCGACCCGACCACCCGTCGACAGCAAGGAGAGCCCACCAGCGGGGGGTAGGGTTTACCCCCCGTCCGGCCGGTGGGTTCACGCTGCCGACCCGGCGCCGCCCGGTGCGACACCGTGGGGCCATGACCGATCGACACTCGAAAGCCGCCGGCCGCCCCTGCCCGGTCGGCAGGATGAGACGCAATCGCCGTATCAGCGCTGTCGCGGTGCTGGCGCTCGCCGCCCTCGCCACCGCAACCGGCGCCGGGTTCGCCGCCACGACCACACCGTCGGCCACGCCGGTGGCCACGCCGGTGGCCACGCACGCGTTCGACACCGCACCGGCCACGGCCACCGCGCCCACGCGGTCCTTCCACGGCACGCTCCCCGCGCCGACCGGCCCCTACGCCGCCGGCGAGGACATCATCCACCTCACCGACGCGAGCCGTCCCGACCCCTGGGTGCCGTCATCCGGCCCCCGCCAACTGACCGTCACGATGATCTACCCGGCCGTCCCCGGGACCGGGACTCCGGCCCCCTACATGACCCTCGGCGAGGCAGCCGGAATCCTCCAGCGCCAGAAGACGCCGGCGAGCTCCGGCATCACGGCGCAGAACCTCGCCGGCGTCACCACCCACGCCTTCGACGGCGCGCGGCCGCACAGCGGCAAGCATCCGCTGGTGGTCCTCTCACCCGCGTACGAGAACCCGCGCATGACGCTCACCTCGCTCGCGACCGACCTTGCCAGTCACGGCTACGTCGTCGCGCTCGTCGGCCACACCTACGAGGACAGCGGCGAGACGCTGGCGAACGGCCAGACGCCGCCGTGCGCGATCTGCGACGGCCCGGCGGGCCTCGACTTCGACTCCGTCGCCGCCGGCCGCGCGCTGGACGTGTCCTTCGTGATCGACCAGTTGACGCACGGCAATACCTCGTGGCGCCTGGCACACCTCATCGACAAGCACGAGATCGGCATGGCCGGACACTCCCTCGGCGGAGCGGCGGCCGCCGCCACGATGATCGCCGACCCGCGAGTACGGGCCGCAGTGAACATGGACGGCTCCTTCCACCCCGCCCCGATGCCCGGCCAGATCAACCGGCCGTTCCTCATGCTGGGCGCGACCGCCGACCACCACTCGGCCGACCGCACGTGGGAGCAGACCTGGGCCGCCCTCGGCGGCTACAAGAAGTGGCTGACGGTCACCGACGCCGACCACACCAGCTTCACCGACCTGGACCTCCTCCTGGAGCAGGCCGGGTTCCCGACGCCGCCCCTGGCCCCGGAACGCGGGGTGGCGATCACCCGCGAGTACGTGACAGCGTTCTTCGGCCAGACACTGAAGGGAATCCACAGTCCGCTGCTGGACGGCCCCTCGCCGAACAACCCGGAAGTACTCTTCCACTATTAGCCAGGCGCCGGCAGCGAGGCCCGCTCGCATCGGGTCGGGGGCGGCGGTATGCAGCCGAGGCGTGCGCGGCGGCGCTGGGCCGGTTCGCCGGGGCGTTGCCCGGGGAGCCGGTGGCGCTGGGCCGGTTCGCCGGGGCGCTGCCCGGGGAGCCGGTGGCGCTGTGCACGCAGGCCGCCCACGACCGCCCGGTGCGCCCGGCGGTGAAGCCGGGGTTCACCGAGGCGGAGAGGTTCGAGGAGTTCGACGCCGAGCAGTGGTTCGGCGTGTGGCCCCTGACCGAGGAGGCCCGTTGAGCCGACCGCCCGCCGGGCTCCCGGCCGAGCTGCGCGAGCGCCCTTGCTGCGCGAGCGCCCTTCCGGAAAGCGACGCCCGGTTGAACGACGCACCGCAGCGGTACGGGCTGCGGCCCCTCGGCGGGGGCCGGCTTCCGGCCCCCGCATGTCAGCCGGGAGCGCCGGCGCATGGCAGGCCGGGTCCGCCCGTGCTGCCCCGAGCGCGACGGCCTCGGTCCCGGACACCAGCCGGTGTCCGGGACCGAGGCCGTCCATCGGCCGCCGCGGGCCGGCGGGCGTTGCGGCGCACGAGGACCGTGAGGACCTCTCGGGCGTCGCGGCGGCGCTCGGCGTCGCGGGCGCAGTCCCCGCTCGGGGTCGAGCAGTCGGCGAGCGGGCCCTCGGGCAGCGGGGCCCGCGATCGCCGTTCCCTGCGCTCCGGCCCGCACGGCCCCGACCCGTCGTGTCACCCGAGACTCCCCTCCGGGATCACGTCGCCCTTCCCGGACCCCGCGCGCCTACCGCGGTGCGGCGTGGCCACCCGCGGCCGCCCGGGGGCTTCATCGCTGACGGCCGTCCCTCTCGTCGTGCGGCCACTTGCGGGTGTCGCGGGGCTCGACATAGGGCTCCTCGGCCGACGGCATGCCCCCCTGGATGGCGCGTTCGCGGGCCAGCTCGGCGTCAAACTCCAGGCCGAGCAGAATCGCCAGGTTCGACAGCCACAACCACACGAGGAAGATGATCACCCCGGCGAAGGTGCCGTAGGTCTTGTTGTAGGAGCCGAAGTTGGCCACGTACAGGGCGAAGCCGCCCGAGAGCAGCATCCACAGCAGCACGGCCAGCACACTGCCGGGCGAGATCCAGCGAAAACCCCGCCCGCGCACGTTCGGCGCCGCCCAGTACAGCAGGGCGATCATCAACGCCACCAGGACGACCAGCACCGGCCACTTCGCGATCGCCCACACGGTGAGCGCCGTGTCGCCCAGGCCCAGGACGTCGCCGACCCGCTTCGCCAGCGGACCGGTGAACACCACGATCACGGAGCTTGCCGCCAGCAGCACCATCATCAACAGGGTCAGGCCCAACCTGAGTGGCGTGACCTTCCACGCGGGCCGGCCCTCACGGATGTCGTAGACGGCGTTCGCCGCACGCGTGAACGCCGCCACGTACCCGGAGGCGGACCACAGCGCGCCCGCCAGACCCACCACCGCCAGAACGCCGCCGGTGCCACGACTGCCCTGCACCTGCGTGACGGCCGAGTGCAGGATCTCCCGCGCGGACCCGGGGGTGAGCTTCTGCAGGTTGTCCAGGATCTGGTTGGTGGCCGAGCTGCCCGCCAGACCCATGACCGACACCAGCACCAGCAGCGCAGGAAAGATCGCCAGCACACCGTAATAGGTGAGAGCGGCCGCACGGTCCGGCAGCTCATCGTCCAAGAACTCCCGCCCGGTGCGCCTCAGCACAGCGAACCAACCCCGCCCCGGAACATCGGACGGGCCCTTCGGAGCGGCCTTCTCGCCGCCCGGGCCGCGGGCCTGCGGCTCGTCGCCCGTCAAGCCACGCGTACGTCTGCGAAACAGCGCCATACCCGGCGTCTGTCCGAACAGCCGGCGACTATTCCCGCCCGACACCACTCAGCCCGTCGGCCGCCCGGCCGCCCGGCCGACGGGCGGCCGGGCGACGGGCGACGGGCGACGGGCGACGGGCGACGGGCGGCCGCGTCCCCTGCGACGGCGAAGCGGCTCTCCTCGCCCCGGTGGCGGACCAGCGACACCACTCACCGCGCCTCAGACGAAGCCGCCGGCCGCCGGTACCGCGCCCCCCTGATCGCCGCGCGACCAGGGGGGCGCGCAAGCTGCGGCTGTCCTCCAACCCGCCGCCTGCGCTCAGGCCCTCGCCGTGTCACCGTCCGAACCCCCACGTGATCGTGGACGGCAAACGGACCGCGACCTGCCGGGGCACCTCGCGCCGCGCTTCGGCGAACAAGCCGATCACGCAGTCGCCGATGCCGGCGGTCGCGCGCCAGAACATCGCTACGGACCACGACCCGGACGTCATCGACTCCCCACCGCAGAACCCGCCTCCCACACAGCTGTGCCTGGCAGCCGGCCGCCGGCCCGTCGTACCGGAGAACAGCGACCCGAGACTCCCCCGACGTGCGCAAGGTTGCCGCAAACGGCCTGGTCGGCCATGACAAGGGAGCCTCTGCCACGGCCGCACCAATGAAGCACCCGCCCGAGTTGCGACGACGTGCGGTGGAGATGCACCGCACTGCCGACCGCACGACGGCCCGCGACCCGAGCGCACACCACGAGGCCCCGCACCACCGGATCCACCAGGACGACGCGGACCACGGGTCGCCCAGGCCCTGGTCAGCGCCCCGCGCCTGCTCGTCCTCGAAGCGAGCGCGACGACCGGCAGACCACCACGGAGAAGAAGGAACCGGCCGCGCTGCGCAAGGAGAACGCCGAACTCCACCGGTCCCGCGAAATCCTCAACGCCGCCTCGGCTCTTCTCGCCTCTTTTCGCCCAGGAGCTCGACCCGACCCGGCGACGGCACTGAAGCCCACCGACGAGCACCACGACCGCTCCGGGGCCGAACCCGACCTGCGGGAACCGCACATCCCCGCCTCCTCCTCACCGCCGACGCCACGAGACCACCGAGCCGTGCGCGCGCAAACGCCACGACGCCGAACCCACCGAGCACATCCGCCGCATCCACGCCGGCTCCGACACCACCCACGGCTCCCCGCGCGCCCACGCCGTCCTGCGCCACGAGAACACCCGGGTCGGCCGCAAGCCGGACGAACGCCTGACGCGCCGGGCCGGCCCGCAGGGCGTCAGCCCACGCCGGCCCGCGCCGGCCCCGATCCCTCACCCACCGCGACCCGGCCGCCGACCCCGCCCCGGCCCTGGCGCAGCGCGATTCCACCGCCGACCGCGCCGAACCGGTTGCGGGTGGCCGACATCTCACTGATCCCGACCGACGAGGGACCGTGGCGGCCGGCCACGATCCGCGACGCCTTCTCCCGCCGGACCGTGGGCCGGCACACCTCCGAACACGCGAACGCCGACCCGGTCCTCACCGCCCTGGAACCCTGGAGTACGCGCGCGCTGCACGGCCGGCCCGTCGAGCCCGGGAAGCCGACCCACCACAGCGACCACCCCGACGGCCCCCGCCTCGACTTCCCGCCCTCCACCTGGCAGACCTTCGCCACCACCACACGCACCGGCGAACTCCGCACCACCTGACGGCACGTGCCCGTCGCGCCCCGGCCCGGGGCAGCGACGCCGGACAACCCTGCCCGTACCGTACGGGCAGGGCCCCTCCTCCCCCGGAACACCCGACACGGGAAGTCGACCCCGCCGACCTCCCACTCCGCAGCTCATCCAGGACGCAACCGCCATGAACCACAACACCCCCGTCGTCTGGCGCAAGAGCACCCACAACGGCGGCCAGAACAGCTGCATGGAGGTCGCCGGCCTCATCCCCGTCCGCGACTCCAAGAACCCCGACGACCCCACCCTCCTCTCCCCCGCCCCCGCCTGGCAGACCTTCATCACCGCCGCCCGCGACAGCGAACTCCGCACCACCTGACGGCACTTGCATGTCGGACCCTCCTCGTGCCGTCCGGGCAGGGCCCCTCCTCCCCCGAACACCCGGCATGAGAAGTCGACCCCGCCGACTTCCCACTCCGCAGCTCATCCAGAAGGCAACCGCCATGAGCAGCAGCACCCCCGTCGTCTGGCGCAAGAGCACCCACAACGGCGGCCAGAACGGCTGCGTCGAAGTCGCCGACAGCATCCCCGACCTCATCCCCGTCCGCGACTCCAAGAACCCCGACGACCCCACCCTCCTCTTCCCCGCCCCCGCCTGGCAGACCTTCGTCACCGCCGCCCGCACCGGCGAACTCCGCACCACCTGACGGCACTTGCGTGCCGCCGCCCCGGCCCAGGGCGGCGACGGGCGGTAACCCCTCCCCCGGCGCCTTTGCGCTGCGGGCTACCCGCGCGAGCTCCCGGCAGGCCGTGGCAAGGACCACGGGGTCCAGGGCCCCGGCACCCTGGTCGAGGAGCCGGCGTTCCAGGGCCCGCCCGGGGTCCCGCAGGCGGCGCGGCGGACCGTCCGCGGCGGGCAGCATCACGACCCCGCCGCCCACGGCGATCCCCGGGGCGGCGGCGTGCGGGCCGGCAACGACGCGCGGGCCCCGGCAGCCGAGAACCGCCGGGCAGGCGGGTTCGGCCCCGGCCGACACCACGGGCGTAGCGGACGACCTGGGTCGGTAGGAGGTGCCGCGGAGACGGGGGGTCGGCGGGTGGTGCCGCGGACGACCGGAGTGCCCGGTTCGGCTCCGCGGGGCGGAGACGGGCGGCTAGAGTCGCGGCCATGACAGCCCGTCGCCGGGGGTGTTCACGCACCGGCGCGGGCAGCACACGGCCCGTCCCGCACCACCGCATCCACCGGCCCCGCCCGGCGCGCGTCCGGCCCTTCGCGGCACGGCCGGCGCCACGGCGGGGCCGCCATGTCGCCGAGCAGACGAGGAAGCCCGTGTCATGACCGTCCCCACCGTCCGCCGCCGGACAGCAGCCGCCGCCGTGGCCGCGCTCGCCGCCGGGGCGCTGCTGACCGCCCCCGCCGCCGCCGCACCCCCCGCCGCCGCACCGGCCGCACCCGCCGCACCGGCCGTGGCCGTGGCCGCGCTGCCGATGACGGTGCTGTCGACCGGCATACCCGCCAATCCCTACAGCGAGCCCACCGGGCTCAACAACGCCGACGTCGTCGTCGGCTACGCCTGGGCCGACGGGCAGGGCCGCGGGGCGAGCGCCATCCGCTGGAACGCGGACCGCTCGCCCACCGTCCTGCCCCCGCTGCCCGGCGAGGACTACGCGCAGGCCCTCGGGGTGAACGACGCCGGGACCGTCATCGGCATCTCCTGGCCCGCCTCACGGGGCAGCGACCAGGCGACGGCCGTGCGCTGGGCCGCCGACGGCACGCCCACCGCCCTGGCACCGCTGCCCGGCGACACCGCCGGCAAGCCCGTCGCGATCAGCGCCGGCGGCATCGTGGTCGGCACGTCCTCCCACGGGGCGCAGCGCCACCCCGTCGCCTGGCATCCGGACGGCACCACCGTCGCCCTCGCCCCGCTGCCCGGCGAGGCCGAGGGGCTGGCCTTCGACGTCAACAGCGCCGGCTTCGCGGTCGGCGTCTCCTACACCTGGATCGGGGCGAGGCACGGCACCGTCTGGGGCCCCGACGGCATCCCCCACGCGTTCACGTCCGACGCCGCCGCCGTCGGGAGCTGGGCCTCGCGGATCAACGAGGCCGGAGCCGTGACCGGCGGGGTCGACCTGCCGCTCGCGGGCGGCGGCAGCGTTCGGCACGGGCTGATCCGCTCGGCCGACGGCGTCCTGCACGACCTGGGCCCCGACACCTACCCCGGCAGCATCAACAACTCGGGTACCGTGGTGGGCAGTTACCAGCCGGACCCCCAGGTCCTGCGGACGTATGCCGCACGGTGGAGCCCGCAGGGCGTGCTGACCCCGCTCGACCCGACCCGGCCGGCCGGGCGGACGACCGCAACGGACGTCAACGACTTCGGCACCGCGGTCGGCTACGCCTGGGACGGCATACCCGCCCGCGAGTACCAGTCGGGCCGGATCTGGGCCCCGAGCGGCGGCGCCCCCGAGAACCTCGACCCGACCGGTGCCACCAACAGCGCCCGCCTGGTGAACGACGGCGGCCTGGTCGTCGGCCTGTGGCTGCCCCGGATGGCCGGCAACCTCTACCCGCACCACATGGCCGCCGTCTGGCGCCCGTGACCCCGGACCGTCCTCGACAGCCGCCCGCTCCTCACCGAGCAGGGCGACGCCGTCGAGGACGGCGCGGCGACCGGGTCGGCCCGGCCGCAGCAGACATCCGCGGTGACTCCCGGCACGTGCCCGCTCTCCCTGGACGAGAAGTGGCTCGAGGGAGGGCCGGGCGCCGGCGGGCCGGTCCGCCACCGCAGGGACCCGTCCCGACGCGGGGCCGGGACGGCGGCCACACCCCGGCCGTGCACCACGGCGTGCGCAGCCCGGCCCGGCGCGGCCGTTTCCACACGCCGCCGCCCGGGCCGGAACCCCACCGCACGGCGGCCGGATGCCGTCCCAGCGGTTCACCCCCCCCGGGCACACCCACCCCGGCCCCGGCACAGCAGCGCAGCAGCGCGGCGGCGCAGCGGCGGGCGGCGGGCATCCACCGGGCGGACGGGCGGCGGGCGGCCACCGGACGGACGGGCGGCGGGTGGTGGCGGTCCGCGCCCCGGCGCCGGCCACTTCCGGTACGGCGACACCGCGGTGCAGTGACGGCCCCGGGGCAAAGTGGCGACACCGGGGCGTCGGGGGCGGATCGGTGCCCGCCGGCCGGCAGGGCCCGTCAGGCGCGGGCGGGCTCCCCCACGCCGACGGCGCGCAGGGCGCGGGCGGTGGTCTCCCGGTGCTCGCCGACCGGGGCGACGTAGTCGAGGACGGCACGCGCGGCGTCCTCGCCCAGGGTGCGGGTGATCACCCAGGTGGCGAGGTACTGGGAGGCCAGGCAGCCGCCCGCGGTCGCGATGTTGCCCTCGGCGTGGAACGGCGCGTCGGGCACGGTGACACCGAGGGCCTCGAGGAAGGGCCGGGTCGTCGGGTCGGTACAGGCCGGCATGGAACCCAGCAGGCCCAGATGGGCCAGCACCAGCGCGCCGGAGCACTGGGAGCCGATCAGCTGCCGGGCGGGCTCCAGCGGCAGCCGGGCGAGCAACGGGGCGTCGGCGACCACGTCGCGGGTCCGTACCCCGCTGCCGATCAGCACGACGTCGGCCTCGGCGACGAACTCGATCGGACGCTGCCCGGCGACCCGGACACCGTTCATCGAGGTGACCTGCGGCGTCGGTGTGGTGATGAAGGCCTCCAGACCGTCGTTGCGGCAGCGGTTGATCAGTGCGGAGGCGATGAAACTGTCGAGTTCGTTGAACCCGTCGAAGGTGACCACGGCGACCTGTGCCATCACTGCTCCCTCATACGGCGTCACATGTCCGGCCCCCCAGTGTGCCGCGCCCCACAGCCGACAGCACCCGGCACCGGCACCGCGGCCGGGGCGGCACCGGGGCCGGGGCGATGCCGGGCCGGGGGGCGGTGCCAGGCCGAGGGCGGAACGGCACGTGCGCGGAGCGGTGCCGAGCGCGAGGCGGCACCGGTGCCGGGGGCGGGACGGCACGTGAGCGGAGCGGTGCCGGTGCCGGAGGGGCGGTGCCGGGCCTGGGGACGGTGCCGGGTCGGGGCCGGGGGCGGTGCCGAGGGCGAGGCGGCGCCGGTGCCGGAGCGGCGCCGGGCCGAGGGCGGTGCCGGGCCGAGGGCGGTGCCGGGGCCGGGGGCCGGGGGCGGTGCCGGGGCGGGGGCCGGGGGTTCAGACGGCGACGAAGCGGCGGTGGCCGTCGGCGGCGAGGATACGGCCGAAGCGCATACCGGGCAGGTGGGCGGCGACGAGGAGGTCGTCGGTGTCGGCCGCCTGGTCGGCGAGGCGGTTGCGCACGGCCGAAGCGGCGACAGGGTCGACGTCCCAGACGACCTGCCAGTCCCGTTCACCGAACTGGACGACGGAGTGCACGACGTCCCCGAGCAGCAGGGCCCGGCGCCCGCCACCGGAGAGCACGTAGACAGTGGTACCCGGGGTGTGGCCGGGCAGGTGGAGAGCATCGATACCGGGAGCGAGGGTGAAGTCGGTGTCGAACAGCTCCAACCGGCCCTCGAGAGGGCTGAGTTTGGCGACGGCTTCGGGGGTCGCGGTGTCACCGGTGACGAAATGCCGCCAGTCCGCGCGGTGGGCACGGTAGACGGCGTTAGGGAAGACGGGCCGGCCCTCGACACAGGCCCACCCGACATGATCGAAATGGAGGTGGGTGAAAACGACATCGGTCACGTCACCAGGGGCAGTACCGTGCGCGGCGAGCGAGTCCAGCAGGGCACCCCCGCGGTAACGGCCGTCGTCGTGCGGACCGACCCCGGCATCGACCAGCACCGTACGCTCACCACCACGTACCAGAAACCCGCCGAGCGGCAGGTTAAGAGTACCGCCGGGCCCGAGATGATGACCGTGACAGGCCCACGGATCATCGACACCGGGACGAGTGAGGATATCCGCAGCCCTCTCCGTACCCGTTCCGTCCATGACCGCCAGAACCTCGATGCCACCGATCCTCATCCGCACACCCTCCCGCGACCACACGTCAATAAGCCCACCACACACCGACAACCGGACACGCGGACTCTCCACCGCAACCACCCCAGGCGACACGGCATTCCCACCGACACCCGAAGACCACAGACCCCCTCCCGCACCCCCTCCCCTCCCCTGCCCTGCCCACCCCTCCCCTCACGCACCCCCCTCCCGCACCCCTCCCCTCCCGCACCCCCTCTCCCGCCCTGTCCTGTCCTGTCCTGCCCGTCCTGTTCACGGCGGGTCGTTCGCGGCGGGTCGCACGCCCCCGCCGCGCGGCGGGGGGCGCGCTCGCGGGTGCCCCAGCGGGGGCGGGCGGCTCCACCCACCGCACTGAACACCGGCAGGCCAGGCGATCGGCCCTGGTAGCGTCATGCGCGTGAAGTCACGCGCACCGCGCGGACTTTGACCATCGAACGGACGGGGGTCGAGCATTGGGAAGGGGTGGTGGGTGTGGGACGGGCACGCGTGGCGGCGCGGGTGATCGTGCACCCTGGTGTGGAGGACGTGAGCGTCCAGCAGGTACTGGAGGCACTCGCTGACCCGGCCCGCAGGACGGTGGTGCGCACACTCGCGCACTCCGGAGCCGACCTCAGCTGCGGCTCCTTCGACCTCCCGGTCGGACGTTCGACCTCCAGCCACCACTTCAGCGTGCTACGCGAAGCCGGCGTACTACGCCAGTACTACGTCGGCACCACCAAGATGAACGCACTGCGCACCGAGGAGCTGGAACAGCGCTTCCCGGGCCTGCTGTCGGCAGTAGTGGCCGCTGCGGACGCGGAAGCACAGCAGGCCCCAGGGGCGTGAGAGGAACCCTGGCCCCGGGAGCGTGAGAGCGGGTCGGGCCCCGGGGGCGTGAGGGCGGGTCGGTCTCGGACGGTGAGGACGATCTCGCCGATCCGGGTACCGGATTCGAGATAGCGGTGGACTTCGGCGACGGCGTCCAGGCGTCCTCGAAGACACGGTCGATGACCGGGAGGGGTGAACGAGCCGCCGGCCAGGCCCGCGGTGACGAACACGTGGGCGCAGCGCAGGCGTTCGTCACCGCGGGCCACCTCACGCATACCGAAAAAGCAGCCGGCGACGGCGCGACTTCACCGCGACGGCGCCGAACCGGCTGTGGGTCGCGGAGTGACGCCCGGGCCGAGGCCGCCGTAGACGACCAGGCGACCGGGTCGGGGCGAGGACGCGCGCCAGAACGAAGACGCCGGGTCCCACGACGGGGGCCGAAGACGATGCACACACCGCATCCGGCACTCGCGACATCGACCCAGGCGAGAAAGCCCTCCCCGCCGGTGACAACGACGCCGCCGGCGTCCAGCAGGCGCCGGGCCTCAGCACGGGACGCGGGCGCGGGTGGTGGCGACGGGGCGGGCACCCAGACGACGGACGGCACCAATAGCGGCCAGGCCCACACCACAGACAGCGGCGACCAGCACGTCGCCACCAGGGCGCAGGCAGCCGCCCGCGACGAGGACGAAGGCATCCCAGCCGGGCCCTGGAGTGACGCCCGGGTCGAAGCCGCCGTAGACGACCAGGCATCCGGGTCGGGGCGAGGACGCGCGCGAGAACGAGGACGCCAGGTCCCACAACAGGGGCCGAAAACGATGCACACACCGCGTCCGGCACTCGCAGCATCGACCCCGGCGAGAAAGCCCTCCCCGCCGGCGACGCCGCGCCTCAGCACGGACGCGGGTGCCGGGGGGTGGTGGCGACGGGGTGGGCACCCAGACGACGGACGGCACCAATAGCGGCCAGGCCCACACCACAGACAGCGGCGATCAGCACGTCGCCACCAGGGCGCAGACAGCCATCCCCGGCGAGCACCCCGCAGGCAGTGACGCAGGACATCCACACAGCGACACCCCCGGGACCAGGGCGAGGCGTTCAAGGCAGGGAACGGCCGCGCGGGCGCGGGTGCCGGGGGGTGGTGGCGACGGGGTGGGCACCCAGACGACGGACGGCACCAATAGCGGCCAGGCCCACACCACAGACGGCGGCGATCAGCACGTCGCCACCAGGGCGCAGACAGCCGTCCCCGGCGAGCACCCCGCAGGCGGTGAGGGCCGTAGGCAGTGAGGCAGGACATCCACACAGCGACACCCCACGACCGGAGCGAGGTGTTCGAGGCGGGGGACGGCCGCGCGGGCGGGGACCAGCACGCAGGCGCCGCAGACGCCGTAGTCCTTCCGGGAGAACGCGGGCACGGTCTCGACACCGGCCGGACACGAAAGCGACGACGCCCTCACCGACGACCTCCACCGCACCCCAGGCCTCGCCACCGAGGACGGCAGGCAGACGCGGCCACTCCAGGCAGGCACCGGCACGGAAGAAGGCCTCGGCCCGGGTCGAGACCGATCACCACGACACAGGCGCAACCCGCCGCACCCCGAGCTCGGGCACGACACCTCACACACGGCCGGCACCTCCGCCCCCCGGCAGTCTCGACGACAACGACCCCGGGCATGACAAACCCCTCCCCCGGTACACACGGCCAGCAGCCCGCATCCACACCCAGCCGACCCGGACACACCCCGCCAATCAAACATCCACAACTGTCGAAATAAGGAGCTCCAGACACCGACCACACGGAAATTGACAGACCGTCAGCACCGCTCGGCAGGCCGGGGACCCGCCGGGGCGGACCGGAGACCGGAGGCCGCGGGGACGGGTACGGGGAGTGTCATGAATCAGGTGGACACCCTGTTCAAGGGAGACACTGATGAGCTCGCTGACGGATCAGCAGATCGGTCGGTTCCTGACGAGTCGGTTTCGTCGGGGCCGGAAACTGCCGATGCCTTGGGCATGGGTCCGAGGAAGAGTACGGGTGCGTCGGATGTAGTGGCCTCGGTCGCCGAGCTGGCGACCGAGCAGGCCAGGGCCGGCGGGATGCAGCTGCTCGGTGACGGCGGGCTGCTGCAGCAGTTGACCCGGCACCTGCTCCAGGAGGCCCTGGAGGCCGAGATGGACGAACACCTGGCTTCGACCGCGGAGCCGGGCCGCTCGGTGCGCAAGGGCGGCAACGCGCGCAACGGCTACCGGATGAAGACCGTGATGACCGAGGCCGGACCGGTCACGTTGGAGGTGCCCAGGGACCGGGCCGGCACATTCGAGCCCAAGGTCGTACCCCGCCACGCACGCCGGACCGAGGGCCTGGACAATCTTGTGGTCTCGCTGACCGCGAAAGGCCTGACCAGCGGCGAGATCGTCGCGCACCTGGCCGAGGTCTACGGCATGACGACCAGCAAGGAGACCGTCTCCACGATCACCGACCGGGTCCTGGAGGGCATGGCCGAGTGGCGCACGCGCCCGCTGGACGCGGTCTACCCGGTCTTGTTCGTGGACGCTGTGAACATCAAGGTCCGCGACGGCCAGGTCGCCAACCGACCCGTCTACGTGGTCCTGGGCGTCACCGCCGACGGTTACCGCGACATCCTGGGTCTGTGGACCTCCAGCGGCGGCGAGGGCGCCAAGTACTGGCAGTCCGTCCTGACCGAGATCAAGAACCGCGGCGTGAAGGACTGCCTGATCCTCATCTGCGACGGCCTGGCCGGCCTGCCCGACGCGGTCGCCCAGGTCTGGCCGCAGACCGTGGTCCAGACCTGCATCGTCCACCTGCTGCGGAACTCCTTCCGCTACACCTCCAAGCGGGACTGGGCGGCCGTGGCCCGCGACCTCAAGCCCGTCTACACCGCGCCGAACGAGCAAGCGGCCCTGGACCGCTTCGCCGACTTCGCGGCCGCCTGGGAGGCGACTTACCCAGCCGTGGTGCGATTGTGGGAGAAGGCCTGGCCGGAGATGGTCCCCTTCCTCGCCTTCGACGCCGAGATCCGCAAGATCATCTGCACCACCAACGCCATCGAGAGCCTGAACTCTCGCTACCGCAGGGCCGCCGGCGCCTGCGGTCACTTCCCCAACGACCAAGCGGCCCTCAAGCGGCTCTACCTGGCCACCCTCGCCCTCGACCCCACCGGACGCGGCCGCCAGCGCTGGAGCAACCGCTGGATGGCCGCCCTCAACGCCTTCGACATCGCCTTCGACGGGCGCCTGTCAGCCGGACGGGCGTAGGCCACCTGGCCCACACCCCACCACGAAGATCAACACGTAGGCCAACCGGGTGCCGTACACCTAGATCGTGATAGTCCCCGGGTACGGCAGGCCGAGTAGGCGCGTACGGCAGGCCGGGGACCGGACGGGGGCGAACCGGGAACCGGGAACCTGGCGGGTCCGGGTACGGCGGACCGAGGTCCGGGCGGGCGCGTACAGCAGGCCGGGGACCGGGGGGCCGCCCCGGTCC
>NZ_JBVILX010000018.1:0-105840 GCF_055580145.1 Kitasatospora sp. NPDC032121 | reverse complement strand
CGGGTGCGGCGGGCCCGGGACCGGGTCCGGGCGGGTCCGGGGTCCGGGCGGGGCGGATAGGGTGCGGCAGGCCGGGTGGGCGCGCACGGCAGGCCAGGGACCGGGTGCGGCAGGCCAGGGTCCGGGTGGGCGCGCACGGCAGGCCGGGGACCGGGTACGGCGGGCCCGGGTCCGGGTGGGCTCGTACAGCAGGCCGGGGACCGGGGGCCGCCCCGGTCCGGGTGCGGCGGGCCCGGGACCGGGTCCGGGCGGGTCCGGGGTCCGGGCGGGGCGGATAGGGTGCGGCAGGCCGGGTGGGCGCGCACGGCAGGCCGGGGGCCGGCGCCCGGGCGGGAACCGGGTGCGGCAAGCCGGGAACCTGGCGGGTCCGGGTACGGCGGACCGGGGTCCGGGTGGGCTCATACGGCAGGCCGGGGACCGGGGGGCCGCCCCGGTCCGGGTACGGCGGGCCCGGGACCGGGTCCGGGCGAGTCCGGGGTCCGGGCGGGGCGGATAGGGTGCGGCAGGCCGGGTGGGCGCGCACGGCAGGCCAGGGACCGGGTGGGCGCGTACAGCAGGCCGGGGACCAGGGGTCCACCCCGGTCCGGGTACGGCGGGCCCGGGTCCGGGTGGGGGCGTGCGGCGGGCCGGGGCGTAGGCTCGGTGTCCGTGACCGAGGGTGGGGACTGGGGCCAGGGATGGGACGCCACGCGCCGGTGGGTCGAGGAACACCTCGCACCCGGTGAACGCATCGGCGCGGTCAGCGCGCTGAAAGGCGGATGGACCTCGCGGATGCGCCGCCTGGACGTGGAACGCCCCGGCGGAGCCGGCCCGTACGCGCTGGTCCTGCGCTCCTTCGTCAAACCGTTCTACCGCCGCCACGCCCCGGCCCTGCTCGCCCGCGAGGCGGGCGTGCTGCGCCTGCTGGAGGGCAGTGGCGTCCCGGCGGCACGGCTGGTCGCCGTGGACGCGCGGGGGGAAGTGTGCGAGCACCCGTCGCTGATGATGACCCACCTGCCCGGCACCGTCCGCGTGGCCGAGGACCGGGACCGGGCGGCACGCACGGACCTGCTGGCCGCACAGCTCGCCGCCGTACACGCCCTGCCCGTCACCGAACGGGACCGCCCACGCGCCTGGCAGCCGTGGACGGCACCCGAACGCGTCACCGTGCCCCCCGACACGGCACGGCCCGCACTGTGGGCCCGGGCGATCGACGTGATCCGCCACCCGGCGCCCGCACACCGGCCCTGCTTCCTGCACCGCGACTTCCACCCCGGCAACGTACTGTTCACCGGCCACGGCCCGGACCTGAAGATCAGCGCGGTCGTCGACTGGGTCGAGACCTCCTGGGGACCGGCCGACCTGGACGTCGCCCACTGCTCCACCACGCTGGCCCTGCTCCACGGCCCCGAAACAGGCCTCGCCTTCCCCGACCGCTACACCGCCGCCGGCGGCCACACCCTCGCCACCGGCCCCGCCCACCTCTACTGGCAACTCCTCGACGCCCTCGCCTTCGCCCCCGACGCCCGCAAAATCGCCGAACCCTGGCACGACCTCGGCCGCACCGACCTCACCCCCACCCTCCTGACCACCCGCCTCGAAAACTACCTACAAGCCCTCCTCGACCACCACACCTGAACACCAACCCCCCAACCCCCCGGCCCAGACCAACACCCCACAACAAAACCACCCCCACACACCCACCCCCACCCACCCCACCCGCGCACGCCGCACCCCACACAAGCGAGCAAGCGGGCGGGCGGGCCGCAGGCGAGCACCGCCCCCGGACCCGGAAACGCCGGCACAAGGGGCCCCGCCTCCCACGACCGGACCCGGCCGGCACGCCCAGGCACCGGCAGAAGCCGACGCAAGCCGACCGGACCGCCACCCGTAGCACCACCACCCAAACCCCACACGACCAGCCAGCCACCCCCCACCCCCCGGCACCCACACACACCGGCAGCCCCCACACGCGGGACAGACAGCAGCGCAGCACAGGGACACGGGCGCGAATGCGACCCCCGGGCCGCGACAGCGCCCGGGGGTCTCGGGCGGGCACTCCTACCGCAGCCGCGGGCCGTCAGGGCGCTCGCCAGCCGCTCCCTCCGCCGTCCTCCGCACCCGAGCCACCCCCCCACAACGGCACCACCCCCACCCCCCACCCCCGGCACCCGCACCCGCCGCCGGCCGCCCGTCGGGGTGGTGGCGCCGGCGGGGACCGTCGGTGGGCCGGTCGCGTGAGGTGAGCAACGCCCGCCCCGATCGCACCCCCGACAGGACGCGTCCGGGCGGGCGGGCGTCCTCGGCTCGCGTGGCTTCGTGGTCCTCCGTGGCGCTCTCGCCGGCTTCGTTCCCGGAGGTCTTTCGGATACCCGGGCCGGCAGGACCGGTCACACGCCGGTGGATCCCTTGCCGGCCAGAGCCCGTGGGCCGGGGCAGGAACTCGCTTCGGTGCCCGCGCGGCGGCACCGGACCGGCATCTTCGCCGGAACCGGGTTCCGACACCACGGGGCCGGCCACCGGGAGCCGGTTTCCCACAGTCTGACCCACCCGGCAGGTCGACCATGTACGGAGTTGCACCGTTCGGCGGATCCAGGCGGGCGCAAGCCTGGGGCGGAGAAGATGCTGGGGGCCGTGCGGGCTGCGTCAGCCCCCATGGCCGCCGGCCCCAGGACTGTTCGCGTGGCGCCCTTACCAAGAGAAGTGTGGTGGCACCCATGAGCACGGTGCAAGTTCCGCTTGACAAGGTTTCAGGCCCGATGAGTCTGAAGATGAGAACCACCGAGCCCGGATCGACAGACAGCGCGCTGATCATCTATACGGGATTCATCAACGACCTCATGCTCGACAACACGAACTCCAGTGGCGGATTCATCAAGGGCAAAGCACTGTCCCTTCTGCCGAATTCCGACCAAACTGTGGACTTCTGGAAGGACGACCTGGATCTCTCCTCACTGGAATTCGCCCTGACGGCCTCACTGACCGTCTACTACAACAGTGACGGCCCAGGGGCGTCGGCCCAGCTCAACAAGGCCGAGGTCGGACTCATGAACCAGGCCCTGCCCGGTCTTGCGGGAACGTTCAATTTCCTCGCACTGACACTCGACCTGCAGGGCCAGCACACGCAAATCTGGGGCGCGTCCTATCAGTTGACGGTCAACCATCACATTCCCGGCGGCTTGAAACCCACCACGACACTCCGACTGGACGGGTCGTCGACGCCCGGCAATGTCATCCCCATCTGAACCGGGAAAGCCGTCGAAGCGGCCGGCGGGCAGGCGACGAATGCCCGGCGGCCGTTGACGGCTCCCTCCGGACAGAACTCCACACAGCCCACCGCCCGCAACCCGCTCTGCCGCCGGCGTTCTCACACGGGGACCCCGGGACCTGCCAGATCGGCTCGTCCGCTTGGCATTCCAGCGATCGGGATGATCCAATCGACCACGGCGTCGAAGCCATCGCGTCCGTCGACCGCCCAATCGACGCACCCGCCGACCAAGGCGAAAAAGATCGGCCAGGACGCGGAGGAACCGGCGAACCAGGCCATTCGGGCCCACGCCGGCCACACGGCGACCGTCCCACACCTGGCAGCGGTACCGGCAAACCGGCAAAACCCCGCACCGACCCCGACGACGGAAACCCCGACGGCGAGCCGATCAACGACAGCCCAGCACACGCACCCGCCGGTAAAGGCCTCGCCCCACCCGACGAACAGCCACTTCGAAGCGATCGCGATCGCAATCGCGTGGCGCTCCCCGCGCTCGATGAAAATCCGGAACAGCAGCCCCGCACCGCGCCGGTCGACCTTGACGCAGCCGAGCCCATCCAGACAGAGAAAGCCGACACGGCCACACTTCCCGATCATGCGGCCGAGCCGTTCGCCACCCACCGGCCCCGGCAAGCCCGTTCACCAGGTCCACGGCCCGCCATGGAGCAAACGCGCCCACCGGCCCCGGCAATCACAACGCCCACCCCGACCAGCAGATACGACCTGCCACTCCCGCAGCCCCCGATCAGACCAGAACGACCGGCCGACCCCGCAGGCCAGGAGGACGGGAGGGCGGGCGGTGAGGCGGTGGGGCGGCGGCGGGCGGCGGGCGGGCGAGTGGGCGGGTGCGCGGGCGGATGGGGGCGGGGTGCGCGCCGGGTGGCGGGCGGCCGCAGGGCGCGGACGGGCGAGTGGCGCGGCGACACGCCGGGCGTTCACCCTCACGAGTGATTGTGACACTACGCGCACAGGCGGACACTCTGAGTATCCGGAGGGCTCGTGGGGGCCCTCCCGGCACAAGGAGGGCCGTCATGGCCGCAGCCGAACCCACCGCCTCCCAGGTCCCGCAGATCACCGGCGCACTGCAGTCCACCGACACCGAGCAGCACCTCGCCGACATCGGCGGCAACGTCGGCGCCGTGTGGCGCGGCTGGGTGAACTGGAGCCCCGGCAACGGGACGTTCAACCTGCAGATCTCGTGGAACGTCATCGGGATCAACTCGACCGTCGTCATCACGGCCTCGGAGACCGACGCCAACGGCAACCGATTCGTCGGCGCCGCACCGTTCCAGGTGTCGAGCATCGCCCCCGGCAACGGCGTCGTCACCTTCAAGATCAACATCGGCTGGAACAGCCCCCTGCCGATGCGCACCGACATCCTCGTCTTCAACTGACCACGAAGACACAGCAGCACCGCTCGGAGACCCGACACTCCAACCGACACTCCGGCAGTCCCCGCGAGGAACCGTCACCCACCCGAGCGGTGCCACCACACACAACCGACCACCCAGCCAACCAGCCGGCCACGACCCCACAAACCCGCACCGAAAGCACCCCAGGGCCACAGCCACCGTCACCGACCCGAACAACCGCGAGGACAAGCAAGCCCGAGATCAACGCCCGATTACCGCCAATGCTGAACCGGTAGCGCACCTTGTCGCCACCGGAGGCGTCCAGATCATGGGAGGCCGCCGATCCTCAGTGGTCAGCCCCGGAAGTCCCTCGGGGGTTGACTGCGGAGCCGATCACGCGTCTGAGCGCTGGTCAGAGGTCGGAGCTGGCGCCATCAGGTCGCGGCCGGACGGGTCGAGATGGTGTGGCACCCCAGCACAGCCGACAGGGCGGGTACCGCCGCCGAGCCGTACAAGCCGGAGGGTGGCTGGCCGCCGCCGGACGCTGTCGCCACAAAGGTGGCAAGGGCGACTGACCACAGCACGGCCCCCGTCGACAACGGCCTCAGCCCAGGAACTCCTGGCGCGTTGAGGCCGAGGTGCTGAGGTCGACTGGTTCCGGAGCGGGGCTCGGGCTGCCGACCTGTCGGCGTCGTACCAAGAAGCACGAGACGGCGCCGACCGCGATCACGATGATGGGCAGTGCCAGGGTCGGCCGCATCGCGTGGACGACCCCGTGTTCGAACGTGGACGCCGCCACCTGATCGATGTGATGGGCCAGGCTTGTCGGCGTTCCCTGCGGTGGGTGGACCACCGCGCCGTTCCGCCCGATGCCGACCTCTTGACCGCTCTTGGCGGCGTTGCGGAAGTCGGCCAGGAATTGGCCGCGGACGTCGGCCGGGAGGCCGGCAGCCCGCTTTGCCGCTTCGTCTTGCAGCGCGGCGGCCAGGCGGTTCTGCAGTACTGCGCCGACTGCGGCGCTGCCGATCACTGTGCCGATCTGGCGGATCGTGTTCATCACGCCGGAGGCCGCCCCGGCCATCGTGGGGTCCACGTTGTACATGGCGACAGTGACCATCGGGCCGAACACGCAGCCGATGCCTACCCCCGCCGTGACCAGGGCGGGCTGGAACTCCCACCACGCGCGGCCGACATCGGTGACCCAGGTGAGCCAGGCCATGCCGGCCGCGAACAGGGTCAGACCGGTCATCAGGACATACTTGCCGCCGATCCGGTCCGCCATCCGGCCCGCAACCGGCGACAGCACCGCTGACACCACCATCGCCGGCGCCATCACGAGTCCGGCTGTGAGGGCGCTGAAGTTCAGCACCGACTGCAGATAGATCATCACCGGCAGGAACAGGCCGAGCATCCCGACCTGGACGGTCGCGGACACGAAGCTCATGACCGCGTAGTTGCGGTCGCGGAAGAGCACGAAGGGCAGCAGCGGTTCGCCGTGCTGCCGGGTGCCCTGGTGGATCAGAAACAGCACCAGCAGTAGGGCCGCCGCGCCCAGCAGCGCCCAGATCCCGGCGTTCCAGTCATACCGCTGGCCCTCGGTAAGCGCGAAGGTCAGGCATACCAGCGTCGCTGCGGCGAGGACGACACCCGCAATGTCCAACTTTCGGTGGTTGCCGTGCCGGATGTCAGGCACGATCGTGACGGCCATCGCCAGGACGATCGCCCCGATCGGGACGTTGACGAAGAAGATCCACCGCCAGCCGGCCGTGCTGACCAGGAATCCGCCGAGGGTGGGCCCGGCGATCGTGGCCACACCCGCGACTCCGCCCCAGACACCGAGTGCGGCGCCCCGGCGCTCAGCGGGGAACGTGCCGATGATGATCGTCATCGTCTGCGGCATCAGCGCCGCCGCACCCAGGCCCTGCACGGCCCGGGTGGCGATGAGCTGGGCCGGCTCCTGGGCCAGAGCGCACAGTACGGATGCCACGGTGAACAGCGCGACACCTGCGATGAACATGGCGCGCGGCCCGCGCACGTCGCCCAGTCGGCCGAACGTGATCAGTAGCGCGGCAAGGACGAGGATGTAGACATTGATCACCCATAACATCTGGTCCAGCGTCGCGTGCAGGTCGCCGATCATGCTGGGGATGGCGACGTTGACGGCCGTCAGGTCCAGCAGTGTCATGAAGAATCCCAGGCTGAGTGTCAGCAGCACCGCCCAGGGATTGCCGCGCCATCTGCTCATTCGTGTCCCATCCTCCACTCCTCGTGTCCCCACGGTCAGTGGCAGAGCACCGCCACCAGGTGGGCCCAATACGTCTTGTTGCTCCAGATGTCCTCGCCCGGTACCCGCGTACGGGGCCTCTCCCGTGCGCCTGACAGGGGAGACGAGCGCCCTGGCGACTCACGGCGCTTGCATGGGCTGCTCCAGGAGCGCGCGAACCTGCTCGCTGGTCGGTCGCGTGAGGTCTCCGTCATGGCATAGCCGGTGCCGTTCCTTGGAGTTCGCCTCGGCGGTTCGATCAGGTCGTGCTCGCGAACAGGGGGTTCAGCAGCACGCTGCTGAACCCCCTCGGGCGCAATGGCCACTGCCGGGCAGGGCGAAGGTCGTCACTGCCGCAGGATTCGCCGGGCGGACCGCAGGCACCGTCAGCCGAGGCGAATCAGCCCACCCGGACGGGAGGGAAAATGTCAGCTCTTGGCAGGGGCCTGCAGACTCCACAGCCGCCCGTCGGGGTCCCGGACGGTCATCTCCCGGGTCCCGTAGTGCGTGTCGTGGAACGGGGTGACGACCTCCACGGCCGGATCGGGACGGAACAGATCCGCATCGGGCACCTTCAGTGCGACCTGCACGCCGGGCTCCCGGTTCTCGGGGATCTCGACAACGACGAGGTAGGGACCCTCGCCGTTGCGGAACACGCCGGAGCCGTCGCCGGTGGAGGTCTCCAACTTGTAACCCAGTTCCTGGAAGAACTTTGCGCTCTTCCCCCAGTTGTGGGTCTCCACGAACACCGCCTCGAACCCTTCGGTTGCCATGTCATGACTCCTTTTCGGAAGAGGACTGCCGCTGTCCATGGGCGTCGTCGAGGTAGGCGCGCAAGGCGTCTGCGACCAGCGCGGACAATGACATGCCCGTCTCGATCGCATGATGCTTGACCTGCCTGATCAGCCCCAGCGGCAGATACACGTTGAACTGTTTGACTTCCGTATCACCCATAGGCCGATACTAGCTCGCTAGATTGCTAGCATTCTAGCCCCAGGGGGTCACTCATGTCTGTTTTTGCAGCCGATCCGCACGACCCGGTCGTCGTCCGCGCAGGCGACGCCGAGCAACTACCCGAGATCGGACACTGCCTACTGGCTGACGCCAGTGCCACCAACGGTGCGCTCAGCGCCCACCGCATCCAACTCGCCCGCAGCGCCGACGGCGCGGTCCCGCACCGGCACGACCACTCGTCCGAACTGTTCTTCGTCGTCGACGGAATGCTCCAGGTGCTTGTGGGGGCGAAGGTCATCACCGCCAGCTCCGGTGACTTCCTGGTCATCCCACCGCGCTGTGACCACGCCTTCCGCGCCGCCCCAGGGAACACCGCCGATGCCCTGATCGTGATCACCCCTGGCATCGAACGATTCGACTACCTTCGGCAGGTCGCCAGGATCCGCCGGGGCGAAGCCAGCCACGACAGCCTGCTCACCGAGCAACACCGCTACGACACCCACTTCGTCACCAGCCCTGCCTGGTAAGGCAAGACCACCACCACCTCCACGACCACACCGGCGGCAGCACCCCAGCCCCATCGCGGGCTGAAAGGGGAGCGGCGAAGCCGAAGCCGGCTGACCGAGGGCGAGCCACTCTCGCTGCGTGGCGGCAACGCGACCTGCTCGCTGCCAAGGTTCGCGGCCTGTCGTGCCGACCGGTGTGTTGTCGAGGCGTCAGGCTGCGGCCCGTCCGTGATCCGTTCTCTCGATGGGCCCGCCTGCCATGCCTGTTGCCACTGCCCGCCCGATAGACCCGACCGCCGCCGAGCGGAGGAGGCTGAAGGCGATGGCCTATGGCCTCAAGACCGAGTACCGGCTGCGGATGCGTGCCCAGGTGGTGCTGCACGCCGCCCGCGGCCGCTCCAACTCCCGTATCGCGGCTGAAACCGGTCTGCACCTGAATACCGTGCGGGTGTGGCGGGGCCGCTTCGCCGACGGCGGCATCGCTGGACTGGCCCGTGAGGTCGTCGAGCGGGGCATCACGCCCTTCGTGTCGGCCGCCACCGTGCGCCGCCGGCTGGCCCAGAATGCGCTCAAGCCCTGGCAGCACCGCTCGTGGATCTTCATCACCGACCCCGGCTTCCGTACCAAGGCCGGACGCGTCCTGGATCTGTACGCCCGCACCTGGCAAGGCCATCCACTCGGACCGAATGAGTACGTCATCAGCGCAGACGAGAAAACCTCCATCCAGGCCCGCTGTCGCTGCCACCCCACCCTGGCCCCCGGGCAAGCCAGAGCCATGCGTGTGAACCACACCTACGGCAGCGGCGGTGCGCTGGCCTACCTCGCCGCCTACGACGTCCACCAGGCCAGGGTGTTCGGTCGCACCGAGCCACGCACCGGCATCGAACCGTTCATGAACCTGGTCACCCAGGCCATGAGCGTTGAACCCTACGCCAGCGCCAAGCGCGTGTTCTGGATCGTCGACAACGGCTCCTCCCACCGCGACACGAAGGCCGCCGACCGGCTGGCTGCGGCACTCCCGAACGCGGTGATGGTCCACACCCCGGTCCACGCCTCGTGGTTGAACCAGGTGGAGATCTACTTCTCCGTCGTGCAGCGCAAGGTCGTCTCGCCGAACGACTTCACCGACCTTGCCCAGGTCGGGGACCGGCTTCGAGCTTTCGAAGACCGCTCCAACGCCACGGCACAGCCGTTCCAGTGGAAGTTCACCACCTCCGACCTGGACGATCTACTGGCCCGGCTAGACCCGCACACCGCTGGCCGACACAAAGAATCCTCCGTCGCGCTGGCAGCCTGATCAACCCCCCAAGAACTTCCGAAGCTGACCACCAAGGCGAACTCACGAGTCTTCGCGGCTCAGTGGCTATGAGCCGGCACCGGCAGCAGATCCCGCACCGCCGCCCACTCGGCGTCGGTCATGTCGCTGTCGTAGCGCCGAACACACGCGCCATGGTCGCCCGCATTGCCGTACCGGTGCGCACAGCAGTCAAACCTCAGGGGACCAGAGTTGCCCCCGACCGCAGCGACGGCGTACCAAAACGGCAACAGGGCCTCCTTGCGGCTTTTCGGTCTCGACAACCTCCAAGCCGCACAAGGGCCCTGTCTTCATGCGGCGACACCGCCGAGATCACCCGAATCGGGAACCCGAGAACACTCGTGCCAATCCCAAGCCGCGTGACGGGTTTGCGGATCGCTTCTCAAGGGCTGGCAGGTCGCCCCCGATCGGTCAGGGGTTCCAGACCCCCGTGGGTGCCGTCGTCCGTACGTAGTCCTCGAAGGATCGCGGGGCCCGGCCGAGTGCCTCTTGTACGCCGGTGCTGACGTAGTCGTCCTCGCCGAGGCGTATGCCGTCCAGGAAGGCGGCGACGGCTTCGGCGTCCGCGATGTCGTGGCCCGCCGCGACCTGGGCGGCGACGTAGTCGGCCGGGTCCTGGTGGCGGTGGTGCAGCTCGCGTCCGACGGCGGCGCCGATGAGGGCGAGAGCCTCGGCGAAGGTGAGCGCGCGGGGGCCGGACAGTTCGTAGGTCCTGCCCGCGTGGCCGTCGTCGGTGAGGGCGGCCACCGCGACGTCCGCGATGTCCTCCACGTCGACGAAGGGTTCACGGCCGTTTCCGGCGGGAGTCGCGAGTTCGCCGCCCAGGACCGATGGGAGGAAGAAATCCGGTGCGGAGAAGTCCTGCGAGAACCAGCAGGGCCGCAACATCGTCCATTCCAGCCCAGATTCACGAACTGCCGCCTCCGTCTCCGGTACGCCGCCGTCGGCGTCGAGGCCGCGTACCGACAGCTGGACGATCCGCCGGACCCCGGCCGTCTTCGCCCGGTCCGCCAGCTCGGCGCGTTCGGGCAGGCCGAGCGTTTCGGTCGGGACGAAGTACACCGCCTCCGTGCCGGCCAGGGCCCGGTCCCAGGTGGAGCGGTCGGCCCAGTCGAAGCGGATCTCCGCCGAGCGGGAGGCGGAGCGGACGGTGTGGCCGAGGGACGTGAGGCGGGGAACGATGCGGCTGCCGGTCTTACCGGTGGCACCGAGAACGAGAATCTGTGTCATGTCCGTCAGTCAACAACGGTTCCCTGGGACGTTCCATGGCCGAGACGGCCAGATCGATGTGCGATCGTTCCAGCATGGATCTTCTTGATGACTATCTCGCCGGGGTCAGGGCACGCGGGGCGGTGTTCTGCAGCACGGTGAGCGCGCCGCCGTGGGGCATGCGGTTCACCGACCCGGCGCCGCTGACGCTCAGCGCGATGCTGCGCGGCGACGCGTGGCTCGTGCCTGCCGAGGGCGAACCGGTCGAGCTGCCGCAGGGCGCCGTCGCGCTCGTGCGGACGCGGTCGCCCTACAGCGTCGCGGATCGGCCGGGCAGCGGGGTGCGGGTGCTGGTGGACGGTGCCGACCGTTGCACCCTTGTTGGTGATCCGGAAGGAACGGGGCGCAATTGGAGGGTGACCGGCCGCACCGTCGGGGACACGGCGGACAGCACGACGGATCTACTGGTCACCGCCGGATACCGGGGCGGTGGCAATCTGTCCCGGCCACTGCTCGACGCGCTGCCGCCGGTCACGATCGTGCACCCTGATTCCGGTCTGTCCGCGCTCCTCGGCCTGATCGCCGCCGAGGTCGAGCACGATGAGCCAGGGCAACAGACCGTCCTGGACCGCTTCTTGGACCTGCTGCTCGTCCGGGCCCTGCGGATGTGGTTCGCACACCCGGGCGCCACCCCGCCCCCCGGCTACCAGGCCCTCGCCGATCCGCACATCGGGCACGTACTGCGCCGGCTGCACGAGGAACCGGCCCGGCCGTGGACGGTCGCCTCGCTCGCGGCCGAGGCCGGCATGTCCCGCACCACGTTCGCCCGGCGTTTCTCGGCCCTGGTCGGGAGGCCGCCGCTGGCCTACCTCACCGACTGGCGGATGGCTCTGGCCGCCGATCGGCTGCGGATGCCGGGTGCGACAGTGGCGAAAGTCGGCAAGGAGGTCGGATATGCGGACGGGTTCGCGTTCAGTGCGGCTTTCAAGCGGTTGCGGGGGGTGGCGCCGTCCGCTCATCGGGACACGATAGTTGTCAAGTCAAATGAGCCGTTTTCATCACTGCGGGAGAGCGTCAAGTCCGTTTCCGGATGATCTGATGTCGCCCGTTCGTGCGTACGGAGTCGTTCAGGCCGACTCGCATGTCGTGTGCGTGAGGCTGCTGGGGCATGGAACGGACGCCGCACTCAACGGACTTGTCCGACGGGCAGTGGGCCCTGATCGAGCCGCTGCTCACCGCCTGGGAGCAGGAGCGGGTGTCGCGCTCGGCGATCGGGGCCCCCGGCTCCTGCGACCTGCGCGAGGTCGTGAACGCGCTGCCGTACCAGAACCGGACGGGCTGCCAGTGGCAGCTCCTGCCGCACGACTTTTCCACCCTGGTCAGCAGGGTTCTACTACTCCAGCCTGCGGCACCAGGACGTCCTCGACCAGCGGACCCAGGAGATCCTGCGCCGCCAGGTGCGGGAACGAGCCAGACGATCAGAGGACCCGTCCCTGGTGATCACCGACACCCAATCCGTGCGCGTGACGGCCGGGGCACCGAAGAAGACCACGGGACCGGACGCGAACAAGAAGACACCCGGCAGAAAGCGAGGACTCGCCGTCGACGTGCCGGGCCTGATCATCCGTATGGTGATCCCCGCCGCCAGCGCGCACGACAGCTCCGTCCGCTCACCGCCTGGGCCGAACTGCCCGACGGGCGCGCGGTCCTGGTGACCGGCGGCGACGAGAACACCGCACGGTCATGGGAGTCACAGGCCTTCGACGGCCGGTCGCACCGGGAACTGGTACCGCCGCCCGTCACCAGCGTGCTCCGGGCCGCAGCCAACGGTCTGGCCGAACTGCGACTGCACCGTCCCTGAACACCCCACACCGGGCCTCGTTCCGACTCCTTCGGATCCGAATCCTCATCCACTGCCAACAAGGATCATCAGACCTGTGTTCTACGCTGTTATCCGCCCCTTCGACCAAGGAGTCACTATGGCGGACGAGTACTTCGAGCTGATCTGCGACAACGTACCCAACGCCGTGGTTCTGACCCATCCCGGGCCTCATACGATCGAGGTCGTGAAGGTGCTTCGCCGACGGACCGGGCTGGGTCTGTGGGACAGCAAATTGCTCCTGGATCACCTTCCGGCAACCATCCTCGAAGATGTATCGCAGGAGGCGGCCGAAGCCGCGGTCTGCGAACTCCTCGAAGTAGGAGCCAAGGCTGAAGTGCGACGATAGGCGCGCCTACAGGGCGCTTCACGGAACTCCGGTCAGAGCCAACAGAGCGTCATCACCGCCGGCACACCGTGCCGCTGCACCAGGTCCACGCCGCCGACGGCGGCCGGATCAGACAGAAACGCGTCTGCGAGCCGGACGGCGCGGAGGTGCCGTACGAGGAAGTCGCCCGCGGCTACGAGGCCCCGGACGGGCGCACCGTCGTGCTGACCCACAACGACCTCGCCGACCTCCCGCTCGCGACCACCCGGGAGATCAAGGTGCTGGGCTTCCTCGACCAGGGCCGCGTCGGCCCGATCAACTTCGACAAGACCTACTACCTCGGTCTCAGCCCTGCTGGTGCCCATCCGTACACGCTGCTGCGCCAGGCCATGCTGGAGGCTGGCCAGGTCGCCGTCGCCCGCGTGGCGATCCGGACCCGCGAGTGCCTGGCGGTCCTGCGGGTGCGAAAACGTCATCGTGCTCCAGACCTTGCCCTGGCCGGATGAGATCCGCTCCGCCGCTGGCATTGCCCCCGAGACCGTCCAGCTGCGCCCCACGGAGGCCCAGCTCGCCCGGACCTTGATGGACGCCGTCACCGAGGACTTCCGGATCGAGGCCGAGCACGACGAGTACGCCCATGCCCTGGAGCAGGTCGTCGAAGCCCGCCTCGCCGGGATCGAGCCCCCGCACGCCCCCGAGTCGCGAGTCCTGCCGCCCGGCGGAACCGTCCTGGACCTCATGGCTGTGCTTGAGCGCGCCCTCGCCGACGCCCAGGAGCGGCACCCGAAGACCACCGGTGCCGTGAAGAGCACCAGCACCACCAAGCGAACCGCCAAGAATACCGCGGCCCGCAAGAGCACCAGGAAGGCCCTGCCACCGAAGGCCGGCGGGGTGGCCCGAGGCAAGGGGCCGACCGGGGGCGCATGACACGGCCGGGCTGCCGGTGCACAAGTGCCCGGGTAGGGGGCCGGCCCCGACAAACCGGGACGGCCGGTCGATCTTCGGTTCGACCGGCCGTTTCGTCTTCCGTGGACGCCGGTCAGTTGGCGACGACGGTGGCCGCGGCCCCGCCGCGGTCGAGCTCGGCGTCGTAGATGTGCACGACCACGTTCACGGCGGACCTGATCCACGTGTCACCGGGCGAGGTGACGCCCACCGGAATGGTCACGGTCTCCCCGCCGGTGCAGGGGAGCTGGACCGAGCCGCGGCCCGATACGGCGGATTGCGTGGCCTGGACGGTGATCTTGACCCAATCGAATACCGGGAGGCACCGGTAGCTGACGGAGACGTTCAGTGTCTGCCCGGCATCCGCGACGGTGGCGCCGTTGACGCCTATGGAGAGTCCCCCGGCGCTCGCGGGCGCGGCTGCGAGGATCGCGCTCGCCATGGCAAGGGCGGGGACGGCCAGGAAACGGGCGAACTTGGTACGGGTAGATGCGCTCATGACAACCTTCTCTCCGGCAGTGGCCAACGGACGGGATGGGGTGATCGAGGGGAGCTTCCGAGCCCCCCATGCTGCGGTCCGCCACTGACTCGGGAGTCAAAAGAGTCGGTAGATGTCTGGATGACACGCGCATGAGGTCCTCGACGTCGCCTATCGCGGTGAGGTCCAGGACGAGAAGCGCGGGCCGGCCCGGAGCCGCGACGGCGCGGCGAAGCGGTACGGCCTCGACGAGGACCCCGCGGAGCTCGTCACGCGCGTACACCTCGGGGTCGGCGTTCTGCCGCTCCTCGTCGGTCATCGCGAAGCCGAGGTCACCCGGCTGGCCCCGCTCCCCCAACGAAGTCGTCGCCAACCGGGTCAGGCACTGCGCCAGAACCGGCTTCACCCGCGGATCGCCCGGCACACCGTCGACCGCCCCCACCAGTGCCTGCCCGGCGAGCAGCAGGGTGAGTGCGGGCTTGGGCGTTTGCGCAGGCAGGCGCAGCGTGGGGTTGAGGTTGGCGCGGCGGGCGCGCAGGAAGCGCGGCAGCGGTGGCATGGCGGGGGGTGAGCCCTTCGAAGACCGGCTCGTTGAACAGGCTGGTGAACAGCAGGTCGCTGTTGGTGCCGCGCCGGGTGGTGAGCAGGTCGAGGGCCTCCAGGGCGGCCTCCTCGGCGAAGATGAGCGGCTGCCAGTCGAGGAGGGTGTCGAGGTCGTGCGTGGGGGCGCCGCCGGTGGTGTAGGCGTGGAGCACGTCCCTGCCCCCTGTTCGGGCGTGCAGGCCGTCCACGTCCAGCACCAGGCTGTCGCGGGGCCCTCACGTCTGGCCCGTCGACGCGAGCCCGGAAGAACATGGCGGAAGGCGGTGACGGCCCCCCGCCCGGAGGGCTGTCGAGCAGGTTCGTGGCGGTCAGCCGGCCTTCGCCGGTTCCTCTGCCCGCGCCCGGGTCGAGGCTAGTTGGTAGGAGCGGGTGCCGGTCTCGGGGATGGTGCCGTTGAAGGTCCCCTCGGTCGTGCCCCGGTCGTGTCGCGCCGGCCCGGATCAGCCGGACGCGGTCGCGAGGCGGTGGACCTGGGCGGTCACCAGGTCGCTGCGCAGGGCAGGTGTGTGAGCAGTGTCGTCGGCGGTGAGGAGGAGGACGCGGTTGTCGCCGACGGCCGCGTAGAGGTAGACACGCGTGAACCCGCCCTGGGACGCCACCGCGCCGGTCGGTGCGACGATGCGGAAGCCCACGGCCGGAACCTCCAGCCCCTCGACGGGAACCGCCTCGACCCGCAGCTGCGGCCCGCCGTCCACCCGGAAGCCGGTGCAGCCGCCGCCGTACACGGCCTGCTCCAGCGCGTCGAAGCGTTCCCGGGACCGCCCGTCGGAAACGTTCCCGAGATCCGCCAGGGTTCGGTTGCCCAGCACGTTGTTGCCCGTGACGTACCAGCGACGGGCGGAGTTCGGCAGTTGCTCGGAAACCGCGGTGAGGACCGGCCCGCACGCCGGGTGCCGCTGGATCTGGTCGGCCAGTTCGGCCGGCGTGCCCGGCACGGCCTTGGCGGGCTCGGTCGTGCTGCCCGACGGTAGGTCGGCAACCTGTAGGAGCGAGGCGTCCAGTTGCTCGCGGGACAGGGGTGCGAGCGGCCGCCATGGCGCGGCCGGCGGGGGCGCCGGGGCTGGTGGAGCCAACGGAGACGCAGCGGCACCATGGTCAGGACCGGCCGAAGGCGGGGACCCCGGGGTCGGTGCGGACGAACAACCCGCCAACAGGCCGGTCATCGCCAGCATCACCGGCGCCACACGGACGACGAACCGCGTCAAGGGGATGCCTCCTGATCTCCCGGTTCCCGCCGGACAACGGCCTGGCGGAACAGGCCGGGGCGGGTACGGTCATTATGATCATTCGCCCAAGGGGCACGCGCGGCATTTTTCCTACGAACGGCACGGACTCAACATGGCCGCGGGCCGCCCGGGTCAGGCCCCGGCGGACGGGCCTGCGGCGACCGGCGCCACCGCCTCCCAGGTACCCGTCCGGGTTCGCGAAGGACCCCGCGGAGCGAGCTGGCCGTGGCGGTGTACAGGGCGACCGGGTCGGTGACCAGGCCGAAGGTGTCGTGCCTGCGGTCGTGGCGCTGGCCAGCCTGACATGGCAGCGGGAGCTGTGGCTCGGTCCGGATCAGTTCGAGGATCTCGACTACACCGTGCGCGTGCTCTTCGACGACTTCTGCGATGCGAACAACCCTCTGCCCTGGCTGGGGCGGTGCCTTCGCAGCGAGCAGGAAGTGGAGCTGATGGCGCGTCTTGGTGCGGCCAACAGCGCGGTACAGGACTCGGTTGGCGCCGCTGCCCGCGATGAGGTCTATCTGGACTCACCGGACTGGTCTGCCGTAGTCGCCGCGGCAGCCCGACTGGCCCAGGTGTTGGTGGCCAATGATCACTCGGCGTTGAGCAAGCTGCGCGACGCCGGCCACTCCTGGCCGCTCGGTACCGAGCCGGCTATGTCCGGGACGGAACACCAGCACATCGAGTAATGACCGCAAGGGGTCGTGGCAGTGACCGTTCTGGAAGACGTAGTCGTGCTTGTCAGTCGCAGCGACCCAGGCTTCCTTCAGCTTGTTGATGGCCCGTCGCAGGTGCCGGTACCGACGCGGTTGCCCCCGACCTCGCGAGAACACTCCCGGCGGGAGTTCCGGGCGCTGACGTAGGATCCGCCCCTGTGCAGAGTGATACGACCACTTTCGAGGGCCCTCAGGGGGCCGAGAAGCCCAGCGGCCTCCAAGCGATCTGGGCGAACACCCTGGAGCCGGTGGCTCCACTGCCCTGGTACCGGCGGGTGTCCCGCAAAGCTGTGATCACGGTGGTCGCGGTCGTCGGCCTGTTCGCCGCGCTGACCATCGCGGCGGTGACCGGGGCCGGCGCCCCGACGAGGCACCGGATCGTGCTCGCAGACCGGATCGGCGACCAGGTGCGGCTCCCGGACGACGGCAGCACCCTCGCCCTGCGCGCCGACTACGAGCGGCGAATGACGGCCCTGCGGCCGTATCGGGAGCTGACCGTGGCCGGCTACGGCTCCGCCGGGTCGGCCAGGACGACGCTGACCGTGATCGGGCTGACCGGCAGCTACCCGGACGTCCGACGGGAGCTGGACAAGTACTTCGGCAGGCTGACGATGAACGACCCGTCGGATGAGACGGTGACCGCTCGCCAGGACTATCCGGCCGGCCCCCTCGGAGGCGCCCTGGACTGCGCGGTGCTCGACTACCCGGCCGCGTCCCAGACCACCTGCGCCTGGGCGGACGGCAGCACCGTCGGCATCGTCGTCGACGAGACGGGCGCCAGCGAGCCCGAGGAACTGGCCCGTCGCACGCTGGACATCCGGGCCGCCGTCGAGGTTGAGGCGAAGGACTGATCGACGGCCCGGCCAGTACGGTGCAGACACGGCCCATGTACTGACCCGTGAGGTTGGGGACACGGCTGGCGGGTGGCTGACCCTTCAGGGCGGTGTGTCCGCGGTGGTGATTGTAGGTGTGGAACCAGTGCGGGAAGGCGTCGGGTGTTCCCCGCCTCAACCTGACGCAGCGGCCGGGACGTTGGGCATGGGGCACGGATTCAGGCAGCGTGGGCAGTCCGTCACCGTGATCGTGGTCTTGATCGGCTTCGGTGCCCGGGGCGTGCGTGGCTTGTGCCGACCCTGATCTTCATCCACTTCTGGCAGATCCTGCACCGGTCCTTGGTATATCGCTTGCGGCAGATCCGGCTGCGGCAGCGGGACGAGCAGAGGAACGCCCGATGCCCGAAGGCGCCGGGCGGCGGCATGGCCGTGTCGCACTCGAGCGGCAGGCCGCACTGCAGTAGAGCCGCCGCCGCGAGCACCCCCGGGGCAGCGGCTTGCGGCAGCACCGGCACGTTCGGGCAGCCCGGGGCACACCTCCGGAATGCGCCCCGGGCCGCCGTCAGTCGCGGTCGGCAGCGAGGGCGCCGTGCAGCCGCCGGGCGGCTGTCGACAGCGCCTTCGAGCACGACGAAGGGGCAGACCGCTCGGCCGCCCCTTCGTCGTACTGCTGGTCAGTGCGCGGTGGACTTCACCAGGTCGGACGGGTCGGTGTTCGCCCCGCACAGCACCACGCAGACCTTCTCCCCGCTGCCGGGCCGGTAGCTGCCCACCGTGGCGGGGCGGGTCGGCAGGTCGCGGTCGGCGACGTGCTGGTCCGGGGCGGTGAGCGCGGCCAGCGCGGTCGCGGCGCCCATCTCGACAGCCACCTTGTGGTGGTCCCACAGCGCCTGCCTCGCCCGAGCGATCTCCGTGTCCGGCACCAGCACGGAGTGCACGCCGTCCTGCTGGGCGGCGTGCAGGGCCATGGCGGAGGTTCGGCGGGCGCCGAGGGAGTCGGCGGCGATCGAGTCCACCGTGACGTCGACCAAGCGGCCGGCCTCGATCGCGGCGTTCAGCGCGCGGCAGTTCTCCGGCTCGACGGCGACGGTGCGGATGCCGTGGTGCTGGGCGGCGGTGGCGACGCCGGCGAACAGACCGCCGCCGCCGACCGCGACCAGCACGGTGTCCAGACCGGGGATCTGCTGGTGGATTTCCTCCAGCAGGGTGCCGGCCCCGGCGGCGATCAGCGGGTGGTCGTAGGCGTGCGAGGCGAGCGCGCCGGTGGCGACGGCGAATTCCTCGCAGGCCGCGAGGGCTTCGGCGTACTCCGCGCCGACCAGCCGCACCTCGGCGCCGTAGCCACGCAGCTTGGCCACCTTCACCGCCGGAGCGGTCTCCGGGAGGAAGACCGTCGCACGGATGCCCTGCTGCTGGGCGGCCCAGGCGCACGCCAGCCCGGCGTTGCCACCCGACGCGATGGTCACCCCGGAGTCCGGCAGGGTGTCGGCGTCACGGTGGGCCTGGATGAAGTTCTGCGCGCCGCGGGCCTTGAACGAGCCGGTGTGCTGCATGAACTCCATGGCCACCCACGCCTCGCACGGGATGACCTCACGCTCGTCCAGGGGGTCGCGGTGGGCGGTGCGGATCGCACCCGGGTCGACCTGGGCCAGGGCGACGGGACGGATGCGTCCGGCGATGCGATCGGTGGCGGCCTTGATGTCGCCGTAGGTGAGCTGGTGCACTTCGTTGCTCCTGCGATGGGGTGGTCACGACCAGGCGATGAGCCGGCCGGTGGTGGTCAGGCCGAGGAAGAACGCGAACGCGATCCGGCGGCCAGTGGGGTTCGGGGCGGCCGCGTGGAAGTTCGCGGGGTTGAACAGCAGGCCGTCGCCGAGCTGCGGCGCGAGGTCGACGCGCTGGCAGTACTCGACCGCCTCGACCCGGTAGCCGTACGCCTGGCGGTGCTGTTCGTCGGCGGGCTCCCAGCGGTGGCGCCGTACGGTGGTCGCCCCGCCCTCCTCCGGGACGCAGAGGCCGATGGGGAACTCGCGGTTGATGTCGTCGTAGTGGACCAGGGCCCCCGGCGCTGATCTCGCGCAGGGTGCCGCCGAAGACCGGGCGGCCGACGAGGGTGGCCGGGGCGACGGCGGCGCCCCAGGCGGAGCCGGGGCGGGCCGGCGAGACGGCGATCGGGTCCGGGCGCATCCCGGCCCACTGCCAGGCCGCGCGGGCGGTCTCCGCGTCGCGCCAGTACCGGCCGGAATCCAGCTGGCCATCCTGGCCGCGGTAGTCGTCGAGGACCGGACCGAACCGGACGATCGGGTCGGCACCGGGCCGGGTCGTAGTCGGCGGTGGGCAGCCGATCCAGCGCGGACAGCGCGCTCGCGCAGGTCTGCCGGTCGAGGAAGTCGGGGACGCGGACGGCCGCGAGGGTGCCGGCGGCGAGGTCGGCCAGGTGCCGGTCGGTGAAGGACGTGCTGCCCACGGCGGTGGACAGCGGGTCGAGTGCCGTGGTGCGGGGCATGTCGCCTCCGTGAGGATGCATGAGCCTACCGTGACGGTACGGTGTACCGTACGCTGACTCGCATGCCGAGGCAATCCACTTCCCTCAACCGCGCGACTCCCGAACGAATCGCTGAGCAAGCCCTGTTGATCGTGGATCAGGATGGGCACACCGCGCTCAGCTTCCGCACCCTGGCCACCGCGCTGGACATCCCCGTGGCGTCCCTCCAGCGCCGCGTCACCGACCTGGCCGGCCTGCTCGACCTGGTGACCGACCACCTCGCCGCCCGCCTGCCGCAGATCCCGCCGGGCACCGACTGGGCCACCGCGACGGAGGCGCGCTTCACCGCGCTGTACGAGCTGCTGACGGACCGTCCGGGCCTGGTCGCCCTGCGCGGCGACCGGCCCTGGCTCGGCCCGCAGCTGCTCAAACGCCTGGTGGAGCCGCAGCTCGCCGACTCCCTCGCCGCCGGCATGACCCCGGCCGAGGCGATCGTCACCTACCGGCGGCTGTACCTACTGACCCTGGGCAGCGCGAGCTTCGTCAACCACCGCGACCCCAAGGCCGCCCGGGCCGCCACCCGGCGCGCGCTGGCCGAACTCGACCCGGAGGAGTTCCCCGTGCTGACCGGGCAGCTCGGAGCCGTCCTGCCCGCCGTGGTCGACCACGAGGTCTACTTCGGCGCGCTCCACCAGCTCATCGCCGCCGCCGACCCGGCCCGGGCCGCGCTGGTGCCCGGGCCGGCGGCCGAGGGGAAGTAGATCAGCGCGGACAGCACCCCCGCCGCCTACCGCGGCCAAGCCGCGTGGCCCGAGCTGATCCACAGCCGCCCGGCCGTCGTCTACCCGCACCAGCTCGCCGCCGGCCCGGCGCGCGGCAGCGACGGCTGGGCCGGCCGGCGGCAGCCGGAGGGCTGGGCCGAGCCGCACCCGCTGTGGACGGCCGCCCTGGACGGCCGGCGGCTCACCGTCCCCAGCCCGGGCGGCCAGTGGCACACCGGGCCGCCGGCCGTCACCCGCGACCGGCGCCGGGCCGCCCGCACCGCCGGCGCCGTCCTCCAGATCACCGGCGCGTTGGCCGGGCGGGCGGGCGCTGGAGCGCCAGGCGACGACGACACCGGTGTTGACGGAACAACAACCACTAACTCGCTGTGGGCAGCTACTCCACGAGGCGAGGCGATCCTGGCCTCCCCCATGTGGCCGGAGATCGCCGCGACGATGCAGGAGCTCCAGGAACGGGGCGTCGACGTTCGACGGCTTCTGGCAGCCGCTTACGCGGAGGGGGTCGGTGTCGATCGGACGGTCGGCCGGAGGCCTGATGCCGCTCGGCGGCCGGCGGGCCCGCCGAGCCGGGATGCCCTTCGCTCCTACGGTCCGCTGACGGTGGGGCTGGATCTGCCGAGGGATCTCGACCTCGGAGACCGCCGAAGGGCACTGGCGCAGCTGGGTGTGAGCCAGACGGAGAACGCCCGCTTCGTTCGCTGGGTCTACGAGGCGATGCCCGGCCGGGAACGTGAGGCTGCGCTGCTGGTGAACTCCCGCCAGTGGCCGCTGCTGGCCGCCCGGATGGCGCGGATGCAGGACGACGGCAAGCCGGTCCGGGACCACCTGGCGCGGCTGATGGGCGACCGCGGGTGGGAGTCCGGCCCCGTCTCTCATCTCGTGCCGCGCCTCGTCCAGGCCGCCACCGAAGCACTGCGCAGGCCGGCGCACGACGCCGTCGCGTCGGCCGCCGTAGTGACCGACGCGGCCAGGGCCACCTCCGCGAGTGCTGGGCCGCCCCCGTCATGGACGCGCGGCGCAACGCCCGGCAGCCCCAAGCCCACCGCCCATCGAGCCCCTATCCCGAACCCCAACGCGGGCCGGTCAAGGTAGCGGTCCCGCCCCGATCGGCCAGGCCGACGCACAGCCTGCTCTTCCCGCGGCAACCGCCCACCTGCGCCGGGCTCCATCTCCGAGCCTCGATGATCCGGATCAAGGAACTCACCCGGAGGACCCGTTGATCGCAATCCGATGGGCGCCCTGATCAGAGCCTCGCGCCGGTGGAACTTGCGGGCGTGGTTCGGCAGGATCCGTTCCAGGAGGTCTCAGTGGCTGTCCGGGATCTTCGGGGCCCCTCATGTCCACGTCTCGAAGCGTTCCATGGCCCGCCGCCGAACCCGCTCCCGCGCGGCTCTCTCCGAGTCGGTCAAACCGCCGCCCTGCGCATACCTCACGGCACACCCCATCCGGGTGACATCGGAGCGTCCCGGTTCATTTCACCGGCTGATACGACATGGATCATTTCTGTGTTCCGGTGTCGCTCACTGGAACGATATTCGCGATCCACCCGAAGGAGCCCCGATGCGGCTGAGCATCTCTCGTAGGACCCCCATTTGCATGGGACTCACCCTCGTCGCTTTTGGCGTCATTACGCCACCCGCTACCGCACAAGCGGCCGCCTCGGACGCGGACGTACTCGGCGTTTCGCAGTCGGCCACGGGGCCCGTCAACCCGGCGCCCGGCATGCCCTCCGCCGAGGCGAGAAGGACCGATCGCGCCACGACCCAGGGGCCGATCGTGAACGTGGCCAGCTGCAGCGAGAGCGACCTGCAATCCGCGATCGGCGCTGTCGCGACGGTGGGCGGCACGGTCAACCTCAGACCGGGTTGCACCTACACCCTCACTGACGCCGCACCGCCGAACGACGACAACGGACTGCCGGTCATCACAAGCACCGTTACGATCAACGGAAGCGGCGACACCATCACGCGAGCGGCAAGCGCGGCCAATTTCCGCTTCTTCCAAGTCAACGGCTCCAATGGGAACCTCACTCTCAACAGCTTGACCCTCAGCAACGGTCACGCGTCCAGCAGCCTCGGCAACGGCCGGGGCGGTGCCATCTGGCTCAGTGGCGGCGGGCCCGAACTGACGCTGAACAACACCGTCCTCACCACCAACACCGCCGACAGCTTCGGCGGGGCCGTCGACAACGACAACGGCACGTTGACCGTCAACAGGAGCGTGCTCCGCAACAACACCGCGGCGGCCGGCGGGGCCCTGTTCGTCAGCCCGTTCGGAGGCTCCGGCACGGCGTCCGTCACCGCAAGCACGATCGTCGGCAACCACGCAAGAACCCTGGCCGGCGGGATCGCCGCCGCGGTCGGCACGACGGTGACGCTATCCGGCAGCGCAGTCTCCGGCAACGACGTCACCGGGAGCAGTGCGCAGGGCGGCGGCATCGCACAAGCCGGCACCATCACGCTGCAGACGAGCACGGTCACCGGCAACACCGCCACTGGTAACAATGCGCAGGGCGGCGGCATCTACAACGTGACCGGCACGGTGCGGCTCACCGACAGCCCGGTCTTCGGCAACACCACCAACGGTACGAACTCCCGCGGTGGCGGCATCGTCAACACGGCCTTCGGCAACGCGACTCTCACCCGTAGCCCGGTGACCAAGAACCAGGCGCTGGGAACGGGTGCAGACGCCGGCGGCATCTTCAGGGCCAGCGGCACGGTGACACTGAACGTCAGTCCCGTCGTCCTCAACCAGCCCAACAACTGCGGTAGCCCCAGCACCGTACCCGGCTGCGTCTAAGAAGCCGTTGTCGTACCGATCTTGGTGGACGCGGGTTCGACTGCGGGAACTCGGTCGGGCGATCTTGTCGCCCTCCGGGCATGAAGACAGGGCCTCCGGTGCAGCTCGGGGTTGTGGAGGCCCATGGTCGACGCCGTCGCCCCCGCTGTGGTGACGAGGAAGTTCGCCGAGGCGCTGCACGAGGGCCGCGAGGAGAAGGTCGCCGCCTTCCCGCTGGGCCGCCTCGGCGTCCCGGAGGACGTCGCGGGCGCGGTCGCCTTCCTGTGCTCCCCCGACGCCGGCTGGATCACCGGCCAGAGCCTGGTCGTCGACGGCGGGGTCACTCCCGGCGGTGGGATGTGACGCGGTGGGGGGGGGGGGGGGGGGCACCCACCACCCCCCCACCCCCCCCCCCCCCCCCCCCCCCCCCCCTCCCCCCCCCCCACACCCCCCCCCCCCCCCCCCCCCCCCCCCCCCCCTCCCCCCCCCCCCCCCCCCCCCCGCGCCGTCACGGCCCGGTCGTCGGACGGGCCTCAGAGGCCCAGTTCGCGAGCGATGATGTTGTGCTGGATGTCGGACGTCCCCGAGTAGAGCAACGACCCGACGGCGTCCCTGAGCTGCCATGACTCGGGGTTGGCGGACAGGTAGCCCTTCGCCCCCTGGAGACGCACGGCGTCGAGCGAGGACTGGACGTACGCCTCGGAGACGTACAGCTTGGCGACGGCCGCCTCCAGGGTGGCGTCCTTGCCCTCGTCCTTGAGCACGCCGATCCGCTGGACGAGTGCACGCGCGGCGTCGAGCCGGACCTTCATCTCGGCGATGCGGTGCGAGACGGCCTGGAACTTCCCGATCGGCTCACCGAACTGCTGCCGCCGGCGGGCGTGTTGGACGGCGTTCTCCACCTGGCGGCGCATCACGCCCAAGCATGCCGCCAGGATGGAGCCGCGCTCGTACTCCATGGCGCTCTCGAAGACCCAGCTTCCGCGACCGGGCCGCCCCAGCACGGCGCTGTCGGGCACCCAGCACTGCTTCAGGTCCACACGGCCCATCGCCGCGGTGCGCAGCCCCATCTTGTCGAAGGCGGGGCTGCGTTCCAGGCCGGGGGTATCGGCGTCCACGAGGAAGGCGGTGATCCCGAGCGGTCCGGCCTCTTTGTCGAGGGTGGCGTAAATGACGAGGAGGTCGGCCACCGGGGCACTGGTGATGTACGTCTTGGTGCCGTCGAGGAAGTAGCCGCCGCCGTCGGCGGGTCGCGCGGTCGTCTTCATCGCGTAGACGTCCGAGCCCGCCTCCGGCTCGGTCGAGGCGTTGGCCCCGATCAGCGTTCCGTCGGCCAGCCCGGGCAGGTAGCGTTCCCGCTGCTCCTGGGTGCCGTACAGCACCAGCGGGACCATGGTGGTCCAGAGGTGGGCGTTGAGCGAGAAGAGCAGGCCCTGGTCGTCGCTCCCGTAGCCGAGCCCCTCCATGACCGCGATCAGGTCGCTGAGCCGGGGCATCGACTCGCCCTCGTCCGGGATCGCCATCTTCAGCAGCCCGAATTCGGCGCACAGCTTCCAGGCGGCCCGGTCGAAGACTCCGTCCCGGTTGCGGCCGGGGATGTCGTCGTTCAGATTCTGGCGGGCGAAGTCCGCAGCACGTTCGAAGAGTTCCCGTTGTCGCTCGTCGGTTCCGCTTGGCACAGGCCCTCCAGATGACGGTAGTCGGTCTTTCCTGTGGACGTGCGGGGCAGCTCCTCCAGGGCCTGGAACCGGTCGGGGAGCATGTACCGGGGCAGGTACCCCTGGGTGTAGCGCTTCAGGTCCGGTGCCGACGGCGCCCCGGTGGGAGCGACGATGAACGCGGTGATGACGCTCTGGCCGTCGCTCTCGGTGCTGACCACGGCCGCGTCACTCAGGTCCGGGTGCGCCGCCAGGGCCTTCTCGATCTCGTCGAGCTCGATCCGGTAGCCGTGGCGCTTGACCATCCGGTCGCGCCGGCCCCGGAAGACGAAGACGCCCCCTTCCCGCCGGACGACGTCGCCGGTGTCGTACCAGAGGCGCCCGTCGGCGGTGGTAAAGTGCGACGCCGCCTGCACCGGCCGTCCGTCGCGCCAGTACCCCGGGAAGACCGAGGGGCCGGCGATCGCGAGGAACCCCTCCTCCCCGTCGACGGGGTTGTGGTCCTCGTCGACGAGCAGCGCGTCGCAGTGGGAGCACGGCGCACCGATGGGGTACTGGTCGTGGCGGTCGTCGGGGACCTCGTCGGGGATGGGGTGGTAGGTGCAGACGTTGGTCTCGGTGGGCCCGTAGAGGTTGAAGTAGTCGGGGCCCGGCCAGGTCTGCTTGATGCGGCGCAGTTTCGCCGGGGGGAAGGGCTCGCCCGCGAAGAGGACGAGCCGGAGGTCCGCGGGGGCCGGCGGGGCGGGTTCCATCGCACCGATCGCGCCGAGGATGGCCGGGGCCGAGTACCAGATGGTGATCCTGCGCGACGAGACGAATCTCGCGAGGTGGCGCGGGCTGGCCGCGAGGTCGGTGTCGATGAGGTGGACGCCGGCACCGTTGCGCAGCGCGGCGTAGACGTCGAAGACGGACAGGTCGAAGTGGAACGGCGCGTGGCCGGACAGCCGGTCGGCTTCGGTGACGGCGAAGGCGGCCGAGGCCCATTCGACGAAGCTGACGGCGTTGCGGTGGGTGATGGCCACGCCCTTGGGGGTTCCGGTGGAGCCGGAGGTGTAGAGCAGGTAGGCCAGTCGGTCGGGATCGGGCTCGACCTGCGGGGCGTCCTTCTCGTCCGCCGCGAGGACATCGGCCCACACTGCGTGGGGTGTGTCGGACGGTTCCTGTGCGCCGGGGGCCAGCAGAACCGGCGTCAGGTGCGGTTGGGCGGCGGTCCGGTCGAGGCGCAGAAGGGCGTCCGGTGTGGTGAAGGCGACACGGACCGCGCAGTCGGAGAGGATCTTGGCCGCGCGTTCGGCGGGGCCGTTCGCGTCGATGGGGACGTAGGCGGCGCCGGCGCGCAGCGTGCCGAGCATGACGGCGACCGTCTCGGGGGACTTGGGCAGCAGCAGGCCCACGCGGTCGCCCGGCCCCACGCCGTGGCGTGACAGGTACGCCGCGACCTTGGCGGACAGGCGGTGGAGCTCCCGGAAGGTGATGCCGCGTCCGTCGCTGCCGACGACGGCTTCGCCGTCCGGGAAGCGCTCGGCGGTGCGGCCGAGGTACTGGTCGAGGGAGTCCGGCGCTACGGTCGGATCAGCCTTCATTACCGGCGCCCCCGACGCGCACCTCGACGTACTCGACGATGTGGGTGACGGTCTTGAAGTACTCGCGCGGGTGGCTGACGCCGACCTCGATGTCGAAGGTGGTCTCCAGGAACGTGACCAGCTTCATGATGCCTATGGAGTCCAGGACGCCGCTCTCCACGAGCTCGAGGTCGTCGGGCAGCGCGCTCGGGTCGGTGTCCTTGATGATGTTCGCCAGGATGTAGGCGTGGATGCTGTCGTGGATGTCGCTCACAGTGGTCTCCGTGTGTCGGTGTGCTGACGCGAGGGCGTGTTGGCGCGATGGTGTGTCCGCGGTGATGGCGTTCCGAGGTGATGGCGTGTCGGGGTGATGGCGTGTCGGGGTGTCCGTGCTGCCGCACCGGGGATGGCGCGGAGGCAGAGGAGCCGCAGTGGGTCAGAGGCGCGGCGCGTTGAAGACGGTGGCCGGCTCCGGCTCGGGCGCGAGGATCGTGTCGGACCAGCGGAACACCGCGGCCCCGGCCTCCGCCTGGCCGCCGAAGGTGTAGAGGACGGTCAGGTCCCCCGGCTTGATGAGGCCCTGTGAGGCGGCGGTGAAGGCGTTGAACGGCATCAGGACCGGCCCGATGTTCGCGACCCGCGGGAACGTGTTGACGACCCTCTCGGAGGCGACCTTGAGTGCGCGTGCGGAGAAGTCGGCGTGCCAGGCGGTCGGGGTGTTCACGATGAAGGCGGCCACGTCGTCCCGGGTGGCGCCGGCTGCCTCAAGGGCGCCGTCGACGGTCTCCAGAAGAAACGGTTCCGCGGTGTAGCGCAAGACGTGCGCGATCGACGGGTCCACCCGGAGACGGATGCGCCGACCGCCGGCCGTGGTGCCCGAACCGTCCTCGACCGTGTCCATCATCCAGGTGCCGCAGGTCTCGCTGGTGTTGAGCGTCTTGGCGCCCAGGAGTCCGAAGCCCTCCTCGACCTCGCCCACGACGATCGCCCCCGCGGCGTCGCCGCACAGCCGGAGGGTGACGTCGTCGGCGTCGATGGCCCTCGCCAGCATCGAGGTGGCCACGACCAGGACGCGCTTCTTCAGCCCCGAGCGGACCAGCGCGCACGCGGTCAGCAGCGCGGAGAGGGATCCCGAGCAGGTGGCCTCGACGTTGAAGGCGCCGCCTCCCGTTCCCAATTCCTTCGCGAGGTAGCCGGCGTCACCGGATCCCACCCGGTCGGGGAACATGGAGACCACGATGAGCCCGTCGATGTCGCCCGGTTCGAGTCCCGCCGCGGTCAGCGCGCGGGTGGCCGCCTGCGCGCCGAGCGACAGGGAGGTCTCGCCCTGGGCCGCGACGCGGCGTTCCACGCTCCCGAAGAAGGGGTCGTCGATGTAGGGCTGCATGGCCGCGTCGAAGTGGTTGCGGGGCGTGGGGCCCACGCTGTCCCCCGAGGGCGTGGTGGGCGGAAGCCCCCACCAGTCGTTCGTTCGCAGGCCTTGGGGCAGGTACGTCGCCAGGGACAGGATCCCGACGGATGTCATGACCGAACCTTTCGTTGGACGACAAGGAGCGGGTGCGGTGGTGCTGCCGGCGAGGGGAGCGTGCGGGGCACGGGGAATCCGACGGCCGGCGCCTCCCTGAAGGGGACACCGCCGTGGCCGTGCCGCCACGGGCCTCGAACCACCTCCGGCGGATCGGCCGCAGGCTCGACCGGAATTCCGCAGCCGTCGGCGGGCGCGGGTGCACCCGCCGACGAATGTTTCAAGGGAGAGGACCGGACACCGGCGACCGGAATTGCAGACGGTACCCACGGGCGTCTCGCATGCAGGATGCGGACCCCGCGCCGTGCTTACCGAGGAACTGGGCGGTCCGACCGCCGCGGGAATTCGTTCCGACTTTCCCGCAGTGATCGGGCTCCGCTTCGAAGATCCTTGCAGAAAAGTCCCCCGCGTTCAAGGCTCCCCAGTCGCTCACGAACGCAGGCGCCTTCCGGTGTGACTCCTGTGCCGGAATTGGAGACCGGTGCACTCATGAGGCCCCACGAAGGGGCGGAATACCAAAAAATACCGACCGTGCCGAAGTCCCACTTTTCGGACGTTTCCCGTCGAACAGTCCGACCACCACCGCCCGGCCTACCAAAAAAGGCCGATCAATGGCCGGAATCAAAACGCCCCGGAAGAACCGGAACCGGCACGGTCCGCTCCGATTGAAACCCGTGGAAAACGAGGAACTGAAGTCACTCAGAGGATGCTAAGTCCGTTTCTGGATGACTGGTGTCGCCCGTTCGTGTGTACGGAGTCATTCAGGCTGACTCGCGTGTCGCGTGCCTTGCTGCCGGGGCATGGGAGGCCATCGCCGTCGAGGTGGTCCGCCGCACCCCCGACACCCAGGGCAAGGGCTTCGTTCCGCAACCGAAGCGGTGGGTGGTCGAGCAGGTGCGCCGTGAGGCGCTTGTTGATCGTGTGGAGGTGAGAGACCTGCACCAACTTGCTGTCGCAGCAGTCAAGTTGAAGCTGAGGGCAGCCTGATCCGGGAGGTGCCGGGGAGGGCGGGAAGCAGCCCTGACAAAGCCGGGGCGGGGCCAGTACTGCCAGATGGCCGTGTGCCCGGCGAGCGAGACGGAGAGGTGTACGCGAGAAACCGGTGTGTGAAGCCTCGTAACCAATCCCACCAGCTCGAACCTGGCGGATCTGGGCTGGGAGCGGTGCACGCCTGCCTCATGCTCGGGCGGGCGACTTGCGTGGCGGTCTCGTTCGCCGCCGCGCAAGGCCACGGTGAAAGTCTGCGGCGTAGCCGTGGCGATGCCGCCGGGGTATAGCCGGGCGCCTCCTCCGACAACCGATCACAAGTGAACACGGGAACCGTCCCAGTCCCGCCACGAGCCGTGTATCCGGCACGGAGATTCAGGCTGGGCCCATCGTCGGCCGACCGGGCCGGGGCGGGGCGGAGCCGCCGTAGTAGTCCGAGCGCGGGAAAGCCGCGTGCATGGCGAAGGGCGGCAGCGGGACACGAGTAGGAAGGGACTGCAATGCTCGAAGAAGCCGGGGTGGAGACCCTGGCCGCGCAGCACGACGCGCCACCGGTGCGTGGGCTGCGGGTACGGAAGATGCAGACCAAACTGCACCGCTGGGCGGTGGCCGAACCCGGCCACCGATTCGATGATCTGTACCACCTGGTCTGCGACCGCAGGTTCCTCGCGATGGCGTGGAGCCGGGTCGCCGGCAACACCGGTGCCCGCACGGCCGGGGTGGACCGGGCCACGGTCCGCTCCATCGTCGAGCAGGTGGGAGCGCCAGTGTTCCTGGACGAGCTGCGCGAGCAGCTGCGGCAGCAGGCGTTCCGCCCGCTGCCGGTGCGCGAACGGAAGATTCCCAAACACGGCGGGAAGCTGAGGAGTCTCGGCATCCCGACCGTGGCCGACCGCGTGGTCCAGGCGGCACTGAAGCTGGTGCTGGAGCCCATCTTCGAGGCCGACTTCGACTCGGCCTCCTATGGGTTCCGGCCCGACCGGAGGGCGCACGACGCGATCGCCGAGATCCACTTCTGGGGCACCCAAGGCTACCGCCAGGTCCTGGACGCGGACATCGAGGCGTGCTTCGACTCGATCGACCACACGGCCCTGATGGACCGGGTGCGGAGACGAATCAAGGACAAGCGCGTGCTCGCCCTGGTCAAGGCGTTCCTGAAGTCCGGGATCCTACGGGAGACCGGGGCGATGGAACCGTCCGAGACCGGCACCCCGCAAGGGGGAATCCTCTCCCCGCTGCTGGCCAACATCGCACTCTCGGTGCTCGACGAGCACGTGATGGGGCCGTGGAAGCCGGGCGGAACGATGTCCAGCGACTCACGCCGCTTCACGCGGGTGGCCAAGAACCTGCCCAACTGGCGGATCGTGCGCTACGCGGACGACTTCGTCGTGCTGGTCAGAGGCGAACGCCATCACGTCGAGGCGCTGAGAACGGAGATCGGCGAGGTCCTCGCTCCGCTCGGGCTGCGTCTGTCGCAGTCCAAGACGCGCGTGGTGCACATGGCCGACGGGTTCGACTTCCTCGGCTTCCACATCAAGTGGATGCGCAAGCGAGGAACGGACAAGTGCTACGTCTACACCTTCATCGCGGACAAGCCAGTCCGTGAACTGAAGCGGAAGATCAGGGCGCTGACCCACAGGAGGTCACAGGTCCCGTTCGCCGCCGTGCTGTCGAGGATCAACCAGATCCTTCGCGGCTGGGCCAACTACTTCAAGCACGCCGTCGCCAAGCACACCTTCAACGCGCTCCGATCGTTCGTGTGGTGGCGGGTGGTCAACATGATCACGTATCGGCGGCGCATGACGTGGACAGCCCTGCGCCGACAGTTCAAAGGCCCCCAGGGCTGGCGGCAGATTGCTCTGGACGGAGTCGAGTTGTTCAACATCGCCGCGGTGCCGGTCACCCGCTACCGCTGGCGCGGGCTGAACATTCCGACACCGTGGGCCGCATAGATCATCGCCCCAGCGGCAGCGACCCGTGGAGAGCCGGATGCGGTGAAAGTCGCACGTCCGGTTCGGCGAGCGGCTCGGGGAAACGGAGCAGGGGAAACCCGGCCACCGCGCCCCGAGCCGACTCTCCGTCAACGGCACCCTCATGCTCCACCGGCGCCTCGCCCGTGACTACGACCACCAGCTGGACAAAACGCCGCCTCCCGCGTCTGCTGGGCCTCCGCCGCGGGCATGCTCCGCCGCCTCACCACCCCCTGCCCCGCCTGGCGCGACGAGGTGGGGCTGGCCGCGTGAACGTCACCGAACTCCTGCGGCTGTTGCAGAGCGCACGTGAAGCGACGCGAACTGGGGAAACAAGACGGCCAGAAGATCAGCAACAGACACCCGACATGATCGCCAACCGTCAAGATCCGCGGGCGGCTTTCACGGAACTCGCGCCAGAACCAGATCCCACTGTCCCTTGACACCCGGGCATAGGAAGGCGGGACGCAACAGGTGCCGGACGGTCCGGGTGTCCGGGTGCCGGGATGCAACGGGCGGCCGGGGCAGCCGGATCGGTGGTCGCCCCCTGGCGGGAACAGGGACGGGCAGTAGGATCGGCGCGTTGCATCCCGCATACCGCTGGTAGGAGACTTTTCATGGCTCAGGTCACGCTGAAGGGCAACCCGGTACAGGTCGGCGGCGCACTGCCCGCCACCGGCACCCAGGCCCCCGCATTCACCCTCGTCGGCGAAGGACTCGCCGACGTGTCCCTGAAGGACTTCGCCGGCAAGCGCAAGGTCCTCAACATCTTCCCCAGCATCGACACCCCGACCTGCGCGAACTCGGTGCGCGCGTTCAACGCCAAGGCCGGCTCGCTCGACAACACCGTCGTGCTGTGCATTTCCGCCGATCTCCCCTTCGCCCAGGCCCGGTTCTGCGGCGCCGAAGGCCTCGACAACGTCAAGACCCTCTCCACCCTGCGCGCCCGCGACTTCCACGACACCTACGGCGTCGCCATCGCCGACGGCCCCCTCGCCGGCCTCACCGCCCGCGCCGTCCTCGTCCTCGACGAGAACGACACCGTCCTCCACACCGAGCTGGTCGCGGAGATCGCCGACGAGCCGAACTACGACGCCGCACTCGCCGTCCTCAACTGACCCACCCCGCACCCCATCCGACGGGCGCCACCCCTTTTTTGCGTACCACGAAGGCCCGCCCCCACACCCAGCGACCCACCCCCGCCCCGGGGGCGGGACCAAGGGCTGAGGGGGCGGGCCTTCACCCACCCACCAACCGGCCGGGGGCCCTCACCGCGCCAGCGCCCGCCCTGGGGCGAGGGCGAGTTCGGTGAAACGCTCCGCGATGAGCCGGTGGGCCCGCGGGGAAGGGTGGAGGCCGTCGGGCAGCGGGTGGGCTTCCTGGTCGTGCTCACCGAAGAGGGCGAGACCATCCAGGTGGTGCAGGTGGTGGTCGCCCTCGGCTCTGCGGTCGGCGACGATGTGGGCCAGTTCGGCGCGGATGACGGTAAGGGTCAGCCGACCCGCCGCGACATCGGCGGGGTCGCCCATGGCGCGGAAGCGCAGGGTGCCGCCGCTGAAGTCGGGCGCGAGCGGGCCAGGCACCGTCTCATGGAGCGGACACAGCAGCGGGGAGACGACCAGCAGCGGTGTGGTCGGGTGACCCTCCCGGACCGTGTCCAGGAAGCCGTGCACCGCCGGGGTGAAGGCACGCAGCCGCATCACGTCGGCGTTCACCACGTTGATGCCGAGTTTGAGGCTGATCAGATCCGCCGGGGTGTCACGGATGGCACGCGCGGTGAACGGGTCGAGCAGCGCGCCGCCGCCGAAGCCCAGGTTGACGAGGTCCAGACCCGCGCCGTTGGCCACCAGGGCAGGCCAGGTACCCGTCGGATGCTCGGCGTTGGAGCCATGGCTGATCGAACTGCCGTGGTGCACCCAGCGCCTGCGGGTGCCGGCCGGGAGCGGCTCGATCGGGGCATCGGTTTCCAGGGCGATCAGCTCGGTGGTCTCCGTGTGCGGAAGCCAGATCTCGACGGTCTTGTCCCGCCCCGGCAGGCCGGTGAACCGGGCGCTGCCGGGCGGCCCTTCGGTCAGTTCGACGCGGCCGGTGGCGAGGTCGACGGTGCGCACGTTCCCTCCGGGAACACCGGCCTGCGCGACCAGTCGGCCGTCCACCAGCAGGTCGTAGACGCCGTCCGGGACGTCCGGGACACCCGGATAGGCCCGCTTGGTGGGGACGGCGTGCAGGGTGACGGCGGTGGCATGGGTACGGAAGGCCAACCGCACACCGGAAGGCTGCGACTCGGCCATCGCGAGCTGCTCGTCCGGGATCCGCCGACGGGCACCGGCGGGCACCGGCGGGCAGGCGGTGCGGCAACAGGCCGCGGTGGGTGTGTTCGACATCGAGGTGGCCGCGAAGGAGGCCCTCGGTGACAGGGGTGGTGATCGTCGTCATGGCGCCACTCTCGATTCGTCCAGGCAAACAGGTCAAGCAAGTTCCTTGGGACGTACGGCCGGTGCGGGCACACCCCAGGCCGCACAAGGAACGGATCAGCCGGCCGAACGGACTCCACCCACGCCCAGCAGGGCGTCAAGGGTCAACGGCCGTCTGCATTCTCGGTGCCACCCGCTCCCCGCAGGCCCGGCGGCAGTCGTGTTGTTCCGTCCCCAGCGCCCCGGCATCGACCGCGTGGCGCATCCGCTTCTGCTGACGGGATGGGAAAGTTGACGCCTGCCGGCACTGCTCGGAGCGGTCCGCAAGGCCACCTATCCGGTGTGTCAGAGCCGTCTCGTGGTGAACAGGGTGGTCCCGTACGCCGCGTCCACTTCCTTCCGCTCGGTCTCGGTGAACCCGACCTTGGCCAGCACACGGCGAGAAGCGGTGTTCCAGTCCCAGACCGTGGCCCAGAGACGTTCGTATCCAGATGATCTCGCCCATTCCAGAACCGCCAACGATGCCTCAGTCGCGTATCCCTGACGCCAAACTCGGCGTAGCAGCTCGAACGCCAGTTCCGGTTCCCCGGTCGGTCCTCGCCCGTTGTCGACCAGCCCGCAGTAGCCGATGACGTCACGAGAGGCCTTCCGCTCGACCGCCAGCAACCCGATCGACCACAGCTGGTTGGTGCGGATCGAATCCTCGAGCTCCGCAACCGTGGGGTGTCCGTCCGCATCGATTCGGCGGTGCGGCGGCACTCGTGGATCACGTTCGGTCCACAGCTCACGCTGGACGACTGCCTCGGCCACCCGCCAAGGTCTGAGTAGCAGGCGAGTCGTCTCGAGTACAACCTCGCTGCCCGGAGTCGCGCCATCTGCCATGACATCAACCATCTCACGGGCGAACGCACTGTCGGGGGCCACGGGGCGCGTGGTCGGTCCTGCCGATCGTGGACGCTCGATGTGCGGGACCACCGAGGCCAGTTGCTGAGCGGCGTATTGGACCTGTGCACCCTCCACCCACCAGCGGGCTTCCCACACCCACCAACCGGCCGGGGCCCTCACCGCGCCCGCGCCCGCCCCGGAGGTGAGGGCGAGCTCGGCGAGAGGCCCGCGATGAGCCGACGGGCCCGCGGACAGGGATGGAAGCCGCCCGGAAACGGGTAGGCGTCCCGGTCGGATCCGCCGTAGAGAGCGAGAGCGACCACGTACTGCAAGCGACGGCCACCCTCGGCACCGCGGCGGGCGACGATCCGGGCCGGCTTGCGCGGATGACGTGAGGGTCAGCCGACCCGCCGCGACATCGGCGGGGTCGCCAGTGGCTCGGAAGCGCACGGTGCCGCCGCCGACGTCGGGCGCGAGCGGCCCCGGCACGGTCTCGTGGAGCGGACACAACAGCGGCAAGACGACCAACAGCGACGCGGCCGGGCGACCGTCCCGGATGATGCGTGGCGCGTGGCCACACGCGAGCCGAAGTCGCCCCCCGAGGCCCAGGAAGGTGAGCGACGGCAGGCCGCCGACCGCGGCGGCGGCTCGGAAGTCGGCGAGGAGGCCGAAGTGCGAGACCGCGGCGGACTGGACGTCGGGGAACTCCCCCCGGGTGAGCGGCTGCTTGTCGTACCCGTACACCGGCCAGCCGATGCCGTGGCCGGAGAGCAGGCGAAGACGCTCGAGGTGGTACTGGTGTGGCGAGGTGCTGACGACGGCGGGCGCGGTGGAGAGTGGACGTAGAACCGATCCGGCCCCGGCCCGCCCGCATCCGGAGGAGCCCGCTTGAACGCCGACAGCCCGCACGTGAACGCCGACGGTTCGCACGGCCCCCTGCCGCCGCTGCACCTGCCGCGGCGCACCCGGATGCTGCTGTGGGCGGCCCTGCTGGTGCTGGTCGGGGCCGTGGCGGCAGACGTGCTCGCCGGCCCGGGGGTCACGCTCACCCCCATGCTCGCGGTGACACCCATGGTGTCCGCCCCCGCCACCCGCAATCCGCGGGTCCCGCTGGCGACGGGGGCGGTCGCGGCCGTGGTGGCGGCGCTGATCGCGTACTTCGTCGACGTGGCTCTGCCCATCTCCGTCCACATCGCCTCCCTGCTCTCGATCACCGCCGCCAGCCTGGCCAGCGCCGCCGCCGTCGCCCTGATGGCCTCCCGGGAGCGCGAGCTGTTCCACGTACGCAACGTCGCCGAGGCGGCGCAGCGGGCCCTGCTGCGCCCGCCGCCGGAGCGGATCGGACAGCTACGGATCGCCGTGCGCTACACCGCGGCGGCGGCCGAGTCACGGATCGGCGGCGACCTGTACGAGGTGACGGAAACCCCGTACGGCGTACGGATCATCCTCGGCGACGTCCAGGGCCACGGCCTGGCGGCGGTGGAGACGGCCGCCGACGTGCTGGGGGCGTTCCGCGCGGGCTCACGCATCGTGGCGAACCTCGCCCAGCTGGCCGAGCGGATGGACAGGATCCAGGCGAGCCACGCGATGCAGGAGCGGTTCGTCACGGCACTGCTGCTGGAGGTGCCTCCCGCCGGACCGGCCAAGTTCGTCAACTGCGGCCACCCATCCCCGCTGCTGCGCCGGGCCGGGCGGGTGGTGGAGCTGGAGCCTCCTACAGCGGCCCCGCCACTGGGCCTGCGCGACCTGGTCGGCGGCCGGTACCAGGCAGGCCTCTTCGAACCGCGCAGGGGTGATCTGCTGCTGCTCCACACCGACGGCGTCTCCGAGGCTCGGGACCGCGCCGATCGCTTCTACCCGCTCGCCGAACGCCTCGCGGCCCTGCGCGCCTCCTCGCCGGAGGATTTGCTGGATCTGCTGCTGGCGGACGTGGGCCGCTGGGCCGAGCACGGGCTGATCGACGACGCCGCGCTGCTGGCGCTGCGCTGGGACCGCTGACCTGGCCCGCGGTCGCGGCGATGCCGAACTGTTCCTGGTGCGGTGCGCCGACCGCCTGCCAGGGCTCGATGGCGCCCTCGCCCTGGTCCCACAGGCGCAGTGGGCACGAACAGGTACCGACGAGCGCTACTGGGCGGTGCGCCGAAGGGGCGGCGGCCGCCGATAACCGGTGGGCCGAAGGCGGGCCCGCCGACACACTGGGGCGGTCGTCCCGTCGCCGGAGTAGGAGATGAGCCCGTGGAGGAGCCGCAGTTCACCGCGCTGGTGACCGGATCCGGAAACGGGGGCCGGATTCCCTGCGGGCTGTCAGGGCGGTGACCGGGCTGAGCCTGTGGCACAGCAAGTTGCTCCTGGGCAGCGCCCCTGCGGTGGTTCTGGAGGAGGTCCCGTTCGACATCGCCGTTACCGCCGCCCGGCGGCTGCGGGAGGCCGGCGTGCCGCAGCCGTCCGCTGCACCTGGTGCGACCGGACGGTGCCCGGCGACGAGGCGTCGCTCGACCCGGGCCCCTGCGCATCCCGCTACTGGCCGACCGCCCATTGCCGGGCGAACGCCCTCACCAGCTGTGACTGCCAGTTCTGTAGCGTATACGGGCCCGTCCACCTCACCCTCTGGCGCCCCTGGGACGGCAACGGCGTCAGAGGGTGAGCACGGGCACCCGCGGAGTTCGAACGGCCGGCGGCACAGCCGAACGCGCCGACCCTCACCGAGCGGTCGGCCGCACACGGACGACGGCCACCCATGGTGCACCAGGCCACCGGGGTCGGTGAGGGCGCCGAGGATGCCGGGTGCCGGTTCGGGCGAACGGCTGTCGTATCGCGTCCGCGCCTGCCACCATGGGCGGCATGTCGCAGGAGGAGCCGGACCCGTCCACCACGACCCGTGTGGAGAACCTCTTTGCCGGAGGGTCCACTGTCGGCGGCTCGGTGGTGCAGGCCGGGACCGTGAACGGCGGTGTGCACGTCCACTCGGCGGCGCGACCGATGCGGCCGCCGGGCGCCGGCACGGTGGAGGTCCTGGCCGAGTACTGCGATCCGGTCACCCAGTGGGTGGTGATCCCCGCGGATGCGGAGGTGACCGACCTTCCGGTGCGGTTACCGGGACAGCTCAAGGGCGAGGAGGACGTGCTCGGCTGGGCACGCGGGCACGGCGGTGCGGACTTCGAGAGCACCGTGCTGTCCGTCACCGTGACCAACCGTTCGGACGCCCACCTCACCCTGCGCGACCTGCGGGCCGAGGTCCTCGACCGCGTCGAGCCGTTCCGCGGGGCGATGGTCCAACTGCAGCCCGCCGGATCCCGTAGCGTTCCCGAGCTGGAACTCGACCTCGACCAGGAGCGCCCGGTGCTCTGGGAGGTGGACGAGTTCACCCGTCAACGGGTCGGCGCCCGCCCGTTCCTGGACCGGACCCATGTACGGCTGGCCCCGGACGAGTCCGAACGCTTCATCGTCACCGCGCAGATCCGCCGTTCCTGCTGCGCGTGGCAGCTGGCCACGGTCTTCCGCGCGGACGACGGAGCCGAGTTCACCGTCCGCCCCGAGCGGCGCTTTCGGACCACGGGGCTTCCGGTGACCGGCCTCGGCCCCGTCCTGGCCTGGCAGTGGTTCGACGAGCCGCCGGCGTTCAAGGCGTCCACGGCCTGGCACGACTGGTGCAGCCCCGGCAACCCGGAACCGGAACTCCCGGAAGCGCCCCGCGAGTTGCGCAAGCTGGCCGGACGCTTCGGCCCACACCTGGCACACTTCCTCAGCACGGGCACCAAGGGCCCCGAGCAGCAGCTCAGGCTCGCCGCGGCGCTGCCCGCCGTACGGCTGGCCGTCGACCTCGTCAAGGCCGAGCGCAAGAACCGGCAGGAGCACGCCGCCCGCCTCGCCGCCGAGCTGCGCGGGCGGTTCCCGCAGGCGATCGTGGAGCAGGCCCTCACCGTCGCGCTGCTCGCCGCGGGCCTCACCCACGGCATCCCGCCGGCCAACCGGGAACAGCTCACCGCCTACCTGACGCACACCCCCGCCGCCCAGGTCCTACGGCCGATGATCGCCGCCGTCGCGCGGCGGTAGCAGGAGCAGGAGCAGAGGCAGGTGCTTCGGGTCGGCCCCGGTGACCGGTCCGGTCGGACGGGCTGGGCCGGGGCGGGGCGGGTCGGGTCGGCCGGTGACGGTCCCGGCGTGCCGGTGGAGTGCGGGTGTGCGGCGGGCGGCGTTTTTCCGCTTTCCCTCGACCTTCGGGCTCTGATAGGACTGCCCCCGGCCAGATCGGGCCCATCTGCCCAGGGGGGATCACGACATGTGGAAGACCAAGCGTCAGTACCGGAGGCGCGTCGCCTCGGTGGTGGCCGCGGCGGTGGCACTCACCGCCGCGGTGACGGCCGCGCCGGCCGGGGCCACGCCCCGGGCCGCCACGACTGAGGCCCCGACCGTCGGGCTGAACCTGATGTTGCGCGCCGATCCGTGGAAGGTCGTCCAGACCCGCCGGGCGCCGAACGGGACCTGGGACGCCGCCAGGGAGGTCCCGCAGTTCTCCAACCTCCGGTACTGGACGACCGTCGTCGACGCCGGACAGCTGCGGCTGTTCGGCCTCAGGTACTCCGGTCCGATGAGCATGCAGTTCGTCCAGTCGACGCAGCAGCCCGACGGCAGCTGGCCCACGCCGACCCCGATGAAGGGCCTGGCGGAACTGCCCGTCTCCAGCGAGTACTTCCAGACGGGCAGGGCCGGCGCGGCGGTGGTGAACGGCCGGGTCCAGCTGGCGGCGATCGACCCCTCGGGCCGGCTCGTCCACACCGTGGAGGGCCCGGACGGGAGCTGGCAGCCCTGGGGGGCGATCAGCGCCCCTCCGGGGCTCGGCTCGGACAAGTTCTTCAGCCTCGCGACGGCCGAGGTGAACGGTGAACTCCACATCGTGGCCACCATGTGGAACGACGGAAGCGTGCTCCACACCATCCGGCACGCGAACGGCACCTGGGACGGCTGGGGCAACGTCATGGGCGCGGCCGGGACCCCCTCTCCGTGGGGTTGGCCGCACGACGTGGTCGCGGCGGGCATCAACGGACAGCTGCAGGTCGCCGTGGTGAACAACAGCCAGATCGCCGTCTACCACACGATCCGCACCTCCGACGGCAACTGGGGCGGTTGGGGCCCCATCGGCCGGCAGATCCTCGACCAGCCCTTCTACGTGTGCGGCGCCGACGGTGCCAACGTGAACAACGAGCTGCACCTGGTGTTCGAGACCTGCACCGACAGCGGCACGCTCTACCACACCATCCGCCACGGAAACGGCAGTTGGGACAAGGCCGGGTACGTCCAGAGCGCCGTCGACCTCTCCCCCTGGCGGCCGGTCGCGGACGGATCGGCCGTCGGCGGCTGACCGCCCCTTGCATGGTCGGCCGGCCCGGGGACCGTCACCCGGGCCGGCCGACCGGCACGTACGCGGACGGCGCTGGCCCCCAGCGCCGTCCGGGCGGGCGCTGGGCGGGGGCTGGGCTATTCGTGACGCAGGGCGTCCGGGCGCATCATCAGGCGGAGGGTTGGGGCAGTCCGAGGGCGATGGCGAGGAGGACCGCGCCTGCGGCAAGGGCGGACATGGTCGGCATGGAGACCCAGTCGGTGTCCAGGGGGACACCGGACGACGGGTCCGGGAGGAGTGCGTCGGCGAGTGAGACCAGGACGGTGGCCGGCAGCTCCCGGCCCGCCCGCCCACACACACAACGCGCCCAACCAGCCCCTGTCCTCGGGCAAGTACCACCGCCGGCGGTCCTCAGCCATCGTCCCGACCTCCATGTGCGAGTACGCTTCGGGGGGCCAAGAACGCAGCACTGACGATTGGCTTGGCCGCGAGAAGAGATGCCGATGCCTCATAGGGGCGTCATGAACCACCTACCAAATCGAACTGAATCAATCGGCGCCCTCTGAGGAGAATCCCTGCAGGTCAGGAAGTATCGGCCCCGCGCTCGCGGGGGTTGCTCTACGTCTCCAGCAATTTCGTGAGCCGGAGCATGATCGGCCCCGCGCTCGCGGGGGTTGCTCCCGTAGTCGCTACGGTTTGACGTGTCGGCAGAGATCGGCCCCGCGCTCGCGGGGGTTGCTCGCGGAAGGCGAACCGCAAGTCGGGATCATCCATATCGGCCCCGCGCTCGCGGGGGTTGCTCCGGAATCGGCATCCAGCTCGGGCCCGCCGAATAATCGGCCCCGCGCTCGCGGGGGTTGCTCCTCGCGCGGCATCATGCCGTGGTTGCTGGCGATATCGGCCCCGCGCTCGCGGGGGTTGCTCCACCGCCGTTGGCCTTTCGCCATTCGCCGCCGGATCGGCCCCGCGCTCGCGGGGGTTGCTCAAGTGGCTGGTGAAGCAGGTCAGCACGGAGAACATCGGCCCCGCGCTCGCGGGGGTTGCTCCTGCCCGCGCAGCCACTCGGCCATCTCGTCTGAATCGGCCCCGCGCTCGCGGGGGTTGCTCCATCCGTGGGTGCTTCACCGCAGGGCCCGGGATATCGGCCCCGCGCTCGCGGGGGTTGCTCCAACGCCAAGAGGGGGACGCCCCTTTGTGAAGGATCGGCCCCGCGCTCGCGGGGGTTGCTCTAGCGCGATGACAAATTGAATACCGGCTATGCCATCGGCCCCGCGCTCGCGGGGGTTGCTCGGGAAAGCAGGCGCCGCCGCCCAGTCGCCCCTTATCGGCCCCGCGCTCGCGGGGGTTGCTCCGGCGTGCCCGTCGCGCTCGACAGCCGGGACCGATCGGCCCCGCGCTCGCGGGAGTTGCTCGCGGCTCATGTCGATGTAGCCGACGACCGTGCTATCGGCCCCGCGCTCGCGGGGGTTGCTCCCACCGGAGCGGGAAGCGGGTCCGGCGGCACGCATCGGCCCCGCGCTCGCGAGGGTTGCTCCAGCCACATCCAGGGTTCCAACGCCGACGTCACATCGGCCCCGCGCTCGCGGGGTTGCTCTCTGTCACTGCAACAACTCCCGTCCTCGGGCCGGTCCTCGGGGGCCGCACGATTCACCCTGGCGACGAACCAGGAATCGCCTCCCGAGAGACCGACCCGAGCAGCGGGACAGGGGCCCCGCTACCGGCGGCCGACGATCGCGTTGGCCGCTGTGTGGCGGGAGGCCGGGTCGTCCGGGCTGCCCGGCGTCGTGGCCACGACCGAGCCGGCCGTGAATTCCCACCCCGGGGTCTTCGTGCTGTCCAGGGGGGTGCGGGCGACGACGTACCCAGATCCGTCCAGGGTGGCGGCGACCTCGCTCAGCACGGCGTTCCCGTCCTGGTGGGAGGCCCGCAGGCTGTTGTACGCCCGGTAGTAGGTCGGCCCGCTGTCTCGCATGGGACCGGCGACCGCCGTGGGGGTCAGGGAGGCGTCCCCGGGCGGGCCGAGGCTCGTGAAGACGATGCTCGCCGTCGGCTTCGTGGGGTCCGCCTTTCCGGCTGCGACGGCCAGGCCGCGTGCGGCGGCCGCGTCGGCGGGGAGGGTGCCCACCGCCGGGTTCGCCGGGATGTAGGAGGCGATGTTGGTGGCGGTGTCCGGGTTGCCGTAGGCGATGACGGCGCCCGGCGCGTGCGGCACTCCCCGTGGATCGTCCACGCTGAGCAGGAGCTGGGGCGGCACGCCAGGGGTGTCGATCTGCTTCTGCAGGGCGTTGAGGCCGTCGAGGTTCGTCTGGGTCACGTTCAGCGGCCGGTACGGGTCGGCGAGCTCCTGGGCCATCTGGGTGCGCAGCTGGGGCAGCCAGGCCCGGTTGGCCTGGTCACGCGTCTCGGCGGGGAGGCCGTCCATGGCCCCGATCCGGCCGGGGTGGTCCTGGAGGAGTTGTTGGCGTGTGCTCTCGGGCAGCGAGTCCCACCACTTCCGGTTGGCGTCGGGTGTCGATGCCGCGCTTCCCATGCTCTGGTCCACGCTCTTGTCGAGCTCGCCGGCGGACTTGTTGGCCTCGGCGACCTTCGCCGGGTCGTAGTCCCCCTCCGCTTTGGCGATGTAGTCGAAGCTGCTCAGGGCCTTGGACAGGCGTTCGTCGACGGCCTGCGCGTCCGTACAGAGCAGGGTGACGGCATCCACGAGTCGGTCGCGGGCGGCCTCCACCTCCTTGCGCCACTCGGGGTCGTTCCGGGAGTGCTTGTCGGGGGGCAGAATCTGCACCACGGGCACGGCGTTCACATCGGCGGCGACGATCTCCAGGCAGTTGCCGGCCGCCTGCGTGATGAGCTCCTTCTGACGTGCCTGCAGGAGGAGGATGCTGTCGACGGCGTCCGTCAGCATTCGGCGCAGGTCCTCGGTCATCTGGTCGACGAGGAAGAGCTGGTTGGTGCGCTCCTGGAGTGCGGTGTCGGTCGCGTTCGAGGCCTGGCCGTGCCAGCTGGAGTCGGCCAGGTTGCGCTGCATCGTCTGCCAGCCGACGATCCGCTCCTTGAACTTGCCTTCGAAGGTGGCCAGGGCCTGCGCGGTCGCCTTGAGCTTGCCGACGTCGGCTTCCTTGATCATCCCCCAGTACTGCGGCCCCATCAGCCCTGTCCCCCCGCCGCGTTCTGTTCCCCTGCCCCGGCCCCGGCCCCACTGACCGTCGAAGCGGCCGTGCCGTCCACGGCCTCGTAGGACCGCGCCATGACGGACAGGTTGCCGGCCGCCTGTTCCAGCCTGGTGGTGGTGATGAAGTAGATGTGCCTGCCCAAGTCGTAGACGGCACTTTTGGCCGGTCCCTCGAACCACCAGGACGACAGGCCCAGATCCGGCGGCGTCTGGCCGAACTCCTGCGACCAGTCCTGGCTGATCCCCTTCGCCACGGCGTATCCGGCCGTCGACGCGTCCCGCAGGTCCTGCGGATTCACCCGGAAACCTGACATTGCCCCAATTCTCTTATCCCCCAGCGGTCACGCAGATCTCGTAACCGAACCGGCGCCCAGCGTAACCGACGAACCCGAACAAGCCCAGCGCTCCCCAACACAGCCATAACGGCGCACGCACCACAACAAGTACCCGCCCGACGGGATGCGGTCGGGTACCGGTAGGGGCGGGCCAGCGGCAGAGGCCGTCGTAACGGCCCCCCGGTGCCGAGACCGGCTCCCCCGGTCTGAACGTCTCGTACCGCCGCGCGGTGAAGCCGGTGGTGGCCGGGGCGGACAGGACCGGCTGGGGCCGGGTCTCAGTTCGGGAGCAGCACGGTCGCGTGGTCGGCGAGCGCGGTGTTGGTCTCGTTCGGATCGAAGGCGGCGGGGTCGAACTGGCCGGCTGACTCAAGGCCGAGCCATTTCGAGGTGTTCCTCGTGTTCTTCGTGGCCGGGGTCGGGGTCGGGGTCGGGGTCGGCAGGAATCTCGGCGAGGTGGTCGTAGCCCCAGATCCCACCGCAGTCCTCGGGCGGGCCGGCGCGACGGCCGGTGAGGCCGATCGCCGACTCCCCAGTAGGACATAGGATCTCCGATTCCCGGGTCGGACGGATCCTGACCGGCATGGACATCCCACCCGGCCGGCACTACGCAGGGCCCGCGCAGCTGATCGTCTATGCGACAGCGGCAGTCCGACCGGGCAGGCGGATGTGGGTGGTGAGGCCGCCGTCGGGGTTGGCTCGCACGGTGAGGGTGGCGTGGTGGGCGGTGGCGATGGCCTGGACGATGGACAGGCCCAGGCCGGCTCCGCCGGCGGGGGTGTTCAGCCGGGGGCGGGGGCCGCGTCGGAAGGGTTCGAGGAGTTCGGCGACGGTCGCGTCGTCCAGTCGCGGTCCGGTGTTGTGGATCCGGAGTCCGTCCTCGTCGACATCGATGTGGACGGTGCCGCCGGGGTGGTTGTGGGTGACGGCGTTGGTGATCAGGTTGCGGGCCAGGTGGGCGAGCAGCACCGGGTCGCCGTGGGTGGTGGCGGGCCGCTGGGTGAGGTGGATGGTGACCTGTGCGGTGTGTGCGGCATCGGCGGCGGCGTCGCTCTCGCGGGTGACGAGTGCGGTCCAGTCGACGCTTTCGCGGGTTTCGGGGCCGTGTCGGCCTTGGGCGAGCAGGAGCAGGGCGTCGATGAGTTTTTCGCTGCGGCGGTTGGCGTCGAGCAGGTCGTCGCGGATCTGGTCGAGTTCGGCCGGTTCGGGATCGTGGAGTGCGACCTGGATCAGGCTGCGTTGGATCGCGAGTGGGGTGCGCAGTTCGTGGGAGGCGTTGGCGATGAAGCGGCTCTGGGCGTCGAAGGAGGTCTGCAGGCGGTCCAGGAGGGCGTTGAAGGTGTCGGCGAGGGCGGTGATCTCGTCGTGGGGGGTGGCGGTCTCCAGGCGCTGGTGGAGGTTGGCCGCGCTGATGCGGCGGACGGTGGTGGTCATCCGGTGTACGGGACGCAGGAGGCGGGCGGCGGTCCACCAGCCGACCAGGGCGGCCAGGACGGCGGCCACGGCCAGCGCCGCGAGGGACCACAGGAGCTGCTGCTGGGCTGCGGCGTCGGTGACCTGCCGGCTGACCGTGGTGGCGATGCTCCCGTCCGCGCTGAACACCGTCGTTCCCGGCGAGGGGTGGCCGGTGGTGGGTTGGGCCGGCGCCATGGCGGCGGGCTGGCCGACCGAGTGCGCGATCCGCGTGGCGAGAGCGTCGGTGCCGTGCCGGGTGAGCAGGTAGACGGCGGTCAGCAGGAGGGCACCGAGGCCGAGGAAGGCGGTCCCGAAGACGATGGCGATGCGGGTGCGGATGGTGCGGTGTCTCAGCACAGTGCGTAGCCGGTGCCGGGGAGGGTGCGGATCGGGTCGGGGGCGCCGAGTTTGCCGCGGAGCCTGCTCATGGTGACGCGGATGGCCCCGGTAAACGGATCCGCGTGCGCGTCCCAGACCCGTTCCAGCAGCTCCTCCGCGCTGACCACTCCCCCGTCGGCCTCCATCAGCACGCGCAGCACCCCGAACTCCTTCGCCGTGAGGGACAGCGTGCGGCCGTCGCGTTCGGCGCGGTGACGGACGGTGTCCAGGGTGATGCCGGCGCGCCGCAGGCGTGGCGGCGTGACGGGGGCGATCCGGCGGCCAGGGCGACCAGGGCAGTCGCGGCGGCCCGAGTCGGCGGCGGCCCCAGTCGGCGGTGTGCCGCGGTGTCGTCGCTGTCAGTCGGCCCTCACTGCGGTACGTCGCACGGGTGGCGCCACCTCCCCGGACGGGAGGTGGCGCCACCCGGCGTCAGCGCGTTGTCACCGGGGCTGTGGTCGTGGATCCGAACGCCGACAACCCCAGGGACCGGAAACGCCCTACTTCTGTAGCGGCTGGGCGGGGGCGCGGTCCTTGCCCGCGGAGGGGTCGGTGTCGCTGAAGGTCCGGTGGCCGTCCTTGTCCGTGGTCGCGTACGTGCCCGCGCCACCGGAGGGCTCGCTGCCGCCGTCCGGGCCCTGTGCGGCGGCGACGCCGCACACCGCGAGCGCGGTGAGTGCCCCGCCACCCAGGACGAGGGTGGTCTTGTGGCGAAGGTTCCAGCTGAGGTTCATGGTCTCTGTCCTTCCGTATACGCCCCTTGTGGCCGTCTGCCGTACCCAGCTCACCAGCCACGGTGTTTCGGCAGCGTCTCCCCGTTCTTTAGGTGATCATTACTCCGGCCGCCTCGGAGTTTCGGTGTCAGTCCCAACGAGCACAATGAAGTACCGCCGCCGGTATCGGAATGCCCTGGCACGGCTGATCCCGCCTCCCGCGAAGGCCGTTCAGCCGCCGTCCACGACACATCCCGTACGGCATGTCATGGGGGGAGCACTCGGATGAACTTCATGGGCTTCATCGTCATCGTCGCCATCGTCGTGATCGTCTTCAGGATCGTCGCCTGGATGCGGCGCCGCGACAACGCGGGCCGGAAGTCGCGCTACACGGGCGGAGGCGGGGACAGCGGCGGAGGCTGGAACGGGAGCGACGGCGGCGGGGGCCACGGCGGCGGCCACTCAGGCTGCGGAAGCAGTTGCGGGAGCAGCTGCGGAGGCGGTTGCGGCGGGGAATGAGCCCCTACGTCAGGTCCTTGCGCAGGAGCGTGCACATGGTCTCGTGCCTGTGGATCGAGCCGTCGGGCGCCTCCTCGTCCCAGGCATCGGGCTTCCGGTCGAAAGCCGTGTACCCGAGCCGCTCGTAGAGCGCGCGGGCCCGCGGGTTGTCGTCCTCCACGCCGAGTTCGGCGCGCCGCAGACCCCGCGCCCGGATGCGGTCCTCCGCGGCCCGGACGAGCAACGAGCCGAGGCCGCAGGACTGGAGGGCCGGGAGCACGGCCAGCTGCCAGAGCGTGCCCGCGCCCGGGGCGACGCAGTAGTCGACGCCACCGATCGCCACGGGCAGGCTGGCCGCGGTGCAGACGGCCAGGTAGTCCACCTCGCCGGCCTCCGCCCGGGCCAACTCCCGGGCGACCTGGCGTAGATGGGCCGCGGACCCGGACCAGGTGCAGTCTGGCAGGTCGGCGGGTGTCAGATCGCGGACGTGAACGGATACGACGATGCCGGCCGCTCCGGTGTGAGGGGAGGTCATGCCTCCATCCCATCAACGCGAGGACGTTTCCGCGACGGGATATTCACCGCGCGAAGCCGCCGACTCAGTCGTGCAGCCTCACGCCGGGCAGCGGGCTGCCGGTGGCGTCGAACAGGGCGGTTCCGCAGTCGCAGTGCTCGTCGGCCAGGTTCTCGGTCGGGGGTAGTTCCCAGACCAGCATCTGCGAGCAGTTCGGACAGTTCAGGCTGACCAGGGCCGCTTCGGGTTCCGAGCCCCAGGGCCGTACCGGCAGGCCCTGGTACAGCAGTCCGGCCGGCTCGCGCTCGCCGGTGGGGGCGACCAGGAGCTCGTAGGTGTCGGTGCCGTTGTCCCACACCGCGAGGGTGAAGCCGAGCTCCGCCAGCACGGCGGCCAGGTGGTCGAGCCGACGGACCGGGAGATCGCCGCGGCGCAGCGTCGGGTCGTTCTCGGCCACGCGGTCGACAGCCACGCAGTCGACGGCCGCGCAGTCGAAGGCCACGCGGTCGAAGGCTTCCGTGTCGACGCCGGTCGGCTCGGCGCCGAAGGCCCGTACCCGGTCGGCCGCGAACGCCGCCAGCCCGCCAGGGTGGTCATCGCCGGTCCAGTCCATCGTGAACATCACGCTGTCGACGCCGACTCCCCGGGCCCGCTCGCCGGGGGTCAGGAACAGTTCTTCCACCTCGTCCGTCACGGCTGTCACGCTATCAACTGCCGGACGTCGAGGCGGCGTACGGTCCCCGCGCGGCCTCCTCAGTGGCGGCTGAGGTAGCTGAGGACGGCGAGGACGCGGCGGTGGCCGCTGTCGGCCGGCGAGAGGCCGAGCTTGGCGAAGATGTGGCCGATGTGCTTGTGGACGGCGTTGTCGGTGATGACGAGGCGGTCGGCGATCGTGGTGTTGTCCTGGCCTTCGGCCATCAGGGCGAGGACTTCGCGTTCGCGAGGTGTGAGGGCGGCGATCGGGTCGTGGGCGGGGCGGGTGAGGAGTTGCCCGATCACCTCGGGGTCCATGACGGTCTCGCCGGCCGCGACCCGCCGCAGTGCGTCGGTGAACTGGCTGACCCGGCCGACCCGGTCCTTGAGGAGGTAGCCGACGCCGCCGCGGCCGTCGGAGATCAGCTCGCCGGCGTACTGCTGCTCAACGTACTGGGAGAGGACGAGTACGGGCAGCCCTGGGTGCAGGCGGCGGGCGCGGATGGCGGCGTGGATGCCCTCGTCGCGGAAGGTCGGTGGGAGCCGGACGTCGACGATGGTGACGTCCGGGCGGTGTTCGGCGACGGCGGCGGCGAAGCCGGGGGCGTCCTCGGTGATCGCGACGACCTCGAAGCCCTTGGCGGTCAGCAGGAGTTCCAGCCCGCTGGACAGCAGGACGTTGTCCTCGGCGATCACGACCCGCATGGCAGGCTCACCGTGATCGTGGTCGGGCCGCCGGCCGGGCTGTGGAGGCGGAAGGTGCCGTCGAATGCCAGGACGCGGTGGCGGATTCCGGCGATGCCGGTGCCCAGCGTCTCGTCGGCGCCGCCGATGCCGTCGTCGGTGACCTCGATCGCCAGCCGGTCGCCGTCGCGTGCGACGCGGACGGTGCTGCGGGTGGCCCGGCTGTGCTTGGCGGCGTTGGTGAGCGCCTCGGCGATCGTGTAGTAGGCGACGGCCTCGACCGCGGCGGGGGCGGCGGCGCCGTGGGCGGCGAGGTCGTCGAGGTCTTCGAGGCCTCCGAGGCCTTCGAGGCCTTCGAGGCCTTCGAGGTCGAGGGTGGTGTCGATCGCCGAGCGGGCGGCCAGCGCGGTCAGTGCCCCGGCGAGGCCGCGGTCCGCGAGGATCGGCGGGTGGATCGTCCGGATCACGGCGCGGAGTTCCGTCATGGCCTCCTCGGCGTTCTCGTGGGCTTCCGCCAGGAGTCCGGCCACCAGTCGGGGGTCGTCGTCCAGCAGTTCGCGGGCCACGCCCAGCCGCATCACGAGGGCCACCAGCCGTGCCTGGGTGCCGTCGTGCAGGTCCCGTTCGATCCGGCGGAGTTCCGCGCCGTGGGCGTTCATGGCCTCAGCCCGGGTCTCGGTCAGCGTCTCCACCCGCTGCGCCAGCCGCTCGGCGGTCGAGGGGGACAGCATGGCCAGGCAGGTCCGGGCGTGCAGGCGTGCCAGCGGGGGGACCAGCCAGTACGTCAGCGCCGCGAAGGCGACGGCTTGCGCCGTGCCCAGGGTCAGCGCCGTCCCCCATCCGGTCAGGGGGACGCCGGCGGCGAACCCGCCCGCGGGGGTGCCCGCGGGCAGGGCCCACCACAAGGGCACCGTGACGGCGGTGGTCACCGCGTTGCCCGCGCACAGCACCACGACGAGCCCGAAGGCCACGCTGGTCACGATGCAGGTGCAGAGCCATCCGAGGACCCGCCACGGACCGACGCGGACGGCGCCGGAACGCGCGGAGCGCAGCAGCCGGTCGGCGCGGCGGCGGTGCCAGGACGCCCAGGCGCGGGCCGCTGCCGGGACGGCGAGTACGGGCAGTGCGAGCACGGCGAGCGCGGCGGTGCACAGGCTACCCAGCAGGTAGCCCAGCCCACGCCACGTCTCCGAGAGCCGACCGGCCCCTTGGTCGTTCATTCGCACAAGTCTGGACCATGGGAACCGGGCCCGGCATTACAGCCCGCCACCCTCTTTTCCGGCCGGTGAGCGGTATCGTCCGCCCGTCTCCCCCGGACCTAGCGTCAACGCCCATGACGAACATGACGAACATGGCGAGCACGACGAACGTGGCGAGCACGACGAGTTCACCGATCCGCGCCCCACGGCGACGCCGCCGACCGGCCCGACGGAACCTGACGCTGGCCGCCGTCGTGGCCCTGGCCTTCTCCGCCGGTACGCCCGAAGCGGTGGCCACGCCCGACGCGACGGCCGCCCGGCCGTGCGACGACCATGACCGGCTGCGGCTCCGGCAACGGCTCCAGCACGACGCCGACGCGATCACCGCGGTCGGCGCCACGGGCGTACAGGCCCGTGTGGCCTCCTCCGACGGACCGACCCTGACCGTCACCAGCGGGGTCGCCGACCTGACGGGACGACAGCCGGTCTCCCCGGACGGGTACTTCCGGATCGCCAGCATCACCAAGACCTTCGTGGCCACCGTGACCCTGCAGCTCGTCGGCGAGAACAGGCTCTCCCTGGACGACCCGATCGAACGCCGGCTGCCCGGCGTGGTGTCCGGGAACGGCAACGACGGTCGCGTGATCACCGTCCGCCAACTGCTCCAGCACACCAGCGGCATCCACGACGACTATCCGGACTACACCTCGGCGGAGGACTTCCGGAAGCACCGGAACGACTCGTACACGCCCGAGCAGATCGTCGCCCGGGCGATGAGTCACAGTCCGGACTTCCAGCCCGACACCGGCTGGAACTACAGCAACACCGGTTACGTCCTGCTCGGGATGGCCATCGAGAAGGTCACCGGGCGCCCCTGGTACGAGGAGGTCGGGGAGCGGATCGTCCGGCCGCTCGGCCTCGACCACACCTTCCGGCCCGGTACGTCACCCACCCTGCCCCAGCCGCACGCCGAGACGTACCAGAGGTTCCGGGCCGGTGAGCCGCTCGTGGACGTCACCGAGCAGGTCGGCTCGGGTACCAACGGGGAGGCCGGGCTCGTCTCCACCACCGCCGATCTCAACCGGTTCTTCGGCGCCCTGCTCGGCGGCCGGCTCCTGGCGCCTGCGCAGCTGGCGCAGATGAAGCAGACCGTCGCGGTCAGCCCGGCGTTCGAGCGGTTCATGCCGTGTGCGCGCGCCGGACTGGGGCTCTTCTCGCGCCGACTGCCCGGTGGCGGGGAGTACTGGGGCCACGAGGGCGGCGACGCCGGCTGGATCAGCTCCGTCGGTGTCACCGCCGACGGCCGGCGCAGCGTCGCGCTCTCGCTGTCGGGCGTCCAGGCCGACAGCGAGAAGGACGTCGTCCGGGTGGCCCGGGCCGAGAGCAGGCTGGTCGATGACGCCCTGCGCGCGCCGGTGGAGACCGGCCCTCGGGGGCGCTGAGGCCCCGCCCCGGCCCCGGCCGGCGCCGCGGCCGGCGCCACGGGCGCGACCACCGCCACCACTCGGCCGACCGGTCGAACTGACGCATGATTGTCAGGTTCTCGACATGGGAAGGGTGCAGGCCACAGACCGCTTCCCGGGAGGACACCCGTGCACCGCACCACCACCAGGACCGCCGGCAGGACCGCTGCCAGGACCACCACCGCCCTGCTCGCCGCCGTACTCGCCGGGACGGCCCTCGGGGCCGCACCCGCCTGGGGCCGTCCGGCGGACGGGCCACAGCCGGTCCACCAGGTGGAGCCACGCCCGGTCCACCAGGTGGAGGTGTTCGCCGAGGACGGCGGCATCTCCCGCGCCCAGGCCCCGACCGGCTCCCCCTACCTCGCCGACCGCCCCCAGGGCGTCGCACCCGTCCGCGGCGACGGCGAGGTGACGGCACTGGTCCACAACGGGGAGCCGGCCGCCAAACTGGACGTCGTGGTGGTCGGCGACGGCTACACCGCGCAGGAGCAGGAGAAGTTCCGCGCGGACGCGACCGCCAAGTGGCGCGAGCTGACCGCCGTCGAACCGTACGCGGCCTACCGCGGGCTGTTCAACGTCTGGGCGGTGTCGGCCGTCTCACCCGAGTCCGGGGTCACCGGCGATCCCGACCAGGCGACGGTGCGGCACACCGCGCTGGGCTCGTACTTCTGGTGCGACGGCGTGGAGCGACTGCTCTGCGTGGACGAGAAGGCCGTCGAGTCGTACGCGGCCAGGGCCCCGCAGGCGGACCTGGTGCTCGTGGTGGCCAACACCACGAAGTACGGCGGCGCCGGCTACAACGACGTCAAGTCCCCGGTCGGCTACGAGGGGATCGCCACCGTGGCGGGCGGCAACGCCAGGTCCGGGCAGATCGCGGTGCACGAGATCGGGCACTCGCTGGGCAAGCTGGCCGACGAGTACGCGTACGAGGGCCAGGGGACGTACCAGGGCGACGAGCCCGCCGAGGCCAACATCAGCACGCTGACCGCCGAGCGGATGCGACAGCAGGGCGCCAAGTGGGCGCGCTGGCTGGGCCAGGCCTCGCCGGACGGCGGCACGGTCGGCACCTACGAGGGCGGCGGCTACTACCCCACCGGCCTCTACCGGCCGACCGAGAACTCGATCATGCGCTCGCTCGGACGGGAGTTCAACCTGCCCGGGCGCGAGGCGATGATCGCGGGCTTCTACCGCCACGCCACCCCGCTCACCAGCCCCACCCCCGCCGGCAGCCGGCTCACCGCCGCCGACCGCCTCACCGTCGACCTCCCGGTGCCCGGCACCCGGCTGCGCTGGTACCTGGACGGGCGGGAGCTGCCCCGGCTCGCCGACCGCACCTCGCTGGACCTGGCCGAGCTCAAGCTGACCGGGCCGCGCTCCCGGCCGCACGCCCTCACCGCCGTCGCCACCGACCCGACCCCGGCCGTCGCGGACCCGGCACTGCGCGCGAAGCTGACCGCGAGCCTGTCCTGGCTGGTGGCGCGCTAGGCACCGTCGCAGCACCGGGCGTGCCGCGCACCAGCGGCGACGGCCGCGGTCGGCCGGCGCCCGACCGGCCCCCCGCCCCGACGGTGTCGGCGGCGGGGCTCCGGCCGAACTTCCACGGAATCCACATGACTTGACGGATTCGTGGGGCAGCCGTGACGGAGCCGTGCTAGAACCTTCGGCGGGCCGCAACTCCGGTTGCCCGCCCGCCCGGTACCGCATGTCCCGATGTTCCCGCGCCGCACCTCGTGTCCGGCCACGACCCTGGGAGAACCATGCCCACCGCACACGCCCGCCCCGTCCGCCTGTTACTCGCCGCACTGGCCGCCCTCGCCCTGCTGCTCACGGGCGGTGCGGTCACCGCGCCCTCCGCGAACGCCTCCACCACCGGCCTCGACGGCTCCTGGGCCTGCGACGTCCCCGCCGGGTACGTCTACGACCAGGTGTCGATGAACCGCAGCTGTAGCGGCGGCGGCAGCTGGAACTCGCCGCAGTTCCACCTGCGGACCCCGTACGACGGCCTGACGGCCTGCAAGAGTGCGCCCGGCTTCGTCTACGACGCCGTCACCTGGGGCAGCGCCTGCAGCCAGATATCGGGCGTGCAGTCCAACCAGTTCCACCTGCGCAAGCCGGTCGACGGCATGGTCGCCTGCGTGGGCACTCCGGAGTTCACCTACGACTACCTCGTCTGGGGCACCACCTGCAACATGACCACGGGCGGCGGCCAGTCCAACGCCTTCCACCTCCGCAAGCCGTACAGCGGACTCTGGGCCTGTGACGTCCCCAGCGGCTTCACCTACAGCACGACCACCCAGAACTACGACTGCAGCACCTACCGGGGCGCCACCTCCACGAAGTTCCTCCTGCTCGGCTGACTGCTGCACCGACTGCTCCACTGACTGCTCGGCTGAGCGGTCCCGCACCGAAGGACGGGAGCAGGAAGTCGGCCTGGCCGACTTCCTGCTCCCGTCGCCGTTTCAAGGCATGTGTCACGGACGGTGACGGATGTCCGGTCTCTCCTCCGGCTCCTTCGGAGAACCGTTACGGCAGCGGGATGCGCACCACCTGCGGGTCGTGGTCGCTGAGCTGGGTGCTGAACTCGCTGTTGATGTGCACGATGTCGTAGCTGTACGAGGTGGCCGCGAGCGCGCCGGAGATCAGGATGTGGTCCAGCACCTGCGAGTTGCCCTCGTACACGTAGGTGTAGCGCTCGGGCAGCGGCAGGGTGCGCGGCAGGTCGGTGAGCGAGCCGCCGGCGGTGAGGATGTCGGCGGTCTGGGAGAACTCGAAGTCGTTGAGGTCGCCGAGCACGACGACCGAGGCCTTCGGGTCCACCGCCAGGATCTGGTCGGTGAAGTTCTTCACCACGGTCGCCTGGTCGTGGCGCTGGCTCTCCGAGGGGTGGGCCGGCTGCTGGTAACGGCCGAACAGGGGCTGGTCGCCGCCCTTGGAGTTGAAGTGGTTGGCGATCACGAAGACCGGCTTGCCGTTCCAGCGGAACTCGCCCGCCAGCGGCTTGCGGCTGGAGTTGAACGCCGCGTTGGTCGGGTCGATCCGGCCGGGCGAGTAGGCCAGCTGCGGCGTGCCGCCCGCGTTCACGACGGAGTCGGAGGTGGTGGAACCGGCGCCGGGGCGGTCGGTGAAGGAGAGGCCGCGGTCGGTGCGGAACAGGAACACCTGACGGATGTTGCCGCCGGGCTGCCCACCGTCCTGGCCGTCCACCGGGTCGATCTCGCGGTAGGAGTAGGAGGGGCCGCCGGCCGCGGTGATGGCCGCGGTGAGCTTGGCCAGGGTCTGGGTCGCGCTCACCGTGCCGTCGCTGGTGGCACCGCTGTTGTCCTGGATCTCCTCCAGCGCGACCAGGTCGGGCGAGCGCAGGTTGGTGACGATGCCCGCCGCGAGGCCGTCGAACTTGCTCTGCGGGTCGGACGGGGCGAGGTTCTCCACGTTGAAGGTGGCCACGGCGAGCTGGCCGGCCGTCGGCGCGGCGGTGGTCTCCGGGGCGCTGCCGCCGGGGGTGACCGCCGGGGTCGCGGTGACCTGGAGGGTGAAGTTGCCGAAGGCGTAGTCGAGGACGCCGACGGTGGCGCCGCTCAGGGTGTCGCCGACGTTGGCGGTCGGGGTCGGCGCGAGCGCCTTCCCGAGGACGACCCGCTCCGGGTTGCCGTCGTTCGCCTGCAGCAGGATGCCGCCCCGGTTGGTGCGGGTGCCGCTGCCCTGCGGGACGACGGGGACCTCGCCGTAGGCGTTGGTCGGGCCGACCACGGCCGCGTTGTCGATCTCGACCCGCATGCCCTCCAGGGACTCCCAGAAGTCCAGGCCGTCGGTGGCGGGCTGGAAGTTCCCGGCGGTCTCGACGTCGCCGGAGGTGACGCTGGAGATGACTGAGGACGGGGGTATCCGCCCGCCCTGGCCGACCAGGGTGGCGGCGGGCAGCGGCGCGTTGTGGGCGACCACGCTGACGCTGGGCGCGGTCAGTTCGGTGATCGACAGGTTGTTGGTGCCGCCGGTGCCGCCCGGTCGGTACTGGCTGACGGTGGCACTGACCGTGACCGAGTCCCCGACCGCGACCGAGGGCGCGCCGGCGGTGTAGACGTAGATGCCCTCGCTGGTGGCGGGGTCGTTGTCGGGCTGCGGGTCCTGGTACCAGAAGCCGTTGGGGCCCACGGCCGTCACCACGCCGGGCACCGCGCTGACGGCGCTGCCGGCCAGCGGGGAGACGCGGGCGGCGCCCTGGATGTCGTGGATCCGGGTGCCGCCCGGGGTGCCGCCCCCGCCGTTGGAGGAGGAGTTGCGCGGCACGGGCGCACCGATCGCGAAGTCCGTCGCGTTGTTGTCGGTGTCGGTGGCGCCGCCGCCCGCGCGCAGGGCGGCGGTACTGTTCGACAGGTTGCCGGTCGGCGAGCCCTCGGCGGAGCCGGCGCTGGTGCCGTAGCCGACGAAGTCCCTCACCCCGGACTGGCTCGCGCAGCCCGTGGAGCAGGTCAGCGCGGTGCCGTTGGTGACGAGGGCGACCTTGCCGGAGGTCGCGGACATGGCGAGCGTCCCGGTGGCGTCCGCCGTCGGCAGGGCGGCGCCCGTACCGGCGCCGGCGGCCTCCTGGACGAGGAAGTAGTGGCCCGGCGCGATCGTGCCGGAGAGGGTGGTCTTCGACCAGCCGGAGCCGGTGGCCGAGGCGTACTGCACCGTCCAGCCGGTGACGGACACCGGCGTGGTGCCGCGGTTGTACAGCTCGACGAAGTCGTTGGTGTACGGGGCGCCGGAGTTGCCGCCACCGCCGTACACCTGGCTGATCACGATGTCGGACGACACCGCCTGCGCGACGCCGCCGGGCAGCGCCACCAGTGCCGCCACCACGGCCGCGGCGGAGGCCGCCGCCAGCGTCCGGCGCCGGACTCGTGGTGCTCTCGGGCTGATCCGGGGGTTCGGGGTGCTCCCCATGAGGCTTCCTCCTGACCACCGTCCGGACTCGCGACCCGGCGGTGTGTGAGCACGGACAAGAAAGGTCGGGCGCTGCGGTTGTAGCAGCGCCACCAGATCCCTACCGTCTGCACCGGGCAACGGCCAGGCATACGCCGGAAGAACGTTTCTACGCGCGACAAGTGGGAGGAGGTGCTCCGGATGGTGTGGATCAACTGCCGTGCCCCGCAGGGCCGCTGACCCGCCCGACGGGAACAGCACAGGACCCGGGGCCGGCAGTGGGGCACTGCCGGCCCCGGGCCGGCCGGTCCGTGTCACGTCGGGCGGGTCAGTTCGGACGGTGCTACGCGGACGTCGGTGCGGACGTCGGTGCGGGCGCAGGTGTGGACGTCGGTGTGGGCGCAGGTGCCGCCGTCGGTGTCGGTGTCGGCCGGGGCGGGCGTCGGCGCAGCGGCGCCAGTTCGCGCTCCAGGGTCCGCACGTCCAGCGCTATCCGGGACGCTATCTCGCGCGGAGCGGTACCGGCGGGCAGCCGGCGCGACCAGGAGCGGGGCTTGGCCGGACCGTCCTGGACCATGTGGAAGTTGAGCCTCAGCACGTCGGCGACGTCGACCAGGCTCACCAGGATCCTGGTGTCCCCGAGCTCGATGCTGACTTCGTTCCCGATGCACGAGCAGGCCACCAGGCCCTCGATGTCCTCCTCCGCCAGGTATCTGGCCAGGGGTACCGCCTTACCCCGGACCAGAAACGGACGTTCCACCGGAGTCACCGGACCGCCTCCTCCCCCAGCAGCTGTGCGCGCCTCGGCCGCGGCGCAGGCGCACCGCAACAGACCGGGCCCGGCCCATGCTCCACCACATCCGGCCGGATCGCCAACTCCGTGTCTCACCACGTGAATTGGCCGAACGCACCGACCCGGCGCACCGGCGCACACCCCAGCGCACCGGACCGGCCCGACGGCCCCGACGGCGGCAGCGAGCACATGGTCGGGGCCGCTCGTGTGCCCGCCCGCACGATGCGGACGGCCGTTCAATCGGCCTGAATTCATCGAACTTTCAAACGCACCTATGTCTAACGGATCATCAGACTTGTTGCAGATTAGGAAGGTTGTCCGTGCACGTTCTCCCGATCCATGGATAGCATCTGAATTCCATTCTGTTCGAGCGCTAATCGCCTGGGAGGGGCGGCGCCGGGCAGACCGACAGGAGTCTTCATGCGCGTGTCCAAGCACGTCCACCCCGTCAGCAGCCGTCCGACCGCGGCCGACATCGCCCTGCCACCGGCGCTGCCCTATCCCGACGGCTGGTCCGCACTCGCCTTCTCCGCCGAGCTCAAGCCCGGCACCGTCCTCACCCGCCGGCTCGCGGGCGAGGACGTCGTGCTGTACCGGCTGCGCAACGGCCGCATCCGCGCGATCCGCCCGTACTGCCCGCACCTGGGCGCCCACCTCGGCCTGGCCTCGGTCGAGGGCAACGACCTGGTCTGCCCCTTCCACAAGTTCGCCTTCGACGCCGAGGGCCGCTGCGTGCGCACCGGGTACGGCACCCAGCCACCCAAGGCGGCGCTGGCGCAGCTGCCGGTGCGCGAGGTCAACGAGTCGGTCTTCGTCTGGCGCCACCACGACGGCCGGGAGCCGGACTGGGAGATCCCCGCCTGGCACCGGATCGGCGACGGGCGGCAGCCGCTGCGGTACGCCTCCTTCGAGATGCCCGGCCACGCCCAGGACGTCATGGAGAACTCCTTCGACCTGGGGCACTTCATCACCCTGCACGGCTGGCCGCAGGGCGAGCTGGCGGCGCCGGTGGAGTTCGACGGCACCGGCTTCCACATCTCGATGCTGGTCCGGGAGACCTTCCCGCTGCTCGGGATGCGGGAGGTCCACGTCGAGGTGGACGGGTACGGCCTCACCGCCCTGCACACCGACGTCCACACGCCCTCGCTCGGCCTGCAGATCTGCTCGCTGGTCATGGCCACCCAGGTCGCGCCCGGCCGGATGCAGCTGCGGCAGGCGGGCCGCTTCGTCATGTCGGAGCCGTCCGGGCTGCCGCCGGCCGTCGCCCGGATCGTCAGCCGGGCGGTCACCGGGATGCTGGCGGGCCCGATGTTCAAACGGAACCTGGAGTTCACCTCGGCGGACTTCCCGATCTGGTCCACCAAGCGGTACGTCTCCCCGCCCCGGCTCGCCCAGGGCGACGGGCCGATCGGCGCGATGCGGCACTGGGCCCGGCAGTTCTACCCGCCGGACCAGCAGGCCCACCTGCCGGGCGCGGCGGCACTCGCCGACCGCAACGGGTCGAGCGCCAACGGGCACGGCGCGAACGGGCGCGGCGCCAACGGACACGGCGCGAACGGGCAGACTCAGCCGGAAGCCTCCAACGGAGCCACCCGGTAACCCCCGACCCCGTACACGGCGGGGCGGCCCCACTCCCGGGGCCGCCCCGCCGCTTCCTGCTGCCCGGAAGCCCTCGCCGGGTCGACACCGCCGCTCGGGCGCACCGCCCCACTATCGGCCCCCGGCACTCGGGAAGGCCCATGCTGTGCGCCCGGCGGCCGCGGCCGTGCGCCGACCGTGAGGAATTCGTGACGGCCTCACGCAGGATCGTCAACCGGGCCGGGCGGCGTCCACCGCGCCCGCCCCCGCACCCGCACGGCCCATCGACCGGACCACGGAGGAGAACAGATGACCGACCCCCGCACCGCTCGCCGGCGCACGCTCGCCGCCACGGCGACCGCCGCGCTCGCCGTGGGCCTGCTCGGCTTCGGCACCGCCCCCGCCCACGCCGACTCCCGGCCGCCGACACCGACCTGCAACCCTGCGACGGACCAGACCTGGGTCGACGTCACCGCCACGCAGGTCACCCCCAAGGTCACCGACTACCGCGCCGTCTACGTCGCCCCGGGCACCACCGGACAGCGCACCGAGACCCTGACCCAGATCGATTCGGTGACCACCACCGTCGACAACAAGACCGAGATCACCGCCTCCGCCGGCGTCCTGTTCGCCACGGTCGAGGCGAAGGTCGGGTTCTCGGTCTCGAAGACGACCTCCAGCACCAGGTCGACCACCGTGACGAACACCTGGAACCTCAACGACCCCGGGAAGTACGGCCTCTACCGCGCGACCCGCATGGTCACGGGCCAATACGTCAAGTTCATCTGCGCCGAGACCGGCCCCACCACCGGCATCTGGGTCAACGCCCTGCCGAGCGGCCCCGGGACGTTCACCACCTACGAGGTTCCGGAGATCGGCTCGGTCGCCTGTGCCTATCCCGAACCCGCCGGAACGGTACGCCGGATCGTCCAGACCCTCGTCGGATGCTGACCGTGCCCGCCCACATCCCGACGGAGGAACCCATGACCAACCCGCTGCGACGAACGGCCGCCAGGGCCCTGCGTGCCCTCGGCGTCGCCGCCCTGGCCTCGTCGGCCGCTCTCACCGTCCTCGCCGCCCCCGCGTCGGCCTCCGCCCCCACGGTGACCGGCTTCGATCCGGAGACGAAGACCCACAATTGGGCGGACCGGGAGGGCTGGGTCTGCGTGAACGGCTACTACCGGATCAGGACTCCGTTCACCACCCCGAACAGCAGCGACAACGTCCTCGACATGAGCCTGGCCACCCCGATGGTCGGAGCCATCATCCAGCACGAATGGCACACTGGCGACAACCAGCAGTGGGGCCTGTGTTACATCGGCTCGGGGAGCACGGCCTCCTTCGCCCTGGTGAACCGCAGGATCGGCCGCCTCTGCATGGGCATCGGGGACGCCGGCCGGCTTGACGCCTCGTGGCTCACCACCTTCGACTGCGGCACCCCGCCCTCCGACCACCAGCAGTTCTCGATCATCCGCGACCCGGCCGACCGCAACCGCGTGGTGCTCCAACTGAAGCACTCGGGCAACTTCGTCGCGGTCTCCGCTCCCGGGGAGCGGGACGCCGTGGTGGCCCAGTACTCCTACCGCGCCACCCAGTTCACCCTGGAGTGGGTGGGCTAGGCCGACTTCCGGAAGGCGTCGGACGTGCGTCTGGTCGGCCGGCCGGGGAAGTCTCGGGCGGCCGGCCAGAGGAAGCTCTAGGGTGGCGGCCATGGCCCGCTTCGTCCTGATCCGCCGTACGCCGCTGCCGCCCGCCGAGTGCTGGGAGCGGCTGACGGCCTGGCCCCGGCACGGGGAGCGGGTGCCGTTCACCCGGGTCTCCGTGGTCCGGGGCAGCGGCCGGGAGGTGGGCGACGTCGTCCTGGCCCGGACGGCGCTCGGGCCGCTGCGCTTCGACGATCCGATGGAGATCGCCGAGCTGGTCGTTCCCGGTTCAGACCCCGGATCCGGTTCAGGCCCCGGATCCGGCTCGGGCCCGGGTCGGGACGGGCTGTGCCGGCTGGTGAAGCGCGGCCGGCCGGTGCGCGGCTGGGCCGAGCTGCGGGTGCGGGCGGTGGGCGGCGGCAGTGCGGCGGTCTGGACGGAGGAGCTGACGGTCGCCGGCCTGCCCGGGCTGCTCGACCCCTTCCTCGCCCGGGCGGGGCGACTGGTCTTCGGCCGGGTGCTGGACCACCTGCTGGAGCCGTAGCCTCTCGGCTGGGTGCCCGAGCCTCAGGGCCGAGGGCGGATGGTCATCCCCGGGCGCCGGCGGTGCACCGTCAGGTAGACGACGCCCGCGGGCCCGGCGGCCACGCCCCGGGCGGCGCCGTGCGGCAGCATCCGCAGGTCGCCCGGGCGCAGGTCGTACGCGACGCCCTCGCAGCGCAGCGTGCCCTCTCCCTCGATGCCCAGCACCAGGACGTCCAGGTCGGGTTCCACGTGGTCGGCCACGGAGGCGCCCGGCCGCAGCCGCACCACGTTGGCGTCGAGCTGGCGCTCGGCGCCCGTCAACCGCCACAGTGCTCCGGTACCGGTGGCGTCCCGCAGCAGGTCGTCCAGGTGCACGCCGTCACCCTGGGTGTCCGAGTCCGTCATGCGCGCCATCATCGCACCGACCGGCGGGGGCCCTGTCGTCCGCACGCGCGAGTGCCTTCCGGCAGGGCTGACAAGGGCCGTCGCCCGGCCCTGTCGTCCCCGCGCGGAAGGCCCATTCGCTTTCCTGTCACGATGCGGCACTGCTCTGATGAATCGCCCGGGCTGTGTCACGTACGGTTCCGTGAAATCCCGTGACCGAATCCCCGCACAGCCTGTCCAGACTGCGTGCGGAAAGCGCCGTCCGGTCACTCGCCGCCCTGGCCGCCGTAGCGCCGCCGCCACTCCCGGGCGCGGGCGTTGTGCCACTCCACGCCTTCCACGGCCTGGCGCTCGGAGAGGCCGCTCAGGCGGGCGACCACGCTCAGTGGCACGGGTTCGTCGCACTCGGCGAGGGTTCGGCAGACCTTGGCGGCCCACTGCTCCTCCGGGACGAAGGGGCGGTGGCGGTAGTCCGCGATCAGGGTGCTCAGGTGCTCCGGGCAACAGGCCAGGACGACCCGCTTGCCGTCCAGTTCGGGCTCGGTGGAGTGCAGGGCGGAGGAGTCCGGCACCAGGGCGCCGAGCAGCTCGGTGCGGGCGACGGCGCGTCCGCACTGGTCGCACAGGTCGAGGGAGTCCGCGTCGGCGGCGGCAGCGTCCTCGGGCGGGGGTCCGATGTCCTCCATGTCGCGCGCCTACCCCGTGAGGCCGGGGCCAACCGGGCCCCCGACCGGTGGGGCCACCACTCGCCCGCGACGCCCGGGGTTTCGCGGCGCCCCGTCCGGAAAGCCGCTCCGGCACAGGCCGACCGACGAACCGAGGCTGCCATGACCGCGTTCGGCTACTTCCTGTCCTGCGAGGAGTTCACCCCTGCCCAGCTGGTCGATCAGGCCCGGCTGGCGGAGCGGGCCGGTTTCACCCGGCTGGCGATCTCCGACCACTACCACCCGTGGAACGACGCCCAGGGCAACGCCCCCTTCGTCTGGGGCGTGATCGGCGCGCTGTCACAGGTGGTCCGGCTGCCGGTGACCACCCTGGTCACCTGCCCCACGGTACGGCTGCACCCCGCCGTGACGGCGCAGGCCGCGGCCACCGCGGACGTGCAGCTCGCGGGCGGGCTGCGGCTCGGCATCGGCACCGGCGAGGCACTCAACGAGCACGTCCTGGGCGACCGCTGGCCGCCGTTCGCGGTGCGTGCGGAGATGCTGGAGGAGGCCGTCGAGGTGATGCGGGAGCTGTTCACCGGCGGCATGGTGTCCCACCGCGGCACGCACTACACGGTGGAGAACGCCCGGCTCTACACCGCCCCGACCGCACAACGGCTGCCGGTGTACGTCTCGGCCTTCGGCCCGAAGGCGGCCGAACGGGCCGCGGAGTTCGCGGACGGCCTGGTCACCATGAGCCCGGACACCGAACTGGTCGGCCGCTACCGTGCGGCCGGCGGCACCGGGCCGGTGCTCGGCGGGGTGAAGGTGTGCTGGTCGCAGGAGCGTGAGCGGGCGGTCAAGACCGTCCACCGGCTCTGGCCGACGGAGCTGCTGCCCGGCGAACTCGCCCAGGTGCTGCCCACGCCCCGCCACTTCGAGCAGGCCACCGCGCTGGTGACCGAGGAGATGGTGGCCCGCTCGGTGGTCTGCGGCGACGATCCGCGGCAGCACGCCGACCGGTTGCGCGCCTACGTCGGCGCAGGCTTCGACGAGGTGTACGTCGGCCAGATCGGCCAGGAGCAGGAGGGGTTCTTCGACTTCTACCGCGAGCAGATTCTGCCTCAGGTGGCCTGAGCACAGTTCCAGCCGGACGTCTTCGGCGAGGCCCTGCTGCCGTACGCGGCCGCCGCCGAGCACCTTCGGCTGGACCTCTCCGCCCGCCCGCCGGTGCGCCCCGCCGCCGCGATCATCGCCCGGCGGTGGCGCCGACCGGACGCCGGGCACGCCATGCCGCTGGAGTGCGCGGCGCTGTTGGAGTGCGCGGCCCGCCCGGCCGGGCCGCCCGGCGGGTGACGGCCGCGGCGCGGCTCAGCCCGCCGGCCGCGCGAGCAGGCTGCGGTCGAGGTCGGCCAGCAGTTCACCGGTGTCGCGGTGGATCTCGGCGGCGCCGGCGCCGAGGAGTTCCTGGGCGGCGAAGCCTCCGCTCTCCACGGCGACGCACGCCACCCCGGCCCGGTTCGCCGCCGTGACGTCCCAGACGGTGTCTCCGACGAACACCGCGTGTTCGGGCCCGGCGCCGGCGCGCTCCAGGGCGGCCCCGACCAGGTCGGGCGCCGGTTTGGTCGCGGACACGTCCTGGGCGGAGGTGGCCGCGGCGATCGCGTCGTCCGCGTCGAGGGCTCGGCGCAGCACCGTGAGCTCCCGCTCGGAGGCGGAGCTGGCGAGGACGACCCGCCAGCCCCGGCCGGCGCAGGCCCGCAGCAGCTCGGCGGCGCGCGGCAGCGGCTGGATCGCCGGCCAGTGGCTGGCGTACAGGGCGTCGTGGGCGGCGGTGATCGCCTCGTCGTCGCCGTGGTCGCGGTCGGTGCCGAGCAGGTGGTCGAGGATCTGGTCGGCGCCCATGCCGACGGCCCGGTGTGCCCGGGCGGTGGGGACGGTGCGGTCGTACTGCCGCAGCGCCTCCCACCAGGCGAGGGCGTGGAAGTAGGCGGTGTCGAGCAGGGTGCCGTCGACGTCGAAGAGCGCTGCCGGGGTGGTGGTCACGGCTTCCTCCTTCCGGTTCGGTCAAACGGTTCGGTCAGACGGTTCGGTCAGACGGTTCAGCCGGCCCGGTACTCGGCGGCCCGGGCGGCCGCCAGGCGCAGCCCGTGCCCGGGGGCGCCGTCGGCGCCGGGGGTGACGGTGCCGCCGGTGGGGTCGAGGGTGCCGTCGAAGAGCAGTCGTTCGATCCGGACGTGGTCGTGGAACCATTCGAGGTGGCGGCAGTTGGGGACGGCCGCGGCGGCGTGGGCGTGCAGGTGGGGTGCGCAGTGGGCGGAGACGTCGAGGCCGTGGGCCTGGGCGAGGGCGGCGGTGCGCAGCCAGCCGGTGAGGCCGCCGCAGCGGGTGGCGTCGGCCTGGAGGCAGTCCACGGTGGGGATCATCCGGGCGAAGTAGGCGAGGTCGTAGCCGTACTCCCCGGCCGTGACGTCGGGGGTGACGGCGTCACGGACCGTGCGCAGGCCGGTGAGGTCGTCGGAGGAGACGGGCTCCTCGAACCAGGTGACGCCCTGGTCGGCGAGTGCGGCGCCGATCCGGACGGCCTGTTTGCGCCGGTAGCCGCCGTTGGCGTCGGTGTACAGCTCGGCGCGGTCGCCGATGGTGGCGCGGGCGGCGCGCACCCGCTTCAGGTCGCGCCGTTCCCGGGTGCCCCACGACTCGCCGATCTTGATCTTGACCCGGGGGATGCCCTGCTCCTCGGTCCACTCCCGCAGTTGGCGTTCCTGCTGCTCGCCGGTGTACGTGGTGAAGCCTCCGCTGCCGTACACGGCCACCGGGCGGGCGGCGCCGCCGAGCAGCCGGGCCAGCGGCAGGCCGAGCAGGTGGCCGCGCAGGTCCCACAGGGCGAGGTCGACGGCCGAGATCGCGCCCGCGACGAGGCCGGGGCGGCCGGTGTTGCGTACCGCGCGGTTCATCGCCTCGTGGGCGCCGCTGGTGTCGTGGGGGTCGCGGCCGGTGATCAGCGGGGCGAGTTCGCCGGCGATCACGGCGGCGGTCGCGGGGGCGCCGTACGTCCAGCCGAGGCCGGTGTGCGGGCCGGCGGCGGCTGCGGCGAGGACGAGGGTGGTGCTGTCCCAGGCGATGGTGCCGTCCGCCTCGGGGGCGTCGGTGGGGACGGTGTAGACGCGGACGTCGATCCGTTCGACCTCGGTCATGGCGGTGCTCGCAGTCCGGAGCGCTGCCCGGCCGCGAGCAGCGTGGCGGCGCGGTCGACCAGGGCCATGATGGTGAGCGCCGGGTTGGCGCTGCCCTGGGTGGGGAGCACGCTGCCGTCGGTGATCAGCAGGTTGGGCACGGCGAAGGTGCGCAGCCGGTGGTCCACCACCCCGCCCAGGTGGTCGGCGGCCATGCGGCAGCCGCCGACCAGGTGGGCGTAGCGGTCGATGGTGATGACCTCGCTCGCCCCGGCGGCGCGCAGGATGGACTCCATCACCTCGCGGGCGGCCCGGATCAGCATCCGGTCGTTGTCGCACTGGGAGAAGGAGAACTCGGCGACGGGCAGTCCGCGGCGGTCGGTCTCCTCGGCGAGGGTGACCCGGTTGTCCGGCTGGGGCAGCAGTTCGGCCATGGCGCCGAGGGTGGCCCAGTGGACGTAGTCGGAGAGGTAGGTGCGCAGGTCGGCGCCCCAGTGGCCCTGGGCGACGACGTGTTCGGCCCAGGTGATGGGCAGCGGGGAGATGTTCTGGATGGTGAAGCCGCGCTTGTACGGCTGGTGCGGGTCGGTCTCGTAGTACTGCTCGGTGGAGACCTCGGGCGGCGGGGCCTTGTAGGCGCGGATCTCCTCCTCGAAGCGGCCGGAGGTCTGCGGGGCGCCCTGCACCATGACGTAGCGGCCGACCAGGTCGTGCTCGTTGCACAGGCCGTCGGGGAAGCGCGGGCAGGCGGAGTTGAGCAGCAGGCGCGGGGTCTCGATGGCGTATCCGGCGACGGCGACGGTGCGGGCCCGCTGGAGGTGTTCGCGGCCGTGGTGGAAGTAGCGGACGCCTCGGGCGAAGCCGTCGTGGTCGAGTTCGACGGCGGCGGCCGTGCAGTCGGCGCGGATCTCGGCGCCGTGCACGAGGGCGTCGGGGACGTGGGTGATCAGCGGGGAGGCTTTGGCGTTGACCTTGCAGCCCTGGAGGCAGAAGCCCCGGTAGATGCAGTGCGGGCGGCGGCCGAAGCGGCCGTTGGTGATGGCGACGGGGCCGACCCGGGCCTGGATACCGAGGGCGGCGGCGCCGCGCAGGAAGACCTCGCCGTTGCCGCCGACGGGGTGCGGCGGGTGGGGGTAGGGGTGGGGTTCGCCCCAGGGCCAGTACTGGCCGGCGACGGGCAGCTCGTACTCCAGCCGGCGGTAGGACTCCCGCAGGTCGGTGTAGTCGATCGGCCAGTCGGCGCCGACGCCGTCGACGGCGTGGGTGTGGAAGTCGGACGGGTGGAAGCGCGGCGCGTACCCGGCGAAGTGGACCATCGAACCGCCCACGCCGCGGCCGGAGTTGTTGGAGCCCAGCGGCACCGGGTCGGTGCCGGTGATCACTCGCGGCTCGGTCCAGTAGAGGTGCTGGGAGCCGGCCTCGTCGCTGACCCAGTCGGCCGGCGGGTCCCAGAACGGCCCGGCTTCCAGCACGACGACGCTCCAGCCCCGGCGGGCCATCCGCTGGGCGAGGGTGGCGCCGCCCGCGCCGCAGCCGACGATCAGCAGGTCGACCTCGTCCGTGTCGCCGTAGCGGCGCATGTCGCGTACCAGGGAGTGGTCGAAGCCGTGGCCGTCGGGCGGCAGCAGCCAGGCGGAGGCGTTGGTGCGGCGGACCTCGCGTTCGGCGGCGGCGTTGGCCCGTACGGTCTCGGCGGCGGCGCGCAGCCGGGAGTGCCGGCCGGGGTCGGTGGCGGGCGGCACCGAGCCCGGCGGGCGCCGGTCGGGCGGGCGGGGCGGCCGGGAGTGGGCGTCGGGGACCTCCCAGGGCTCGCGCAGGCCGACGCCGAGGCGCAGGTAGCCGCGGGGGTGGGCGGGGCCGCCGAAGCCGATCTCGTTCCAGGCGGTGGGGGTGGCGTAGTAGGCGGTGCAGGCGTAGCGGGTCCACAGGCTCCACACGTGCGGCGCGGGCAGACCGTGCCAGCGCACGTCCCCCATCGCCTGGACCCGGCCGATCAGTGCCCGCTGCTGGACTTCGGTGAGGTCGGCGAAGGAGCCGTCCGCGTCCTCGTCCAGGGCATGCAGGGTCTGCCGCCAGGCCTCGTCGTCCTCGGGCATGTCGCCGTAGTGCCAGCCGTCGGTCTGCCGCTCGGCGAGGCGGGCGTCGATCATCCCGAGCAGCGGGACGGCCGGGTGGTCGAGCAGCTGGTCGAGCAGGGCGCGGGCGGTGGCCTCCTCCGCGGGGGTGAAGAAGCGCAGCGGCGGGAGCGGGCCGGTGCGGCCGAGCACCACGGCGGCCGTTTCACGGTCCCAGTGGCGGGCCTGGCCGAGCACGTCGTACCCGGGGAAGCGCGGCTCGCGTCGGGGTTCAGGCATCGCGGGACTCCCGGCGCAGGACGGCGGCGAGCAGGCCCATCCCTCCGACCAGGCTCATCAGCAGCGGCGCGAACAGCGGCGGGCCCATCTCCACGTTGTAGCGGGCCATCGCCCAGCCGCCGGGCTTCTCGGCGATGCCCCGCACGTGCAGCCAGGTGCCCTGCAGCCCGTTGACGGTGATCGCGGCGGAGGCGACCGGCAGCAGCGTGTGCGCCGCGCGCGGGCTGCACGCCCCGGCCACCCCGGCGGCCGCGCCGACCGGGCCCAGCCACACCGGCCACCACATGACGCGGTTGCCGAAGCCGGCCCGGTCGTGCTCCAGGTAGATCTCGGCGGCGGTGATCACCGAACCGCCGGCGGTGGCCAGGGCCAGCGAGCGCTGGAAGCGGCCGGTGCGGATGTTGCGCACCGCGAGGTCGATGCCGCGCCTGGCCGGGTCAGTGACGCCCATGGCGGCCTCCGAAGGAGGGCAGGAGCTCCTGGAGCTTGGCCCGGAAGCCCTGGCGGACCATCGCGGCGCGGTCGGCGTCGCCGCGCAGCACGGACTCGGCGGCGGCCTGGATCTGGTCCCAGGTGGCGTGCGGGGGGATCGGCGGGACGGCCGGGTCGGTGACCAGCTCCAGCACGTACGGCCGGTCGGCGGCCAGGGCGCGCTGCCAGCCGTCGGGCACCTGCCCGGGCTGGTCGGCGCGCTCGCCGCCGAGGCCCAGGCTGCGGGCGAAGCCGGCGTAGTCGACGTCCGGGAGCTGCTGCGAGGGCAGGAAGCTCGGGGCGCCCTGCATCGCCCGCATCTCCCAGGTGACCTGGTTGAGGTCGCGGTTGTTGAGCACCGCCACCACCAGGCGCGGGTCGTCCCACCGCTGCCAGTACTTGGCGACGGTGATCAGTTCGGCGAGGCCGTTCATCTGCATCGCGCCGTCGCCGACGATGGCGATCGCGGGCCGGTCCGGGTGGGCGAACTTGGCGCCGATCGCGTACGGCACGCCCGGGCCCATGGTGGCCAGGGTGCCGGACAGCGAGCCGCGCATCCGGCCGCGGAAGCGCAGGTGGCGGGCGTACCAGTTGGCGGCGGAGCCGGAGTCGGCGGCCACCATGGCGTCGTCGGGCAGCAGGTGGTCCAGGGCGTGGACCGCGTACTCGGGGTTGATCGGGTCGGCTTCGACCTCGGCCCGCCGCTCCATCACCTCCCACCAGCGCTCGGTGTTGTCGCACACCGTGCGCTGCCAGTGCCGGTCCTCCTTGCGGACCAGTAGCGGCAGCAGCGCGTCCAGGGTGCGGGCGGCGTCGCCGACGAGGTTGACCTCGTACGGGTAGCGCAGACCGACCATGAACGGGTCGAGGTCGATCTGCACGCCCCTGGCCTGCTCGAACTCGGGCAGGAACTGGGTGTACGGGAAGCTGGAGCCGACGGTGAGCAGGGTGTCGCAGTCCCGCATCAGTTCGTACGAGGGGCGGGTGCCCAGCAGGCCGATCGACCCGGTGACGTACGGCAGCACGTCGGGCAGCACGTCCTTGCCGAGCAGCGCCTTGGCCACGCCCGCGCCGAGCAGTTCGGCGACCTCCTCGACCTGTCGGCGGGCGCCACGGGCGCCCTGGCCGACCAGCATCGCGACCTTCCGCCCGGAGTTCAGCACCTCGGCGGCACGGTGCAGTTCCTCCTCCTGCGGCACGACCGTCCACCGCGGATCGCCCAGGCTGGAGGGCACCATCTTGAACGCGTGCTCGGGCGGGCTGTAGTCCAGCTCCTGGACGTCGGCGGGCACGATCACGGCGGTCACCGTGCGCCGGGCGGCGGCGGTGCGCATCGCCCGGTCCAGCACGTTGGGCAGCTGCTCGGGGACGGTCACCATCTGGCAGTACTCGGCGGCGACGTCCTTGTACAGGCTGAGCAGGTCCACCTCCTGCTGGTAGGAGCCGCCCATCGCGCTGCGGTCGGTCTGCCCGACGACCGCGACCACCGGAACGTGGTCCAGCTTGGCGTCGTACAGCCCGTTGAGCAGGTGGATCGCGCCCGGCCCTGACGTCGCCGCGCACACACCGGTGCGCCCGGAGAACTTGGCGTAGCCGACGGCCTCGAAAGCGGCCATCTCCTCGTGCCGGGCCTGGATGAACACCGGACGGTTGTCGGCCCGACCCCAGGCCGCGAGCAGCCCGTTGATGCCGTCGCCGGGGTAACCGAAGACGTACTCGACGTCCCAGTCGCGCAGTCGTTCCAGGATCTGGTCGGAAACCTTCGGGGACACAGCGTTCCTCCTTCGCTCCTTCACGGCCCGGCCCCCCGCAAGCGCGGCTAACCGCTGCGGGGGCCCGGAAACGCCGCACGGAGGAAAAGTCGGGCCGGCCCCTCCGTCCGGCCACCCGCTCGACCCGCGTTTGACCGGCCCGGCTGCGGCTAGACGCGCCGACGAACAGGAGGCGAGGCGATCACCGTGACGGCACCGGGCACCGACCGCGAGACCCGCGCACCCCGTCACCGGGCGGGACGGCGGGAGACCCCCGACGAACGGGCGGACCGGCGCTGGACCGATCTGCTCCAGGAGGTGCGGGTCGCCCAGACCGGCTCCCAGGTGCTGTTCGGGTTCCTGCTGAGCGTCGTCTTCATGCCGCGCTTCGCCCAGCTCGGCGGCTTCGACCGGGGACTGTACGTGGTCACCGTCGTCCTCGGGGCACTGGCGACCGGCTCGCTGGCGGCCCCGGTGGCCTACCACCGGATCTTCGCCGGCCACCGGCTGAAACCCGAGCTGGTGAACGCCGCGGCCAGGCTGGTGGACATCGGCCTGTTGCTGCTCGCGCTGACCATCGGCTCCGCCCTGCTGCTCCTGCTGCGGACGGCCACCGGATCGGCGGTGGCGGGCTGGATCACCGCGGCGGTCATGTTCTGGTTCGTCTGCTGCTGGCTGCTGATCCCCATCCGGCACCTGCACCGGCACGACGACCGGTGCACCGGCCCGCCGGAGGACGATCCCGACCCCGACTCCCGCTCGTCGGGTTTCGGCGGGGACGGTCCGGCCAGACGCCCACCATGAGGATCCTCAGCCGCTCCGAACCCCGTACCGTCGTCATCACCGGCGCGACCGCCGGAATCGGCCGGGCCTGCGTCCGCGCCTTCGCCACCGGGGGCGACCGGCTGGTGCTGGTCGCCCGGGGCCTGGCCGGACTGCGCGCCGCCTCGGCCGAGGCCCAGGCCGCCGGCTCGCCGGTGCGCACCGTGCTGGCCGACGTGGCCGACCCGCAGGCCTGCGAGGCCGTCGCCGCCCGTGCCGAGGCCGAGTTCGGGCCGATCGACGTCTGGGTCAACGACGCGTTCGCCTCGGTCTTCGCGCCCTTCACCGAGATCAGCCCGGCCGAGTTCCGCCGGGTCACCGACGTCACCTACCTCGGGTACGTCAACGCCACCCGCGCCGCGCTGCGCCGGATGCTGCCGCGCGACCACGGCACGATCGTGCAGGTCGGCTCGGCGATCGCCTACCGGGGCATCCCGCTGCAGACCGCCTACAGCGGCGCCAAGCACGCCATCCAGGGCTGGCACGAGGCCCTGCGCTGCGAACTGCTCGCCAGCGGAACGGCGGTGCGGGTGACGATGGTCCAGATGCCCGCCGTCAACACCCCGCAGTTCGACTGGGTACTCAACCGGCTGCGCGGCCGCGCCCGCCCCGTCGCACCCGTCTACCAGCCCGAACTCGCCGCCCGCGCCGTGCGGTTCGCCGCCGAGCACCCCGGGCGGCGGGAGTACTGGGTGGGCGGCAGCACCGTCGGCACCCTGGTCGCCAACGCGCTCGCCCCCGGCCTGCTCGACCGCTACCTCGCCCGCACCGGCATCGACGCCCAGCAGGAGGACGGCCCCCGGCAGGCGGACCGCCTCGCCAACCTCTGGACACCGTCGGACACTTCCGACGACCACGGCGCGCACGGCCGCTTCGACGACGAGGCCCGGGAGCGCAGCACCCAGCTGTGGGCCTCCCAGCACCACGGCCTGCTCGCCGTCGGCGGCGCCGTACTGCTCGGTGCGGCGGCGAGAGGGCTCGCACGCGGGTCACGGTCCGGGCCGCCGGAGCCGGGCTGACCTTCAAGCCGGGCTGACCTTCAAGGGGTGCCGGGCGTCCAAGGGGTGCCGGGCGTCCAAGGGGTGCCGGGCGTCGGCGCGCGGGTGGTCCGACGGGCCGCCCGGAGCACCCGGCCCGTCAGCGAGCCGTCCCCCCGCCCCGCCGAGGCTCGGCGGCGCTCCGGCGCCAGTCCAGGTACTGCTGGCGGACGTACTCGCGCGCGCCGTCGCCGTCGGCGGTGACGCGGTCGTGTTCGGTCAGCTCCCCGGCCGCTATCCGCGCCCGCACCACCTGGTGCGGGTCGGCGTCGCCGCCCGCCAGGGCGATGCGGTCGGCCAGGGCGGCGGCGCGCAGCAGGTACTCGCGGCGCTTGCGGGGCGGGCTCTTGACGGTGCTCCGGTGGGCGGCCAGCTCCTTCTCCTCCGACGCGAGGCCCGGGGCGTGCGTGTACGCCTCCCCCGCCGTGGGCACCGGCCCGTCCGGCACCTGCCGCACCGGCTCGGGCGGCAGCGGCGGCAGGCCGTAGGCGTGGAGCACGGCGTTCGCGAACTCCGGCTGGTCGACGGGTACTCCGTGCCGGCCGAAGACCGCGAACAGCTCCGCCAGGGCGCGCGGTTCGACGCCGCGTGGCCGGTCGTCCTCGGTGACGTCGATCCGGCCGAGCTGCGGGCCCCAGAACCGGCCCGGCGGGTCCACCAGACGCAGGCGCAGGGTCACGTGGTGGCCGCTGGTCTCGATCTCCTCGCCGAACTCCATGGCCAGGCCGCTGATCTCCGACCAGGCGTAGCGGCGCGCGACCAGCAGCCGGACCAGGGTGAGGCCCTGCTCGTCCTCCCGTAGCCGGAAGGTGTGCGGCACCCCGACTGCCGCCGCGCCACCGATCAGCACGCCGATCAGGGTGGCCGTCCCGGCGCCGGTCGCACCGGACAGGCCGAGCGCGAGCATCGTCGCCACCGCCAGGACGCAGCCGATCCCGATGTTGCCTCCCCACTGCCGCATGAACGACAGCCGTACCGTTCGCATCCCGCCCCCTGATCGACCGTGCGTGTGCCTCCACGGTCCCGGGGATCACCGGGCCGGGCAAGCGCCGACGGGGAGCTGTGACGGCCCCGTGACGAATCCGCCGCACGGCGGCCGTCGAGCGCGCTACCGCCCGCGCAGCCGCCGGACGAGGTCGCGGGCGGCCTCCGGCCAGCTCGGGTGGTCGAAGGCGAAGCCCGCGTCGAGCAGGCGGGTCGGGACGACGCGGCGGCTCTTCAGCAGCAGCTCGGTGTCGGAGCGCAGCGCGAAGGCGCCCAGTTCGGCCATCCAGCGGGTGGCGGGCAGGGCCAGCGGCATGCCCCAGGCGGTGCGCAGCTCGCGCATGAACTCGCGCTGGGGCAGCGGGTTCGGGGCGGCGAGGTTGACCGGACCGGTGAGGTCCTCGCGGGCGATCAGGAACTCGACGGCGCGGGCGAAGTCCCGCTCGTGGAGCCAGGAGACGTACTGGGCGCCGCCCGCGACCGGCCCGCCGACGCCGAGCCGGGCCAGCCAGGAGAGCGCGTCGAGCGAGCCGCCGCGCTCGGGGCCGAGGACGGCGGCGGTGCGCAGCGCGACCCGGCGGGTGTGCGGGGTGTCGGCCTCGGCCAGGGTGCGCTCCCAGGCCTGGGCGACGTCGATGCTGTACCGCCAGGCGGCCGGGGCGTCGGGCTCGCTGCCGCCGATCAGGCCGTCCCGCTCGTCGTTGGGGGCGTCGTGGCGGTGCGCGTAGACGGTGGCGGTGCTCATCTGGAGCCAGCACGAGGGCGGGCGGCGGGCGGCTGCGACGGCCTCGCCGACGATCCGGGTGGACTGCACCCGGGAGTCCATCATCTCCTGCCGGTTCGCCTCGGTGTAGCGGCAGTTGACGCTGCGCCCGGCGAGGTTGAGCACGACGTCGGCGCCGTCGATCTCGGCCGCCCAGGCGCCGAGGGTCCGTCCGTCCCAGCCGACCTGCCGGGGTCCGGCGGGCCTGCGGCTGAGCACGACGACCTGGTGCCCGGCGGCGGTCAGGCGCCGGTCGAGCAGTGTCCCGAGCTCACCGGATCCACCGGGAATGACGACCTTCATGGGTTCCCCCTCTTGCCTCGGTTCCTCGGAACCCAGCGTAGCCCAGCATTCTGAACGTGTTCAATTCTATGCCCCGATCCCCTCCGAATGTCGACCGTGATCGTCGGTCAGCAGAAGTGGACCTTGCGCGGAAGCACTCCGGTACCTACCGTCTCGATGTATCGAACCGATACATCGAGACGGAATCAGACTGTCGATCAGCGGGGGCTTCAGTGACGGGAATCAACGACGACACCCGGCAGCACCAGGACGACGCGCGTGGCCGGGCGGCCGTCGGCCAGGAGTCCGCGCAGGATGAACGGCGGCTGCACAGCTCGTCGTTCGGCCGGGCGGCGGGCGCCTACGCCGAGCACCGCCCGGACTACGCGCAGGCCGCGGTGCGCTGGGCCCTCGAGGCCGCGCCCGGCCCGCGGGTGCTCGACCTCGGCGCCGGGACGGGCAAGCTCACCGCCACCCTGGTCGCCCTGGGCCACGACGTCGTCCCGGTCGAACCCGACCCGGCGATGCTGGCCGAACTGCGCGCCGCACTGCCGACCGTCCGCGCGCTGGCGGGACGAGCGGAGGCGATCCCGCTGCCGGACGGCTCCGTCGACGCCGTGGTGTCCGGCAACGCCATGCACTGGTTCGACATGGACCTCGCGGGGCCGGAGATCGCCAGGGTCCTCGCCCCCGGCGGCGTGCTGGCCGGCCTGTGGAACGTCTTCGACGACCGGGTCGACTGGGTGGCCGGCCTCGCCCGCGTCACCGGCCCCGCCGCCATCGGCCCGCGCGACGTGCCCACCGGTTGGCGCGTCGAGACGGCGCGGATGCACCTTCCCCGGTCCGGCGGGGACGCCCGGTTCGACTCGCCCGAGCAGGCGGAGTTCCCGCACGGGCAGCGGCGGACCGCCGACTCCCTCGTCGCCACCCTCTCGACGAAGGCGGGCGTCCTGGTCATGCCGGAGCAGGAACGGACGGCCCTGCTGGACGCCACCCACGCCTACCTCGCCGACCGGCCGGAGACCGGCGCCGGCGAGTTCACCCTCCCGATGCTCACCAGCGTGCTGCGGGTCCGCCGGATGTGAGGCCCGCCGGCCCGTCCTTCCGGTGACCAGCGGCCCTCGCTCCCCGCTCACCCGTCGCCCCGAGGAGCGCGGTCCCTCACCGCAGGGCTCGCGCCGACCGCCCCCGCCTGCACCGCGCAAGAGAGACGGCAGGCCCTGCCACGGACCGGAGGCGGCGCGGGAAGAAGCCGCGAGACGTCACCACCCGACGGCGGCGACGGTGTGGGCGGAAACCCGGGCATCGGCCCGGGACGCCGCATCAGCGGTTGTCACGGCGGGGAACGCGCAGGGCCAGGACGGCGACGTCGTCGTCGTTGTCCGAGGGCCGGACGCGTTCGAGGAGCCGTTCGCAGAACGGTTCGAGCCGGTGGTGGGCGAGCGCCGCGGCGTGGCGGCGGAGCCGGTCGAGGCCGGGGTCGATGCCGTGGGCCCGGGACTCGATGAGGCCGTCGGTGTAGAGCAGGAGGGTGGAGCCGGGCGGTAGCTGGACGGAGGCGTTGCCGCGGGTGGCCGTGGCACCGGTGCCCAGGAGCAGGCTGTGCGGCGCCCGGAGGAAGTCGGCGCGACCGTCGTGGGTGACGACCAGGGGCGGGGGGTGGCCCGCGTTGGTCCAGGTCCAGGTCCAACCGCCCTCCGGGTCCGGAGTCAGGCGCCCCAGGACGAGGGTGGCCATCAGCCGGTCGGTGACGCGCCCCATGGCGTGGTCGAGCTGGTCGACCACGCCGCTGGGCGGCCCCTGGTGGGACCAGGCGAGGGCGCGGAGCATGTTGCGCAGCTGGGCCATGCCCGCGGCGGCCTCCAGGTCGTGGCCCACGACGTCGCCGATGACCAGGACAGTGGCGTCGCCGGGAAGGGTGAAGACGTCGTACCAGTCGCCGCCGACCTGGGAGGCGTCCGGCGCGGACAGGTAGCTGGCGTGCAGTTCGACTCCGGGCAGGTCGGGGAGGTGGGGCAGCAGGTGGCGCTGCATGGTCTCGGCGACCCGTCGCTGGCGTTGGTACAGGCGTGAGTTGGAGATCGCCACACCGGCCCGGCGGGTGATGTCCTCCAGCAGCGAGAGGTCGCGGGTGGCGAACCGCACCCGGCCGTCGCCGCGTCCCAGCGTGAGCGCGCCGAGGACCTCCTTGGCGCCACGGACGGGGGCGACGGCTGCCGAGCGCATGCCCGTGGCGGCGAACAGTTCGTGCTGGACGACGGCGATGCCGGAGTCGGGTCGGCCCTGGTAGACCTGCGGGCCGGCCAAGGAGGCGGCGGTGCCGCGCAGGGCGCGTGACAGCGGCATCGGGGACTGCGGTGACACGGCGGGTATCGGCCCTTCCAGCTCCGGGTGCCGGGCCGGGCGGCCGTCCCGGTGCTCGACCACGCGGGCGCGCCAGATGTCGCCGGTGTCGTCGATGAGGTCGATCACCATCCAGTCGGCCAGGCGCGGCAGTACCAGGTCTGCCAGCCGGTCGACCATCTCCTCCTCGTTCATCGTCGACGTCAACGAGGTGGTGGTCTCGGCGAGCAGGGCGAGCCGCTCGAGTTCGGACAGCTGCCCGGGCTCGTCGGAGGCCGTGTCGGCCGGGCGGGGATGGAACAGCACCAGGGTCGCCGGACCGCCGGCCGTCCGGTAGGGGGTGGCGGTCCACCGCACCGGCACCAGCGCACCGTCACCGCACACGAACCACACGCTCGCGCCACTGCACGCGGTGCGGGACAGGATGGCGTCCATGAGCGGGCACTGCGCCCGCGGGAGCGTGCTGCCGTCCGGCTGGCGGTGCAGCAGCTCGTGGTGGTCGCGACCGACCACGTCCGCGCGGTCCATCCGCAGCAGCCCGAGGGCACGGTCGTTGACCGCGACGATCCGTCCGCTGTCCTCGACCACGTACCCGCCGAGGTCGCCGACCTCGGGCGCCGCGCCCGACGGCTCGGTCTGCCTCGGTTCCTGCCCTCGCATGAGACGCGCCCTTCGCCCATCGGATGGAGAGGATGGAAGGTGACACCAGTAGATCACGCGGTTGCCGCACGACCCGATCCAGGCGCCGGTACGGTCGGCCGGTTCGAGGCGGTCGGCCGGGAAATCGGCTGGAAGTGCGGGTTGATGACGCCGACGACGGTCAGGCCGCGTACGGGCGCCTCGACCTTCTTGATGCCCGCCCTCTCCCCGAACGGGCTATCCCGCATGGTCGAGTCCCTCTCCGCGCGCAGATGGTGAAGCAGGGTGCGCGGCGGGACGCTTCCGTAGATGCGCCGAGCTTCGCCCGAGCCGTCACACCACCAGGTATCCGCACATCCTCCCGGATTCCTGACGACGGGAGTAGGGAAATGCAGCAAAACCGGCTTCTGCTGTTCACCGACGACGTCCGGGACGAGGAGATCCGGTCCCAACGGGCCACCGAGATGAGCGACAGGCTCCTTGGCGCGACCGCGGCGCGGCTCGACCAGGCGCACAGGTCTCCGGTGATCGCGAATGTGACCACGACCCACCGCGTCCGATACGGAGCCGGGCGGTGACCGGCAGACCGCCCGTGCCGCTGACGGGACGGCGTGTGCTCGCCCTGGTCGACGGGGAGCACTACCCCGACGTGGTCCGGGAGACCCTGCGGATGTTGCCGTGCCGGGTGGTGGGTGCCCTGCTCGCCGGCGGTACGGAGAAGCTGCGGCAGGCACCGGACTTCGGCGTGCCGCTGATGACCGGGAGCCTGACGCAGGCGGTGTCCGCGTGCGGGGCCGACCTGGTCCTCGACCTGTCGGACGAGCCGGTGGTCGGCGGCCCGGAGCGGATGGCGTACGCGGCGCGTGCGATGGCCTGCGGCGTCCCGTACGTCGGGGCGGACTTCTGCTTCGAGCCCCCGCGGCTCGCGCCGTTCGCGCTGCCGTCCCTCGGCATCGCCGGCACCGGCAAACGGATCGGCAAGACCGCCGTCAGCGGGCACATCGCGCGCCTGCTGGCCGGGCGGTGGAACGTGGTGGTCGTCGCCATGGGCCGCGGCGGCCCCGCGGATCCCGAGGTGGTCACCGCCGAACCGGGCCTCGCCGACCTGCTGGCCCGGTCCCGCACCGGCCACCACGCCGCCTCCGACTACATCGAGGACGCGGTCCTCGCCCACGTCCCCACGGTGGGGGCCCGACGCTGCGGCGGCGGTTTCGCCGCCACCCCGTTCGCCTCCAACGTCGAAGCGGCGGCCGAACTGGCCGCGAAACTCGCACCCGACCTCGTCATCTTCGAGGGCAGCGGCACCATCCTGCCCCCGGTCGACGTACGCCGACGGATCCTGGTCGTCGGCGCCGACCAGGATCCCGACCGCATCCTCGGCTACCTCGGCGCCTACCGGATCCTCGTCTCCGACCTGGTCGTCCTCACCCTGCCCGACCCCCACCTCGACACCAGCGCCGTGCGCACCGCCATCCACCGGATCCGGGACGTACCGCTGATCGCCACCGCGCTGCGCCCGCGACCGGTCTCGGACGTGGCCGGGCATCGCGTGGCGTTCTTCACCACCGCCGCGCCGCACGTCGTGCCCGGGATGGTCGACCACCTGCGGACCAGGCACGAGGCCCGGGTCGTCCACGCCACGAGCGCCCTGGCGGACCGCAGGCGCCTGCGGGCAGAACTCGCGGAGACGGAGGCGGACCTGTACCTGGTGGAGCTGAAGGCCGCCGCCGTCGACGTGGTCGCGGAGCACGCCCAGCGGCGCGGCATCCCGGTCGTGTTCTGCGACACCGAGGTGACGCCGCTACCCGGGGAACCGGACTTGGACCAGGCCGTCCTCTCGCTGGCACGTCAGGCCCTCGGGTGAGCGGCGAGCGGCGAGCGGTGGAACGTGCCGGTGCACACTGCTGCGCCGCCGGTCGGCACCGTGTGCCCCGGAACGTTCGAGGACGGGGAGGCGGCGGACCGGCACGCCTCCCGCTACGCCCACGCGGGCTGAGTTCAGGGGTCGTGGCGATCGCAGTGGTCATGACCCGCGTCGTGCCCGTCGCCATCGTGCCCGTCGTGCTCGTGGTGCTTGATCGTGGTCGTGTCGTTGGCGGTATGGATGGTGGTGTCACCGCCTCCGGTGACGGTAGCCGTGTTGGTGACCTGCGCAGAGGCGTCGCAGGAGACGTCGACCTTCAGCGTGATCGGCGGGTAGTCGTGCCCGGCAGGCAGGACGTCACTGCGGGTACAGGTGAGGGTGGCCAGAACGCAGTGCCATCCCTTCCCGGTGATCCGGTCGGCCCGAAGACCTGCGGGGAGGGTGTCGTGGACGGTGACCGTGGTGCCATCGGTCGGGCCGGCCGCTGCGGCGTTACCCACAGTGATGGTGTAGACGCCGTCCTCGCCCCGGACGAAGGCGTCCGCGTGACTCTTGGCAATGGTCAGGGAGGGGCCGAGTACCGTGAACGTGAGGCCGGTACTGCCGGTGCCGGCGGCGATGTCGGTACCGCCGGGGTCAGCGGGGACGCTGCCACTGGATTCGGTGAGGCCGGTGGCGGCGGTGTCGATCACCGGCACCGCGCGGCCGTCGACCCGGGCGACGGAGGCGCGCTGGACCGTGGCGGTCCAGACTGTGGCCAGGACGATCGCCAGGACGGCCGACCCGGCCATCACGACCGCCCCCGTCTTGCGGACCCGCACCCTCAGCCACCGTCGAAACATGCCGCCCATACCTCCCGGGCCGCGGCTTGTTTCAGCCCGCCCTCTCCCATGCCTGAACACCGACATCTCCGCTTCCAAACCGCCGACAACAAGCCGTTACTGTTCGTGACCTGAATATCACTCTGTACTTCGGTGAGTGGGCTCGCGAATACAACACGGTGGTGCTCGCGGCGAGCACACGAGACCCGACGGACAACCCCTCATGCGTCACCCACGGAGCGGATCAGCCGGTTGCGGGGGCGGGGCTCGGTCGACGTGGTCACCGGCGGCGCCGGAGGAACTTGAAGAGCAGAAGGCACAGGGCGGCGACGAGGGCCGAAAGCCCGGCGACCACAGGGGAAGGGAAGGGCCCTTGCTGGGCGGCCGACGCGGCGACTACCCCAGTGCTACCGGGAGTCGTCGGGAAGGTGACGGTGGCGCGCGTGGTGTGCTCGACCAGGCCGCTCCTGAGCGTGAGTTCCACGGTCGACGGGCCGTCCGGCAGCTGTGCGCCCAACGGGACGACCACCTCCGCAGCGTCACCCGGAGCCAGTGTGGTGCCCGTCCTGGCCGGGAACGGTCCGGCGCGCAGTCCGCCCGAGCCGTCGAAGACGGAGAGTGCCCCGCCGATGTCCAGGGCGCGGCCCCCCGTGTTGTGGATCCGGGCGTGAACCTCCCCCCGCCCGTCGCGGGCTCGGGCCGGACGGAGCCGCTCGATCTCGAAGTCCGAGGGTGGCTCACCACCGGGACCGACGTCGATGTACATGCGGACGCCCACCCGGCCCTGGAACGTCACATTGTGCGAGCGGTCCGTGGGGGTGTCCGTCTGCGCCCAGATGACGCCGTACCGCTCCCCGGCGGCGGCGTCCCCGGGCACCCGGATGGTGGTGCGCACCCGCACCGTTTCGGAGGCCGCCAGCTCAAGGTCCGCCGTGTCGAGTGACGTCCAGCCGGTCAGCTCGTTGGGGGTGCGCTCCGGCGCGAAGGTGAACTCACCCTTCGCGATGGTGGCCGCCGCGGCGTAGACGTTGACGTGCATCGGCGTGGACGACTCGTTGGTGACCTCCACCCGCCGTTCGATGGTCGAGCCGGGCGCGAGGTGGTCGACGATGTAGGCGTGCGCCCTGGGATCCGCGCGGCGGCTTTCCGGAGCGTCGAGCAACTTGATGCCGATGGTCTTCCCCGCGGCCGGGTCCCGGGGGGAGGACAACCCGGGTGCCGCACGCCCCGCTGCCGGCATCGCCCCGGCCGCCTGTACGAGGGCCAGCGCCAGCAGCAGAACCCCGCACCGGCGCGCCCCCTTCATTCCATCAGGCAACGGACTGGGTCAACGTTCCGGTGTAGGTCCCGGAGACGGCGCCGGCGGGCACGTTGACGGAGATCGTCGGGTTCCAGGACGCGGTGTTGTCTCCGACACCGTTGGTTCCGCTGAGCACCGTCTGCGCGGTGTTGCTCAGCGTCACGTTCGTCGGAGTGACGGTGATGGTACCGGTCGTCGTCACCGCCCCGACCGTGTAGGTGGTGTCGGTGGCGGGCAGCGTCGACGCACCGTTCGTGAAGTCCGTCTCCGCCGCGGTCACCGTCCAGGAGGCCGAGAGGAGGGCGCGATCGTCGGTGACGGTACAGGGCCCGATCGGCGCGCTGATGACGGTGCCGGGCGCTCCCGAGCCGAGGTTGGCACTGGCCGGTACCGACAGCGTCAACGCGCCGGACGTGACCGTGAACGTGACTGTCGTGCTGGGGTCGGCCGCCGCGACGGCGAGGCCCGGCTGGACCGCGACGAGAGTCACGGCTGCGGCCGCGATGGACATGATTCGTGCAAGCACAATTGCTCCCGAAGTAGCTGCCCGCCAGCGGACACTGGCAGACGTGGCGTCAGGGAATCGGGCGCGGCCTGTTCACGCAAGCCGACGCGCGCCACGCTCCGCCGCACGAATGACCGCATTTCAGCCGGATCGAAGCCCGGCCCGTCTCGCCGCCACCCTTGCGATCCTCGCCGGCCGGCAGTGCGTGCCCCGGAGGAAAGCACTGCGTTTTCAGGGGGTGTACCGCTTCAGATAGAGCTGTTTGCCCGATTCCTGCGCCAGCCACAGGCGCCCGTGCTCTCCGAAGCCCGCGAGACGCGGGTTGTCGAAGGTGTGGGGGTAGTCGGAGTCGGGGTTGACGGTGACCCAGACGCGCTCCAGGCACCAGGCGGGGCGGTGGCCGGCGGGCTCGAAGCGGAGATGGACCGGGTAGCGGTCGAGGTCGTCCGTGTCCAGCTGCGGGCGGCGGGGGTCGTTGCGACCGGGGTGCTCCACGTTGGAGTCCTCGCCGAGCACGAAAATCCAGTTGTCCCCGCGCTCCAGGCCGCCACTGGTGTCGACGGCGTTCAGGAGGAACTCCCGGCCGGCGAGGCCGAGGTAGACCCAGCCGTGGGTGCCGGCACGCGGGACGTCCGCCGTCCGGATGTGCGCCTCGATCTTCTTGATGTCCGCCACCTTGATCCTCCTTTTCCGCCGACGCCTGGTGGGCGTGCACGATCTGTCCGGATTATTCCATCGGGAGGGGAGTTCGAACCTGAAATTCATGAACTCGGATTGACGGCGAAACGAAATTCACGACCGAGGTACGACTATCGGCCCACATCCCGACTCTCCCTCGTCCGTCGACGCCTCGACATCTGACCGGCCTCAGCCCGGAGATACTGATGATTCTTGATTCCTGCACTTACTCGTCTCCCACAGACGCGCGCCGGGCGCGCGAAGCCTGACACGCTCCCTCAACCTGAGGAGGACAACCGGGCACACGTTTCCAGGGCCGCCGACGGGACACCATGAAGCAAGCCGATCAATTCGACCCGATCGGCCGGGAATTCCCCCGCGGAAATCAGCGAGCAGGATCGCCGCCGAGTCATTCCTTCTAGGAGGCCCGCATGTCCCGCCGGCAGCATTCCTCGTTCAGCCACGCCCTGCGTCGAATCGTTCATGCGACGGAGGACCTGGTGGACGACACCCTGGATCGAGCCGGTGACTTCGAGCGCGGAATGCGCCACTCGATCAGCCGCGCCTTCCACGACGGTCCGGACTACGACCACCACGGCCACGGCCACGGCCACGACGGCTGCCACCACGGCCACCGGCCGCACCCCGACGACCGGGACCACGACCACCGGCCGCACTCCGACGACCGCGACCACCACGGCCACCGGCCGCACCGCGAGGACCGGGAGCGGGACCACGACACGAATGAACTCCGCTCCCTCAAGGACCAGTTGATGCACCTCGCCCGCCGGATCGACCGGCTGTCCGGTGACGACCGCTGACCGCGGGGCGGCCCGAACCGCCACCCGTCGGTCGCCGACCGGCCCGCCCGGTGCCGCACGGCGGCGCGCATGGTGAGCGACGGCCGGGGCCGACTGCTGATGCGGACCCTCGCCCAGCTGGCCGGTCAGGAGGCGGCACGCGCGGTCAGACCACACCGGGGGCCCTCGGACGGAACGGACACCGCGGCCGTCCGGCGCGCCCGGGACCTGCGGGCCGCGCTGGAGAAGCTGGGCCCCTTCTACATCAAGGTCGGCCAGATGCTGGCCACCCGCCCCGACATCGTCTCCCAGGAGATGATCGACGAGTTCGAGAAGCTCCAGGATCAGGCCGCTCCGGCGCCCTTCACGCAGTTCGAACCGGTCCTGACCGAGGAGCTCGGTCCGCTGTGGCGGCGCGGCTTCCGTGACATCGACACCGGCAACCCGCTGGGGACCGCCTCGCTGTCGCAGGTCTACCGGGCCGAGCTGCACTCCGGTCGCGAGGTCGCGGTGAAGATCCAGCGGCCGGGGGTACGGGAGACGGTGACGGACGACATGAAGCTGATGGGCTCACTGGCGCGCTTCGGGGCCCGCCGCGCCCGCAGGTTCAACGAGGTCATCGACGTCGAGGCGATGCTGGGCGTGGTGTTCGACGCGATGCGGCCCGAGCTCGACTTCGCCATGGAGGCCCGCAACATGGCGGAGGCCGCCAAGGCGGCGGAGGACTTCGAGTACATCACCGTCCCCGAGGTGGTCCGGGCCACCCAGCGGGTCCTGGTGCAGAGCCTCGCTCCGGGCAAGCCGATCCGTGAGGCGGACCGCGACGCGTTCAGCGCCCAGGAGCGCGCGGCAATCGGGCGGGACCTCCTGGCGTTCATGTACCGGGGCTTCTTCGTCGACCGGGTCTTCCACGCCGACCCGCACCCCGGGAACGTCTTCGTGCACCCCGGGCAGCCGGCCACCCTGATCGACTGGGGCATGGTGGGCCGCATCGACCGGCCGATGAGCACCAGCGTCCTGCTTCTGCTGCTCAACCTGGCGATGAACGACGGCGCCGGCACCGCGCGGGCGTGGATCGACATGGGCAGTACCACCTCCTGGACCAACGCCTCCGCGTTCGCCGGGGACATGGCCGCACTGGTACCCCAGATCGCCACCGCCTCCCTGGAGGACCTCAACTTCGGCGTGACGCTCACGGCCGTCCTCCAGCACTCCACCAGGCGCGGCATCCGCACCAGCCCGATGGTCTCCGTCCTCGGCAAGTCCTTCGCCAACATCGAGGGCTCCATCCGGCACCTGTCGCCCGAGACCTCGATCATCGACGTGTTCTCCGAGGAGCTCACCGGCATCGTGATCGACCTCGTCAAGGAGTCCCTGGCCCCCCAGCAGGCCGTGCGCACCGCATTGGAGATCATCACCGCCGGCGCCGCCGCGCCCCAGCAGCTGCGTGGTGTCACCCGGGACCTGTCCAACCGCGACCTGACGATGCGGATGACCCTGAACGGGCAGCGCGCGAAGCGCCGTGACCCGGCGTTGAGCCTGGGTGCCGCCGAGGTCGCGCTGACGCTCGGCGCCGCCCTGCTCTGGCGCCACCAGTCGAAGTCCCGCTGAGCGGCTCCCCCGCACGCCCCCACCGAGACCGCAAGGAGCCCCGGTGAACCCCGACGCCCCCACCGCCGACGTCCTCGACCCGCCCCGCCTGCGCGCCCGCATCGACGCCGTCCTCACCCGGTTCCTCCGGCAGGCCCCGACCACCACGGTGCCCACCCAACGCGGCTCGGCCCGCGAACTCGCCACGGCGCTGGGGGACTTCGTCCTCGCCCCGGCCAAACGCATCCGGCCCGTGCTGTGCGTGCTGGGCTGGTACGCCGCGGGCGGCGGCGGGGAGGAGGAGCGGGTCCTGCGACTGGCCGCCAGCCTGGAGCTCTTCCACGCCTTCGCCCTGATCCACGACGACATCATGGACGCCGGCGAGACCCGCCGCGGACTTCCCACCGCCCACCGGTCCTTCGCCGCCCGCCACGCCGACCGACGCGACGCGGACGCTTTCGGCACCGGCGCCGCCATCCTCCTCGGCGACCTCGCCCTGGTCCGCGCGGACGAACTGCTGCACACCGCACAGCTCACCGGGAGCGAGTACCGGGCCGTCCTGCCGCTGATGGACGCGATGCGCGCCGAACTGGTCCACGGCCAGTACCTGGACCTGCTGACCACCGGAGCCATCACCCCCGACATCGAGTGCGCCATGGCCGTCAACCTCTACAAGACCGCGAAGTACACCGTCGAACGGCCCCTCCAGCTGGGCGCCTCCCTCGCTGGGGCCGACGACGCCGTGCTGCGCGCCTGCTCCGCCTACGCGATACCACTGGGCGAGGCGTTCCAGCTGCGCGACGACCTCCTGGGAGCCTTCGGCGATCCGCGACTCACCGGCAAGTCCGCCTGCGAGGACCTGCGGTCCGGCAAGGCCACCGTCCTGATGGCCCTGGCCGTGCGCCGGGCCGACCACGGCGAGAGGGCGCAGCTCGCCCGACTGGTCGGCGACCCCGGTCTCGACGAGGCGGGCGTGACGCGGGTGCGCCGGATCCTCGACGGCACCGGGGCCCGCGAAGCCGTGGAGCGGATGATCGCCGACCGCCACGACGACGCCCTCGCCGCCCTCGACCGGGCCGGGTTCCCCGCCGAGGTCTCCTCCGTCCTGCGCCGCCTCGCCATGACCGCCGTCCACCGCACCGCGTGACGCGACACCGCCGCCGACCCCGCCGCGCAGGAGGAACAGTGCACACCCCCGCCCTCGACACGCTGCCGTTCTACTGCCCCATCGCCTCCGCCATCCACCCGGACGTCGACGCCGTCGAGCGCCGGGCCCACGCCTGGCTCGACCGTACGGGGCTGTGCCCGACCGAGGTGTCCCGCGCCTGGACCGTCGGCACCAACAGTGCCGAGTTCTTCGCCCGCTTCGCCCCCGACTCGGACCCCGACCGCCTGTGGGTCGCCGCCTGCTGGGTCTACTGGGGCTTCGCCTTCGACGACGCGCGCTGCGACGAGGGCCCCCTCGCCGCGGACCCGGCGGGTTTCGCCGCGATGGCCGGACCCGTCCAGCGAGCGCTGGAGCTGCCCGGCCCGCTGCACACCGACGACTTGTACGCGGCGGCGCTGCACGACATCGGCGAGCGTTTCCGGGCCTGCGCCGGGCCGGTGCAGAACCGGCGCTTCCACCGTGCCCACCGCGCCTGGCTCTCCGGTGTGCAGTGGCAGATCGGCAACCGCGCCACCGGCCGCATGCCGGACCTGGACACGTACCTGAGCATGCGTCTGCACTCGGCGGGTGGCGAGCCCACCTACGCCATGCTGGAGATCGCCGACGGCATCGACGTCCCGGCCGCCGAGATGGATTCCCCCGCCGTGTGCGCCCTGAGCGAGATGGCGGCGCTGGTCGCCGCCCTGGACAACGACCGGCACTCCCACGCGAAGGAGGCCGGCCGAGGCCAGACCGATCAGAACATCGTCACCGTCCTCATGGCACAGCACGCCCTCTCCCCCCGGCAGGCCGTCCACGAGGCCGTCGCCCTGCGTGACGCCGTCCTGGACCGGTTCCTCGCCCTGCGCACCGAGGTGACCCGTCACGCCGGCTCCGACCTGCGGCGCTACCTCGACGGCCTCGGCCACGGCATCCGCGGCAACATCGAATGGGGCCTGCGCGTCCCGCGCTATCTCAGCCTGCGCGACGCCGCGTCCCACCCCGGCGCCATCGCGGCCCCCGACCACCTCCCGTGGGCCGACGCACCGTTGACCGGCACCGTCGACCCGCGCCGCCTGCCCACCCTCTCCTGGTGGTGGCAGGACCTCTCCCGCTGACCCACCCCTCGGTGGAGCGCCCGTCCGGTCACTGTCAGGGCGCGGAGTGCGGCACCCTCCCGGCCCCGAGCGGGAGCCGGATGGCCAGGGCGACGGCGGTGCGCACGACCGGCGTGGTCATGATCCCGGCGACGCTGGTGCGGCCGGCGATGTAGGCGTCGAGGCGGTGCCACGCCGGAGGCAGCCTGGTCAGGGCGGTGTGGACGAGACCGGGGCCGCGGGCGAAGAGGTCCATCAGCGTGCTGCTGGCCCGCATCTCGACTCCGAGGACGTCATCGATCTGTCGTCCGTAGTGGTCGGTCGCGGTGCGCGTCTGCGCCTCGTCGGAGGCTGCGACGATCCGGGCGGCGGCGTGGCCGGCCAGGCTCCCCGAGCGCAGGGCGTAGGAGATGCCCTCGCGTGACCAGTGGTCGAGGAGGGCCGCGGCGTCGCCGGCGACCAGCACGCGCCCCCGGGCCAGGGGCGAGCCGGGGCGGCGGCACCGGGTCAGGTGGCCGGTGTCGTGGAGGGGGCGGGGGCCGAGAAATCCGTGGCGGCCGAGGAAGTCGTTCTTGTAGGTGCGCAGGTCGGCGGGGTTGCCCCGGGCGGCCACCACTCCGGCGGTGCAGACGTCCCCTTTGGGGAAGACCCAGCCGAAGGAGCCGGGCAGCGGACCCCACTCCATGAGGAGGCGGCCCCGCCAGCGGTCGGCCGTCCGTTCGTCGACCGGCACTTCGGCCTCCAGTGCGAGGTCGACCTGGGTGCAGCTCACCCCCACGTACCGGGCGACCCGGCTGGCATTGCCGTCGGCGCCGACGAGGGCCCGGGCGCGGAGGGTCTCGCCGCGACCGGTCTTCACGGTGATGATGCCGCCTTCCTGCTCCAGAGCCGTCAGCGCGGTGTTGTCCCGGACCTGCGCACCGGCCGCGGCGGCAGCCTCGGTCAGGGCCGCGTCGAACTCACTGCGGAAGACCATGGCGATGGTCGGGGACGCGGAGACGAGGGTGCGTTCCCTGCGGCCGTTGAGGCTGAAGGTGAACCGCGCCGCCGTGTCGTGGACGTTGAGGGCGAGGCCGGGAGGCAGGGCCGCCAGGGATGCTCCGATGAGTCCGCCGCCGCAGGTCTTGTAGCGGGGGATGGCGGCCCGTTCCAGGAGCAGCGTGCGGCAGCCGTTCTCGGCGGCGACGCGCGCGGCGGTGGCACCGGCCGGGCCGGCTCCGACGACGATCACGTCCCAGGTACCGGCCGGGCCAGTGGGGTGGGAGGGAGGGGGCATGCGGTGGCCGCCTAACGGTCGCCGGTCGGGCGGGTGGGGCCGTCAGTCGTGGACGGCTGACGTGGCGTCGCTCCGCCCCTGGTCGGGGTGGAGGCGGGCCAGGAGGTAGCGGGTGAGGGCGGAGGCCGTCGGGTGGGTCCACATCACCGTGGTGGGGATGTCAAGGGCCAGTTCGCGTTGCAGGCGGTTGCGCAGGGCGATGGCCATCAGCGAGTCCAGGCCGATCGTGACCAGGGACGTGTCGGCGTCGAAGCGGTCGGTTCCCAGGTGCAGGACGGCGGCGATGTGTTCGACCACGCGGGCCCGGAGCAGCTGCTGCCGCTGCCGGGGGCTGTCCGTCTCCCGCAGGGACTCCAGCAGGGCGTTGCGGGTGTCGGCGGAATCCGTGCCCATCGCCGCGGAGGCCGACTCGGCGAAGAAGGCGGTACGGCCGGTGGCGGGGTAGGACTCCAACCACCGCGGCAGATCGGCGGGGGTGTAGGCGGTGCGGTGGCGGTCATGGGAGAGGATGCGTTCGAGCGCGGCGACGCCCTCGTCCGGCGCGATCATGGCGAAGCCGCGTTCCTCCATCCCCGCGCCGCGGCCGACTTCCGCCCAGGGCCCCCAGTTGACGCAGTGGGCCGGCAAGCCCTGGGCCCGGCGCCAGGAGGTGAACTCGTCCAGCCAGGCGTTGGCGGCCGCGTAGGCGCCCTGTCCGGGGTTGCCCAGCAGGGACGCGGCGGAGGAGAAGTTGACCCACCAGTCCAGCTCCTGGGCGACGGTGGCCTCGTGGAGCAGCCACGCCCCGGTCGCCTTGGGGCGCCAGACCCGCGCCAGGAGGTCGGGCGTGAGGTTCGCGACGGTGGCGTCCTCGACGACGGCCGCGGCATGGACGACGCCGCGCAGCGGGTGTCCGGTGGCCAGGGCGGCCCGCACCAGGGTCTCGGCGACGCCCGGCTCGGCAAGGTCCCCGGTGACGACCTCGACGCGGGTGCCGAAGTCCGCGGTGACGGCGTTCAGAGCCGTGCGGGTGGCCGAGGTCGGGACGGTGCGTGAGGTGAGCACCACGGCCGCCGCGCCCCGCTCTGCGAGCCATCGGGCGACCAGGAGCCCCAGGCCTCCGAGCCCGCCGGTGACGAGGTAACTCGCGTCGGGCCGGACCACGGAAACGTCCTCGGGACGCACGGGCAGGGTGTCGGTGCCCTCGGTGGGCCAGGTGAGGACGAGCTTACCGGTGTGCCGGGCGGAGGCCATGGTGTGGAAGACCGACGACGCTTCGGCCACGGGGTGCTCGGTGACCGGCAGCAGCGGCAGGGTGCCGTCCGCGAGCATGTCCGTGAGTCGGCGGTAGCCCTCGGCGAGCAGGTCCGTTCCCTGCCGCATCATCATCAGGACATCGACACCGGCGAAGGTGACGTTGCGACGGAACGGCAGCAGCCCGAGCCGGGTGTTGGCGTAGATGTCCCGTTTGCCGAGTTCGAGGAAGCGGCCCCGGTGCGCCAGCAGGTCGAGACCGGCGGACTGCGCCGCGCCGGTGAGCGAGTTGAGGACGACGTCGACGCCGCGGCCGTCGGTGAGGTCGCGCACCTGGCCGGCGAAGTCCAGGGTGCGGGAGTCCATGACGTGTGCGACGCCCAGTCCGCGCAGGTAGGCCCGCTTGGCCTCGCTGCCCGCGGTGGCCAGGACCTCCGCGCCGAGCGCTCGCGCCAGGTTCAGCGCGGCCAGACCGGTGCCGCCGCTCGCGGAATGGATGAGCACCTTCTCCCCCGGCCGGAGCCGGGCGAGGTGGCACAGGGCGTACCAGGCGGTCAGGTAGGCGCACGGAAGGCCGGCGGCGTCCTGCGGCCGCACCTCGTCGGGGACCGGCAGCAGGCAGTCGGAGCGGACGGTCGCGGAGGAGGCCATGAGGGCAGGCTGCGCCTCGTCCACGAACATCGCGGCGACGCGGTCCCCGACCCGAACGTTCCGCACCCCGTCCCCGAGGGCGGTGACGGTGCCCGCGCCGTCGAACGCGCAGACGTCCGGGCGTTCGTCTCCCGCGTCGAAGCGCTGGTAGACGCCCATGGCCTGGAGCACGTTGATGAAGTTGACGCTGGTGGCTTCGAGGCGGACCTCGACCTCGCCCGGCCCGGGCCGACGGCCGGGTCGGCCGACGAGCTCGAAGGAGTCCAGGTCGCCGGGGCGCGTGACCCGCAGTGCCACCCGGTCGCGCCCGCGGTGGACGGTGGTGTGACGGCGCTCGTGCTCGTCCAGCGGGGAGTTGCGCAGCCGGGCCAGGTGGCGTGTCCCGCTCCGATGGGCGATCTCGTCCTGGTCGTCGGGGCAGGACAGCAGCTCTGCCGCCACCTCCGTGGCCGACGTCCGCCGGTCGACGTCCAGGATGGTGGGGCGCAGCTCGGGGTGTTCGTAGCTCAGGACCCTGACGAGGCCGCGCAGGCCCGCCTGCGCCAGGTCCGGCCGGTCTTCGGGGACGACCTGCTGAGCGGTCGAGGTGACGGTCCACAGCCGGGGCGCGGCTCCGCCCTCGCTGCTTCGGGCGAGTGCGCGCGCCGTTTCCGCGAGGTGGGCGACCTGCTCCCGTGCCCGGCGGTCGGGAGAGGCGCCATCGGGTCCGGTGCCGGATGCCGGGAGGTACACCACCGCCCGTGGTGTCCGGCCGTCGTCGGCGAGCAGTGGCGGAACCTCGCCGTCAGCGGAGATCGTGTGAACGAGCACGGTGGCGTCACGGGCCTCCAGGGCCGCCCGAAGGGCGCCCGCGTACGACTCGCGCCCGGTTTCCGCCAGGAGGATCAAGGTGCCGGTCGCGGCGCGCGGAACCGGGTGCTCGCAGGGCTCCCAGGACGCCCGGAACAGGCGGGCGGAGAAGCGCTGTTCCGGGCTCTCGGCGGGTATGTGACGGAACTCCACCGCGGTGGCGTCGGCGGCCACGGAGCCGTCGTCGGCCCACAGCCGGAAGTCCGCCGTGTACCGGTCGCCGTCCGTGCCGGTGAGCGTGACCAGGCAGTACCCGCTGAGCGGCAGGGTGCCGTACAGCCGCAGCTCTCCGATGCGTCGGGGCAGGATGCCTCCGGCCGGCACTGCCCCGGTGCGCAGCACGGCTGCCGCGACGGCCTGGAGGCAGGTGTCGAGCACGACGGGGTGGCAGTGGAAGGCCGGGGCTCCGGCCCGGCCCTCGTCGGGTACCCGGAGGCGGGCCAGGAGGCGGGCCCCGGGCCGGTCCGCGGGCGCCCCGTCCGTGGACAGGGCGTGGAGGCCGAGGAACGGCCGACCGTGGTGGACGCCGCGTTCCTCGCGCATCTGCCGGTAGACGTCGGCCGTGTCGAGGGTGTGCGGGAATTCCGTCGCCAGGTTCCGCGGATCGCAGCCGTGCGGGGCGGGTCCCGGCTCCGGCACGAGGTGCAGGGACGCCTGGGCGTGCTGGACACGGGTGCCGTCGGGGGCGGTGCTGACCAGTCGCCAGCGGGCGGTGTCCTGGGCGGCCGCCTCGGCGGTGGCGGTGACGGGTGTGCCGTCGGGCGTCGGCAGCAGCAGCCGCTGGAGGTCGATGCCGGTGAGGCGCAGGCGTTCCGGACCGGCCGTGTACAGGTCGGTGGCGGCGGCGACGGCCATCTCGCACAGGGCGGCGCCGGGCACCACGACGACGTCGTCGACCCGGTGGGCGTCCATCCAGGGCAGCGTCGTGGGCGTGATCCGGGTCTGCCACAGGTGGCGGCCCTCGCCGTCGGGGTCGTCGGTGTGCGGTCCGGTGAGCGGGTGGGGGCGGCGGCCGTCCGGCTGCCGGAGCGGGGAGGGGCCGACGACGTACCGGACGCGTTCCCAGGTGGTCGGCGGGACGTCGGCCAGCGTGCCGCTGCCGTAGCGTTCGGCCCAGTCCAGCGGGTGGCCGGCGCAGTGCAGCGCCGCCACGTGGGTGTGGAAGGCCTGCGCGTCGTCGGTGTCGCGCAGCAGGGAGGGCACCACGACGCCGTCGCCGTGGCCGTACGCGGTGAGCGTGGCCTGCACCGGGTGGGCCAGCACGGGGTGCGGACCGATCTCGACGAACAGCCGGTGGCCGTCCTCGGCCGCGGCGCGCACGGCGTCGGAGAACCGCACCGTCCGGCGGAGGTTGTCCGACCAGTAGGACGCGTCGAAGGCCGGGGCCTGGCGCGGGTCGTCGGTGACGGTGCTGTAGAACGCCGTGTCCGGCGTCCTGCCGGTGACCTCGGCGAGCGCGTCGGCGAGGTCGCTCAGGACGGGATCCATGTGAGCGGTGTGCGAGGCGACGTCGACCTCGACCACCCGGATGCCGATCCCCCGGGCGTCCCAGTCCTCGGCGAGCCGGCGGATGCGGTCGGTGTCCCCGCCGACGACGGTGTTCTCCGGGGACGCGACGACCGCGACGCCGACCCCTCGCACGTCCTGTTCCTCCAGCAGCCGTTCCACCTCGGCCCGGCCCAGGCCGATCGATGCCATCAAGCCCCGCCCGGCGGCCCGCAGGATCAGCCGGGAGCGCCGGCAGATGACCCTGACGCCGTCGTCGACGGTCAACGCTCCCCCGACCACCGCGGCGGCGACCTCCCCCATGGAGTGGCCGATCACGGCCGCCGGCTCGACGCCGTGGGAGCGCCACATCGCCGCCAGCCCCAACTGGACGGCGAAGATCACCGGCTGCACCCGGTCGAACCCGGTCACCACCTCGGGATGGCACAGGGTCCGACGCAGGGAGAAGCCGGACTCCTCGGCGACCAGGGGTTCGAGTTCGTCGATGACGCGGGTGAACTCCGGGTCGTGGTCCAGCAGTCGCCGGCACATTCCGGCCCACTGCGAGCCGTGCCCGGAGAAGACCCACACCACGCCCGGTCCGGTGTCCGGCACGGCCCTGCCCGTCACCACCCCGACGGGAGCCTCCGTGCCGGCGGCGAGTTCCTCGAGGCGCGCCACCAGTTCCGGCCTGCCGGTGGCGACGACGGCGGCGCGTTCCCGGGCCGGTGAACGGCGCACGGCCAGCGTGTGCGCCACGTCCCCCAGCGGTACCCGCGCCCCTGCGCCCCTCAACCACTGGGCCAGGCGCCCGGCCGCGGCCCGAAGAGCCACGGAGGTGCCCGCCGAGATCGGAAACACGCGGAACTCCTGGCCGCCCGGGACCGGTCGGGACCCGCGCACCGGAACGGCGGTGATCACGCGCCGGGAGGGCGGGGACTCGGGTGCTCGCTCCAGCACGACGTGGACGTTGGTGCCGCTGATGCCGAACGAGGAGACGACGGCCAGCGGCGTCCGGCCCCGAACCGGCCACTCGGTGCTCTCGGTGGGCACGAACAGCCGCGTGCCGCGGGGATCGATCTGCGGGTTCCAGCCGCGGAAGTTGAGGCTGGCGGGCACCACTGCGTGCCGCAGCGAGGCGATCGCCTTGAGCAGGCCGGCCACACCCGACACCGGCTCGGTGTGTCCGATGTTCGTCTTCACCGAACCCAGCGCGCACCGGCCCCGGCCCTTGCCGTAGACCGCGGCCACCGCCGCGAACTCGATGGGGTCGCCCACCGCCGTGCCCGGGCCGTGCGCCTCCACCATGCCGACGTCACCGGCATCGACACCGGCACGCGCCAGCGCCATGCGGTACAGATCGATCTGGGCGGGCTGCGAGGGCGCGCTCAGACGCGTTCCCCGGCCGTTCTGGTTGACCGCCGTACCGCGCAGCACCGCCAGCACCCGGTCCCCGTCCCGTACCGCGTTCGCCAGACGCTTGAGCACGACCACACCGCAGCCCTCCCCACGGACGTAGCCGTCGGCGGCGGCGTCGAAGGCGTGGCAGTGGCCGGTGGGAGAGAAGACGCCCCACAGCGCGGGAGCGACGGCCCCCTCGGGCCCCAGGGCGAGCATCGCGGCCCCGGCCAGGGCGACGTCCGACTCACCGCTGCGAAGACTCTGGCAGGCGGAGTGCACGGCGACCAGACCGGACGCACAGGCGCTCTCGACGACGACCTGGGGGCCCCTCAGGTCCAGCATGAAACCCAGGCGGCCGGGTCCGATGCTGTCGAAGCCGGTGTACATCGCGTAGGCGTCGATCTCTTCCAAGGGTCGCTGCACACGAAGCATGTAGTCCTTCTGGTAGACGCCGAAGAACAGGCCCGTCCGCGTGCCCGAGAGCCGGTGGGCCGGAACTCCGGCGTGCTCGATGGCCTCCCAGGCGACTTCGGCCAGCAAGCGGTGCTCCGGATCCACCCAGGGCGCTTCCTGCGCGTTGATGCCGAAGAACTCCGGCTCGTAGGCGTAGACGTCGTCGTCGAGGAAGCAGCCGTAGCGCAGCCGGGCCGCCACCTGGGCGGGGAGGCCCGCGAGTTCCCTCTGTTCCCATCGCTCACGGGGCACCTCGCGCACCGTGTCCCGACGCGCCATCAACAACCGCCACAGCGAGTCGAGGGAACGGGCCCCACCGGGGAACCGGCAGGCGGCTCCGATGACCGCCACCGGTTCGTCCCGCCCCGCGTCGGGCTCCATGGCACCGGATCGCACATGCACGGCCTGTCCGCCCTTCATCCACCACGACGAACCCGGGAAGGCGACCGACTCTTGGCAGGCTCCTCGAGGCATTCCGCGTTGACCTTGTGACACCCGTTGTTTCGGCACACGACGGAGGCAGCCGCAGGGCGCGTCGCCAGCGGGTGGTTGCATGTCGGGGAGCGTCAACAACCTGACACGCCGGGTTCTGTCGTTCGGGTGAAACTCCCCGGGCCGAAGCGGTCTCCCTGAGTGGCGGACGGCACCGACCGCCTGGTCACCGATCGCGGTGGTGGACGTGCCGACCGGCTCTGTCGCATGAGGTTCGGCGTTCCCGCGGAACTCACTCCCGGCCGGGCCCGGGCCACCGCGTGCCCCGGGCAGGTAATTTGATCATGCGCCTTCGGGCATGCCTGCCCGCCCCACGCGCGGGCCTTCGCGATACTGCCGCCACGGCCCGGTGCCCGCCGACCACCCCGAGAAGGCCGTCGCCCGCCCGCAGACCCGCCCTGCGGCCGGACGGCTCCTGACAGCCACCATCACTGGCGCCCTGACAGGCGTTGCCGCAAGGGCCTGCTGACCGCTCGCCACCGTCTGAGGAGGACGCCGTGAAGCCGCCGAAGCCACCCCATGCCCCCTGGGCCTCGCTGCACGATCGAATGCACCGCGAAGCCGGCGCCTACGCCGGGGATGCCGACCGGCCGCTGGCCGCCTACGCCGGCCTGATGGGCGCCTACGCCGCCACCGTCGCGGGTCTGTCCCTCACGGCTCGGGCCACCGGCCGCGACCTGCCCGCTCCGCGCCCGTGGGACGTCGCGTTGAACGCCCTGGCGACCCATCAGCTGGGCCGCCTGATCGCCAAAGACCCGGTCACCAGCCCCCTTCGGGTACCGTTCACCCACTTCGAGGGCACCTCGGGGCCGGCTGAACTGGAAGAGGAGGTACGCGGCACCGGCGCCCGCAAGGCGATCGGCGAACTGCTCAGCTGCCCCTTCTGCACCGGCCTGTGGATCGCCACCGGCATCACCGCCGGAACCCTCTTCGCGCCCAAGGCCACGCGCCTGACCACCGCCACCCTGTCCGCGCTGGCCGCAGCCGACTTCCTGCAGTTCGCCCGCACGGCCCTCCAGCGCGCGGCCGGCGAGTCGTGAGCACCTCGACGACCCCGACCGAGGGCCTGCACGTGTGGTCCTCGACCTCCCCACCGACGCGCATGCTCCAGGGTCGCGCCACCGCGAGTGCGGTGGCGCGACCCTAGGCCCGCCCGCCACCGCCCCTCACCCCGAACCGGAGGGAAAGACCCGAGTGCCCAAGAACAGCGCACCGGACCCGCACGCGCTACGCGACTACGCCCTGCTCGCCGACGGCCACCGCGGCGCCCTGGTGGGCCCGCGCGGTGACATCGTGTGGATGTGCGCGCCCCGGTGGGACAGCGACGCCGTCCTCGCCGCCCTCATCGGCGGCCCCGGCTGGTTCAGCGTCACCCCCACCGGCAGCTTCGTGTGGGGTGGCTACTACGAGGCCGGCACCCTGATCTGGCGCAGCCGCTGGGTCACCACCGGCGGGATCGTGGAGTGCCGCGAGGCCCTCGCCTACCCCGGCCACACGGACCGCGCCGTCCTCCTGCGCCAGATCACCGCCGTGGACGGCCCGGCCGAGGTGACGGTGAGCCTCCAGGTGGCGGCCGGCTTCGGCGAGCACCGGCTGCGGAAGGTCCGACGCGACGAGGACGGGTACTGGACAGCACGCGCCGCAGGCCTGCACCTGCGGCTGACCGGGCTGCCGGACGCGAAGAGCGTGGACTCCCGGCCGTGCCCCCGCCTCACGGCCCGGCTGCGCCTGGAGCCCGGCGAGCGGCACGACCTCGTCCTGGAGATCTGCGAACGGCCGCTGGAGGAACCGCCGGAGCCCGCGCGGCTGTGGCGGGCGACCAAGGGTGCCTGGACGAAGGACGTCCCCGACCTGACCGGGACGCTGGGCGGGCGGGACACACGGCACGCGTACGCGGTGCTGCGCGGCCTGACCGGGCCGGCCGGCGGGACCGTGGCCGCGGCGACCACGAGCCTGCCGGAGCGGGCGGAGCAGGGCCGCAACTACGACTACCGGTACGTGTGGATCCGCGACCAGGCCTACGTCGGCCAGGCCGCGGCCGCCGCCGGCGCCGACGATCTGCTGGACGACTCGGTGCGCTTCGTCACCGCCCGCCTCCTCGAACACGGCCCTCGCCTCGCGCCCGCCTACACCGTCACCGGCGGTCCCGTCCCGGACCCGCGCACCCTGGACCTGCCCGGCTACCCCGGCGGGTTCGACGTCGTCGGCAATCGGGTCAACCGCCAGTTCCAGCTCGACGGCTTCGGCGAGAGCCTGCTGTTGCTCGCGGCTGCCGCCCGCCGGGACCGGCTCGACACCGACGGCCGGCGCGCCGCCCAGGTGGCCGCCGACGCCATCACCAACCGCCACCGGGAGCAGGACGCCGGGATCTGGGAACTGGACTCCGACCGCTGGACCCACAGTCGGCTGACCTGCGCGGCCGGACTGCGCGCCCTCGCCGGCGTCGAGCCCGCGTCCGGCAGCGGCCGGGCTGCGAACTGGGAGGCGCTGGCCGACCGGATCGTCGCCGAGGCCGACCGCGACTGCCTGCACCCCACCGGCCGCTGGCAGCGCTCGCCGTCCAGGACGGGCGTGGACGCCGCCCTGCTGCTGCCCGCGCTCCGCGGCGCGATCCCGGCCGACGACCCCCGCACCCGCGCCACTCTGGACGCCGTCCTGGCCGACTTGTGCGAGGACCACTACTGCTACCGCTTCCGGCACGACAGCCGGCCCCTTCGGGACGCGGAGGGAGCGTTCCTGCTGTGCGGGTTCCTCGTCGCCCTCGCCCACCACCAGCAGGGCAACGAGAAGGAGGCGCTGCGCTGGTTCGAACGCAACCGCGCCGCCTGCGGACCGCCGGGCCTGTACGCGGAGGAGTTCGACGTCGCCCAACGCCAGCTGCGCGGCAACCTCCCCCAGTCATTCGTCCACGCCCTCATGCTCGAGACCGCCGCCCGCCTGACGCGCCACGACTGAGCCTCCACCCGGAGTCCGCCGATCCCCACGGCCACGCCATCGCGGTGGCCGGGGCACGGAGGTGGCCGGGCGGGTGAGGGCGGCTTCGGCGCCGGGGCCGTGCGGGTTCGCATCGAGGCTGCGGGGGAACCGCCCGTGCCGCCACCCGGTGGGGTGGCGGCACGGCTTCGTCGTCTCGGGTCCCGCCGGGTCAGCCGGTCGGGAACACGGCCTTCTGGACGTCGCTGGGATTGTCGAACTCGCCGGACGGCAGGTGCTCCAGCTCATCCATGATCATCTGCTCCGCGCCGTTGTCCTGGGCGCAGCGCACCAGCTCGTCACGGCTGGAAGGGTAGTGGGCGCCCTTGAGCGCCTTCTGCAGTTCGACGGGGCTGATCTCGGCCATGGGAGCCTCCAGGGCGGTCGGTGCCTTCCTTCCGACGCATCCGTGTGCCCGAAAAGCGGCATTCCATGCACTATGCCGGGAAGCGGGCGAGCTACGGGGCCCGGGCGGGCCGGCGCAGGAGCAGGACCAGCACCGCGGCGGCCACCACCGCGGCCGTGCCCAGCGCGGCGGAGGCCAGCGCGCCCCGGGCGCCCCTGACCATTCCGGCTCCCTCCGCCTCGGCCACACTCGAACGGTCGCTTCCGTCGGCGCCGCCGTTCCGAGCGGCGCCGGGACACCGCCGGCGTGAGCCATCGGCCCGCCGCCCGCGGCAGCGACGGGTGCCGTCGCGCCGGCCGGGGGCCCCCGGCCGGAACGGTCGGTGACAGCTGCGGCGCCCGCCCGGGTCGCGGTTCCCCGGGGGAGCCGTGAAGCTGTGGCAGAGGCCGCAGCTGTCATCCGACCGGCAGCGCACAGAGACCGCGGTCTCCCGAGCAAAGGCGTAGAACCATGCGCGTCCTCGGCATCAACGCCGTCTTCCACGACCCCGCCGCCCGTATCGTCGACGGCACCACCGGCGCGGCGGCCGAGGAGGAGCGGTTCAGCCGCCGCAATCACGGCAAGCGGCCGCTGCCGTTCTCCGCCCGGGGGCTGGAGGAGTCCGAGCCGCTGACCGGCCTGCCGGTGGTGGTCGACACCAGCCCCGACACGGCGGGCCGCCCGATGGCCGACGACATCCGGGACGCGCCGGAGGGCTTCGGGTCCTCACCCGTGGACCTCCTGGCTCCGGGGCCCTCCGCGGTGCGGCGCGAGGCGTTGTTCGCGGCGGGCGGCAAGGGGGCGCGGCGGTGAACCGGATCGACTACGCGGTGGTCGTCCCGACCCTGGGGCGCCCGTCCCTGACCACCTGCCTGGCCGCGCTGGCCGCCGGCACGGGACCGCTGCCGGCCCGCGTCGTGCTCGTGGACGACCGCCCGCTCAGCGACTGCCGGCCGCTGCCGGTCGAGGTGCCCGCCGCCCTCCGGGACCGGGTGGCCGTCGTGCCGGGCTGCGGCAACGGCCCGGCCGCCGCGCGCAACGCGGGGTGGCGCAACGCCCCGGAGCAGTGGATCGCGTTCCTGGACGACGACACCGTGCCCGGCCCGACCTGGGCCTCCGACCTGGTCGCCGACCTCTGCGCGGCGGATCCGCGGACGGCCGGCGTGCAGGGGCGGATCGTGGTCCCCACCCCGGTCGGCCGACGACCGACGGACTGGGAGCGCACCACCGCGGGCCTGGCCACCGCCCGCTGGATCACCGCCGACATGGCCCTCCGCCGGGCGGCGCTGGTCGAGGTCGGTGGGTTCGACGAACGGTTCCGCCGGGCGTTCCGGGAGGACGCGGACCTCGCGCTCCGGCTGCTCGACCGGGGCTGGCGGCTCACCACCGGGCAGCGGACCACCACCCATCCGGTGCGACCCGCCGACCCGTGGGTCTCCCTGCGCCTCCAGGTCGGCAACGCCGACGACGTGCTGATGACCCGTCTACACGGCCGCGACTGGTGGCAGCGGGCCGAGGCCGCCCGCGGCCGGCTGCCCCGGCACCTGGCGGTGACCGCGGCGGCGGCCGCCGCGGTCACCGCCGGACTCGCCCGGCGTCCCAAGGCCGCCGGCCTGCTCGCCGCCGCCTGGCTGCTGGGCACCGCGGAGTTCGCCACCGCCCGCATCGCGCCGGGCCCGCGCACCGGTGCCGAGGTCCGCGCGATGCTCGCCACCAGCGCGCTGATCCCGCCCGCCGCCGTCTGGCACTGGGCCCGCGGCTCACTGCGCCACCGACACGTGCCGGCCTGGACCAGTGCCGCCGGCGGCGCCCGCGCGACGCCCTGCGGGCCGCTGCCGGACCCGCCGCCCGTACCGTTCGCCCCCCGCTCCACCGCCCCCGATAGCAGCGGATGACCTTACGGTCGGCCTTGGCGGCCGGCCCCCGCAATCCGCCGGCGCACCGTCGGCCCGGCCGCGGGCCCGTTCCGGCAGCGTGCAGGACCGGTCCCGCGGCACCGAGGAGAAGGTGACACCGTGAACATCCTGCTCTGGCACGTGCACGGCTCGTGGACCACCGCATTCGTGCAGGGGCCGCACACGTACCTGGTACCCGCCACCGCCGACCGCGGGCCGGACGGCCTCGGCCGCGCCCGAACCGTCGACTGGCCGGCGTCCGTCGTGGAGCTGCCAGCCGAACGGCTCCGCGAGGCACCGATCGACCCGGTGGTGCCGCAGCGTCCGCACGAGGAGGAGCCGGCCGCACGCTGGACCGGGCGCCGTCCGGGCCGCGACATGCCTGCGGTGTACCTCGAACACAGCTGCCCGCACGGGGACGCGCCGGACACCCGGCACCCGGTGGCCGACCGGGACGGCCTGACGCTCGTCCGCGTCACCGGGTCCGACCGGCTCTTCCGGGACCGCGGACGGACCCCGACCACCGTGATCGAACACGGGATCGCGGACCCGGGCCACCGCTCGGTGCCGGAGGCGCTGCGGCACCTGCCGGAGCGGATGCCCACCGCGGCCGGGCGGGGCGAGCCGTGACGGCGGCGGGAAGTCGGGTCGGCCTGGTCGTCATCACCCGTGACCGCCGCGACCGCCTGCTCCACACCCTCGACCGGCTCACCGCCCTGCCCGAGCGGCCGAGGATCGTCGTCCTGGACAACGCCTCCCGGGACGGCACGGCCGCGGCCGTGCGCCGGCGGCACCCCGGGATCACCGTCGGGCGGCTGCGCCGCAATCTGGGCGCGGTGGCGCGCAACCTCGGCGTGGCCCGGCTCGACACCCCCTACGTCGCGTTCAGCGACGACGACTCCTGGTGGCGCCCCGGGGCGCTGGCCGCCGCGGAGTCCCTCTTCGACCGCCATCCGCGGCTGGGCCTGCTCGCGGCGGCCACCGAGGTGGGCCCGTCCGCGCAGCGCGACCCGATCGACCGGCTGCTGGCCGCCTCCCCGCTCGGCACCGGGGCCGACCTGCCGGGCCCTTCGGTCCTCGGGTTCCTCGCCTGCGCCAGCGTGGTTCGCCGCCGTGCGTTCCTGGGCGTCGGCGGGTTCCACCGGCTACTCCACTTCGGCGGTGAGGAGACGCTGCTGGCCTTGGACCTGACCGCGGCCGGCTGGGGCGTCGCACACTGCCCGCAGGTGGTGGCGCACCACGAGCCCGGCGGCGACCCCCGTCCGGGCCGAAACGCCCGGATGCGCCGCAACGACCTGCTGACCTGCTGGCTGCGCCGGCCCTGGCCGCAGGTGGTCAGGGAGACCCATGCGCTGGTCAGGGCAGCCGGGGGTGACCGCCAAGCGGCCAGCGCGCTGCTGTCGGCCCTGCCCCGGCTGCCGGCGGCCGCGCTGCAGCGCCGCGCGCTGCCGCCGGAGGTGGAGGAGGCCCTCCTGCTCCTGGGCGGCGGGGCGGCCCGAACGGAGCCGGACCGGTGACGGCGCCCGCCGCCCGGATCGGCGTCGTGGTGATCACCCACAACCGCCGCGACGAGGTGCTGCACACGCTGGCCCGGCTGTCCGCGCTCCCGGAGCGGCCGCCGGTGGTCGTGGTCGACAACGGCTCGACGGACGGCACCGCCGAGGCCGTGCGCGACCGGTTCCCCGGGGTGCGGCTGCTCCAGCCGGGCCGCAACCTCGGGGCCTGCGGCCGCAACCTCGCCGCCCGCACGGCCGACTGGCGGTACCTGGCGTTCTGCGACGACGACACCTGGTGGGAACCGGGGGCGCTGGGTCGGGCCGCGGACCTGCTCGACGGCCGTCCGTCGGTCGCCACGGTGACCGCGCGGATCGTCGTGGACCTCCCGGGCCGGCCCCTGGTCGAGGACCCGATCGTGGCGGAACTGCGCGACTCGCCGGTTCCCGGGCCGCCCGGCCTGCACCGGCCGGTGCTCGCCTCGTTCCTGGCCGGCGCGACGGTGGTCCGGGCCACCGCCTTCCGGGCGGCGGGCGGCTTCTCGCCGCGCCTGTGGCTCGGCGGCGAGGAGGAGCTGCTGGCCGCCGATCTCGCCGCGGCCGGCTGGTGGCTGGTGTACGCGGACGAACTGACCGTCCACCACCGCCCCTCCGCGGCCCGGGACGCAACCCTGCGGCGGCGCCACGGCATCCGCAACACGCTGTGGTTCAGCTGGTTACGGCGACCGGCCGGGCGAGCGCTGCTGCGCACCGCGCGACTGGCGTGCACCGTGCCGCGGGACGCCGTCTCGGTCCGCGCCTTCGCCGACGCCGCCGCCGGACTGCCCTGGGTGCTGCGCGAGCGCCGTCTGCTGCCGGACCGGGTCGAGCACGGGCTGCGACTGCTGGAGGGCCCGCAGCGCGCCTCGCGGGCACGGCGCTACGTCGGCTGAGACCGGCCGGCAGACCGGCGCCGGGCCGCGGAGCGTCCGCCGGTCAGGTCCGCGGCGCCCCGAGGCGGCGCGGTGGCTCCAGCCGGCGGTGTCCCCGGCTGCGCCGTCCAGCGTGCCCCGGGCGTCGATCACGCACGGCACCCGCCTCCGCCCGCGGAGCACAGCCGGGTCCTGTGACCGGAGCAGAGCCTGCTCCCCCACGCTCGTGGGCGCCGGCTCGGCCGAGAAGCCGGACGACCCGGGCGACAGGATCCGGATGGCGAAGAAGGCCGCACCGATCCGGCCGCACCCGTCGAGCTCCGACACCCCGCCCGCGACCAAGCTGCTCTTCCTCGGGGCGGGACCGGTGGACCGGGTGCGCGTCGTCGTCACCGGCCGCGGCCGGTCCTGATCCGGCGGCCCGCGGCCCGGGTCACGTCGGCGGCAGCACTTCGACCAGTAGCCGGTCGAGCAGCGTGCTGCCGGCCCGCGCCCGGGCCGCCGTACGGTCGGCCAGGACGCGGGCCTGCGGGCTCAAACACCACCGCCACCAGCGGTCCAGCTCTTCCGGGGCGGCGGAAGCGGGCAGCACCGCCGGCCAGTCGAGGACCCGCCCCTGCGCGGTGACCTTCGCACCGCCGAGGACCGGGTCGACCGCCAGAGCCGGAACCCCCGCGTCCAGAGCCAGGACGAGGCCGTGCAGCCGGGTGGTGAGGACGACATCGAGCCGGCTCAGTTGCGCGCGGAGCTGGGCCGGGGTCGCGGGCAGGCGCCAGTCCTGGCTCGACAGCCGGGTGTCGAGCTCGACCCGGGCCGCGTCCAGCCCGCGCAGCCAGGCGCCGAGCGAGTCGGCCAGTTCCTCGTGCCGGCGCGCCGCGCCGTACTCCAGTTGCCCGGAGCTGAGCAGCACGCCGACGACGGGCACCGGTGGCTGCGGGCCGGCGAACCATGACAGGTCGGGGACCGGTGGCCCGGCACCGTCCCGGGCCAGGACCCGGTGGAAACCGGTGACCGCCGGGTCACCGCCGTCCGGCACGGACACCCCGACGGCGATTCGCCGGCAGTGCCGGAACCGCCGGTGGAGTTCGGCGATCGGCGCCGCCAAGCCGGGGCCCGGCGGGTGCGAGTGCACCGGACCGCAGACGAACACGAGGTGGCTGTAGCTCTCGGGAGTGACCGAGGCGAGCGTGGGAGCGCCGGGCCGGAACCGGGGCGACCAGACGGTGTCGTGGGGCACGCCCGCACCGTCCAGGACCCGGGCGACCGAGTCGAGCGCCAGGATGTCACCGGCCGTGGCCTCGCCGTGCAGGAAGCTGAACCAGCCGGTGAGCAGGACCCGCCGTACGCGCCCGTCGGCGGGCGTGCGGACCGGGACGGCGGAGGACCGGTGGTCCCGGTCGGCCGCAGGCTCGTGAGGTCGCGAGTTCATCCGGGTGGTTCGCCGTTCAGTGCGCGGCGGCGTGCAGGGCCGCGATCGCCGGGTCGCCGCCGTCGGCCGCGGACCCGTGCGCGGGGCCCGGGGCCACGGACCCGTGCGCGGGGTCCGGGGCCGCGGACCCGTGCGCGGGGTCCAGGGCCACGGACCCGTGCGCGGGGTCCGGCTCGTGGAGAACAACCAGGACGACGATCGAGGCCATGCCCCGAGGGTGCGGCGGCCAGCCGGGCGCCGCACCCCGGGTCGGCCGTTCGGACCCGCCTTCGGCCCGCCGCGACCGCTGGAGGGCGGGATCCGCTTCTGGGTTGGTTCAGGGCCGGGCGGGTGGTGGCCAGGCGCGTCGTTGGTCGCCGTCATCGCAGAGTTGGCCGGTCTGGCGGGTGAGGTCGTCCAGCCGCTCGGCGAGGTCGGGGCGGGTGGCTTCGAGGTGGGGCCGCATGCGGGCCAGGGGCTTCCCATCCACGACGTCGTTCTATGGATGACACTCGCCACTTGTCATTGGATGGATGACGTGCTACAACGAATGTCAGGTGAAGCGCACTGGCACCCATCGACCAGTGGAGGTGTTCCGCGATGCTGATGCGCACTGACCCGTTCCGCGAACTGGACCGGCTGACCCAGCAGTTCCTCAACACGACCGGCACCTGGTCGCGGCCGACCCCGATGCCGCTGGACGCCTACCGCGCCGGCGACGAGTACGTGATCTGCTTCGACCTGCCCGGGGTGGACCCGGAGGCGATCGACATCGACGTCGAGCGGAACATGCTGACCGTCAAGGCCGAACGCCGCCCCCGCCACGAGGGCGAGAGCGTGAAGTGGGAGCTCACGGAGCGCCCCCTCGGCGTGTTCTCTCGGCAGGTCATGCTCTCCGACACCCTCGACCCCGAAGGGATCACCGCCGACTACGACGCCGGCGTGCTGACGCTCAAGATCCCGGTCGCCCAGAAGGCCAAGCCCCGCAAGATCGCCATCGGCCACAGCCGGGAACGCAAGCAGATCCAGACCTGATCGACAGCACCCGGACCGTCCCGTGCCGCTCCTGAACTCCCCCCGAGGGTCGGCACGGGACCTTCTCCTCCAGGACCGGATCCGGTCGCGGCGTACGGTGGGGGTATGGGCGGCCAGAAGCGCCGGTGTGCGTCCGTAGCCCCGCCTTCCCCGTGCGAGGTGTGCGGGCGCGAACAGGTCTGGCTGCCCGGTGAGGTGAGCGTGATCAACGGGCGCGCGGCCCGCGCCTGGACGGCCGGGCACCTCTCCGAGGGCCGCGGGCGGTGTTCGGGCGCCCGCGCAGGCGAGGAGGCGGTGGCCATGCCCGTTCACCAGCGCTACGCGGTGACCCTGCCCGGACCGGTCGGCGCGCATGGCCGCCCCCTGGTGCTCCTGGTACACCTGAGCAACGATGTCGCTCCGGGAGGGGGCCACGTCTGGACGGACGCCGCGGGTCAGTGGCGGCTGCGGATCGAAGACGAGGTGGCGACCGTGCTGTCCTCGCCCGCGGAATACGTCGGCCACCACCCCTGCCTGCACGCCGTCCCGATGCCCTGAACATGCCGGGACAGCGCCGTCAGCGCCGCCGTCCCTCCTCCAGCATGCGGAAGGTCTTGCCGGCGCCTGGCGCGTCGCCCAGGTGGAGCTTGAACCGGCCGCGGCCGGGGCCGAACCCGGTCGGCGGGCCGGGTGTGGTCCGCTGGTCCACCGCACGGCCTCGCTCCGGGGTCCGCCGGTCAATCGATCCGGGCGAGGGCGAGGTTGAGGGTGACGACGTTCACCCGCTGCTGCCCCAGGAAGACCAAGGTGCGGTCCTGCCGGTGCTCGTCCACCAGCCGGCGGACCAGCTCCGGCGCCAGGCCGCGGGCCCGGGCGACACGGTTGACCTGCTCCTCGGCGTAGGCCGGGGAGATGTGGGGGTCGAGGCCCGACCCACTGGCCGTGACCGCGTCCGGCGGGACCAGCTTCGGGTCGACGCCGTCGAACGCGGCGACGGCGGCGCGGCGGTCCTCGACGGCCTTCAGCAGGACGCCGCTGTTCGGGCCGAGGTTGGAGGCGCCCGAGGCGGTCGGGTCGTAGCCGGTGCCCGCCGCCGACGGGCGGGGCTGGAACCACCTGGGGTCCGGTTGCGGCTGCTCCTTCGGGTCGTTCGGGTTCCGCTTCGGCAGGTCGAAGGCCTGGCCGAGCAGGGCAGAGCCGACCGCCTGCCCGTTCAGCCGGACCTTCGAGCCGTTGGCCTGGTGGGAGAGGGCGAGCTGCGCGAACCCCGTCAGCAGCAGCGGGTACGCCAGGCCGCAGAGCACGGTGAAGACCAGCAGCAGGCGCAGGGCCGTCGCGTGGAGCCGGATCCACGTCCTCATGGGTACTCTCCTTCACGGCCGCCCGTCGGACCGTGTCCGACGGACACGGCTAGTAGAGGAACTGGGTGACCAGGTCGATGAGTTTGATGCCGACGAACGGCAGGACCAGACCGCCCGCGCCGTAGAGGGCGAGGTTGCGGCGCAGCAGGGCGGAGGCTGAGGAGGGCCGGTAGCGCACGCCGCGCAGGGCCAGGGGGATGAGCGCGACGATGATCAGGGCGTTGAAGACGATGGCCGAGGTGATCGCGGACTGGGGGCTGTGCAGGCCCATGATGTTGAGGTGGCTCAGGCCCGGGTAGACCCCGGCGAACATCGCGGGGATGATCGC
>NZ_JBVILX010000017.1:0-166592 GCF_055580145.1 Kitasatospora sp. NPDC032121 | reverse complement strand
CGCGGTTCACGGGTCGAGTCACCGGTTGATTGTCTATCGTCGAGAGCGCGGCCTGAGGCATTCGGACACTTCCAATACCCGACTCCACCATCAGCGATCTACCCGGAGGACGTCATCACCCACCACCGGGCCTTCATCGCCCGCCGCCGCTCGCTGCGGCCCAGCGAGGAGTACCGCGAACCCACCGCCCAGGAGTGGCGCGACTTCCTGGACCACTTCGAGCTGCGGAAGGTCGCCCTGGGCGTGTGCGCACGCGACTTCGGCACCCCCTGTGTCCACGAGCACGTCCCGTTGACCGAACTAACTTGGGCTCCCTGCGAGATCAACTCATAGTGACCGCAAGGTGGTTGTGGACTGCCGCTGATGGGTCGTGGTGACTGCGCGTGTGGTGGTGGATCTGGTTTCATCGCGTGTCGTCGAGTAGGGCGGCCCGTGGAGGTACGGATGCCAGAGCACAGCACGACGGTCCGGGACGTGGCGGCACTGAAGGTGGCGAGGGTCGGCCGCGTTGAGAAGAGCGATGACCCGCTGCGGCCGTTCCGGCTCGTAGACGCCGATGGCACCGAGGTGGAGGCGGTCAGCGAGTTCCTGCACCACATGCTCGCCGACGACGCGAGTCCGACGTCGCTGCGGTCCTACGCCTATGAGCTGTTGGCGTGGGTCCGGTTCTTACGCGCCGTGAACGTGCCCTGGCATCTGGCGAGCCGCGTCGAGGCCCGTGACTTCGCGCTGTGGCTGAAGACCACGAAGAAGCCGCCCCGGCGGCGCCGGCCCGATGCGCCCGCACCGGGCTCGGTGAACCCGGTCACGGGGAAGGTCGCGCCCGGCGAGAACTATGCCGCTCGGACCAGGCGGCACGCTCGCGCGGTGATCCGCTCTTTCTACGAGTACCACCGCGAGACCCACGGCCGACCGCTGATCAACCCGTTCCCCCAGGGCGGCGGGGCTGCCGACGAGGTGAGTCCCAATGCGCATCACAATCCGATGCAGCCTTTCCGGCAGCCCTCGCGCCGGGGCACCTACCAGCCCAAGGAGCCCAAGCCGACCCCGAGGATCATTCCTGACCGGGCATTCAACGATCTGTTCGCCGGGTTGAAGTACAACCGGGACCGGGCTCTGATCGCGTTCTACATCTCCACCGGCGCCCGCGCCTCCGAACTGCTCAGCGTCCCGCAGGGCCTGGTCGCGCCCGGGGACCAGACGATCGGCGTGGTCCGCAAGGGCAGCCAGGTCCTGCAGCACCTCCCTGCCTCCGCCGACGCATTCGTCTGGCTGCGGCTCTACCAGCAAGAACTGCGCGGCATGGTCCCCAAGCACCCGTCGGAGCCGCTGTGGTGGACGCTGCGACGGCCCTTCCGTCCACTGGAGTACGACGCGGCCCGGATGGTCTTCTCCCGCGCAAACCAGCTGCTCGGCGCGAACTGGACCCTGCACGACCTTCGGCACAGCGCGGCCAAGAGGATGGTCCGCGATCCGAACCTGACCCTCGCCGACGTGCAGTGGGTCATGGGACATGCGCACATCACCACCACGGAGATTTACATCGCTCCCACTCCCGACGAGGTCGTCGCCCACGTCCTGGCCCACCACGAGCGGCAGCGCACTGTGCAGGCGAAACCGCCGGCCCCGCCGGCGCCGGGTTACCGCCCCGAGGTGCTGGCAGCACTGTTCGGCACGTCGACCGCGGGCGGCGAGAGCCGGTGAACCCGATCGTGCAGGTCGACGCCGCCCGGCCCGTCGAGCCACATGAGGTGGGGAACCCACCGGAGTGGGAACCGCGAGTCGGCGAAGCGAGCTGGTGGCAGACCCGTCAGAGCCGGGAGAGTCTGGTCGAGCGGCTGTTGGGCCTGTTCACCGACCCCGGTGCGGGCTTGACCCGGGGCAAGACCAGGCGGCGGGGCCTGGGCAAGCTGCTGGACTGGCTCGAAGGCCAGCCCGGGGAGACCTGGCAGGACCGTTGGATGGCCAGCGGGGCGGACGGCGCCGGCTTCGAGTGGACCGATCTGCCCCTGCAGGGACGCGGCACACCCAAGAGCCACTGGCGCGATGAACTGGCCACGGGACTGGTGCTCCTCGTCGCCGGGCAGGCGGTCCGCCCCAGCTACTCATGGCTGCTGCGGCAGCGCATGACGGTGATGCTCGCCGAGGCCCGGGCCGCCAGCGACCCCGATGCCTTCCAGCGGCTCGAACAACTGGCTCAGCATGCGACCGCGACAGCGAGGTCCGACGCCCTGAACAAACTCACCTGGATCGTGATCCGCAAGGGCGGCCTGGTCAGCGACATCACCGTCGGCGACTGCATCGAGCTGACCGCCGCACTGGAGGAACACCACTTCCGGGGCAGCGCGGGCCGACCGCTGTTCTACGCCCTGCTCAAGGAGACCGGCGTGCTCCCGACCAGCGCACCGCTGCGGCTTCGGGCGCTTCGCATCGAGGGCCGCCGCAGCGTCGAGCAGATCGTCGACGCGTACGGCATCGAGTGCCGGGCCGTCCGTGACCTGCTGGTCGAGTACTTCACTGAGCGGGCTCCCGAGCTCGACCACGTCTCGCTGCGTTCCATCGCCCGCAACCTGTGCCGGTTGTTCTGGCGCGACCTGGAGATTCACCATCCCGGCATCGACTCGCTGCGACTGACGCCCGAGGTCGCGCAGGCATGGAAGGAACGCCTGGCCTACATCCGTGACGCCCAGGGCCACCCGGTGCGGCCACGGGTGAACTTCCGCAGCGAGCTGGTGTTCGTCCGGGCGTTCTACCAGGACATCGCCCGCTGGGCCGCCGACGATCCGGCGCGATGGGCGCCCTGGGTGGCACCGTGCCCCATCAAGGCGAACGAGTGCGCGACGAAGAAGTCCAGGTCCGGGGTGAAGTCCCGGATGGACCAGCGGACCAGGACCCAGCTGCCGCTGCTGCCCGCCCTGCTTCGCGCCGTCGACCGGCAGCGCAAGGACGCCGAGGCCCGCATCACTGCGGCTCGGGCGACGCCGGCTGGTGGACGGTTCCTCGTTGCCGGGGAGGAGTTCGAGCGCTGTGGGTCCGGGCAGGCCCGCCGCGTCTACGTCACCGAGGTGTCCGCCGGCAGGCGGCGGAACCTGACCCACGAGGAGGAGGCGGCGTTCTGGTCCTGGGCGACGGTGGAAGTGCTGCGGCACACAGGCATCCGGATCGAGGAGATGCTGGAACTCACCCACCACAGCTTCATCGCCTACACCCTGCCCACCACCGGCGAGGTGGTGCCGATGCTGCAGGTGGCCCCGTCCAAGACCGATGCGGAACGCCTGCTGCTGGTCTCCCCGGAGCTGGCCGAGGTGTTGACCGCGGTCATCTTCCGGGTCCGAGCCGGGAACGCCGCTCTGCCGCTGGTGTCGGCCTACGACGTGTTCGAGCAGACCTGGAGCCCGCCCATGCCGTTCCTGTTCCAACGCCGGTACGGCACCGAGGACCGGCCGCTGACCCGCAGCTACATCCGCGAGTGCCTGGTCGCCACCTCGCAGTCGGCCCAGATCACCGTGGCCGGCGACCCGCTCGAATGGCGCCCCCACGACTTCAGAAGGATCTTCGTGACCGACGCCATCCGCTCCGGACTGCCCCCGCACATCGCCGCGAAGATCTGCGGCCACGCCGCTCTGGACACCACCATGGGGTACGCCGCGATCTACCCGGAAGACGTGATCTCCCATCACCGGGCCTTCATCGCCCGCCGCCGAACCGAGCGACCCAGCGAGGAGTACCGCCAGCTCACCACCACCGAGTGGGACGAGTTCCTGGCCCACTTCGAACTCCGCAAGGTCGCCCTGGGAACCTGCGGCCGCGACTACGCGACCCCATGCCAGCATGAAAACGCCTGTGTCAGATGTCCCCTACTCCTCGTGGACCCGGCCCAGATGCCACGCCTCCAGGAGATCCACGCCAACCTCATCGCCCGCCTCCAAGAGGCCAAGGAGCAGGGCTGGCTCGGCGAGGTCGCCGCCATCGAGACCACCATGGCCGCCGCCGCCCAGAAACTCGAGGCCATGCGCGAGCGTGCAGCGCAACCGTCTACCGTCCATCTCGGCATGCCCGACTTCCGCCGGGACGCCGGACGAAGCAGCGCCGATCCCGGGGACTGAACGTTCCCGAGCTCCGGCAGAGAGTCTTCGGCCTGCAGGCTCGGCGCGGGCGGCGCCACCAATATCGGTTGCACCGTCAGCGCCCCACTCGGCGATACTCCATGCGGACAGGACGCACGACAAACTCGTTCGAAGGGCTCGACCTGAGCTCCTGCAGGAACGACAGATGACGCGGGTGAGATGGAAGCGACAGGCGCACGGGAAGAGTTCAAGTACGCCCTGACCGGCGACGACGACGAGGACACCCCTTGGGGTTTCGCACACGATTGCACAGGCTTGTTCACGCCGCTCAGGGATGACCACCGGTTGGTCGACTTGCGCGGATGCGCGCCGGAGGGTGGGCTGCTGGCCGCTCTCGACCGTGTCGGTGGACGTGACGCCTGCGCCGGGAACGCCTACCTGACCCTCCTCGATGCCGCTGGTGCCACGATGGGGTCGTACTTCGTCGGCGGCGTAACCGTGACCGCTGTCAAGCCATCAGTTCTCGGTGAGGGCCTCTTCGATGTCAGGGTCCGGCTCTGGTGCCAAAATGCGCTTCCTGGCTCCGCTGGGGTGTGGGAACTGATCCGTACCCGGCAGTTGAACCGAAATGGACTGTGGAGATCCATGGGCCCGGCCGGCCGTCTTGCATGGTTGTCCGTGGCTATGTTGTCCCGGGGATACCGGCACCGGAACGGCAACGGCGACCAGTCCCCGGGGCACGTGTTCAGGATGGACGGCCGTCAGGCCGTCGACATCAACAGCTTCTATTGTGCGCTGGGCGAAGCGGTCGACGGGCCTGGCGGGTACTTCGGATGGAATCTCGACGCCTTGGACGACTGCCTCGGAGGAGGCTGGGGTGCCTCTCCTCCGTTCACGCTGGAATGGCAGCACTCGGAGGTAGCCAGGACACGGCTTGGGAGACAGCGTGCACTGCACGAGGGCCCTGCGACCGTGTTCGAGGTTCTCCTTGAGATCTTCGCCGACCACAGGGTCGAGGTAGTCCTGCAGTGAGGAGGCGAGCGGCCGCGGCGCACCGGTCGCGACCCTCGCAGCGGACTGCTTCGGGCCCTACGAACTGCACCTCGACCCCGTCCGGACATACGTGTTCTCCTACCAGGACCGCGGAACGATCCGGGCCTGCTCGAAGCCGTTGGACAGCCCATTGCCGCAGATGACAGGCTCCGCCTCATGGAGCTACTCGACGTCCTGACGGAACTCGCCCGGTCGGGACACCTTGGGCCGATTGAGAACGGCGCGGCCTGGAACCAGGTCACCGCAGCACTCGGCGAGCCCTGGGAAGTGGCCGTCGGGAAGCGGCGGTCATGGCCGCGCTTGTTCGCTTACGGCGACCTTGAACTCAGTGTCTGCCGCTGCCAGAAGATCACCCTGATCTGCCTCCAGACCTGGCGTGATGTCATCAGCCTCCCTGCCGGCCTGGTCGACAGGGAGAAGTTCCCCGGCCAACCCAAGTACGCCGACGTGATCGCTTCCCTCGACCGCGCCGGTTGCGCCTGGCAGCCCTACACCCCCCTCACCTTCAACAACCAATGCGCCATCGAGGCCACGTCCTCTGGCGTCGTCTTCGTCTTCGAAATCCCGGACGGAGAAAGCCCGATTCTCAACATCGTGGGACCCCCACCCCATCAGCACGAGTGCCCCGCGACCCACGCGACACCGTAAGCGTGAGCGTGAAGCCGACGCTATCGAGCCCGTCGCCGTAGTGCACATCTTCAACGTCACGCAACACACGACACGCCCGAGAGCGTCCGCTCGCCCAACTTCTTCACGACTACTTTCCGTGGCGAAGGCCGACTCGTAGGCGAACTCAGCGTCGAGCTTGGCTAGTTCGGATAAGCCTGCATCCGCTGCCCCGTCCTACGGCCCGATCCGGAGCAGATGCCCCGCTTGGAGGAGATCCACGCGAACCTCCTCGACCGGCTCCAGGAAGCCAAGGAGCAGGGGTGGCTCGGCGAGGTTGCCGCGATCGAAGCCAGCCTCGCCGCCGCCGAGCAGAAACTTGCCGCGATGCGCGACCTCACTACCCGGCATACCGCCGTGCACCTCGGCATGCCCGACTTCCGCAGCATCGTTGCTCGCACCGACCCCGAGCAGAAATGAGGACGCGAGGTGAGCCGCAGCCTGCCGACGGGCTGGCCGGAAGTGCTCGTCAGAAGAGGGCATCAGGCATGTCCGTGCTTGTTGCGATCTCGCCCATCGGGCCGCCTGCCTCGCGGCGGCTCTTGCCGTGCAGCCACCGCCACACGGTCCCCCAGTCCTCGACGCCGTGCCGTTCAGCGAGAGCCTTGAGCTTTGGCCGTGCCTTCCTGGGCGTGGGCCAGTAGTCCTCTCGGAGCGCCCGTATCACGGCGTCCGGGACCTTGGTGTTGAAGTGGGCATCGCCGCGGGCGTATTTGCCCTCCGCCATCCGGTCGGCCATGTTGTCTCCCTGCGTCCCGGGCTCAAGGTGTGCAGGGTTGCAGCATGCCGGGTTGCTTCCCCCGGGGCACTTGTGACGGATCTTGGTTTCGGGATCGAGATCGTCAGCGGTAAGGCCGTGATCGAGCAGATAGGCGATCCGGTGGGCTTGGGAGTGCCGCCCATCGGGCCAGTATGCGACGCCGTACCCGAAGTCGTGCTTGCTACCGCCGGTCCACGGCCAGCATGCTTGATCGCCGCCCGTCTTGTCGATCTGCTGACAGAACTCGGCGGTCCAGGCCGCAAGCTCCAACTCCTCGGGGTTTCCAGTGGTGATCTTCCATCCACCCTCGGGTTCTGGGGTCGGGTCGTTCACGGGATGTGGGCCTGGCTGGTTACCGTGCCGTTGGAACCGGTCGGCCATGTTGTCGCGCTGCGTGCCGATGGCCAGGTGAGCCGGGTTGCAGCACGCGCGGTTGGCGCAGAGGTGGCGCACGTAGGTTCCATGAGGCGGCTTCTCGGTCAGACCAGCGGCAAGGAGATAGGCGACGACATGCGAGGACCGTGTCCCTATCAAGGCCTTTCCAGCGGAGTAGTCACCGTAGCCATCCATGTTGCGAGGGCCGGTGAAGGGCCAGCAACCGCCAGCGCCGGCCGCCATGTCCACCTGCCGCCAGAAGGCTGCCTCCCGTGCGTACTTGCGTTCGGAAGTCTGGGGGCGTCCCCGGTACGTTCCTGGCCCCGAGGCGGATGAGCTGGTGTCGCGGGAGAGATGGCGGTATGTCTCGCCGCGCCAGAGCTGGCCAATCACCGCCGCGGAGACTCCGAACATGTCTCCGACCTGCCCCTGTGTCCTTCCGCTCGTCATCATGGAGAGAACAAGCAGGGCTTGTTGATCTGTCAGAGAGCGGGGTGTGCGCATCTGAGCAACGTACCGGCACCCTCTGACACCATGGCCCGGCCCGAGGCGGCTCTGGGAGTGGCGAGAGGCTCCCGTCGCGGCGGGCAGCCAGGGGTAACGCACCCCGAGGACGCCTCTGGCCTGCAGCCCCCTGCCCGACCGGGAGAACAGCGGTGATGCTGCTGACCCACAGACAGGCGCGAAACGCCCGTGAGCACCCGTTCACCCAACTCATTCACGACTACTTTTCGTGGCGAATGTTGGCTCGACGGCGCACTCACCGCCATGCTGGGCTAGTTCGGATAAGATCAGCTCGGTGCCCTTGGCCTGGCGCTGAACGCCGTGGTGCTGTGGAACAGCCTCTACCTCGACCGGGCCGCCAAGCAGCTCGCCACGGACGGCTTCCCCGTCACCGACGACCTGCTGGCCCGCCTGTCTCCGCTCCAGTTCGACCACATCAACTTCCTCGGCCGCTACGCCTTCTTCCGCCCGGCCGAAGCCGGGCGGCGCCCGCTGCGCGAACCGTCGGTCGAAGACGCGGAGACCGGCCGGCGCTAGCTGAGAAGGACGACTCTTGGCTGTGAGGTCGGCGGTCAGGGGCGGAGGAGGGCCTTGATGGCGCGGCGCTCGTCCATGGCCTGGTAGCCCGCGGCGGCCTGGTCGAGGGGCAGGGTGAGGTCGAAGACGCGGCCGGGATTGATCCGGCCGGTCATGACGCGGTCGACGAGGTCGGGCAGGAAGCGCCGCACGGGGGCGGGGCCGCCCTGGACGGCGACGTGGGAGTAGAACAGGGCGGTGCCATCGATCTGGACGCCGTGGGGGACGCCGGCGATGCCGACGCCGCCGCCGGGCCGGGCGGAGTTCAGGGCCTGCCGGGTGGACTGGTCGGTGCCGACGCATTCCAGGACGCGGTCGGCGCCGATGCCGCCGGTGAGGTCCTTGATGCGGGCTACGCCCTCGTCGCCACGTTCGGCGAAGATGTCGGTGGCGCCGAACTCGGCGGCGAGTTTCTGGCGTGCCTCGTGGCGGGACATGGCGATGATGCGTTCGGCGCCGAGTTCGCGGGCGGCCAGGACGGCGGACAGGCCGACGGCGCCGTCGCCGACGACGGCGACGGTGTCACCGCGCTGGACGCCTGCGGCGACGGCGGCCCACCAGCCGGTGCCCATGACGTCGGAGCAGGCCAGCAGGTCGGGCACCTGCGCTTCGGTGGGCAGGTCGGCGGTGGCGACCAGGGTGCCGTCGGCCCAGGGAATACGGATGTACTCGGCCTGGCAGCCGCCGACGAACTCGCGGTGCAGGCAGTTGCTGGGGTAGCCGTTTCGGCAGTTGGCGCAGGTGCCGTCGCTGGCGAAGAAGGAGCCGACGACGAACTGGCCCGGCCGCACGGTCGTGACCTGGTCGCCGACTTCTTCGACGATGCCGACGTACTCGTGGCCGATGGGGGCGGGGTCCTTGGCGGGATTGATGCCGCGGTAGTCCCACAGGTCGGAGCCGCACACGCAGGTGGCGAACGTGCGGATGACCGCGTCAGTGGGCTTGAGGATCTGAGGGGTGTCGCGTTCCTCGACGCGAACGTCCCCGGGCCCGTACAGGACGGTGGCACGCATGACGGGGTGCTCCTTGTACTCGTTGCGGAAGGGTCAAAGTTCGCGGGTGCGGGGGCCGGTGTATTCGGCGTCGGTGACGTGGTCGAGCCACTCGACGTCGTCGCCCTCCCACAGGGCGATGTGGGTCATGAAGTGGTCGGGGGCGGCGCCGTGCCAGTGCTCCTCGCCAGGCGGGGTCCAGATCACCTGGCCCGGGTGGGCTTCGAGGATCGTGCCGCCACGGGACTGGATCAGGGCGATGCCCTCGACGATGTAGAGGCTCTGGCCGATGCCGTGGGAGTGCCAGGCGGTGCGGGCGCCCGGGGCGAAGTGCACCGCGTTGGCCCGCATCCTGGACGGCTCCTCACCGCGGTGGATGACGTCGGCCCAGGCGTCGCCGGTGAACATCTTCTCGGGCAGCTTGGCGGTGGCGGGACGGGTGCGCAGTTCCATCGGGGTGACTCCTTGGGTGAGGTGAGGGCAGGTCAGCTGGTGAAGAGGTCTTTGGCGACGGCCATGGCGGACATGGCGCGCGGCCAGCCGGTGTAGAACGCGAGATGGGTGATGGCCTCGATTAGCTCGGCCTCGGTGACGCCGTTGTCCCTGGCGCGGCCGAGGTGGTGGCGCAGTTGCTCGGTGCTGCCGCTCGTGACCAGGCTGGCGACGGTGATCAGCGAGCGGTCGCGGGGAGTGAGGCCGGGGCGCTGCCACACCTCGCCGAACAGGACGTCGTCGGTGAAGTGCACCAGTTGCAGGGCGAAGTCGCCGAACATCTTCGCCGCACCCGAAGGCTCGGTGCCGGGCATGAGGGAATCCCTTCGTCGGGCCCCGCAGCGGCGGGGCGGTGGTTGTGCCTGACGGTGCCGTGGCCTGCGTGGGCGGGCTCAGTTGCCGCGCCGGGCGGCGGCCATGCGGGTAGCGGCCAGCGCCGCGGCCACAGCGACGGCTGCGGCAAGGGCGAGGCTGAGGCGCAGGCCGTGCTGGAAGCCGGCCGTGCCGGAGATCAGGGCGCCGAAGACCGCGACGGCCAGCGCCCCGCCGATCTGCCGGCTGGTGTTGAACACCCCGCTGGCGGTGCCGGTCTGCTCGGCCGGGACGTGCTCCAGCAGCAGCGCGGTGGCCGGCGGCATCACCAGCGGGCCGGCCAGCCCGACGGGGACCAGCAGCAGGGCGCTCACCCACACCGGCGCCGATCCGGGCACGAGGGCCAGGGCCACCGATCCGGCCGCGATCAGTACCAGCCCGGCGATGACCGGCACGCGGGGGCCGGTGCGCTCCACGATGCGGGCGGAGAACGGGGTCAGGCAGGCGCTGAGCAGCATCATCGGCAGGAACGCGATCCCGGCGCCGAGCGCGGACAGGCCGTGCTGCTGCTGGAAGTCGAGGCTGAAGACGAACGGCAGCCCGTAGAAGCCGACCATGAACGCGAAGCCGATCCCGGTGACGATCACCACCGTCTTGGACCGGAACAGGGACAGCGGCACCATCGGGTGCTCCCCCTTGGCCTGCGCCAGTACGAACGCGACCCCGGCCGCGACTGCGACGGCGAGCGAGAGCAGTACCTTCGGGGCGGTGAACCCGGCCTCGCCGGCCTCGATCGCGCCGAACGTCAGGCCGCCCATCGCGAGGATGCCGGTGACTTGCCCGGCCCAGTCGAACGGCGCCTGCCGGGTCGGCGACTTCGGACTGCGGGCGAGCAGCGCCAGGGTGAGCAGGCCGACCGGCAGGTTGATGAAGAAGATCATCCGCCAGGAGGCCAGGCTCAGCACACCGCCGAGCACCGGGCCCGCGGCGGCGGCTATGGCACCGCCCATCGCCCACACCCCCACTGCACGGGCCCGGCGGGCCGTTTCGGGGAAGGCGTGACGGACCAGCGCCATCGAGGTCGGCATGGTCACGGCCGCGCCGATGCCCTGCACCACGCGGGCGACGACGAGGGCCGGCAGCGACGGGGCCAGCCCGCACGCCAGCGACGCGGCCACGAACAGGACCAGACCGCCGGCGAACGCCTTGCGCGCGCCGATCCGGTCCGACAGGGCGCCGGCGGACAGCAGCAGCGCGGCGAACATCAGCGTGTAGCCGTCGACCACCCATTGCAGGCCGGTGATCCCGCCGCCGAGCGCGCCGCGGATCGAGGGCAGGGCGACGTTGACGATCGTCGCGTCCAAGGTGATCACGAAGAAGCCCAAGACGGCGGCGGCCAGCGTTGCCGCGGCGTGCCGGTCGGTGCCGGCCGTGGCCACCGGCGCCGAGCTGGGCGAGGAAGCGGTGACGGTCATGGCGGGCGGGATCCTTCCCTTGGAGGTACGGGCCGACCTGCTGGCCCGCTCACCCCTCCACGGAACCACGCACCGCCTCTGACCTGGGAGTCCTTGCTGGGAGGGGTACTGGCAGGGACCCCCGCCCGCGGCACCGGCCTACGCTGGAGCGGTGCCAGCCGACACCGTCCGCGAAGACATCCGCACCTTCCTCACCAGCCGCCGCGCCCGCCTCACCCCCCAGGAGGCCGGCCTGCCCGACTTCGGCGGCCGACGCCAGGTGGCCGGACTGCGACGCTCGGAGGTCGCCCAGCTCGCCGCCATCAGCGTCGAGTACTACACCCGCATCGAGCGCGGCAACGTCGGCGGCGTCTCCGAGGACATCCTCGACGCCCTCGCCCGCGCCCTGCACCTGGACGACGTCGAACGCGCCCACCTGGCCGCGCTCGTCCGCGCCGCCAACAACCCCCACCGCCTCCCCGACCGCGACGGCGGCACCAGCCACGTGAGGCCCAGCCTCCAGCAGATCCTCGACGCCATGACCGGCGCCGCCGCCTTCGTCCGCAACGCCCACCTGGACATCCTCGCCACCAACGCCCTCGCCCGCGCCCTGTACGCGGACGCCCTCGACAGCGATGAGCAGCCACCCAACCTGGCCCGCTTCGTCTTCCGCGACCCCCGCGCCCGACGCTTCTACCGCGACTGGGAGCGCATCGCCCACGACTCCGTCGGCAGCCTGCGCACCGAAGCCGCCCGCACCCCCGCCGACACCGACCTCGCCGACCTCATCGACGAACTCACCACCCACAGCGAAGAATTCGCCCAGCGCTGGGACGACCACGACGTCGAGTACTACCGCAGCGGCCAGCAGCGCTTCCACCACCCCGACGCCGGCGACCTCGACCTCGACTACGACGCCCTCGAAATCCCCGCCGACCCCGGCCTCACCATCGTCACCTACACCCTCGCCGCCACCGCGCCCCACGCCACCGCGTTCCAGCGGCTTTCCCACCCACGCCCCTAGGCTTGCCCAAATCTTCAGAAAACCATCGTTTATTGAAGACCGGCCGCCGGGCCGCCCGACGACCCCTCAAGCCCTTCAAAAACTCCTTCAAAAACCAAGGCAGTTCAAGAACTCGGTAACACCGTTTTCTGACAGAATCCCGGACGTGAGCACCCCCTTCGAGCCCGACGCCTTCGACCTCCTGGTCGCCGAGCCCGCCCACCGCACCGAGATCCTCATCGGCTACGCCCGGGTCTCCACCGGCGGCCAGAAGCTCGACCGCCAGATCGACGCCCTCACCGCCGCCGGCTGCCGCCGCATCTTCGCCGACAAGAAGTCCGGCAAGGACGACTTGCGACCCGAGCTCAAGGCCTGCCACGCCTTCCTCGCCCCCGGCGACACCCTGGTCGTCCCCGCGCTCGACCGCTACGGCCGCTCCCTCAAGGACCTGGTCAACATGGTCGGCGAGCTGCGGCGCCGCGAGATCGGGTTCTGCTCGCTGCACGAGCGCCTGGACACCACCACCCCCGGCGGCCGGCTGGTCTTCCACGTCTTCGCCGCCCTCGCCGAGTTCATCCGCGAGCTGATCGTCTCCGGCACCCGCGAGGGCCTGGACGCCGCCCGCGCCCGGCGGCCGGGTCGGCGGCCGGCCCACCGTCGCCACCCCTGAGATCATCCAGGCCGCCCGCACCCTGCTGCCCGACCCCGAGCAGTCGATCACCTCGATCGCCAGAATCCTCGGAGTCAGCCCCGGCACCCTCTACAACCACATCCCGGACCTGCAAGAGCTCCGGGCCTCCGGCCGCATCCCGGACCAGCTCACCGCAGGCTGACCGATCCCGCTACTGGCCGTTCCGTTCCTCCCCTGAGGCCGGGTAGGACTGAGGACCGGCCTTCTCGCTTCGCCCGTGCAGCGCTGACCCCCGCGCCTGCGGGGAGGACTCGGCGGCGAGGATGACGTCCGGGCACTTCCCCGGCTGACCCCCGCGCCTGCGGGGAGGACCAGGCCCGCGGCTACAGCGGATTTCCGGTGTACGGCTGACCCCCGCGCCTGCGGGGCGACATCGCACCGGCCGGCGCGGTCCTCGCCCGGCCCGCGCGCAGGGCGCTGGTCTCCTGGGAGCGGGCCGCTTACGGCTTCGCGCCCGCCTCCGGGACCTTCGCCGAGCGGGTGCACGCGACGGCGGCGGCCGTCGAGCGGGTCACCGGGCACGAGCCCGCCGCGATCGCCCTGTCCGGGCCGGACGACCTCGTGCCCGCGGTACAGGTCGTGTGTCCGGGCGCCGGGTCCCGGGTGACCAGGACGATGCCCCGATGACCCCCGCACCGCGCGCCGCTCACAAGGCGCGGCTCGCCGGCCGGTTCGACGCCTTCCACGCGGCCCGCTCCCGCAGCTCGATCACCGCACGCCTCTACGCCCGGGCACTGGGCGAGGACTACCCCGACCAGGTCGGGGCCTGCGGCTCGTGCGACTGGGCGCTGCTGGGGCTGCTGGTGACGCGACTGCGGCTGCGGGCCGGGCAGGTCCTGGTGGACGCGGGGTGCGGCACCGGCGGCGTTGGCCTGTGGCTGGCCCGGGCCCTGGACGCCGACCTCGTCGGCCTCGACCTGTCCCCCGTCGCCGTGCGCGAGGCCGCAGCCCGCGCACCGCACTTCGGCCTCGCGCAGTCCCGGGTCGCTTTCCGGGCTGCGTCCCTGGAGGCGACCGGCCTGCCGGACCAACACGCCCACGGCGTGGTGTGCGTGGACGCTCTCGGCTTCGCCACCGACCCCGCGGCCGCCCTGCGCGAGCTGGCCCGCGTCCTGGCCCCCGGCGGCCGCCTGGTCCTGACGCGCGCCACGCGCCGCACCACCGATCCCCCCTGGGCAGCAGAGGCCCAGGCTGCCGGGCTGGTGCTGGAGCACGTCGACGAGCGGCCGGACGAGCCGGCGATGTGGGACCGGCTCTACGGCCTGTGGCACGCTCACCAAGCCGAGCTGGAACGCGAACTCGGCCAGGAGCAGGCCGCCGGCATGCTCGCCGAAGCCCACCGCCGACGCCCCACGATGCCCGGCCGCCGCGCGGTCCTCCTCACCCTGCACCGCCCCCCGGATCCGCCCGGCCCACCGCGCGTTCCCGCTACGATCCGGGAAGGCCTGGAGATCCCCGAGAGGAACCGGACATGAGCCCCGCACACCCCGCCGTCCGCGCGGCCGTCCTCTCCGCCGGATCGTGGGGAACCGCCGCCGCGAAGATCCTCGCCGACGCGGGCACCGACGTCACCCTGCACGCCCGGCGCCCCGAGATCGCCGACGCCATCAACACCACTGGCCGCAACCCCGCATACTTCCCGGACATCGAACTGCCCACCGTGGTCAAAGCCACCACCAACGTGGCGGCCGCCCTGGACGGCGCCGACTACCTGGTGCTGTCCATCCCCGCCCAGTCCCTGCGGGCCAACCTCGCCACCTGGGCCCCCTTCATCCCGCCGACCACGCTGGTGGTGTCGCTGATGAAAGGCATCGAACGGGGGACCGGGCTGCGGGCCAGCGAGGTCATCGCCCAGACCACCGGCATCCCCCCGCAGCGCATCGCGGTCCTCTCGGGCCCCAACCTCGCGCGGGAAATCGTCACCGAACAGCCGGCCGCCGCCACCATCGCCTGCCCCGACGCCGACGCGGCCCACCGCTTCCAAGCCGCATGCCGCACCCACTACTTCCGCCCCTACACCAGCACCGACGTCATCGGCTGCGAACTCGGCGGCGTCCTGAAGAACGTCACCGCCCTGGCCGTCGGCATCGCCGCCGGCATGGGCATGGGCGCCAACACCCTCGCGCTGCTCACTACCCGGGGCCTGGCCGAGACAGCTCGGCTGGCCACCGCACTCGGTGCCGACCCCGCCACCCTGGTCGGGCTGGCCGGCCTCGGCGACCTGGTCGCCACGTGCTCGTCCCCGCTCTCCCGCAACCGGACCTTCGGCCATCACCTCGGCACCGGGCTGAGCGTCGACGAGGCAGCCGCCGCCACCCGCCAGACCACCGAGGGCGTCAAGAGCGCCGACGCCATCGTTACCCTCGCCCGCGCCCACGGCATCGAGATGCCCATCACCGAGACCGTCGCCGCGCTGCTGCGCGGCGCGCTCACCCTGGACGAGGCAGCCACCGCGCTCATGAAGCCGTGAAACCCGCGCGCTGAGCGCCGTACCCGCAGGCTCCACCACCTCCCTCCCGCTCCGGAGGTCGATCCGTCATGCCCTCATCACTCGCCGAACTCCTGACCGCCGCCCTGGTGCTCTGGATGGGCGTCGGCTTCACCCGCCGCCCCGGCCGCTGGTTCCGCTGGAAGCTGTTCTCCCACGCCACCTTCAGCATCGTCACCCTCACCGGCACCAAGGACGGCCGCACCGAGCCCGTCAACCCGTACGCGGAGCTGTCGCCCGGCAGCCTCATGCTGCCGCCCCCGTACTCCAGGCCGTCATCAGCCACTACGTTCGCACCGGCCGCTACGTTCGCACCGGCCGCTACGACCGGATCGACGGGCACGGACGCGTCCTGTCCACCCGAGGCGAGCAGCGGATCGAGGTGCGCGACAGCCGTGTCGTGGTTCTCTGACGCCGTCACCTCCGGGTTCCGGTACCCCACCGACCCTTCCCGCCTCCAGACGTTCCGGATCGCCTTCGGAGCCGTCCTCACCTTCCGCTTCACCGCCGCCTTCACCAGCGGAGGGTGGAACCGCTTCGCCCCGGGCCAGGTCCAGGCCGCCTTCGCCCGCCGACGCCACGGCGACACCCGGGCTCGCGTCCTGTTCGCCATGTACCGGCCGATGCTCGTCCTGCGGGCCCTGGCCGCGCCCGCGCTGGCCCTCGCACCACGCCTCACCCTGTCGATCGTGCTGGCCGGCGCCGCCACGGAGTTCGCCTACCTGCGAAGCCCCAGCGCCGTCCGCTACATCATCCTCACCGGCACGTGCCTCCTGCTCGCGGGAGACCTCGGTCACGGGCTCACCCTCACGCATGCCCCCAGCCACGCCAACACCTGGGCGCAGTGCCTGCTCGTCCTGGTCACCTCGGACATCTACCTCAACTCGGCCTGGCACAAGATCCGCTCCAGCCAGTTCCGCAGCGGCCTCTACCTCGCGCAGTTCATCCACACCTATGCCCAGGTCAAGAACAACCTCCGCCACCGACACCAGTTCGCCATCCCCAGACTTGTCCAGCAGCACCTCGGGAACCTGACCGTCTACGACATCCGGGCCTGGCGCGTGCTGTCCGTCACGGTCATCGTGGTCGAACTCGCGCTACCCATCGGCCTGCTCCTCACCCCGACCAGGCCCTACGCCGCAGCGGCCGGCATCGCCATGCACGCCGCCTTCTCCTGCCTCAAGCCCATCCAGCTCGTGACGTTCTCCGGACTGGCCACCGCAAGCTACCTCGCCTTCGCCCCCTGACGCCCAGCCGGAACCGCCGGAACCGGGGTCAGTCGGCGACGGCAGCGACCTCGTCTGCGGGCAGCTCCTGCCGGTGGCCGTCTCGAAGCTCGACCACCACGGTCTCGGTGTTGATCTCGACGATTTCACCTTCGCGCGGCCAGTCCTGAGGCACGGCGCAGTGCGGTACGACGACGGTGGTTCCAATGGACAACGACATGTTGGGCTCTTCCGGTATCAGTGTGTGACCAGCGCTGAAACACCCCCCCAGGGACTACGGAAGACGGCTCAGCCGCGCGTGGACCGAGGGCCATGGTGATCGTGGAGAACGCGACAGTGCTGTCCATGGCCGAAGGATGGCACCCGCCACCCACAACGATCTCGTCGTAGCCGCCCTTGGCGTAGGCGGCGAACCGTTCAACGGCCTCGCCAGCGCCGTAGGTACCGATCTCACGGTCGGCGGCCTGCCTCGATTCGCCCGACGGCGAGGGCGAGGGCCTGGTGGGCGCGCAGGCTGCTGTAGCGGTCGAGGGTGGCTCGTCGGGCGATACCCGGGGTCGCTATATTGAACACGTTCAGATACATGGCGAGGTTGGGGGAAGCATGGGTGTCGGTGCGCGCAGGGCGATCACATGGGCGGCCACCTGGGGGGGACTCCTGGTGATGCTGGGCTTGATGCCGCTGCTCCCGGGCCGCTGGGGGGAAGACGACCGCCAATGGACCCTGGGACTCCTGTGGTGGCTGCTCATGCTCATCGGCCCGCCTCTGGCCTGCGCCGTCAACCGGCGCTGGATCCATGCCAACGCGCGGAGGCCTGGGCGAGCCGGGCGGAGGGTCTGAGCGCGGAGGGGGCCTACCCGAGGAAGGGGTTGGGGCTGGCGGCGAGGCCGTCGGCGGTGAGGGTGTCGGCGAGGTGGGTGAGCTGGGGGTGAGTGGAGGCGACGGCACGCAGGAGGTCGCGGACGCTGGGCGCCGGGTCGAGGCGGCGGCCGCGGCCGCTGGTGAGCAGCGGGCCGGCCTCGGGGCTGCTGTGGGGGGCGGCGGTGCGGCGGTGGGGGAGGTAGTCCTCGACGGCCAGGGCGACGGGTGGGGGGAGCTCCTGGAACTCCGTGCCGCCGCCCTTGAGGGTGACGAGGGCAGTGGTGCGGTGCTGCTCGCGCACAATGCCCTCGACGTCGAGCGCGACGGCCTGGTGGGCGCGCAGGCCGCGGCCGAGGACGAGGTAGCCGAGGGCGCGGGCGCGGTGGGGCATCAGGCCGTCGTAGCGGTCGAGGGCGGAGACGTAGAGGGTGGACTCGGCGCGGGTGAGGGCGGGGCGGCCGGGGAGGTCGGCGACGGAGGGGCGCAGGGTCTTGGGCGCCGGGTTGATGATGTCCGGGTCGAGCGTCTGCGCGTGTTGGTAGAAGCCGCGTAGCGCACTGACGAGGAAGGCCCGGGTGCGGGCGTTGCCGGCGCCGGCGGTCCAGTGCTTCACGTCCCGGCCGCTCGCGGTCCAGACCCGGTTCCCGATGTGTTTGATCCAGCGGTCGACCTCGCGCTGGTAGTTCAGCTTGGCGCTGTCGCTGAACGGGCTGGTGCTCAGCCAGTCGACGAGCACGAAGTCGGGGTCGGGGCCGCTGGTCATGTGCCTCAGGGTGCCACAGCCTGCACGGTGCGGGTCTGGCCGCGCTGCCTACTTCCGGTGGCTCGCGTCAAGGGTGAGGGTCGGCAGGTTGAGCTGGCCGGCGCGCAGCCGCATGTTCCGGTCATTGGTGAGCACGTGGACGCCTGCGGTGGGGTTCAGGTGGTGGAGTTCATCGGCGCACATGAGGATCTCCCAGTCGACGTCGATCACGTGGGACGGTCCGGGTGGGGCGAGGCGGGTTTCCAGGGTGACGCCGTCGCGGATCTGGACGGGGTGACCGGGCGGGGCGGTGAGCAGGGCGGTGTCGAGGTACTTGATCGCGGCGGCGGCGCGCTTTGCGAGGTCGCCTTGGCCGTACTTCTGGCGGTCGAGTTCGCCGATGACCTCCTGCGGGATGATCAGGCGGACGGTGGGGGCTTCGTGCCGGTCGCTCGCCTTACGGCGTCCTTCCAGTCGATGTGGTCGGGCTGTTTGAAGTGGTTGAGCATGTTGGTGTCGTAGACCAGGGGGAGGCCAGGGCGGGCGGCGTAGGCCTTGAGTGCGTCCAGGTGGGCATCTGCAGGACGTTCCAGTATGTGGCGGACTGCAGGATGGTGGCGAAGTCGGGGACGGCGAAGAGCAGGAGCTTTCCCACGGCGAAGCCGACGGCGGTCAGGTAGGGGGTTCGCAGGTCGGTGTCGTGACGGCCGATGCTGGCGCCGAGGTTCCAGAGGGCGTTGCGGGCTTCGTCAAGTGCCTTGTCGGCGACCTTGATGGTGTAGGGCGGCTTCAAGCGCATGCCCCGGATCGTGGCAGACGCGGTCCGGTCGGGGTATCTGTCTTTTCTCAGCCCCAAGAATGACTTTCTATAACAGCCCTACCGTCACCAACCACCCTGGCAGCCTTCCGAACCGTCGTTTCCACGTGCACGTGAGGGGCGCGCGCGGCGACGGCTGAGTGGGTGGCTGAGGTCTAGGGCTGTTATAGAAAGTCATCGTGGAGTGGTTCTACGGGCCCCAGGGGCCCTTGGCTGTGTCCGGCGAGCGGCTCCCACCACACGCCCGCCGGACACTCACACCCTGAAGTACGACAGCACGCTCAGAAGCGTTACACGCCGCCGCCCACCGACCGCGTCAACGACACTTGCCCGGGCCCCGCCGCGGCTGCGACAGGATGCCCGCTGTGCACGCCACCCCCGCCGAAGCGGGCGACACCCGCCGGCCCAGCACCAACTACCGGATCGCCCTCAACGGCCTGGCCCTCGTCTGCGCCGACTGGTGGGTCATCTCAGTCCCCCACTTCGCCACCGCCCTGCGCCCCCTGTACGGCACCGGCATGTGCTGGCTGGCCGCGATTGTCTTCCCCCTGATCGGCTGGGTCCTCGCCGACCACACCCACCGCCTACGCCGGCACCGCACCGCCGACGGATCCGCCAAGCACTCACCGCCGCCCTGGTCGTCGCCTTCGCCCTCGTGCTCAGCTTCATGACCTACCCCCTGAACAACCCCGGCCACGGCCCCTGGACCGTCACCGCCTGGATGGCCGGGATGCACACGATGGTCGGCTACACCGGCCCGCTGATGATCATCGCCCCCTCTACGACCACCGGGGACGCCGGATCAACCGAGCGACACCGCGAGCAGACCAGCCTCCGCATCAGCCTTCGGCAGGCTGATCTTCCCGCGGTGGCTGACCTCGACCTGGTAGAACTGCGGCCCCTTCGGCACGTTGGGCACCGTCACCGGGAAGTCACACCCGTCCAGCGACTTCCCCTTGCCCGCACCCAGCGTGCCGGTGGCCAGGACCCGGCCGCCCTCGTCGTACACGGTGACCGAGGCACCCATCGCGATGTCGCTGTACCCGCCGCGGCCAACGCACACGGCCCCTGTGGTGGCGCCGTTCTTGAGGGACATGGACCCGGTGAGGGTGAACGTCTCGGGCGCCGCCGGGTCGCCAGAGGAGGACAGACCCCACGTCAGACCGACCGCCCCGGCGCCAGCCGCGAAGCCCACCAGCCCCGCGACGAGCCACACCGGTACGCGTACGCTCGACCCGGCAGGCCTCTCAACGACCTCCTGCAGCGGCTCGGTGGTGGGTGCGGGCGGCGTGGCGGTGGTCTCGTCCATGCCCGTGAGCATCCCAGCCTGCAAAGGCCCCGTGTGGGCGGTGGAACCGAATCGTGATCAAGGCCTTCCCTGCCAGGTCTCAGGCCGCCAGCTTGCGCCCGCGGGAACGGGCGAAGCGCTCTGCCTCCGCCCGGTGCACCAGGAAGCGCCGGCGTTACAGCAGGCCCTTGGAGGCTGCCCTGTCGGTGCTGGCGGATAGGGTGCGCAGCGGTCCCGAGAAGACCGTTCTGCGGTCCCAGCGTTCTGCGCTGGGACCGCACCAACGCCCGTAGGTCTACCGCCGGGCGTGGCACCAGGGGCAGTTCGCGCCGTCGGCCGGCAAGTCGACGGCCCAGCAGTCCCTGCACATGGAAAACTCCAGCTCCTCCTCCTCGTTGCAGCCCTTGAGACAGTCCGGCAGGACGCACCGCGCAAGTCCGGGGCACCGGTAGGCGTCGAGCATCGCCTGATGGGCCGCGTACTGCTCCTCGCCGCGGCGTCGGCCTTCGGCGCACTCGGGGCAGTCAGGGATCGTGCAGGTGCCCCAGCCGGATCCGTCGTCGTGGCTGGGTTCGGCGGCCTGGGCGTTCCCCTCGGCCCAGCGTCGTTGGTCCAGCGCGGCCACGGCCTGCCGGTAGGTCTCGCCAGTGGCGGCCATGCGTTCGCGGACGGCCTTCTTGCGGGAGTGCTTGTCGGGCACAGGGGCTCCAGGGCTCGAGGTGTGGACTCAAGCGCGGTGCGGAGCACCTTGGATGAGACGCGGCGTCGCCGTCGCCCTGGGCCGGCGCGACGGCCCCAAGTTGAACGGGAGCGTAGCAGCTCCGAGTCCTGAGCCCGGGCCAGGCAGGCAGGGCCGGGTCACCACCAGGCCGGTTTCAGCCCGCCGTCCTGCCCGTCGTCGTCCCGGTCACGGTCGGCGGGGCCGGTTCCCAGGTCCTGGGCTTCCTCGCGAAGCAGCTCGCCGATCCAGTCGGCGAGGTCCTCGGCCGCGCCCGCGTTGTCGGCCGTCATCAGCCCGCCGAACCGTGGCCCGGCGCCGGCTCCGGGACCTGCCGGACGGCCTGCGGCTCGTAGAGGTACCAGCCCCAGCGGGTCGACCCCTGGTGCAGACGCCACAGCTCCAGCCGGCCCGGCCTCCACCGGCCGCCCAGACGGATCTCCACCCAGCGCCAGCGCGGCTCCACCGTCCAGCAGCGCCCCGGGGCCGGTGATCGAGCCCTGGCACGACCAGCACGGGGCCGTTCCCCGCCGGGGCCCACCTGGGCACCCGACCCGTCCTGCCCGCTGCCTGACGGTGCCGCAAAACCCGGCGTGAATATAGGATTAACCTATTTACCGCACACTTTTGCAAGGTGGGTTCGCAGTTCCGCGGGGCCACGTCCACAGAAGGAAGTCCTGCACGATGAGCACCGCACCGCCGGCGGGCTACGGCTTCGGTCCCTATCTGCGGGGCCTGCGCCAGCGTGCCCGGTTCAGTCAGGAGGACTTGGCGCACGCCGCGGGGGTAAGTGTGCGGGCCGTGGCGTACCTGGAGCAGGGCCGCTCGCGAGGACCGCAGCGCCGCACCGTCCAGGCCTTGGCAAAGGCGCTGGGGCTGGACGGTGCCACAGCGGCCGAGCTAGAACAGCTGGCAGCACACGGTCGCCCCCGGCCCCGGCCCGGCGCCGACTCCGTCAAGGTCGCGGATACAACCGCCACCCGGGCTGCGCCCGCCGCTGCTACTCCCGCCCGCTACGGGCTGACCCTGCCCCGGGACCTGTCCGACTTCATCGCCCGCGGCCCCGCGCTCGACCGCCTCCGCCGTCTGGCCACCGACCTCGACCCTGCACATCCGCCCGTCGCGCTGGTCTGCGGACAACCGGGCCTGGGTAAGAGCGCCTTCGCCGTCCATGCCGCCCACGCCCTCGCCGCGTCCTTCCCCGACGGCCAGTACGCCCTCGACCTGCGCGGCATGGATCCCGAGCCCCTCGACCCAAGCGAGGCCCTCGCCCGCCTCCTGCGCGCCGTCGGCACGGCCGAGACCGACATCCCCCGCACCACCGACGAGCGCTCCGGCCTGCTGCGCTCACTCCTGGCCGGCCGCCGAGCCCTGATTCTGCTGGACAACGCCGCCACCGAGGACCAGGTCCGCCCGCTACTCCCTGCCCACGGCCACACCCTGACGCTCGTCACCAGCCGCCACACTCTTGCCGGCCTCGACAACGTCCACCGCGCCGACCTTACGCTCCTGCGCCGCGAGGAAGCCGTCGAACTCCTCACCCGCATTCTCGGCCCCGAACGCGTGCACGCGGAGGCGCAGGCCGCCCGCGAGCTCGCCGAGTTGTGCGGACACCTGCCGCTCGCGGTGCGCATCGCCGGACAACGTCTCGCCGCCCGCCCTGGCGAGAGCCTGGCCAAGCTCACCAGCCAGCTCGCCTCCCACGAAAGCCGCCTCGATGCCCTGCGTGCCGGTTCCCTCCAGGTTCGAGCGGCCTTCGACCTCTCCTACCGCCAGCTCGACGAACAAGCCCGCGTCCTCTTCCGCCGCGCCGCCCTCACCGCCGGGCCCGACTTCAGCCCCCAGACCGCCGGGGTGCTGGCTGGCCTGACCCTGCGCCAGGCCGCCCTGATCGCCGCCGATCTCACCGACGCCGGCCTTCTCCAGCCCCACCCCACCGCCGACCGCTACCGCTACCACGACCTCCTGCGTCTGTTCGCCACTGAACAATTGGAGATCGATGACACCCCGGCCAACCTCGACAACGCCCGTCGGCGGGCCACCGTGTGGACACTGCGCCGGGCCACAGCAGCAGCTCAGCTCTTCGACCCCGAGAACCACGTCGCCCCCTGCGTCGACCCCCACCCCGCCACCGCCCCCAGCGACCGCGACCAAGCCCACACCTGGCTTGAGGTAGAGCGCGACCAGTGGTTGGCCGCCCTCGCCTACGCCCAGGAGGCTGGCCTCCACCGCCAGGTCGTCGACACCGCCGAGGCGATGCACTGGTTCTCCGACCGCGCCCAGCACTGGGAGCAGTGGGTCGAGGTCTTTCAGCGCTCTTCCGACTCCGCCAGGGCCCTCGGCAGTACCCGTGAGGAAGCCGTCCACCTCAACTACCTGGTGTGGGCCTACAACGTTTGCGTCAGCGACCCCGCTACAGCGTTGACCACCGCCCACACCGCACTGGCGGCGGCCCGCGCAAGCGGGGACCAGCTCCAGACCGGATGGGCCCTGGCTTACACGGCGGGAGCGCTCATCCGCCTTGGCCGTACGGAGGAGTCCATCGCCCAGCTGCGCGCAGCCGCCGATCATCTCGGCCGACAACCCGAACCACCTGCCCGCATGGCCGAACTCACCACCCTCAACACCCTCGGCACGCAGCTGCGCCTTGCCCACCGCGCCGACGAAGCGCTGAAAGTCCACCAGCGCAGTGAGGCCATCTGCCTGTCCGGCGTCCCCGGACAGGGGGAGCTGATCGGCATCTACCTGGCTGTGACCCGTTTCCACCTCGGCGGCGACCTCGCCGCCCTGCGGCGCTGGAGTGAGGCGGAGCAACCCCTGCGCTACGCCGTCACCCACCTCGAAACCGCGCGCATGGCCGCCTGGAGCGAACCCGCCCGCCTCGACCTCGGCATCGTCCTGCGCCACCTCGGCCGCCACACAGAAGCCCACCAGGAACTGTCAACCGCCCACCGAACCCTCGGCGAACTCGGCCACCCCCGAGCCGGCGAAGCCGCCACCGAACTCCAGCAGCTCCCGGCCCCCGCCTCCTCTCTCCATGGCTGACACCACGCGGTCCTCGCCCACCGCACCACTGAGCCGCACCTCACCCTGGCTACCCGCCCGACCTCGGCCAGCCTCAGCCCCGTCCACCGTGGCGGAGCGGACCCCGTGTCCGCCTGCGACGGCACTGGCCTGTGCAGGCCTCCCAAAGACCCGGGCCAGAAGGGCAGTGCCGTCCTGTGGCGCGAGAACGTCCACAGCGACGGGCGCTGGCCAAGTCGCTGACGACAGCCTTGGGAGCCAGCCCTACTAGTGACGGATGGTGATGCATCGGTCACCATCGAAGAGGAGCGGCCTGGCCTGCTCGAATTCACGTGCGTTGCCGAATACGACCAGAAATTGGCGGCTGGCGGCCAGAGACCGGGAACAGTGCGGCCGTGCTGCTCTTCGACTCCGGTATCCGCTCCTACGGCACGCCCGAGGCCAGCAGGAACTCGCGAAACACCTCGACCAGGGCCGACGCGCCGCTACCTCCGGTCCCCCGCAAGTCTGCGGGGAGACGGCCGTCGATAAGTCCGGCGGGCCTGTGCTGGGCCCAGTACAGGACGAGGGTGTTTCACAGTCAGACCGGGGACCGCCCGCGCGCGCCCGGGTCAGGGTGGAGAGCTCGGACGCAAAGCCGTGAAAGGTGTGCGCGCAGCAGCAGGTCGAGCGCGCTCGTGTTCAACGTGGCCTCCGGTCCGGCAGCGGGCAGCACGACGTCCGCCGACCGGTCGGCACGGCGACAACGGCCAAGGCTCGCGGTCCGGCGAACGGCCGCATTCACTGTGCGCCGGGGGTGAACAGACAGGTGGCCGGGCCCGGATCAGATGGGCAGATCCGGGCCCGGGCCGCCTACGGTGCCCCGAACGCGCTGGAGTGGGCCAGGAGCGGAAGGATCCTGGGCCGGCCACCGGTTCCGGACAGGTCCTCGAAACTGCTGTACAACCGGCCGTCGATGTTGACGGGGGTGACCGTTTGGTTGTTCAGAGAACGGTGGGCGAGAGCGGAGAGATCGTCCCACCCGTTCTCCAGACCGACGCCGAAGCCTCCGAGGGTGGTCTGGAAGCCGTTTTCATCCGGATCTCCGCCGGCCTCGAGGGAGTTGGCGATGCGCCGTTCAATCCAGCCGCTGCGTGCAGCTTCGGAGGTGGCGCCGATGATGTTGGTCAGGATGGAGCGGTAGTTGTCCATGTGGTCGCCAGCGCGCATGCGCGACAGCACACGCAGGTAGGAGTACAGGCTCTGCCCGAGGTAAGACGCGCCGCCGCGGGTCTGGCCACGGTCCAGATAACGGGCGTAGTCCCCGCCATAGGGGAGCGTCGTGAAGAGCTGCGCCCCGTATTGGCCGGCGAAGCTCGTCACCAGCATGTTGTTGGTGCCTTGGAACCGGAAGTTTCGCCCCTCGGCGGTCCAGCCGTCGAGGTAGAGGTTGTCCGCCCGCAGGTACAGGGACACGCGGTGCGGGTTCTCGTGGTCGTTGTGGTCCCAGACCTGGATCTCGACGTAGGGGCCGGTCATCCACTGGCTTTCACGCAGGGAAGTATTGATCGGGTTCAGGTGACTGGTCAGCCGCCGTAGTTCGAGAAGCATTGCCCGGTAGTTGTTGGAAACCTGCGTACTCGTCCTGGTTGCGGTGTGGCTGGGGCCGGCCCCCTCGTTCATGCCCGTGATGTCCCACTGGATGACGTTCCAGGGACGGTTGGTGTCCGCCTGGGCCGGTGTGGCGGCCGTGCTCACCAGGGTGATGGTGGCGAGGAAGGCCAGGAACAGGGTGCCCAGGCGTTTGCCCATGCGTCGGATGACGGAAATCGGGTTCATCGGTGGCTTTCTGGGATGTTCGGCGCGCAGGGCGCTCATGAGCGCGGAGTTCCGCAAGTCGAGGGCGGCGGTCGGAGAAGGGCTGGTGACACTCCCTGCTTCTTCGCCCGTACCTCCAACCAACCCGACGGATCGAAGACAGACCATGAAAATCCACCGGCACAACTATGTACCGCACACTTTTGCGGATCAGATTCACTGTGAGGTTCCCCGAGGTGCGGAAGGTTGCCGGACATGGCCTGATGGGCCGTGAGAAGGGAGCCTCTACCATGGCTGCACGGATGAAGTACCCGCCCGAGTCGTGGCAGCGAGCTGTTTCCGCGTACCGGGCCGCCGATCCGAAGCCGTGATCCGGCAGATGGCCCGCGATCTCGGGATGCACCACGAGGCGCTGCCGAACTGGATACGCCAGGATGAGGCGGACGGGGGCGAGCGCGACGACCGGCTCACCACGGCCGAGAAGGAGGAGCTGGCCGCTCTGCGCAAGGAGAACGCCGAGCTCCGCCGGTCCTGCGAGATACTCAAGGCCGCCTCGGCTTCTTCGCCCAGGAGCTCGACCCGACCCGGCGACGGTACTGAGGCTCATCGACGAGCACCAGGACCGCTTCGGGGCCGAGCCCGTCCTCCGGGAACTGCACATCCCCGCCTCCACCTCCTACCGCTGGCGCCGCAAGGCCGTCGAGCCGTACGCGCGCAAGCGCCACGACGCCGAGCTGACCGAGCACATCCTGTTTTCGGCGGGATGTATGGGTTCTGGCACGGATTTCGTGAACCCGGCCAGAGTCCGTCGCGGTCTGTGGTCGGTCCGGGCCGGACGACTGTGCTGGCCGGCTCGCGGTGGTAGAGAATGCTCGGCATGACGACTTGAAGAGCACCGGCCGGGCGGCATTACTGGGTCAAGGTCGCGGCCTGCGAGACGGTTCCCGGCAGCGACGGACGAGTCTGCGCGACCTGCGGAACGCCCGTCCGCTCGTACCAGTACCGCTTCCATCCGCCCGAGTCCTCCATGTTCGAGCGGTGCATCGGACTGATCTGGTGTTCCGACTGCAGGATCTACTGCAGCAACCTGGTGCACGTCCCACGCAGGCAAGTCCTGGTAGACGCCCTCGCCTCTCTTCCCTTGGAGCTGCGAGAGCGGCTTCTGCGTTCGGAATCGCGGCTGATCAAGTTTCTGGACCGCGACGCCCGCGGGAGCAGAGGTTAGGGGCGGCGGCTGGCCGCGATCAGGAGGAGCCGCTTGCGGAGTAGGGGTGGCTTCGCTCGGCCGAACATGCTGCGCTTGAGGGCCTTCAGGTCGTTGACGCGGCCTTCGACCGGGCCGGACGACCAGTCGGTGCTCATGCCGTAGACGACCGCGTCGAGGTCGGGGATCAGTCCGGCGGCGAAGCCGGTCAGGCCGGCCGCCTGCTGGTCCGCGCAGACGTCGGCGATCCAGTGCCGCAACTCGTCTCCCTGCCGGTTGGTCATGATGGCCGCGAAAGTGCGGACGTGGCCTGCGGCGGCCGTGACGTCGGGTGAGCGGGCCAGCAGTGCCTTGAGTCGCTGCTGGTCGTCCTCGCGCAGGTGGTCGGGGTGGCTCATGATCCAGCGGGTGGCCTCTCGGGGCGAGGGCGGCCGGGCGATCGGCGGCGCTTTGCCCGCGGCCCGGTGGTCGGGCCGCAACGGCCGCACGTGGTCGCGCAGCGTGCTGTAACTGCAGAGTGCCCCGCGTTCTCGCAGTTCACGGTGAATCCGGGACAGGTTCGTGCAGCCCTCGGCGATGCGCTGCTCGATGTAGGGCTTGAACCGGTCGAGTTTGCTGGTCCGGTTCTGCCACTGGCCGTGCAGCATCGCCTCCGGGCTGGCCGCGCGAGCGTACTTGCGGACCGTGTTGCGCCCGAGACCGAGGCGTCGGGCGATCTCGCGCAGGCTCAGGCCCTGCTCGACCTGGGCGCGGACGGCGGCGTGGGTGTCGCGGAGCCGGTCGAGGAACTTCCCCTCCGGGTACGGGCCAGGCGGGCCTTCTTCAGCCGTGACGGCCTCGACCTGCGTCAACTCCGGCTGCTCGGGGGCAGGTTCGTCCAGGTCACCCAGCAGGGCGCGGTGGCGGGAAATGAGGCGTTCGACGGCCTCGCCGAGGTTGTGCCACAGATGCCATTTGTCCGCGCAGTGCTGGGCGTTCGGGGCACCGTCTCGCGCGCCGTCGGCGAAGACCGAGGCGCGGTCACGGCAGATGATCTCGACGCCGGGATGCTCACGCAGCCACGCGGCGACGCTGTCCGCGTCGCGGTCGGGCAGCAGGTCCACCGGCTGATGGGACTCGCAGTCGACGAGGATGGTGCCGTACCGGCGGCCCTTCCTCGTGGCGAACTCGTCGATGCCCAGGACACGCGGGGTCGCCCAGGTCGGGTCCGGCAGCGCCATGACCAGGCGCAGGACGGTCATCCGGCTGACCGCGGTGCCGAGCAGCAGGGCCAGACGCGACACGGCGCGAGCGGCCAGGACCACGCCCAGCGCGCCGAGCAGCGTCTGCAGGACGGGCGTCCGCCGGCCGTAGCGGATCGTCAGCCCCTCGACCTGCTCGGCGAAGGTCACCCGCGGGCAGGCGCCGTTGTCGCAGAACAGCCGGCGCACCGACAGTTCGATCAGGACACCCTGCCCGCCGCACGGGGCGTCCGCCAGTCGTCGCCCGTACCGGCTGTGCACCCGGTCAGACGTGACCCGGCAGCCCGGGCAGGGCACGGGGATGTGCTCCGGCGTCGACGCCTCGATCACCACGCACCCGCCCCGCACCTCCAGGAGCTCGATCCGCATCCCGGCGAGATGCGGCAGCAGAAGGGAGATCGCCTCACACGCGGCCAGTATCCAAAATGAGTTGACGGAGCGTCACCGGCGCACAGCAGCACGATCGACTTCACGGAATCCGTGCCAGAACCATTTCGGCGTGTCCGCTCACACCCGCACCCGCGGGGGTCAGCCGGACCTGCTGGCCCTGCCCGACCTGGTCGCCGACTCCTCCCCGCACCCGCGGGGGTCAGCCGAGCTGGCCGAGCTCAACCGGCTTGCCCAGGAGCTCCTCCCCGCACCCGCGGGGGTCAGCCCGCAGCGAGTCCCGGTCGGCCTTGGACCCGGGCCTCCTCCCCGCACCCGTGGGGGTCAGCCGTGCTCGACCGCGGTCAGCTTCGTGCCGGGCGCCTCCTCCCCGCACCCGCGGGGGTCAGCCGGCCGGGGCCGATCCCGCTCCGACCGAACCGGACTCCTCCCCGTACCCGCGGGGGTCAGCCGTTGAACGAGGCGAGGTCGGCTGCGTGGTGGGCGACGGAGCGGCAGGCCGCTGCGGAGACGCCCTGGAGAAGGCGGGTGATCTGGTGCTCGCCGGCGGCGAGCGCGGTGTTCCTTCGGAGGGCGTCCTTGACGGCGGTCCAGGCCCCGGCGGCCGCAGCCTGGATCGACTGGACCTGAGCCCACTGCGGCAGCGCGAGCCACCACCCCGCGCGGTCCTGTACCTGCTGGATGGCCACCATGAGGTCGGCGAGCGCCTGCTCGGGAGCGAGGCCGTCCTGTACGGAGCTGTCCTCGGTCAGCTCGTGTTGGACGGCCTGCAGAGCCGCCGCCAGCACCCCGAGGTGGTCCTGCAGACATGTGGCCTGGTCCTCCGGCATGGCGGAGATGACCGACAGCGCCTCAGATACCCACGTGCCGTCGGTGGAGCTGAACGTCGATGGGGTATCTGTGTTCGCCGAACCGATCCCCCGGCTGGCGCCGAGGGCCGCTGGTGTTGGTGCCGACGGCGGCTCCGTCGGCTGCGGCCGGACACCGGACGGTACGGTCAGCGGAGCTGGAGTGGCCGGAGACGGCGGTCCGGCGGCCGCGGCCGGTGCGGGTTCCGTTACCGGGGCTGGGTCAGCGTCTGGCGGGGGCTGGAGGTCAGCGATGGCTTGGCCGTACTCGGCCTCGGTGATCAGGCCCTCCTCGAACGCCAGGTCCAGGGCGTCCAAGCCCGCCTCGTACCCGGCGCGTTCCTGCTCGCGCTCCCATCTGGCGTCCTCGCGGACTTGGGCGTCGAGGAGCTGGCCCTCTTTGACGAGCTGATCGTAGAGGGTGGTCGGCGCGTCAGAGCCGACCATCGCACGGTAGGCGTCGTGGGGACGGAAGCCGCCGCCGCTGGTCATCAGCTGGTCCGACTCGTCACCGCGGTGGACCCAGACGGACTCCTCCTCGGTGCCGCGACGGTAGGCGCGCACGTAGACGGCCTCGCCGACCCGCTGGGACTCGACGATCTCGTAGGCCGGGTCGACGAAGATGCTGTACGGCGTCGGGCCAGGGGCGGCCGACTTGGGTGGCGGGGGGACCGGACGACGGCGCCAGGGCCGGCGCTCCGGTCTGTCCGGCGGGACGTTCGGGGTGCGGAACTCGGTCATGTCCGCCCTGGGGCGACTGATTTTCCGGAAACGGAGGCAGCGGTATGCATTTGTATCCATACTGTGTGTGGCCGGGCTGTGGGGTCGGTCCGGGGAGGGCCGGCCTGCGTGTTCTCGCTGCCACTGCCCTGTCGGCTCGTAGTAGGCGAAATCCAGTCGTCCCGCTGATCGGCGCACTGCGCAGCGGCGGTAGGGATAAGGAAAACCCGAGATGCGTCTCTCCTTGACACTGCGGCGCTACGGCGCCGCCCTGGCGGGCTTGGCGGTGGCAGCGCTGATGCTCGTCGCCCCGCAGCCCGCCTCGGCCGTGTACTTCGGCCTCGGCGGCAACGTGGGCCTCAATTGGCAGATCCCCAACGCCCCGGCCGCGGGGCTGAGTGACCTCACCTTCCCGATGGCCATCGAGCCGGCGAGCGAGCAGATCGGCCTCTACTACGCCCAGCAGTTCTTCTTCTCCAACGGCCTGATGGGCTACACGGGTCTTCAGCCCCAGCCGACCTCCGGCGGCGTTCAGCGGTTCCGTGCCACCTTCTCGGTCTTCGCCTCCGGTGCCGCCGGTACCCCGGGCAACACCTCCAGCAGCGACCCCAACTGCAGTCCGGGTGCCGACTCCGGGGCCGGCCAGTCCTGCTCCGTCCTCTTCACGGCGGAGTACGGCCACGCCTACCACCTCAAGGTGCGGCCGACCGGGAGCACCTCCACCACCAGAACCTGGACCGGCGACGTGTTCGACCCGGCCACCTCCCGCCTGGTCGTGCACATCGGCAGCTGGACGCTGCCGTCCGGCCTGCTCAAGAGTTCGGGCAGCGGGTTCGTCGAGTACGTCTACTTCGACGCCCACGCTTCCTGCGAACGGAACACGGTCTCCGACGTCGTGTTCGGCAACCCCACCACAATCGACGGGGGTGGCCTGTCCGGCACCCTGTCCAACATCGCCGAGTATGGCAGCTGCGCCGGTGCAAGCTTTGCGACCGCGCCCGCGGGGGCGGGGGCACATATCGTCCGTGGCTTCACCACCACCAGCGCCTTCACCGGCAGGTCCTCCGGTCGCTGCCTGAGCGCCCCCAGCGCCGCCTCGGGCGCTCAGATGGACATCGAGTCCTGCAACGGAACGGACAGCCAGTACTGGACGTTCACGCCCAACAGCGTGGGCAACACCCAGTCCCCCGTCCCCTCCAGCCCGCTCGTCCCCAATGGGGGAGCGATCCGGGGCTTCCTGCACCTCGGGTTGTACGGCTGGGACGATTCCATGTGCCTGGACAACAATTCCCAGAACGTTTCGGGTAGCAAGGTGATCGTTCGGCCGTGCGCCGCGAACAACCCGCACCAGCAGTGGACGCTCAACGCCAACGGCAGCATCCAGAGCACCGATTCGTGGCTGTGCCTCGACGCCGCCAACGGTGGGACCGCCGACGCCACCCTGGTCGTCCAGGCCAACTGCAACGGCAACGCCGGCCAGCTCTGGACCCGGGGCGCCAACCCGTGATCCCGGCACCCGGCACGGGTGCCTGAGCCAGCCGTTCAAACGCACGACAGCGGCCTTCGCTCCACCGATCTGTGCTCGCTCCAAGAGCCATAGACCTGCGGGCGAAGGCCGCCCGCCGATGGCTGTCGTTCTCGGTCGGCCCGACCCACGGCGGCCAAGTCCCGCCGGCCGCGCTGGTCCTGGACGGCATGATCGCCGGAGGCTTCCTCCCCGCCTGATCGGCCCCGGCAACACCTCGCACGTCCCCGTGGACCGACTCGCGCGCATGCTCGCCACCGCGTTCCCGGCCGTCGCCGCCAGCGGGGTGCCCCACCGGGAGCTGCTGCACATCCTGCACGCGGACGGCTACCTGCTCGTCGGGGACGACCCCCTCCCCGTACGGACCGTCCTCGCCCAGCCTCCGCACAACCCCAGCGGACGCTGGCTGTCTGGGACTCGGCCACCGAGCAGGAGCACGCCGAGCAGCGCGCCGTGGTCGCCGCCGAGGTCGCAGGTCGTGCCGGTGCCTGGTGCGGTTCGATCCGGCCGTGGCGCTGACGGCGTCCCACACCTGGTCTCCGACGCGGTAGCGCACCAGGTGGTAGGTCGCTCGCTCGGACTGGCCCGAGACCCGCCAAGTCCTCCTTCAGGTCGTACTTGCGGGCGGTCTCCGCTGCGGTCAGCCGTCCCTCGACGAAGGTGAGGTGCTTCATCAACGCCTTCTCCGAGTCGGCCTCCATGACGGCCGGCTGCCCGGTGCCCTCGGCCTTGGCCGGGGTGACCTTCGGGGTGGGCACGTCGGGGCTGGCCGCGACGTCGAAGCTGAACCGGATGTTGAACTGGTTGATCGCTCCGGCGAGGCCGGCTGCTTGGCCACCAGCTGGTAGAGCACGCCGTACTCGGTCTCGATCTCCTGGACGGCCTTTTCCTTGAAGCCGGTGCCGACCATGCCGCTGCCGCGGCCCGTGGTGGTGATCAGGGACTTGATGTTGATGACTTCGGTGGCGAGGCGCTTCAGCGCGCTCTCGTCGAGGGTGCACCGGGTGTCGGCGAGGCCGGCTTGGACGAACCGGGCGCGCCATTCGGGCTCGTCGAGGTAGGGGAACGGTCCGGACGGACGGTTGGGATGACGCGGCGACATGCCGCACCTCTGCTCTCGTGGTGTGGGGACGGCCGCTCACGCTGCTGTCCCCGAACGGATCGGACGGAGTGGGTCCGCCCTCCGCTTACGCAGAGGTGGGTGCCGCCGACGTACCGCCTCCCCGCCGCTGCGGGGCACTGGGCCGTCAGGGCGGTGACCGGGCTGAGCCTGGGGCGCAGCAAGCTGCTTCTGGGCAGCGCCCCTGTGGTGGTTCTGGAGGAGGTCCCGTTCGACGTCGCCGTCGGGGCGGCCCGGCGGTTGCGGGAGGCGGGTGTGCCTGCGGCTGTCCGGTGCACGTGGTGCGACAGGGCGGTGCCCGGGGGCGAGGCGCCGCTCGACCCGGGCCCCTGTGTGTCCCGCTCCTGGCCGACCGCCCATTGCCAGGCGAACTCCCTCACCAGCCGTGGCTGCGAGTTCTGCGCCACCTTCGGGCCCGTCCGGCTCACCCTCTGAACGCCCCGGCCCCCTGAGGGCGGCACGGGGGCCGGAGGGTGAGCACGGGTGGGCCGGGGCCGTCACGCAGGCGGCCAGCCGTGGTGGACCAGGCCGCCGGGGTCGGTGAGGGCGCCGTGGATGCCGGCGGCGGGGTAGGGGATCAGGTCGTCGGGCAGGCCGTCCTCGGTGAACCAGCGCAAGTCCAGGCACTTGGCGGGTTCGCGGTTGACCGGCTCCCCCTCCCACTCGGCGGCGAGGTAGAACAGCCCCAGACGCAGGATCGCCGGGTCCTGGCGGTGCAGGACGGTGTAGGCGAGGTGGAGGTGGGCCGGGTCGACGGTGATCCCGGTCTCCTCCTCCAGTTCGCGGGCGGCGCCGCGGGCCGGCTTCTCGCCGGGGTCGAGTTTGCCGCTGGGGGCGTGCCACTGGCCGTAGCCGTAGGGGCCACCGCGCTGGGACAGCAGGACCTTGCCGTCCGGGGTGCGCAGGATGACGTGGACGTCCACGACGGGATGCGGGGTGGGACTCGTGTCGCTGGTGCTCATGTTCTCTCTAACTCCCGTACGGCATTTTGGTGTTGATCGTCCGGGGTGGGACCTGTTCCAGGATGGCCTGTGCGGTCTGCTCGGGGGTGAGGTGGGTGGTGTCCACGGTGTGGAGCCGGTAGCCGAGCCGTTCGAGCACGGGGACGGCCTCCTGGTAGAGCCGCAGTTCGCGGGCGGTGGCGGCGGCGTCGAGTTCGAAGCGGTGCCGGGTGCCGCGGTGGGCGAGGCGGCGCTGCACGGTGTCGGGGTCGGCGGTGAGGAGGACGGCGAGGTCGGGGACGTCCGCGCCGTCGTTGACCGTGAGGAGGAAGTCGGTGTCGACTCCGTCGGCGCGCTGGAGGACGAGGGTGGAGGGCAGGTAGCGGTCCAGCAGCACGGTGGTGCCGGCGGCGCGGCGGGGGCGGACGTCGGTGTCGAGTTGGTGGAGGCGGTCGGCGGCCACGGCCAGAGCGAGGGCTCGCCCTCGCATCGTCGCGGCGGCGGCACGCACCGCCTGGCCGTACGGGGTGGCGGACGGGCCGGTGGCGGTGTGGACGGTGTGTCCGGCCGTCCGCAGGGCTCGGGCGGTGGCGGCGACGGCGGTGGACTTGCCCAGGCCGCTGGGCCCGTCCACGGTGAGCAGCAGGCCGTTCACGCGGTCACCTCCCGGCGGGCGGCGGCGTTGCGGTGGTGCTGTTCGCGGGAGATGTCGGCCAGCCATCCGTAGAGCCGGGTGAGGGGGACGTGGCCGAACTGCTGGCCGGTGGCGAAGTTGAACTCGTCGCGGCCACGCATCGCCTCGTCGGCTCCGTGTCCGGTGAGGTCGACGTCCTGGTAGGTCTGCATGGCCTCGGGGTCCCAGCCCTGCCGGACGAGGTCGGCGAAGACGGGCGAGCCGGGGTAGGGGCGGAAGGTGAACGCGGAGGCGCGGAAGGTGCCGGGCAGGCGGTCGGACAGGGCCCAGAGCTCGCGGATGTGGGCGAGGGTGGCGAGGGCGTCGTCCATGGTCTCGCCGGGGTAGCCGAGGATGAAGTACCCCTTCACACCGATGCCCTTCTCCAGCAGCCGGCGGGCGACGGTGAGCGTCATCGCGGGGGTGATCCGCTTGTCCATCGCCTCCAGGATCCGGGCGGAGCCGGATTCGATCCCCAGCGCGACCTCGCGCAGTCCGTTGCCGCGCAGCCGCTCCAGGACGGTGTCGTTCTCGCGGTCGAGGACGTTGATGCGGCCGGTGGCGTCCCACACGTACCTCTCGCCGACGCGCTCGGCGGCGAAGGCGTCCAGGGCGGGGTGGATGACGCGGCGGGCGCCGAGGAAGAGGTCGTCCACCGCGCGGAAGGCCGTGCACCCGAAGTCGGCGTCGAGCCGGTGCATCTCGGCGATGATGTTCTCGGGGGTCCGGGTGCGGATGCTGACCTCGGGATTCATGGAGGCGGCGGCACCGCAGAACCCGCACTCGTAGGGGCAGCCGCGCGAGCACACCAGGTTGGCCTCGATGCGGCCGTCGGCGGCCCGGTACGGGTCCTGGGCGAGGAAGCGGCGGTCGACGGCGAGGGCGTCGATGTCCGGGGCGAGCCAGCGGGCGGTGTCGCCGGGGCGCGGGATGCCGCAGGCGGTGGTGCCGAGCAGGCGGTCGCGCCACATCACCTTCGGCAGTTCGCGGCGCCGGTGGACGTCCCCGAGCAGGGCGGTGACCCGCATCTCGCCCTCGCCGATCACCAGGGCCTCCAGGCCGGCGAAGCGCGGATCGGCCAGGACGCGCCCCGGGTCGGCCTTGGCGTGGTGGCCGCCGGCCATCAGCGCGATCGCCGGGTCCAGGGCGGCGGCGATCCGCGCCGTCAGCTCGTAGGTCGGGGCGAGGAGGTTGAACGCGGCCCAGCGCGGCCGCAGCGCGTTGACGACGTCGGCGGTGCGCCGGATGCCGAGTCCGTGGGCCTCGGCGTCCAGGATGCCGACGTTGAAGCCGTGCGCGGCGGCGTGGGTGGCGATGTAGGCCATGCCGAGGACCGGCAGGGTGTAGTCGTTGACGCGCGGGCGCAGGCCGTAGTCGCGCAGCGGGGCGTTGACGAACAGGCAGTCGAGGGCGCGGTCCGGGTCGGCGCCGGCGACCAGGTCATGGGCGGTGCGGGTCTGTTCCTCCGAGCTGATCGGTGCGGGCATGGGCCCCCCAGGTGAGTGTCGACAGGGTGAGGGTGTGCAGGTGGCGCGGTTCGTCGCCGGCCAGGTGGTGCCAGTGCGCGCCGAACAGGGCCTCGGTCTTCTTCGGCTTGTCGGCGGCGGGCCAGGGGTGGTCGGGGGCGATGCGGGCGGCCCAGGTGCGGACCGCGAGGTCGGCGTGCGGGTACACGGAGAAGTCGCCGGTGAAGTCGGCGGCCGCCGCGGCCGCCGTCCAGGGCCCGATCCGCGGCACGCCGACGAGCGCGGCGGCCAGGGCCGGGGCGTCCAACCGCTCCCAGCGGACGCGGTGCTCCAAGTACGCGTTCGCGGCCGCGCGCAGTGCGGTGCGGTGGAACGTGGTGCCGACGGCGGCGAACTGCTCGTCGGTCAGGGCGAGGACGGTCTCCGGCGTCGGCGCGGTGTGCAGGGTGCGGTCGGGAGCGGGCCCGCGGTCGTGGCCGGAGGCGGGGCCGTTGTCGGGGCCGTTGCCGGGGGCGGGCAGCCCGGTGCCGTGAGCCGCACACCAGCCGCGGTAGAGGCGGCGGGCCTGGTCGGCGCGGACGACCTGGCGCAGGACCGCGGTGGTGATCGCGTCCCACAGCCAGGGGTTGGCCACCCGCACGCTCGGCCCGAGACCGCGCAGGCCGGCGAGGAGGTCGGGCGGGACGGTGCCGGGCAGCGACGTCGGGTCGGTGGTGACGAGGGTGGGCTTGGTGTCCTCCGTGCCGTCCACGCAGGCCAGGTCGAGGCCGTCGGGGGTGAGGGTGGCCAGCCAGAGGCCGTCGGCGGTGCGCAGGGGGCGCTGCCGGTGGCCGGTAATGGTGTTCTCCTGCCAGGCTGGGTGATCGGTCGTCAGGACGGTGTGCACGGGGCGCTCCTTGCCTAGGGTGCCAAAGTGGGCCGCCCCAGCTTGCCAAGTCCGGCCGGGCGCCGGGGCCGGTTCGGCCGGGTTCCCGGCGGCGTCGGGGCACCGGAGCGCCGGGATCCTGGGGCCGGGTGCTGCTTCACCGGCGCTCGGGCACGGGGTCGATCACGCCTGCGGCGGCGAGGCTCCGGTAGAGCGCGTGGTGCTCGGCGTCGGTCATCCGGCGCGAGTGCGTCGGCGCCTCGCCGCCGACGGGTGGGGGCCAGGCGGAGACCGGCGGGATCAGGTCGGAGGCGGCGTGGGCGGCGGAGCGGTAGGGGCCGCGCACCATGAGGGTGGTCGTGCCGGGCAGCATGACGGCCCGGTGCACGAGCGTGGGCGCCAGGGTGTAGCTGCTGCCGGGGAGTTCGGTGGTGGTGACGGCCGGGCGCAGGTCGCCGGACGTGAACGGGCCGTCGGCGCGGTCGGCGGTCCGGCCGTCGGTGCGCAGGAAGACGGTGTGGAGGTAGCCGCCGGTCAGGACGCGGGCGGCGAACGGGTAGGCGTGGTCGTGCGGGAGCAGCTGGTTGCCGGGGCGGGGGTTGGTGTTGAGGCGGACCTCGTACCCGAGGTCGTCCGCCGTGGACAGGACGAGACGGTCCAGCAGCAGGGTGGTGCGGGAGGCCTCGTACCGGTCGGGGACGAGGACGGTGGTGGTGACCAGGTAGGACAGGAGAGCGCGGTCGGCGGCGAGGCGGTGGAGGACGTCGGACTCGGCGTGGAACCGCGGCAGGTCGGCGGCGCGCAGGTCCGGGATGTCCTCGAGCCGGGGTGCGGCGGCCCGGGCCGCACCGGTCGGGCGGGGGTCGGTGAGGCGCGCGTGGGCGTCGGCGGCGGCGGCCCGGTACTCGTCCGGGGTCAGCGGCGCGGTGCCCGGGACCGGGGTGGGGGCCTGGGTGGAGGCCGGGGCATGGGACGCGATGAGCTGCGCACTGTCCGGGGAGCCCGTGAGCCGGGTCGTGGCACCGGCGTGCAGGAGGCAGACCTGGCCGGGGTCCAGGGTGCGCAGGTACTGGGGGTCGTCGTGGTCGACGTCGTCCCGGTCGCGGTAGAGGGCGAGGTCCAGGGTGCCGACGAGCGGAACGAGGGCGGTGGTGCGGTCGGCGGGCCAGGGCCCGGCGGAAGTGGCGCCGTCGGGGGTGGTGCCGTCGGGCAGGCGCAGGTGGATCGCCGGGTGGCCGTCGCGGGGCGCGGCGAGCAGGAGCAGGGTGTGGCCGGGGGCGGTGCGGGAGCCGGCCGCGAGGGTGCCGGGGTCGGCCCGGTCGAGCAGGTGCAGGGCCAACTCGGTGGCGGGGGCGAGCCAGGCGCCGGTGACCAGGTACTCGGGGCGGTCGGTCAGGGCGTCAGGGTCCAGGTCGGCCAGGCCGGCGACGGCCAGGGAGTCGGCGGCGGCCGGGGTGCTCTGCGGCGGGGTCATGGGCATGGTGATCTCCTCCATGAGGTGGTCGCCGCACCGCAGGATCCGGGGCTCGTGGACGTCCGGCAGCGGGCGGGCGTTCGTGTGGGAGGCCGTCATCGCGGCCCCCAGTTCCACGGGGTGGGGTGGGCACCGCGCAGGCAGGCGACGCGGTGGGCGGCCTGCCGGTGGGCGGCGGCGTCGAGGTGGGCGCGCCGCACCGTGTTCATCACCGCGGTGAGGACGACGACGTCACGCACGACCTGGTAGCCGGACCAGGCGCCGATGTAGGGGTGGGCCGGGAGCCGGCCCTCCCGTTCGTAGGAGAGGTAGGTGTCTGCGTAGGTCCGGTGGTCCTCGCGGGGGCCGGTGAGCAGTTCGGAGCGCCAGCGGGCCGCGACCAGGTCCCACTCCTTGTGGCCGCGCGTCAGCGGCCGGCGCAGCAGGAGCCCGACGTGAACGCCGTCGTCGTGGCAGGGGACCATTCCGAGGGCGCCGAGGACGACGGTGTCCGGAGTCGGCCAGTCCAGGTAGTCCCACTCCTCGCGCAGCTGCGCCGTGTGCTCGCGCAGGAACCGGCGGGCGGCATCGTCCAGCGGGGCGTCGTCCAGTCCGTCCAGCAGGTGAGCGAACGGGTCGTGCTCCCCCAGCCACGGCGCCGACGCGGGGTCGATGCGGTGGGCGAGGGCGGTCACCCACGCGGACAGGGACGTGTCGGCGCTCGGCCTCCCGGGGTCCTGCCAGAAGGTCACGGCCCGGCCGTCGGCGGCCGGGCGGACGTCGGTGTAGTAGGGGGAGGTGACGGGAAGCCGGTGCTGCCGCAGGAACTGCGCGCCCTTGACGAGCGCCCAGGCCTGGTCCAGGTCCGGGTGCACGATGGCGAGCGCGTGCGAGCGCGAGCCGAGCGACCACAGGTGGTTCGGGCTGTCGCTGACCAGCTCGGCCTTCGCGGAGTCGTCGCCGGTGGCCACGCAGGCCTGCGTCAGGGCCTCGTAGGAGGCCGCGATGTCCAGTCTGCGGGCCGGGCTGATGGTCTTGAGCAGCGTCTTGGTGCGCGTTCCGACGCTCACGGCGCAGTCCTCGGGTTCGGAGTGGACGGGATGGAGAGGGAAGCGGCCCCGGGAGGCGGTGAGCGTGCACGCCCCGTGCGGGCGGTGCTCTTCCGCCACCCGCCGCCGTGTCGCTCCAGGGACGGGTGTTCCGGACCTCCGGTGGCACCGGTGTGCGCAGGCAGCGTGTGCGGAGGCGGCAGGTGCTACCGGAGGCCTACGAGGTGCCGGTCACGCCGGTATTCGGTCGCGCGCCGGCTGCCCGGGCAGCCGGCCCACGGCAGGCCGAGGCCGGAACTCCCGCACGAGCGCGTCCGCGCGCGGCGCCGCGCCCCGCGGGTGGACCTGCTCGCCCACGGTGGCCGCCGGACGCGCCTGCTCGGGAAGCCCGATCTCGGCCCAAATCTCCTTGCCGCCCTCGGGGAACTCTTCGACGCCGAACCGGGACACGACCGCCGTGACGAGCATCAGCCCGCGGCCGCAGGTCGCCTCGTCACCGGCCGACCGGTACTCGGGCCGGCCGAGCCCCGGGTCGGTCACGGACACCCGCAGCACACCCGCGTCGTACCGCAGGCGGGCGGTCAGCATCACGTCCGGCCGCTCGCCGCCACAGCCGTGCACGACGGCGTTCGTCCCGAGTTCGCTCAGCACGAGCTGCAGATCGTCCGACACCGCCTCCTGCTGCCGGCCGTCCAGGCCGAGCGTCGGCAGTGCCGTCCTCGCCCAGCGGCGGAGATCGCCGATCCGTTCCCGTTCGGCGACGAATTCAAGGCTGGCGATGCTGCTCACACCGCCCTCCCAGTGGCCGAGCCGGAGGAGCTTCCCTCAAGGCGGCGGCCGACATCGGCACCGTGCAACAGGACAGCCGGCGTGTTCGTCTGAGGCACCCACGGCGGGGTGTCCCAGCGGGTGCCGTGCGAAGGCGGAACGGCGATCCAGTCGCCGGGACCGGAGCGGACTTCGAGGTCGTCACAGGATGCGCTCGCGTACCGGCCGGTGGCCGGGAGAACCAGAAGGATCACCGACTCGACGGTCACGATGCACGGGACCTGAGCGACCTTTTCCAAGACGACCATCGCGGCCATGCCGATGGGTCGCGGGAGGAGCAGGGCATCGAACCTGGTGGTCCAGGCGATGAGGCCGGCACCGGGCGACTCCTCCAACTCGGAGATGACGAGCTCTGGGTCGGAGAACACCGGACCCTTCGGACGCGGGTGGGCGCCTGGGGCCGGACAGCTCGGATCGCCGCAGGTACAGCCCTGCCTGGGCCGGTGTCGGTGTCCGACGGACAGCGTCCAGCTCAGGGCCGAGTAGGCCGTGGCGGCGTCCTCCGGTCGGCGGGTGTTGATCAGCTCCATGCCAGTCTCTCCCACGGTGATCACACATGCACTGCTGGTGACCTTCCGAGAGTGGCAGCCCGGCCTCGGCCCGCCCCCTAGAAAACTTAGGGGGCGTCAACTGTTCGATATTTCAGTTTAGTTACTGAACAAGTTCCATGTTCCGGATGAGCCCTGAGAGGGCAGCGGCCTGGGAGGGCACTCCGGTCTGGACGAGCTCAGTGACCAGTGCGCGGCTCATGGGGTCGGCGTACACGTAGTGCGGTGCTGCCGTCGCGGCTTCCCTCAACTTGACCACCGCGGCCGAGCTTCTACCCATCCGGTGCATCGCTCGCGCCTCGTCGATCGCATAGTGCGTCCGGCGCTCCTTCGACGGAACCTCGTGAATGTCCACCTCCGGAACGCGCCTGAGGCCACGGTCCGGCTCGTCCACTTCCACTCCGGCTTCCGCCGCATGTACGGCCACGACGCCACGCCCGAACACGGTGTGGTTCGCCAGGTCGTACCAGCCGTCGCCAAGCTGGTCGGCGTCCTCCAGCGCGGCACTGATCCGGGCCCAGGCATCGTCCTTCTGCCCTGCGCGGGCATGGGCGATCGAACACCTCAAGTGCAGGGCACCGCGCAAGGACACCGCTGCTCGGGTAGTCGCGCCTCCGGTGGTGTAGGGCTCCAGGTCCCGCAGCGCGGCCTCCGCCACGGCGATGGTCTCCCGGTTCGAGGCCTGGTGCAGCAACGCACCACACCTGTCCCATGCGACGGCGGCACGCATAAGCGGGTCGTCAACCGCTGCCGCGGCACTGGCCGCCACCTCGGCCGCCGACCATGCCAAATCAGGGTAGCCGAGTTGGTTCAGGCACATCCGAGCCGTCCTGGCGGCGTCGACCAACAGCCTCAGAGCTTCGTCCCGCTGGTGGCCGGTAAGAGTGAGCACCGCCGTGTTCAGATCTTCGATCAGTGGCGGAAGCAGGGTGGCGACTCCGGGCAGGTTCGCTGCCTGGCGGGCTGCGTTGGCACGGCGGGATTGCCCACGCAGCCTGTCCAGCTCAACCGGTGCCCCCTGCGGGGCGAGCCCCGGGTGTCCCGAGAGGATCAGGCTGGCACGGCGGATACCGGTCCGGACCGCGGGGACGTGGGCGTGTGCAAGGCTTCCCCCGGCCCTCTGGAGGCGGTACGGCTGGCCGAGGAGCCAGACGACGTCGACATCGCAACGGTCGGCGATCGCAGTGATCACGCTGTACCGGTCGAGCGGCTGTCGACCGCTCTCGACGTTTGCCATCCAGGACTCTGCCCGGCCCAGGAAACCGGCCAGCTCAACTTGGGTCAGTCCAGCCGCGTTTCGGGCGATCCGCACGCGGGCGCCGATGTGCTCGCTGTTCAAGGGCATGCTGGTGTACTCCGTTCTGACCTCGTCCATCAGGACGGTACTCCGGATGCCGTTGTTGCGAAGCGTTAAAGCCGAACACCCGGTGATTGCGCGAACTCGCTGCCGGGACACCCGTCCGGCGGTGCCCGGCGACCCACTGCATGTGAATCCTTTGGACAGCGTCGATCTCACCGGCCCTCCTGAAGCACGGAGCGCCGCCCCACGGCCCTCCCCCGGCTTCAACCGTTTCCGACAGTAGGTGAGCTTGCAGTGGCAGGAGCTATCCCCGCGTACGCGGGGCCGACTCGAAGGTCGTCGCGGGCACGACTACCGGAGAGGAGCTGTCCCCGCGAGCGCGGGGCCGACTCCGCGCCGGCCGCGTCGGGGTTGATGGCCTTGGAGCTATCCCCGCGAGCGCGGGGCCGACTCCGCGCCGGCCGCGTCGGGGTTGATGGCCTTGGAGCTATCCCCGCGAGCGCGGGGCCGACAGCCAGTACTGGGTGGTGTCGACCGCCGGCGGGGAGCTATCCCCGCGAGCGCGGGGCCGACGAGCGCGTGGCGGTGACGGGGATGCCGGAGACGGAGCTATCCCCGCGAGCGCGGGGCCGACACCAGGCCCTCGCCGAACTTCCCCTCCCCGCAGGAGCTATCCCCGCGAGCGCGGGGCCGACGTCACGCCGCCCTCGTCGACATAGCCGAATGCCGAGCTATCCCCGCGAGCGCGGGGCCGACGCCGGAAGGGCCCGAAAATGACTGGGTCAAGAAGAGCTATCCCCGCGAGCGCGGGGCCGACACTGCTGTGCCCGGCCCACGTGGGCCGGGATAGGAGCTATCCCCGCGAGCGCGGGGCCGACTGAGCTTGCGTGCCATGGCTTCTCTCCTCTTCGGAGCTATCCCCGCGAGCGCGGGGCCGACATCGCCATACCCCCGGCCGAGCTGGTCAGGCGGGAGCTATCCCCGCGAGCGCGGGGCCGACGACACGGTGAACGGCCGCGTGCTGTCCCACTCGGAGCTATCCCCGCGAGCGCGGGGCCGACGTGGCCTTCGTGGTGGTCATGCGGTGCTCCGGGGAGCTATCCCCGCGAGCGCGGGGCCGACCTGGCGGAGTACCCGAAGATCACGAGGTGCCAGGAGCTATCCCCGCGAGCGCGGGGCCGACCGGAGCGTCGTCCCCAGGCTCGTCGTCCGGGAGGAGCTATCCCCGCGAGCGCGGGGCCGACGGGCCCATGATCTTCGAGTTCTCGCGGGGGATGGAGCTATCCCCGCGAGCGCGGGGCCGACGCGTCGACGCGGTAGAGCTTGCCGCCCTTGGTCGAGCTATCCCCGCGAGCGCGGGGCCGACCGGTCGGAGATCGAGCCGACGTAACTGATCAGGGAGCTATCCCCGCGAGCGCGGGGCCGACGTGAGGCCCAGGTCGCCGTCCAGGAGGTGACGGGAGCTATCCCCGCGAGCGCGGGGCCGACCGCGACCAGCCCCCGGCCGTCGACCACTGGTGGGAGCTATCCCCGCGAGCGCGGGGCCGACACTTCCTGACCTGCGGCGATTGGGCGCAGAGTGCGCCAATCCATTCAGTTCGAATCCGGAGCCCCACGTGTACGGGACCAACGCCCCAGAGACGATCTCTCCCAGCTGCGCCCCGGCGAGCCGACTCTGAACCTTCGACAGCATCGTACGGGCTGGCATCAGGCATGGGCATAGGGGACGGGTTCGCCGGTGACGGCGTCGGCCACGCCCCGGGGCGGAGAGGCTGACACAGGACGACCTTCAGCTCCGCGGTGCCGCCGACCTCGCCGCCGTCGCCGAAGTCGTCGCCACATACCGCCACTGCCTGGTCCTGCGGACATACGACATCAACCCACCGCCTGCCCGCGAGCAGCTGACTGAGGATCGGGTCGCCGGCGACGGCACAGCGCTTTCCGGTGCTTCAGGTGTCGGCACCGACTGGCACGGAGGCACGGCGTAGGAATCGTCACCCGTATCGGACCACATTGCTTTCTTGGACTCTGCCCGGCGGGTCCATAGTTCACAGGCCCAGGCCGCTCCGCCTTGGACGCCGGGTCGGCTGCGGGTTCTGCCCGGTAGCGGCGAGCCGGGCCGCTGAGCGTCTGAGGGTCATGCGGTCGGCGGCCTGACGGTCGGGAGCAGAGGCGAGCCGGTGCTGGAGGTGCTGGGCGGCGAGGTCGGCTCCGAGCGCCGAGACCACGGTGGCGAGGGCCGTCTCGGCGGCCGCGCTCGCCCGGCCGGCGGACCGGTATTCCTCGGCGAGCTCAGCGCGCCGATCGGCGGGCAGCGGCCGGGCCGGCAGTCGGTTGTGCCCGGGGCCGGAGGCTCGCATCATCAGCCGCCGGGTGTCGGCGAGGCGTTCGGCGAGGACGGCGTGGTCCTCGGCGAGGTGCTGGAGGCGGGCGGAGATCTGGCGGAGGGCGTCGCACCACACCGGCAGGGACGCGGCGATGTCGCAGGCCCGACGGGTGGGTCCCCCGTGGCCGTGGGACAGCCGCCAGGCCGGGTCGGCGTAGAGGAGCCGGCCCACCCGGTCGACCAGGGCGTGCGACTCCGCGGTGACGGCGGAGAGGGTGTTGTCGGGAGCGGAGCGCAGGGGGAACCAGCAGGCGCGTACGCGGCGCCAGGCGTGCTCGGCAGTTTCCCAGGCGTCGTCGGCGGCGTGGACGGAGGCGAGGTGGGCGGACACGGTGGCGGGAGCATGGGTGGCGGCGTGGGTGAACAGCAACCGGGTCAGCTGGTAGACGGCGAGGGCGTTGGAGGCTGCTGTGCCCATGGCGGAGGCGGTGTGCGCGTGGGAGTCGTCGCCCGCCTGTACGGCGCGCCAGCTGATGTCCGCGAGCCGGTCGGCCGAGGCGGCGGCGCCGGTGCCGAGCTGTGCGGGGGTCTCCACGGTACGGGGCGGGTCGGGCTGCAGCAGCGCGCGGGGCCGTACGGTGTCGAGCGCCACGGCGCCGAGCCGGACGTCCGGGTCGGCGGCGAGCGCCCGGACCTCTCGCTGCACCACTCCCAGCTGGTCGACGACCCGGCCAAGGGCACCGATGCGCTCGGTGAAGGACGCGCTGGACGTGGCCGAACCAAGGCGGCCCACCAGGTCCGCGACCGTTCCGGTGAGGGCGAGGACCCTGACCAGGACGGCGGTGCGCAGCTGCGTGCTCTCCAGGGCAAGCCCGTGCCGGGTGAGGGGCCGGCCGTCGGGATCGGTGTGGGTGGCGAGCAGGTCCAGGCCGGTGCGCAGGGCCTGGACGGCATGGGGGACGTACCGGGGGGCCTGGAACGCTTGGAGGGCCGTGAGGGCCGGCGGCTTGCCGTAGGCGGCTCTGAGCTGTCGGGCGGCTTCGGCCAGGGCCACGTGCAGCCGGGCCCGGCGGGCACTGTCCGGTGCCGCCGCCGGGCCGGGGCCGGTGGGCGCCCGGTCGGGCAGGGTGTCCACCGGTTCCCAGCCGTACCGGGTCTCCACGGCGAGGAGGAGGTCCAGCAGGTCCGCGACCTGGTGGCCGACGGTCCGTCGGTAGAGTTCCGAGCTCCGCTCGATCGGCAGGTGGTCGGCGTCGGTGAGGCAGCTGCCCGCGAGGGCGACGAACTCGCCGAACTCGGCGCTCACCGAGCGGTCTCCGCCGGGCGGAGCGTGGTGCGCACCGCGGCGGCGGTGTGCCCGAGGAGGCGGACGGCAACCAGGGCGGTGTAGGCCTCGTCCGGCGTCGCCGCGGTGGCGGCCGCTGCCGAAAGCCGAAGCTCCGCCTGCTCCAGGAATTCGGCGAGCCGACGGCCGTCGGCGAAGGTGAGGTCGGTTTCGGGGTCGTCGCCGTCGTCGGGCTCGGGCAGGAAGCCGCGGAGCTCGATGGCGTGGTTGTGGGTGCCGCAGGCGGCCAGGGTGTCGCCGCCGGTGTCGGTGGTGACGGCCAGGGCCCAGTACCCGGTCTGGTTGGCGAGGGACCAGGCCGCCGAGAGCGGGCCCTGGATGTCGGGCTCGGCGAGGCGGGCGGCGATGCGGTCGAACCAGGCGGTCGTCATGGCGGACTCCTTCGTTGGTTGTCGTCGTGGCGGTCAGGGTGGCGGATCCGGCCGTCCCCGGGGCGGGTGGTGCGACTTCCTGTGGATAACCCGGGGGTGTGGACGGATCCGGCCCCCGGACGGGGGATCAGGTGACGATCCGGCGGACGGCGACGACCTGGTTGGGGCCGCCGCCAGCTGCCCTCCAGATCTGGTAGCTGCCCGTCCGGATCCGGAGGCCGGTACGGGGGGCCTCCAGGAGACGGCCGTCGCCGATGTAGAGGGCGACATGGCCGGGGCGGCCCGGACCGCCGTCCGTTCCGTTGGTGAAGACGAGGTCGCCGGGTTGGATGCTTCCGGGGTCGACCGGTTGCCCCTCCTCGACCTGGGTGAAGGTGGTGCGGCTCAGCCGGATCCCGGCATGGGCGTAGGCCTGCTGGACGAGGCTGGAGCAGTCGCACCAGTGGGACGGGGTGGCGCCCAGTGGGTCGGTGCAGTCGCCGCCGTACTGGTACCAGCCGCCGCGTTGGGCCAGGGCCCAGCGGATGGCGGCGGCGGCCTGCGGGTGGGTGCCGGCCGGGACGTCCCACCCCGGTGGGAGGGCGGCGTCGGCCGGCGGCCCGGCGGGCGAGGGGGCGGTGAAGTCCGGGAGCGCGGCGACGATGGCGGCGACGTACCGCTGGGTTTCCGGGTAGGGCGGGATGCCGTGCTCGGCTTCGACGGCGTGCCAGCCCGCGTTGTAGCCCGCGAGCGCGAGCTGCCACGGGTCGGCGGCGATGCCGGAGTCGCGGGCCTGGCGGATCAGCGAGCACATCATCCGGCCCTGGGCGTCGATTGCGTCGGCCGGCTCGAACGGACTGCTCACCCCGTCGCCGTCGACGTCCCGGCCCCAGGCGCGCCAGGTGTCCGGAACGAACTGGGCGATGCCCTGGGCGCCCGCCGGGCTCTGGGCGTTGGGGTCGAAGCCGCTCTCCCGGTGGAGCTGGACGGCGAGCCGGGGGGAGGTCAGGCCCTGGCCGCAGGCCCCGGCGGCGCGCTCGATCATCGGAACGTACGGCGCCGGGACGCTGCCCGGCCGAAGCGCGCTGCCGTACGGTCCGTGCCCCGGGGCGCTCGCCGCGGCGGGTACGTCGGTGGCGGCCGCCAGCAGCACCAGGGCGAGCAGTCCGGCGGGTGCGGCGACCGCGCCGCCCACGAGCAGGATCGTCCGTTTGGGCATGGTCCAGGTCCCCCGATCGTGTGGCACCCGTCGGCGTGTCAGGTACGGACTGGCCGGACAGGCCCGCGCGGCCGGTGGCGAGGTGGCTGTCCGGGTGCCGCCTGCCGCACCGCCGGAGCCGCCGACCTGCCGACCGGGCAGGCGCCCGGAGCGGCCGGACACGAGGGCATGCGGACGGAAGACGCCGCAGGTGGGCCGCTGCCTCGACGGCCGGCATCACCTCCGGCCGGCCGTCGAGGCAGCGAGGACAGGGCCGCATGCCGGCCCCGCCTCCGAAGTCGGTGGTGTCGTACGGCACCGGCACACCCCTGGTCACGATCCGCTCCAAGTCGATCGCCGAGTGTAAACAGAGCCGGTCGTCACTGTGCTAGACAGTGCGGCTACGGCCAGTGATGGCCCATGAACTGGCATCGCTGAACACCGGTCAGGTGGGAGGGAGTGAACATCGGTGGGCAGGTCCGCGTCCGTGGCCGGGCTGCACGCCGGCGCCCGGCTGATCGTCCCGGTGCTGGGGGCGGCGGCCGGCAGCGGCCGGAGCACCGTGGCCCTGCTCGCCGCAGCGGGACTGGCCCGGCTCGCTTCGACGGTGGTGCTCGACAGCGCGTCGACCGCGTCGTCGCCGTGGCGCCGCTGGCCGCTGGCCGGCGGCACCGGGCTCGCCTCCGTACCCGCCGACCGGCCCCTGAGCACCGGTCAGGTCCGCACCGCCGCCTCGTCCTGCCTCGACGGCCGGGTCCAGGTGCTCACCGACCGCAGGCCCTGGTCGCAACCGCCGCTCGCCCTGCCCTCGGCGCCGTCGGCGTGGCCGGCTCTGGCAGGGATCGGTGGCTGGCAGGTGAGCGTGGCGGACACGGCGCTGACCGTCGCGGACGACCTGGGTGACACCGGGGTCCACTCGCGCACCGCCCAGTGGATGCTGTTGGAAGGGGCCGTGCCGGTGATCTGCGCGCCGACGTCGAGAGAGGGCCTGGAGGCGGCCGCCGTCGCGATCGCCGCCGCCGAGAGCGTCTGTCTGCCGCTTCAGCGGTGCGTGCTGGTGCTGGTCGGCATGGCCGGTGGGATGCCGCGGCGGTGCAGGGCGGTCGCCACCATGCTCGCGCCCCGGGTCGGCGCGGTGGTACGGGTGCCGCACTGCCCCACCTGGCGGGCGCACGCCCTGCGGACCGACCGGCTCAGCCGCCGGTTCGAGGCGGCCGGCACCGGGCTGGCCGACACCCTGATCACCACGGCCGAGAGGTCCTGGGGCCCGCTGCGGGCCCCGGCCGGGACGGCCGCCACTTCGGAGGATCCCTCGCATGACGACCTCTATGTCGCTGCTGGCAGCCCGGCTGACCACCTTGCCGTTCAATGACCCCACCAGCGCCCCGAGCGGGTCGTTCTACGACGTCGGGAAGAACTTCAGGCCCGAGGTGCCGGGCGGAGAGGTCGGCAGCGCGCTGACCACGATCGTCAACTGGACGATGGGCGGCTGCCTGGCTCTCGTGGTCGCGGCGCTGTGCGCGTGCGCCGCCATGGACTCCTTCGGCAGCATCTCGGACAAGCCGGATGTCAGCGCCCGGGGCAAGGCCGGCATGCCGAAGTGCTTCCGCGCCGCCGTGATCATCGGCCTGGCCTGGCCGATCGTCGCCCTCGGCGCGAGCCTGAAGGGCTGACGGGATGGACTCCGTCGAGCTCCGCCGGCGGCGGGCCCTGCGCACGCTGGTCACCGGGGCTGCCTTGGCGGCGGCCGCCGCCGCGGGCGCGGTCGCGGTCCTGATCTGGCAGGCCGAACCCGGGCCGCGGGCCGGCGCCGCCGGCCCCGCCGCTGCTTCGGCCGCCGCCGTACCGCCGTCCGCGAGCCCGTCCACGGTGGTGCAGGCTGTGCCGCTGCCCGCGCCCGCCCGGGTCGAGCAGGGCATTCCGGTCGGCTACCCCCACACCCTGGCCGGTGCCGTGTCCGCGGCCGCCCACTACACCGAGGCCCGTGACCTGCTGAGCCCCGACGCGGTGCCCGACCAGATGATGGTGATGGCCCGCAAGGGCGAGGACTTCTTCAAGCTGACCTCGCTGGCGATCGCGGACGCCCGGGACTGGCGACGCCTCCTCGCTCTCCCCGAGGCCGGGGGCAGCACCGGCTCGGACTTCATCGCCTTCCAGGTCCGCGCCTACCAGACCGAGTCGGTGAGCGCCGACGCCGTCGACGTGTGGCTGCTGACCACCCAGACACCCACCGTCGGCGGCATCCAGCACGGCACCGGTGTCTTCGCCGTCGCGGCCCCGGTGGTCTGGGAGGGCGACGACTGGAGGCTCACCTCGAAGAAGATGCGGGAGACCCCGGTGGTGGCCCAGCCGGGCACAGTGCAGGCCGACGCTGCCGGCTGGAGGCCCGTTGCCTACCAGCACTAGCGGCGTGCGGCGCGCGGTGCTGGTCCTGGTGCTCGTCCTGGCCCACCTGGCCGGGCCGGCCGCCGCGTTCGCCGCCGCGCCCCCGCCGGTTCCCGTCCCGGGCGCCGCCGCCGGAACACCCTGCCCCACGCACACCCGGCCCGTCGGGCAGCCCGAGGAGCTGACCGCCACCGGTCTGCAGCCGAAGCCCCCGGCCGAACAGATGGACGCGCGCGGCGGCTGTGTCCCGCTGGACGAGGACGGCTGCCGGGCCCTCGGATTGAGCGACCACCCGCTCTCGACCTGCGTGTACGCGACCTACAAGCACAGGTACTGCGACGCCGACGTCCTGCCCCTGCCCGGGATGGAGGTGTACTGCGGGAACGCCGACAGGGAGATGACCGCCTGGTGCAAGAAGAACCCGGGTGTGGCCCACTGCGAAGCCGAATCCAAGGGCGGCCTCGCCGCCGCCCTGAAGAACCCCGGCGCCGCGATCGCCGACGAGGGCACCAGTCGGCTCGCCCACACCTTCGCCAGCGCGGCGAAGTGGGTGCTCGGGGAGATGGCCAAGGCCGTCCTGGAGGGGTCCGTCGTGGATCTGGACGCTGACGGCATCTCCGACACCCTCGCCCTGATGCTCCAGTTGTCCGCGATCATCGCGGTCATCCTGCTGTGCGTGGAGGTCACCCGCACCTGCGTCTCGCAGGAGGGCAAGGGGATCGCCACGGCGGTCACCGGCCTGGTCGAGTGGGCACTGAGCTGCGCGGCCGTGTACACCGTCACCCAGACCCTGATCTGGGCCGCCGACGACGTCTCCACCTGGATGATCCGCTCCTCCGGCCTGACCACCGACCAGTTCGTCACCCGCGTCACCGGCCTGCGTCGGGCAGCACCAGGCCCATCGCCTCCAGGAGCGCGGCGCCGGGCCGGGCGCAGGGCGGTGCCCAGTAGGTCGGGGCGGTCGCGGGCCGAGGGGCGCCGTCGGGCAGGCGCAAGCGCTCGCCGTGGTGTTCGGCCAGGGCGTCGAGGCGTGCGACCACGATGGCGGCCAGGTCGCGCAGCGGCCGGCCGGTGCGGTGGTCGGTCTCGTTGCCCCGCCCGTCCGCCCAGGCGGCGCGCAGGAGCCGGGCGGTGTCGTAGCCGTCGTCGGCCAGACGCGCGCACCGGGCGCGCAGGGCGGGCCAGGCCTCGGCGGCGGCCAGGCGGGAGGCGGCGTGGCCGCCGAGCAGTGCGGCGATCGCCCGCTGCGCGGCCTCGGCGTTGAGTTCGTCGAGGACGTGGACGAGGCGGCTGGTGGTGGTCGCGAGGCACTGGGTCTGCTCCTCCTGGCGGCGGGCGGTGGCGCCCGCGGAAAGCCGGGTGCCGTCGCGCTCGACGATCGCGTGCCAGATCTCGCGGGCGGTGCGCGGGTGCCCGGGTTCGCCGCTGTCCTCGTCGGGGGGTGTCTGGGTGACGAGGTAGGCGTGGTTGCCGTAGCGGCCCCGGGTGAGGGCCGGGTAGACGCCGTTGCGGTTCCAGCCGGTGTCGAGCAGGGCGCGGCCGACGTCGACGGTGACGCCCTGGCAGCGCGCGGAGGTGATCGCGTAGCCGAGGTCGACGGCGTCGGCGACGTAGGCCGGGGGCAGGGTGACGGTGCGCCGGGTCCGCTGGTGGCGCACGGTCAGGGAGCCGTCGGCGCCGACGGCCCCGACGGTCCAGACGTCTCCGTTGCGGACCCACTGGCGCCGGTCGGCGGTGGCGAGGCGGCGGTCGTTCACCCGGGTGACCACGAGGTCGCCGACGCCGGCGCGCCCGCGGGCGCCGAGGTCGGCCGTGCGCCGGTCGTCCACCAGGCCACGGGCGATGCGGTCCTCGCGGGCGAGGCGGGACAGCTCGGCCACGGCGGCGTCGGTGGCGGCGATCATGACGGAGCTCAGGCCGTCGTCGACGTCGCGCCGCCAGTCCTCGAAGAGCCGACGCATGACGGCGGCGGCCGGGCCGCAGTGGACGCGCCCTCGCAGCTCGTACGCGTCGAAGGCGGCGCCGGCGTCGCCGACGGACAGCCGGTGGGCCGCGTCGACCTCCCACCGGCGCACCGTGCCGCCCGGGTCGCGGAAACGGCGGACCTCGGTGAGGCGGACGACGGCGTCGGGGACGCTCTCCTCGATGTCGGCGAGCGCGCCGCCCGCTCCGGGCGAGCCGAGCTGGCGCGGGTCGCCGATCGGCAGCAGCCGCCCGCCGGCCTGCCGGACCTGGCCGAGCAGCGCGGCGAGATCGGGGGTGGAGGCCTGGCCGGACTCGTCGACGATGACGATCGTGCCGGGCTGGAGCGTCCAGTGGCGCAGCCCCCGACCGTAGTGCTCGGACATGGTCCGCCACCTGGCGATGTTCTCCGCCCGGATGCCCGCCTCGGCCGCGAGCAGGTCGGCCTGGACCTGGCCGCCGGCCAGGCCGAGGACGGGGATCCGATGGGCGTGCGCGACCTCCCTCACCAGGCGCATGATCGTGGTCTTGCCGGTGCCGGCGGGGCCGACCACCCACGTGGCCCGGGTGTCCGCACCGAAGATCCGGCGGACCGCCTCGCGCTGCTCGTCGGAGGGCGCGAAGCCCCGCTCGGTCTCGCCGGCCGCGAGGACCCGGTCGACCTGCTCGGCCGTCAGGCGGCGCACCGGCGCGGGGGTCGTGGACGCCTCGACGAGCGCCCGCTCTGCGGCCCGGATGCCGTGGGAGGTCCACACCCGGGAGCCGACCTCGGCGAACAGCGACGGACGGTCGTCGCAGCGGGCGTACCGGGCGGGCAGGGGCACCGCGTCGGGCGGGGTCAGCAGCTCGCACCGGACGGGGCTGAGGACGCCGTCGACGACGCGGGCGAGGACCCGGTGGTAGTCGTCGTCGAGGTGGGCGCCGACCGCGGTGAGCCGGCGGCACGCCTCGGCCTCGACGTTGGCCCGGGTCCAGGTGGCGCGATGGCCCTCCAGCTCGGCGAGCACCGCGTCGATCGCCTTCGGGACGACCATCGGGTCGGGGCCCGGCGCGGGGTGGGTGGCACCGGTGCGGGCGGCGGTCCGCAGCAGCCTGTCGGGGCGTCTGATGCCGTAGGCCTTGGCCCGGCGGCGCCACTGCCGGCGCTCGCCGTCCACGGTGGTCGCGGTCTTCGCCGGACGGGACTGGAGGGTGGCGGCCTGGGCCAGCTTGTACTGCTCGGCGCGCTCGGGCGCGCGGCCCTCCCGGACCGTGAACTCGGCGATCATCCGGGCCAGGGCCCGCTCGGTGGCCTCGCGTCGCCGGGAGAACCCGCGCACCGCGCTCAGGGGCACCCCGAGGAACTCGCGCACCGGCCGTTTCGCGGGCCGGATGCTGTCCTGGCGCGCCCCGGCACGGATGCCGAACTCGGCGTGCATCCCGCGTTCCAGCTCGGCGGTGTAGGCCTCCGACAGGGCGACCGCGATCCGGTGCAGATGGCGCGCGTCCAGGGCCAGCCAGCGGCCGTCCGCCGCCCGCACCTTGCTGCTGATCGTGAGGTGCCGGTGATAGGCCGGATCGGCCGCCCGGCTGCTGCGGTGGACGAACACGCAGGCGATGAAGCCCCTGGCGCGGACCTGCACCTGGGAGGCGGGCGTCGGGCCGGTCCGGGTGATGCAGGCCTCACCCTCAAGGCGTTCGAAGATCCGCCGGAAGGCGCGCTCCTCGACGGCCTCCAGCCGGGCCCGCTCGGTGTCGTCGGCGCACCCCCACAGCACGCTGAAGCTCTTCACCGGGGAGAACACCATCTCCCACCCGCACCGGGCAGTCCGGTTGCCCTCCTTCTCGGCCTTCGCCCTCAGCAGGAGCAGCCGCTCCTCGGTGGCCTGCGGCTCCGCGGCGGCGTACCGCTCGTACAGCTCGTCGGCGCTGGGGTAACGGCTCCAGCGCCGACCGAGCGGGCTGCCGTCGACCGGGTTGAGGGCGTCCTTGAACAGGGCGTCGGCGGCCTCCTGGGTGACCCGCCGGCCGGCGATGCCGAGCTCGGCCGCCTGCGCCCCCAGCCACACGCCCGGGGTGTCACCGCCGCCCTCCCAGTGGGCCGTCAGCGAGCGCGAACCGGTCCTCACGTCGTCGCCGGCGACGGTGGAGAGCAGGTAGTCGATGCCGCTGCCCGCACTGATCGGGTGGAGGGTGATCACCGGCCGGCCCCGGGCCCGCCGTGACTCGTCGGGGCACCGACGGTCAACCGGCCCGTCCGGCGGCCGACGGAACAGGGCATCCGGCGCACTCCTTCGGGATCAACGGCGGATAGCAAGAGGTGTGCTGTTCCTGATCACGCTAGCTGTCCGTTCCGCTCCTGCCTCGCCTTCCCGTCCGTGTCCGCTGCTCCTCCTTGCTCGCTTCCGTCCCCTCCTGGTCCTCTCTCGTCGCCTTCCGATCCGCTCGTCATCGGGCATTTCCGGATCGCGTATTCGTTCCACCGGGTTACAGCGCGGGACGGCCCACCCGCAGGTGCTGTACTCGGGCGCGGTGGGGCGCGAGGATCGCGCCATGACCTCACGCAGGAACGAGCAGACGATGGACCGGCGCGCGGCCCTGAAGCGACGCCAGGAGCAGGAGCGCGAAGACCTCCGGCAGCGGCAGACCCGCCAGACCTCCGCCCTCACCGCGATCGACAGGGCCAGGGAGCGGGTCGAGATGGCCCAGGGAGAGCTCGCGAGGGAACTGGAGAAGGCCGTACCTCTCTTCGACGGCGACATCGAGGAACTCGCCGAGACTGCCGGGATCCCCAGGCGCGACGTGCAGGCCGCGCTGAAGGGGCGGAAGGAGATCTCCGCACGCATGGCGAGGCTCACCTTCCCCTCCCCCGCAGCGGCACCGGCGAGCGGCGAAGAGCAGGACACCGAACGCGACCCGGCCGGCGCCTGTTGACCGACGCGCCAGGGCCGCACCGACGCCGACCCGGTCCGGCTATGGCCATGCGGCCGACGTCCATGCGGCGGTGTGTCCACGCGACCGGACAAGCGGGCGCCATCACAGGGCGACCGCAGGGCGACCGCGGTCACCCCCGGCGCCGCCGAGACGGAGCAACCCCCGGCACCCCGCATGCAGTTTCCTGGTGACCCGCCCCCACCCGTACGACGTCCTCACCCAGTGGCTCGCCGCCGGCCGCGGCAAGCACGGCCGCGCCCTGCAGGGCACCACCCCCACCCCGCTACGAGGCCGACCTGCGGGAGTGGCTGTACTTCACCCAGGAGACCACCGGCATCGGTGCGCCTGGAACGCCGACGAGTCGACGCCACCACCTGGGCCTACGCCCCCGCCCTGCGCCGCCCCAACCCCGACCGGCCCTCACGCCGCCCACTCGCACCGCGCGTCTCCCTGCACAACCCCGCCCGCCGCCTGGCCGCCCTCGCGGCGTTCTACGCCTACGCCGCCGACGCCGGCCACACCCCCGAACCCCCGTTCAACGCCGCCGCGCTGCGCCCGTCCCCCACCGCGCTGCCCCGCACCACCCCGCTCACCCTGGAACAGGCCGCCGCGATGCCGACGCCGGCCACACCCCCGAGCTGCCGGCCGTCGGTACCCGTACCGGGGCCGGCACCATGGCAGCCGCCGGGACCGACAACGACCTGCCCGAGCAGGAGGACGACCGTCGCAGCTCGCTGCTGCGGCAGGCCCTCCGCGCCGCCGTCCTCTCCTTCTCCGAAACCCCCGCCCTGATCGTCTCCGCTCTCGTCGAGCGGTGGATCACCACCCGCTGAACCCCACCGGACCCGCAGGAGTGACGCTGCCGAGCTTCCGGGCGCTCGACGACAGCGCGTCATGGCCGCGACGGAGCTGCCGCTCTCCGGCAGACGCACGTCCCGGGTGCCGACCACGGCACCCGGGACGTGCGCGCGAGTCGTCGGCTTACGGCGGCTTCATGCCCCGGATATCGGGTCCGACGAAGAACTTCGCGATCACGACCAGTGCGCCCAGCTGAGCCAGTACATAGGCGATCTGTGCGGAGAATCCGCGGAGCTGGTAGATCCAGAGCAGCAGTCCCAGGCGGCTGGGCCACAGACGCCGCTCAGCATGGAAGGTGTCCGCGTCCATGGCGAGGCCGGTGAGGGTCAGTACCAGAAGCATTTGGCAGACGGTGATGGCCACGTTGCCGAGCGGCTGGTCGGTGATGCGGTTGCCCAGGATCCCCAGGACGGTCAGCAGGGTGTAGACGGCGACCAGGCTCAGGGCGCGTGCCGGACCGCGGCGGCCGGGCAGCAGGCGCCAAAGCCCTCCCAGGACCAGGCCCGCGCCCGCCGAGGCGAGCTCCAGGGTCAGGAACAGCCTGACCATGTTGGGTGCCCCGAAGGAGTCCTGCGCGGTGTACATCCACTGAGTCTCCTCCGCCCGGTAGGAGAACCAGAGGATGACGAGAGTGCCCGGAAGGCCGAAGGCGGCCGCCAACAGGGCGGCCCGGCGGGCGTTCTCCCACCACCTGGCGTGTGGGCCCCAGCTCAGGGCGACGTCCATGATCGTGTACTGGCCGGGTAGCCAGACCTGTGCCGTGCCTGCGGTTCTGGTCGGCGGCCGCCAGCGGTGCAGCCCGCTCAGCTCCCGTTCGATCGCGTGCCGTTCCTTCTCCACCGCGTGCCGGCTCGCGGTTCCCTCACTCTTCCCCAGGTCACGGAGCTCGTCGGTCAGCTCCCGGTAGCGGCGGGCACGCACGATGAAGTCGGAGCGGCTCGTCTCCCTGATCGCTTCGCCCAGCGTCGGGGTGTTCCCACTTCCCTCGAGGTGATGGGTCAGGACCGCCCACCGCTTTCCGACCGCCAACAGGACGTAGAGCCCGGCGATGTCCAGGAGGAGCCAGAGGACGGCCACGGCCTGGCTGCCCGCGAACGAGTTCTGGCGGTAGGCGACCACGAGGGCGAAGAACACGGCGAACAGGAGGCGGTCCAGCCTGGTGGGATACGCGCGCGGCACGGGGAACGCCAGGTCCCTGGCCCGTAGCAGGCCCACGATGGCGACGCCGGTCGGTACCCAGGTCCAAGAAGCGCACCACACGGGGATCTGGATCGCGTAGGACACCAGACGCTCGCTCAGGAAGGACTGGTGCAGCCAACCGTACTCCGACATCGCGCGGTTGCTCAGCCAGCTGGCCCGCTCCCACCCGCGGTCCTGGGTCCACCACTGCCACCCCAGCAGGAGGAGGGTGACCACGGCGAGTCCCGGTCCGACGCGGCGCAGCCGCCAGGGTGACGTCGATGACCGGATCAGCCCGCCCTCACACGCGAGCCGCCAGATCCACAGCGCCAGGCCGGTCAGCCACAGCCACAGGAGCGCCGCGGTCATGGCCACCAGTGGGACGAAGCCGTGGACGGGCCCGGTCCCGGGGAGGGAGAGCTTCGAGGGAAGGCTGAACAGGGACGGCCAGGCGGCCACCAGGCCGCCGGCCGCCGTCACCAGCGAGGCGGCCAGCAACACCGACCTCCTCGGACGGGCGGTGGCCGTCAACGCCCAGCCGACCAGAAGCCCGATCAGGATCATCAAACGATGGTCGAGGAGCACGTACTGCGGCGGCAGGAACGCCAGGATGATGACGGCGCTGACGACACCCCACTGCAGCAGGGCCGTGCTGCTGCAGATCTCGAGCCCGGTGGCCGCGGAATCCAGCCCGAGGGCCTCGGCGTGGGCCGGCCGGCGGCGGGCTCGTAGAGCGGCCACCGCGAGGACGGCGGAGATGACCACCCACCAGGCGGCCTGCCCGATCTTGTTGCTGACGAGAAACGGTGCGAGTTTGCCGCTCACCGCCGCCCATGCGCGCTGCCACGGGGGAACCACCCGAACCGTCAGCAAGGGGCTCGACCCCTGAGGCCGGCCGGGGTCGAGCCACACCAGGCTCCCGTTGCCGACGGTCGAGGGTTCGGGCACCAGGCCGGATGCCTCCAGGCCGCCCAGATCGACCGTGACCGAGTTCCAGCGGGCCCCCACCAGAGCCGTCGGCGCGACGAGGGACAGCTTCCACTGGTGGCGGTGCACGTCAACGTCCCACGGCCCGACGCGGAACGTGCCGCCGTGATCGAACCAGAAGACCGTCGGGTACTCGACCTTGACCGAGTCAGGCTCGGTGCTCACCGTCGGGTTGGACTTGCGCCACTCGTTCTGGCGCTGGTACTGCTGCGGGGGCTGCCCCGGCTCCTGCTCGTCGCGCAGGAGACAGCGCATCGCGTCGCGGTAGGCAACAGAACTCTTGTGCAGCAGCAGGCCCTCGGCGTGCTCCCAGGACCTGGGCACGCGGACGGTCATGACCCCCTCGCCCTTGGCCGTGAGGTGGGCGTGGTTGGAGAGTTTGAGTTCGACGTCCACCTGGGCCGCGGTCAGCTGCTCCGCATGGCAGCCGCTCGCGGACGGGGAATCCGCTCGGGCGGACTGTCCGCCCCAGAGGATCAGGAAGACCAGCAACGGCACGGCACACAGCCCCCACCGGTACACCGCGGTGCTGCGGGCTCTCGGGTTGCGACCGTGCGACGGCGGCGAGGTGTTCGTGTCCACCTCGCCGCCGTCATCCTTCTTCAACGCGGTGTGCTCCCGCTTCCCGGGCACCCGCTGATCAGACTGCACTGCAGGATCACCTGGTAGGCGTGGCTCTCGACCTCAGCGCTGCCGTGTCCGGTCTTCACGAACCGCCACTGCGAGGGCTTGGTGTGACCGGTCGTGTCCGCCTTGTCGACCCGGATCTGGAGCGTGCGTGCCGCGAGGTCGTGGGTTTCGACCAGGACTTCGTCGGACGCGAGGGGAAAGTGCTCGTGCAACAGGCACAGGCCGAAGCGGTCGAGGTTCCCGTGCTTTTCCAGCACATCCACTAGATCGTGCACGAATTGACTGTCCTGCGGACCCAGCCCCTTGGCTTCCTCGAACTTCGGAAGTGGCTGCCCGGGAACGTCCGTCGGATTTCCCATGAAGGGCTCCTCAATGTCATCTGAGTGGCTTTCGGAAGTGTAGGTGGGGTGACAAACGGCAACAAGCCGACACCCCGGAGTGATGGCCGGGTCATCATGGACGGGAAGCGGACGCCGGCTTCAAGAACACCGTGATCTGCACACGGAGCCGGTCGGCCTGGTCACGGGCCGCGGCCTGTCGGGCAGGCACGACGCCGGTCCAATCGCAACTACAGCCGGGTTATTCATCCGAACAGATCAACGTAGCGCTCGTTGGGCAAGCCGCCTTACCCCGAATTGCTCACGGTGATCTCATCGCCCGACGTGTGATTGCCCGCGCTCGGCGAACGGAGACCTCCACTCGGAATTCAGGGGTATCCGATGAAACCAAAACTCATCGCAACCGCAGCAGCGATCGTCTGCGGCCTGCTCATGATGGGCCCGAGTTCGGCCACCTACGTGCAGGGGCGTACCGCCACGGCGCCCGCCGTCCGCACGGACGCGGACGCAGCCACCTGCTCCTCGCCCAACGCCCCACCCGGGTACGGGATCGCAGATCAGCGACGCCGATGCCGCGCAGCTCGTCAGTGCCCACAACGCCGCACGCCAGGAGGCCGCCCAGAAGTACAACCCCGGCCTCACCCCGGTTTCCGTGGCGTGGGACGCCAAGCTGGCCTGTGATGCGCAGGCCTGGGCCGACGACCCTGCCTCCACCGCGGACGGCGGGCTCCACCACAGCGATCGCGCCACCAACGGCAACGAGGGCGAGAACCTCCTCGACTCCACCGGGCCGGTGCGTCCCATGGCGGCGCTGGACCCCTCGGTGGGCTACAGCTGGATAGCCGAGAAGACCAAGTTCGACACCGACAACAACGCTGCGATCGATGGCAACGCAGCCGCCGGAACCAACTTCCACGCCTGGGGTCACTACTCGCAGATGGTGTGGATGTCCCCGGCATCGGTCACCACGTCGATCGGTTGCGGTGTGACGCAGGGCGTGCCCGTGGACGGCACTACCCTGCGCGTTTCACTTGGAGCCTCGTCCGCATCGTGATCGGGACTGAAAGACGGAGGCTGGGCGTGTCCCAGAGCCAGACCGGGCGGTTCGCCCCGCCGCTGGGCAGCTTCTCGACGGCCAGGCGGATCACGGTGCCCTCGATGACGGGCAGCGGTCCGTCGTGCTCCAGCCATGCCGCCCGGCGGGTCAGACTCGGGTGCAGCCAGTCCCAGGCCCGGGCGACGGCGTTGCCGTGGCGGCGGGACGCGGTGGTGGTGACCGCCTGCTGCCGGTCGCCGAGACCTGCTGTTGTCATGGTGGCCGCGCAGCGTCGGTCAGCCCGCTGTGGATGTGGCGAGTCGGTGGATCTGAGCGGCCACCAGGTCGGTGCGCAGGGCAGGCTCGTGCGCGCTGTCGTCGCCGGTGAAGAACAGGACGCGGTTCTCTCCGACGGCCGCATAGAGGTAGACGCGGGTGAAGCCGCCTTGCGAGGTCACCGCGCCGGTGGGCGAGACGACGCGGAAGCCGACCGCCGGTGCCTCCGGCGTATCGGAAACCACCGGCTCGACCCGCAGGTCCGCCCCGCTGCCGCCCTTGTCCAGGTGGAACCCGGCGCAGCCGCCCCTGTACACAGCGGCCTCCAACGCGTCGAAACGCTCCTTCGACCGGCCGTCCGTGAAGCTGCCGACGTCCACCAGCGTGCGATTGCCGAGGACGTTGCTTCCGGTGACGTACCAGCGCCGGGCGGAGGCCACGGGCCGCTCGGAGAGGAGGGTGAGAACCGGTGCACACGCCGGATACCGCTGTGCGGCCGCAGCCATCGGGTCCGGCCCGGCGGCGGGTACGTCTTGGGCGGGCTCTGTGGTACTGCCCGGCGGCAGGTCCGCGGCCGACAACAGGACTCCCGTCAGTTGTTCCCCGGACAGCGCCCCGAGGGCACGCCACGCGGGTACGGGACCGGCCGGGGTGGCAGTGGCCGACGGTGCTGCGGGGCCGCCGACGGAGGTGCTGCTGCCGGCACCGGCCGAGTTGGATGCCACGGCCGAGCAGCCGGCGGTGAGGGCGATCAGCACCGGTACCGTTGCCCTGGAGGAACGCTTCCGGATTCCGCCGTGAGAGACGCCGGCCGTGGTTCTGGCTCCCGCCCGTGGTGTCTATGTGCTGTTTACAACAGTCTTTTGTGTTCTTCTCGTTGATCGCAGAAACGGTTCGACTCGAAATCTCACGATCGTCTGAGGTCATCACTCTCCACTACCCACTGCCCCTGACAAGCCTCCCTGGAGCCGCCACCCGGTCCACCGGAAACCCGTCGGCGACAGACGTCGGCCTGCCAGCATGTCGGGGTGACTGGAGAGGTACACAACCACAGCGAAGGATCACCCCAGAACGTGATCCAGGCGGGACAGATCCACGCCCTCCATCTGAACTCCTCCCCCGCCTCCCGCAGCAGACGGTCGGCCAACGCCGACGCCGAGAACGATGCCCTGGACGGGCTGGCCCGTGAGGTGCTGGATCAGTGGCGGGATGAGGCCAGTGTCCGAGGTCTGCACCATCCGGTTCCGATGGCGGTTCCCTGGGAGCTGGAGCAGGGCCACCGGAACGACCCGAACGCAGAGCGTCCTGAACTGACCGGGCTTGAGGATCTGGTGGCCTGGGTCCGAACGCTCACGCCACGCCAGCTGGTGGTCACCGGTCCTGGCGGAGCGGGGAAGTCGTCCCTGGTCGTCCTGATCGCGGTCGAGGTGCTGAAGGCCAGGGCCCCCGGCTCCGGGGAGAGCGTGCCGGTCATCCTGGCAATGCCGGACTGGGAGCCCGGGACCAGCGTCCAGGACTGGGTCATCAGGCGCATCAGCGAGGAGTACGGAAGGCTCGTCGAAGGCCTGGATCAGCCGGTCGTGGAGTCACTGGTGCGGGGTCAGCGGATCATTCCCGTGCTCGACGGCCTCGACGAGCTCCCTCCGCTGGCTCGCGAAGACGCGGTGAGGGCGCTGGAGCGTGCACTCGGCACGACGGACCCCCTGATTCTGACCTCCCGACCGGAGGCCTACCAGCCTGTCGTGGACGACTCGCCGGTACTGCGCCATGTGCCCGTGCTGCGTCTTTGCCCGGTGACTCCCGAGGCTGGGCGCGCGTACCTCGCCCAGATGTGTCATCGGGATCGTCTCGGCCCCTGGCAGTCGCTCTTCGACGCGATGGAGAAGGACTCCGAAGGCCCGGTCGCCACCACCCTCTCCTCGCCCCTGATGCTCTCGCTCGCGGCAACGGTGTACGCGCCCAGGAACGCCGACCCTCGTGAACTGCTCGATGCGACGCGGCTGCCCGCAGAGGCGGACATCAAGGGCCATCTCCTGGACGCGCTGATCCCGGCTGTCTGCGCACAGGGGCCCCGTCCCTCCTACCTCCCCGGGCCGGTGCGCCGTTGGAAGTCCGACAGAGCGCCCGCGTACTTCCGCTTCCTGGCCGGCGAGCTCCGCCGCCGGCGTACCCAGGACATCGCGTGGTGGCAGCTGAGGAGCCGGCTGACCGAGCCGGGCGTCTGGGGCACCCTCGTGATCGTCGCCGTCGGCATCTACGGCACGGTGGTGGGCTATGCGATCGCGGGGCTGGCCACCCTCCTGGGTGTCTCTCCCCCACGGCCCGGCCTCGGGATCCTGGGCGTGGGCCAAGTACTCGGTGCCGTCGCCGCGGTCGCCATCATCACAACGGCCATCGGCAGGGCGCTCACGAGGCACCTGTTCAGCGGCTTCGACGATCGCCCACGACGACCGACGGCCGGAGTCAGTGGACGGCTGCTCCTGGCGGCAGCGGCGGTGGCGACGACAGTCGTCGGCGTGGCCCTGCCCGGCAGCACGTCGGCGACCCTGTGTGTCTTCCTTCTTCCTCTGCTCTCCGGTGTGCTCCTGACCCGGTCGACCGAGTCCGACAGGACGGCCAGGCCGAGGCAGTTGCTGCGCGACGAGCGCAGGATCGCTCTCGTCGAATCCACGGTGGTCGCACTGGCCATCGCGGCAAACTCACTGGCGTTCTTCCACTGGCTCAACGGCGATCCCCTGCTCATCGGTGGCGGTCTCGTCATCGGCTGGTCGTGCTCGGCCGCCGTCCTGATCGCCCTCAGCCGCTGGGGCCGCTGGACGGCGACGCGGCTCATCCTGGCGAGGCGTCGATGCCTGCCACGCGATGTGGTGGGCTTCCTCGAGGACGGCCGCCAGTTGGGCGTGCTGAGGCGGTTCGGCGGGATCTACCAGTTCCGGCACGCCGAGTTGAAGTCCCGTCTTGCCGGAGAGACGCCGGGCCCGATGCCCGACAGTGCCGCAGGAGCACGCGAAGTAGTGCTCAGGAGCAGCGTGCGGAGCATCGGGGCCCTATGGGCGTCGGCACGCGATCTGCTGGGGCTGACCGCCGTGTTCCTCCTGGTGGTCTCCCCCGTGTCCTCGGGCTCAGGCTTCCAGGCCGACTTGCGCCAGACCTGGCTGCTGACCGTGCGTTGGTGGCCCCTGCTGTTGGCCGTGCTCGGCGTTCTCGTCCTGGGGGCACTGGCGTTGCGAGCGGTCGCAACGCGGCTGCGCATCAACGGTGAGGGTGTGGAGCTCAACGAGGGCCGCAAGCTGCGGCTGCGGTGGGATGACGTGGCGGAGGCACGGGTGATCAGGGTCCGATCCCGCAGAAATGTGGAGACCGGCTCCCCCGATCTGAACGTCTCGTACTGCCTCGCGATGAGGCCGGTGCCCGGGCTGAAGACGCCGAGCTTCCCCATCGACACAGACGGCTGGATTCGGGTGTGGGAGCTGGGCTCCACCGAGGTGGTGCCGCTCGATCTGGAGCTTGCGCTCTCCCGGTTCGCCGCCGACCGGTGGCGCCGTGACGGCTGAAGCCTGAGGCTGCCCAACGGCACCAGGGACGGCGGGGGAGTCACCCTGGTCATCCACACGGCGGTCCGCGACTGCTCGGATCGCGCTGCTCCGTCACCCGCCGGACGCTGCAGGATTTTCCGCGGAAAATCCTGCAGCGCCTGGCGGAGCCAGGCAGACGTTCGGTGTTCAGCGCCTCGGCTCACATACCCAGGTGTATGGACGCCGGACACATCGTGGCCGCGGCCGCGCTGGATGCGAGGATTTTCCGCGGAAAATTCCAGCGGTCGGAAGCTGGTGCAGCGTCGCGTTTGATCTTGCGAGGGTCCTGATCGCCCCGGTGGTAGCCGGGGCGACGGGGACCGGCGGAGGCCAGGTCTCAGTTCGGGACCAGCACGGTCGCGTGGCCGGCGAGCGCGGTGTTGGTCTCGTCCAGATCGAATGCGGCAGGGTCGAACTGGTCGGCCGATTCCAGGCCGAGCCATTCGAGGCGTTCCTCGTGTTCTTCGTGGCCGGGGTCGGCAAGAATCTCGACGAGGTAGTCGTAGCTCCAGATCCCACCGCAGTCCTCGGGCGGGCCGGCACGACGGCCGGTGAGGCAACGCGGGTAGGAGACACCGGGTTCGGCATCTCCTACCGCTTCGACGAGGATGTCGTGCTCCCAGTTGTCGCCGAAGTCGTAGGTGTAGCCGAACCGTGCGCCGACGCAGGGGGCGATCTGGTCGAGGCGCGTCGTTGCCGCACTGCGGATTCTCAGGTCCCGGTCGGTGACCCCGTACCGTTCGCGCCCGGTCTCGAAGGCCCACATGTGGTAGTCCTCCCAGCCGAACGCGGCCTGGACCACGTCATGCAGCCGCCGCAGATCGGTGCCCGACGGCACCTGTAGGCGACGCCAGATCGGGGGCCGGGAGCCGGACAGGGTGACCTTGATCGTGTGGACGGACGTTCCCACGGCGGTCCGGGAGCGGGTGGACGGATCGGCGCGCCTGGTGTTCGACATGGCCGTCATCCTGCCAGTGGCACCGGCCCCGGCGAGGACGTTCGCCACCAACCCACTCGCCCGTGTGACGCTGTCCAGCGCATGTCGCATCCGGGGAGAGCATGCCGGTGCACAGCCCGTTCACGGTGGGGGCCGGGACAAGGACCAGCGGGCGATCGCCGAATCCCCAGCAGGACACGGGATCTCCGGGGTCGGACAGATCCTGACCGGCATGGACATCCCACCCGGCCGACGCGACCCGACTGTACCGAACAACGCGGTTTCGACAGCAGAGCTTCAGGGGTGCAGAGACTGCTGCCGGGGGTGCTCGACGGCCGAGATCGCCGGGTGTCTAAGGTCGCGTTCCATGACGAGGACCACTCCGCCGCGCCCACTTGATGTCGAAGCGCTCTTCCCGGAACTAGCCGCCTACCGGGGTACGACGACGCGGCTCCACCCACGGCCGGGCAGCCCGGCGATGACTGACAGCTCGGTGGGTGGTCCGATGCTGTGGCCGGCGGAGGAGCCGTGGCCGGTGTGTGGTGAGGCCCACGGCCGGGGGCGCGGTCGGCGTCCGGCCGACATCCACCGCTACCGGGGGATCCTGGCTGCCGCGTGGGCTCGGGAGCAGAGCCCGGGCCCTACGGAGGAGGAACGGGAGCTCCTGGCCGAGCTGTACCTGGAGCACCGGCTCCCCGAGGTGTCGCAGATGGATCCGTTGCCGATGATCGGCCTGGCGCAGCTGTACCGACGGGATGTCCCGGACATGCCGCCGGGGCCGGAGGACTGCGACCTGCTCCAGGTGTTCTGGTGTCCCTTCGACGCGCACGGCCCGAGCCTGTACGACCTGAATCTGCGTGTGCGCTGGCGGCGGTCGTGGGAGGTCGAGGACGTGTTGGCCGTTCCCCCGCAGCCGTTGGTCGTCGGAGCCGCCGGATTCGTGCCCGAGCCCTGCGTGCTGCACCCGGAGCAGGTGGTCAGCTACCCGTTCGCCGGCCTCCTGCCCGAGGAGCTGTGCGCCCGGCTCGACGCCTGGGACGAGACCCAGGAGGAGGCCATGCGGTCGGCTGACGAGATCGCCGCCCATGCGGTCGGCTACCAGTACGACCTGTCGATCCCGCCCGGCTGGCGCGTCGGCGGCTTCGCCTCCTGGCACGCCACCGACCCGTACCCCATGGACTGCCGGACCTGCCGCACGCCGATGCACCTACTGCTGACCATTGACAGCTCGGAATGGGACGGCGGCAGCGGCAGCTGGAAGCCGCTAGAGGATCGGGACCTGCCTGCCCATCGGTCCGCCACCCCCACCGAAGTAGTCGTGGGCCGATTCGGCGAGCTGAACGTCTTCGCCTGCCCCGCCGATTCCAACCATCCGCACCGCTGGAGCATCCAGTAGCACGAGCGGCGGCCCCCGCCCGGTTCGGTGCTCCGATCACCGGCGAACGCGGGTGCTGTCGCTTCTCCTGAACACAGCCATCGGCCCCTGTGGCAGTTCACACTCGCCAACCCCAGCCCCCGACCACGCGGTCCGGACCCGCACGCCTACCTGTGCTGACCCAACGCCAGCGCCCGTATCCACTGCGACGGACGGCCAATGGCCACAGCCGCATAGCCCGGGCAAAGCGGCGCGGCGTTCTCCCGCTACTTTTCCGGCATGGTCAGCAAACGGAAACCGTACTGGTGGACCTTCGGAACTCCGACGACGCTCGTTCTGTACCGGACGCCGGAGCGGTGGCGGTATGCCGTCTACTTCACCGGACCGGAAGGCGTCGCCGACGGGGCACTCGACCATCCCACCACCTCCGGCGAGCCCGAGAGCGCACAGACAGCCATGCATCGCAGAGCCGAAGAACTCACCCGCCGCGAGCTCGAGATCAGTTGGGCAGAAGCCGATCGGCCAGACCACTGGACCGGCCTGATCACCAGCGCCGGCCCGCTCCCTGCCCTCTGACGACCAGATCCCCATCGACCCACTCAACGGTTCCGGCAGACCCTGCGGTCACGGCACTGGTCCTCGACAACGGCTCGTCCCCTGTCATGCCCGCCGCCCGCCGCCCGGACCTGGCCGGCAGCCCACCCACGCTTCATCGTGCACCACACGCCTCTGCACGTCTCATGGCTGAACCAGATGGAGATCTTCTGCTCGATCCTCGCCCGTCGTCTCCTCCGCCGGGTCAATCCCACTCTGAACTCCGCCGAAGCCCTTCCAGAATTTTCCGCGGAAAATCAGCGGGTCGGTGCCGACGGTCCTGGCTACGGGTTCACGACCCCCACTACACACGCTCCCGCCCCGTGGTCCTACTGACTGCCTCAGCATCGTCTTCACTGAGCGAGCGGACATCCATGTCAGCTGGATGAGCACGGTATGGGGGAGCACTCCGGCAAGGTCGGCGACGTCGTTGTCAGTGACGTAGTCCAGCGGCGCAACGTCCTCCGCGCGCCGAAGCGACTCGACGAGATCGGCCACGCGGGGGTTCAGGAACAGCGGTAGGTCGGGACAGGTAGATCCCGAGCCGATTCATGGGGCACCAGCGGTTCCCTGGCAGCCCGGCTCGCTACCTCCGTCGGGGCGCGCCGACACACCGTCCGCTTCAGCCCGTTCACCATGTGACTCCGGAACGAGCTTCGCGCGGTCGACATCCGAGTCATGGGACACCTCAAGGGGGGCCCGCCGGTTCCTTTCCGTCACCCGGCAGCCCACGGGGATGCAGCCGGCCGGAGCGGGCGCAGGCCCGCCACTCCGCGGGCGGATCGGTAGGGGCGGGCTCAGGAATTTTCCGCGGAAAATTCGCGGCACCTGCGAACGTTGTTGGGACGGGCGATCGCTCGGCACGTCCTGAGTGCTTGATCGACGACTGCCCCGAACGGCTTGCAGCACCGCCAGGGTCCCGAGAATTTTCCGCAGAAAATCGATGGGCCAAGGGCTGTCCCGCAAGGGCGGCTCACAGCTCCGGAAACGGCGGGATGTGGTCCATCATCTGCAACAACCGCCTTGCGGGTGTGGCCTCCTCTGGATGTACGGAGGAGGCCACACCTTCGATGACTGACCGACCCACAAAGACGGCTGTCCTCGCGGCCGCCTCCCAGCCGGGTTGCTGGCGGTAGCCCGTGTCGCGCTTGCCTTTCCTGGCTGCCGTAGCGGCAGAGTGCCACTGGTCGGTCTGGCAGATGATGCCCAGCAGAGCCAGCAGCTCGGCCTTGCACGCCACGTGAGGGGCCCCGGCCAGTTCGACAAGGAACGGGACCGTGGGAGCTGTCGCCTCACCGATGACGAACCCCAGCGCACAGATGGCATCGCCCAGTTCATCGATAGCGATGCGGGCCGCGTCCTCGTCCCCATAGGCGATCCGGGACAGCAGAGATGGAATCCCGCCGGCCGGAGCCCCCGTTGCGTCACGCAGCTCTGCCCAGCGGACCCCAGAGACGCTCTTCAACAGCCCTCCCACGCCCTGCTCCTCATCCGGATCCTCGCGCCAGCTCCGTCGCTGCCTCAACCATGCTCCCGCTGTTGGTGGTACCCACAGCCGGGAGGCACTCCGACCGGCCGGCGCTACGGGAGCAGGCTTGATGCCATGATCTTGCCGTGACTGGAGTGATCACGCAGCGGAATCGTCGTGGATAGCCCCCGTTCACCGGCCTGGGGCCACGCGAGTTCAAACAGTTGATCACGATGCTCCGCCGCGAGGGCGCCCGCACGGTCCGTCCTGGCCGGCCGTGGAACCTGCCGCTGGAGGACCGACTCCTGCTGGTCGCGGCTACTGACGCACCAGCCTGACACTACGGCAGCTCGCGCCCCTGTTTGGCTTCTCCAAGTCGGCGGCCAGCCGAATCATCGGGCGCATCGACCGCTCCTGGCACTCAAGCCCCGGCGCCGGTTCCGCAGAAACACCGTGCTGATCGTCGACGGCACCCTTGTCCCCACCCTCGACCACACCATCGCCGAGCAGTCCGAGAACTACAGGTGTTCCACCAACCACCAGGTGGTCGTAGACGCCCACTCCCGGCTGATAGTGGAGGTCGGCAGACCTCTGCCGGCAACTGGAACGACTGCAAGGAATGGGAAGAGTCCGGTGCCATGGCGGCGGTCGGCCGGACCACCACGATCGCCGACGGCGGCTACCCGGGGACCGGCCTGGTCGTCCCGCACCGCTGCCCCAAAGGCGGCAAGCCCACCGAGTGGCAGGCCGAGCACAACCGTGGGCACAAACAAGTCCGTGCCCATATCGATCATATGTTCGCCAGGATGAAGACCTGGAAGATCCTTCGTGACTGCCGCCATAAGGCTGGTCCTCTGGCTTGGGGAGGACGGCTGATCGCCGGGTTCAGTCGGAGTTGAACCACATCAGTACTGCGGGGCCGTCCGGCGTGATCACCGGCACCCAGGCCTCGTCGGCGTCGCGGATCCGGCTCTCGTCCAGTCGCAGAGGGTGCGGCTCCTCGGTGGTCCCGTCGCATGCCCAGTAGCGGATGGCTTCGATGATCCCGCGGAGCCTGTCCCGCTCGTCATCCGGCCACGCGTAGTTCCAGGTGCCGGCCCCACGGAAGTCCTTCTCGAAGAGCTCGCGCAACGCGTCCAACTCATCAGGGCCGAACAGCGGCACCAGGAAGCCCTCGACCTGTCCCTGTCGACAGGCGGTTCCGCCGTACTGCTGCTGATAGAAGACCCCCGTCTTCGCCTCGACCACCGCATACAGCCAGCCACCGGCACTCATGCCGTCAGGATCGAGGGGGACGAAGCGTCGAGAGCTCATGGCGGCAATCTTCCGGCCGCTGGCCACAAGCTCAACGACAATTTCCACCTGCAAGATCATTCACGGGACACGGCCTGGTACGACCTCTGGGACCTCTGCGTCCTGCTCGACATCATCTCCCCACCGCCTGACGGCTTCGGCCTGGTCGACCCGCCCGCTTCCCCCCTGAGGGGCCGTACCCACCTGCCCAACCTCACTCGCCGGCTGCGTCACCGCCCCGCCCAATACCTCCAGAACCGCTTCCACGACTGGACAGTCATCAGCGACGCGTCCATCTCGCTCCCCGTCCTGATCGCACGGGTCGAACCGTCCCGTCCCATGGGCGTGCGAGCCCTCCAGGCACTCCACCGGCTGAAGCCCGCCCTATCCGTCCAACCTGCAACCCAGCTGACGCCGCGACCGGGGGACGGACGGCGGCGGGGGAGTAGGGCCTTGGGAACAGCACTCAACGGGGTTGGTCGGTGAGGGCGCGCGCGGCTGGGTGCGTCCGCGATCCGCACGGAGAATTTTCCGCGGAAAATCCGGGCCACCGGAAGCTGCCGTCGAGGGCAGGTGTCTGACGATGACGTGGCAGCCTGCGAAGGGCTCAGGTAACTGACCCTTCCAGGGCTCCCTCGCATCATGAAATTTTCCGCGGAAAATCGGAGGCCCTCCGCCGACCCGACCCGACGCTTTCGGCCCGGAAGGGGCGACCGTTCTGCCCCTCCCTCGCATGGACCGGGGTGACTGATGGCGGATGAAGCAGGCTACTCCCGATCGCAGAGCAGGATGTCCGCCGCCAAGTCCCGCTCTCCAGGGGCATCCCTGAAGACCAACACCGGACAGCTCCGGCCCCCCGTGCCAAGGTTGGGGGCCCGGTCACGATGTCGCCGTAGGGAGTGTCCCGCCCCAGGGCGGCTTCCCACGTCGGGCCCGATGCACGCGGGTTGCGATCACGGTCAGCCGGTTCGACGGTCTGGTGTCAGCGATGCCGACTGACCGACGGCCGTCGGATTTTCCGCGGAAAATCGTCCGGCCGGAGGCTCGAAGCAACGGCCCACTGGCCAGGCCGGGTGCGTCCGAGATCGGCGCAGGGCCTACCCCCTCCTCGCCCGCTGCCAGTGAGCTCGTGACGTCCTGTGCCCTGTGCCCTTTGCCCTGAAGAGTCGACCGGTACCGGACGTCGGGCTTCGGACTTCGCATCGCTCCGAGGCGATCCACCTCCTGCCGTCCCGAAGCGGTGGCCCCTACTGTCCGAGCCACCCCCTACGGTCGCCTGGTGACGGATGACGAGATCATTGAGGCCTGCCGAGGAATTGCCCAGGAACGTCAGGCACCCCCACCTGCCCCGCCGCAGGCCCTCGCCGAGGCGGAACGTGTCATCGGTTTCGCCTTCCCCACGCTTCTGCGGCGCCTCTACACCGAGGTCTCCAACGGTGGCTTCGGACCCGTCGACGGCGTCCTGCCGGTCGATGTGGGGCAAGGACACGAGCACATCGCGGAAGCCTATGAGCACGGACCGGATCCCACCGGGGGAGTGCCGGCCGGAGTGGTGCCGCTCTTCGACTGGGGCTGCACGCTGTGGTCGATGGTCGACTTCCGCGACGTGGACGGCGCGATGTGGTCCAACGCAGAGGGCGATTGTCGGCAGCAAGGCGTCACCCTGGCCCAGTGGTTGGTGGCCGCGATGAACGACGAGCTGTGCTTCGCCTGGCCGGACGGAGTGCCGCCGGAAAGCGAATGGCACCGGCCGACCCCATCGACTGACCGCCACGAGAGCAGGGCGGATTCGTCCTGGCAAGCCTCGGGCAGCTGGACGCCCGGATGGTGAACTGGGCACGGATGCACGACTGCTACGGGGAAGTCGACCGCGTTCCCGAACTCCTGCACCGCGTCGAGCGCGAAGACGATGCCGAGGCATGGACGGAACTCGGATTCCGGCTGTGCCTGGAGAACGACCTCGTCTTCCCCGCCGGCTTCGCTGCCCTTCCCCGCCTGATACGACTCGCGTCGAACACCCCACGGGCGCGCGCACTGGCCGGGACGATCCTGCAGCGCGCGGCCGTGCGCCACGGTTGCGACGACCTGTTCGCTGACTGCGCCGAGGCGGTCGCCAAGTTCCGTGTGCTGCTGGACCTGCACCTGAAGTCGCGGCCGGACGACTATCGTCTGCCGCGACGGATCGCTCACCTACCGGCAGGGCATCGCCGACGGTGCCCCCGACGCGGTCCAGGTCAGCGACCGCTTCCATCTGTGGCAGGGCCTGTCCCGGCGCGTTCAGGACGTCGCTGCCGCCCACCGCGCCTGCCTGCCGGCCGCGCTCCCCGCCCCTGGTCCTGCCGGGCCCGAGCCCGCTGACACGGCGGACGCCGGTTCCGAGCCGGTGGACACTCCGGCCAGCCGGCACGCACGGCGGCTGTTCGAGGCCGTGCACGCGCTGGCCGATGCCGGCCGTCCTTACAGCGCCGTAGCGCGTGAGCTCGGCCTGGACCTGCACGGTACGCAAGTACGCCCGGGCCCGCACCTGGCAGGAGGTCATGCGCCGCGCTCCCCGACGCCCGTCCACCCTGGATCCCTACCTCGACTACCTGCAGCAACGCTGGGACGAGGGCGAACACAACGCGAAGATCCTTCATCAGGAACTCCTGGGCAAGGGCTACCTGGGGCACTACCAGCGAGTGAAGATGGCCCTTGCACCCTCAGGCGTGGCCTACCCCTGGACGAGCCTCGCGAACGACCGCCTTCCCCACGTGAAGCCGCACGCTGGATCATCACCGCCCCCGATCGGCTCAGCCTGCAGACTGCCGAGCGTCTGCGCCAGCTGCTCGAACACTGCCCGGAACTCCGGCGCACCCACGACCTGGTCCGCGAGTTTGCTGCCATGCTCGACACACGCGATGCCACGCCGCTGCCGGACTGGCTCGAACGACTCGCCAACAGCGGGCTGGCGCCTCTCGCCGGTATCGCCAGCGCCCTGCGCGAAGACCAACACGCGGTCGCCCAGGGGATCACAACCCCTTACAACTCCGGAGTCAACGAGGGCCGGATCACCGACGTGAAGCTCCAGAAGCGCATCATGGGAGGTCGCGCCAGCGTCACACTTCTCCGCCACCGAGTTGTACTGATCGCCCACCTGCGTCGTCGATGCGCGAACCAACACACCGCCGCCCCGGGATGATCTCCGGCTACGAAAATCTTGCCAGAGCCGGAAAACTGCTCAGGCCGGTACAAACCAACGTGCGCGCGGCGGATAGTGGTTTCAGCCTTCCCTTCGTGTGATGTTGAGGGCTCCGTCGTGTAGGGCGAAGCGGCGGGCCGCATTGTCGTCAGCCGTGACGGGGGGCTGGCCGGCGCCTTGGAACGCCGCCGTCTGCAACTGGAAGCGGGCGGGGCTGGCGCCGCACATCGTGCGCAGCCGCCACGGGTCGTTCTCGGCGTTCCGCGGGTGCGGCGGCACGGCCAGGTGCACGAGGGCAGAGGCGTCGTGGTCTGCGCCGTAGCGTGTGTGTGCCGAGGTGTAGGAGGCCATCCGGAGTTCGACCTCTACTGGGCCGGGTACCGTCGCGAGGTTCGGAGCGGGCTGCTGCGATGTGCCAGCGGTCGGGTGGGGTTGGTCCAGGTCGCGGAGGACGACGAGGAGATCCGGTCGGTGGACGGTCTCCGCCAGCTCGCTGGTGAACCACTTCGCGAGGGCTGCACCGCCGCGTCTGACCCAGGTCTCGACCAAGTGGCGGAAGGCGGCTTCCCGTCGGTGGGGTAGGCGGTGAGCACCCGCAGCGAGGATTGCCTCGCCGGCTCCGGTGAAGGCTCGGTGGAATTCGCGTACGGGGACCCGGTCCGCATGCCTGGGACTACGCACCATGCGGACGTGCAGCATGGCGCGGTGCAGAACGGTCGCTGCGGCCATGGCGTTGGCGCCCAGGTGCCCCTCCTGCGGGGAGGCGCCGCGAGCAGGTCGAGTGTCGCGGGGTGGTGTGGTCGCGTCGGCCTGGCGCCCGGCCGAGGACAGGTGCCAGCAGCGGTCGTCCGGGCAATGGTCGGCCGTCGCCGCGCAGAGTATCCCTCGGGCCCCCAGGGCGATTGACACGCCGTCCGCTCGCGGTCGAAGGACGGCGCCCCGGGCGTCATCGGAATCGAAGCGGACCTCGGTGATGTCGCGCAGCCATATATTCAGCGTCGCGTTCTCGGGCAGGGTGCCGTCGTCGACGGGATAGGAACGGGTGACAGCCAGTTCGAGCTGGCCGACGAGACGGCTGCCGGCCCGCTCGATACGCAGATGGCGGACCTCGGCCGATGAAAGGTCGTAGTCGGCGGCCAGGCTCTCCGCGGCGTGTGCCGTCAGCGACATCACCGGGGCCATCACCTGTCCCAGATAGTCACGGCCCGGCGTGGACGGTTTCCCGGGTGCGAGGAGCCCGTCCAACGAGTGCCCGGCGGCCGCAGCCTGCTCGATCATCCAGGTGCGCCGTTCCTCACCGAGGCCGGCCATCCATTCCAACGCTGCCAGAGATCGACGCTCGCGCCCGCCTCGCGTGCCGGCCGTCGCCGCCCGAAACAGCGGGAAGGTGTTGTTGTCCCACACGTCCGCCGCCATGTGGATCGTTTCCCGGTCGAAGCACCGGGCGTCGGCGGCAGCGTCGGCGATCTGCACCAGCGACTGATCCAGCAGTGCCCCCAACACGGCGAGGGCAGAACCTCGTTGGCCGCGCGCCGCCCCGCACGGCCCACCCGTACTCACACGGTGCTGCGGAGAGGAAGCATCAAAGTTCGCCATGCCGGGATCGTTGCACGAAACACGATCACATCGAACAGGGACCTGAGCACGATCGTTTGTACCGAGCTGAGCACTTGACGGAGTACGCCGACAAGCAGGTCCCGGACCGCCGCGGGCTGGGACAGGAACGGGTGGTGGCCGGCATCGAGCTCGACGACGCGGCCGGCGCGGCGGGCGAACTCGCGTTGCAGCCGCGGCGGGGTGCCCCGGTCCTGAGCGCAGACGAGGTAGGTGGTGGGCAGTTGCCGCCATGCGGCCGCGCCGACCGGCTGCCCGGTCACCTGGAGACTCTGCCGGGCGAGGTGGTCGGCCGCCTGCGCCTGGACCTCAGGGTCGCAGTCCTGCAGGAAGGTGCCCGCGAGCGACTCCGGGCGGACCCCGAACGTGCCGCTGTCGGGGTCGACGTCAAGGAAGGGGGCGGGGTGGCCGTCGCCGAACTGCGACAGGCTCTGCCCGACCTCGGGCAGGTAGCTGGAGACCAGCAGCAGGTGGCGCACCGACCCGACTCCCGCGGCGGCTTCGGCGGTGACGATACCGCCGTAGCTGTGGGCGACCACGACGGTCGGCTCGTCGCTCGCCCTCAGCATCTCCCGCACCGCGGCGACGTCCTCCGGGAGACCCGGCCCGCCGAGGCCGCCGGGCACGCCCGTCTCGCCGCAGCTGGGCAGCGCCGGGGCCGCGCTGGGCACCCCCCGTTCCCGCAGCAGCTCTGCGGTGCGGTGCCACCACCACGCCCCGTGCACGCACACGACTCTCATCGCCACCTCCACGTCGGCCTCGACAGATCACGTTCACCACCCGAGGCGGCGGATGCCGCACGACGCGCCGGTGGCGACCGGACCTGCCCGCCGCGGCACTTCGGCAGAGGCATCACGTGATCGGTTCAGCGGGCTGTCGCCCTCCTCCGCTTCCCCTCCGGGGTGAAGGCGAAGGAGTCAGGAGCCGGGCCCTGCCCGAATCGCACCGCCAGTAGGCGGCTTCCCGCGGACTCGGTCACGTCGCCTCCGTCGTCGAAGCCCTGCTCCCCGGCCGGGTGCCACCGTGGTTCCGGGAGCGGAACACACCGTGGCACGGGCCCGCGCCGTGAGGGCTACTGCATGACCTCCAGGTGCGGGTGGTCGAAGGAGACCGGGCAGTAGTAGAGCTGCATGTTGTAGCTCCGGCCGATCTGGATGCCGATGTCGTCGTCCGTGCCCCGGTCCTCGACGGGGTCCCAGCCGCTGCCGTCCAGAGCGCCCGAGCTGATCGTCAGCAGCGGGTTCATGACCGACTCGCAGGCGCGGCACCGCATGACCCACGCGTCGCGGAAGCTCCACGGCCCCCAGCCGCCGACCTTCCAGCCCGGAGCGACCGACAGCTCGAACTGGTAGTAGGCCCGGAACTCGTCGGCCGACCGGTACCCGGGGTCCTTGCCGGTGAACTCCTGCTCGCACCAGTCCGCGATCCGGCTCGCCAGGCCCGGCTCCAGCTCCAGCGACGACGGGTACTCCGTCACCACCTCCGGGTGCAGGACGCACGGCTCGGGCACGTAGTGGCCGTGGTTGGACACGTCTGCGGGTTCCGGCTGCACGGCCGACACCCCGCCGACCCCTGCCGAAGAGCGCCACACCAGTCGAGTGGCCGGCATCCACTCCGGTTCGTGCTCCAGGGGGCACCACAGCACCTGGAGCAGGTCCGCCCCGTCGGGGCAGGGCAGGCCGGGGACGTCGCGGGCGTAGAGCTGGGCCACCGGCACGAGGAGGTTGGGCTCCCCGCTCCACGGATGCCCCTCGTACGTCGCGTTCAGGGCCGCTTCCTCGTGTGCGGTGCGCGTCCCGCCGGCCCAGCCGATGTCGATGAGTCTGCGGCGCAGCCGGACGTCGGCGGGCGACACGGGCGGCTCGTCCTCCGGATGCGGCTCGGTGCACACGGGCCAGGGCTCGTCGGCCGGCCACAGCAGTGGGCCGCCGACGGAGCTGTCTCGGGCGGTCGGCGTGCCCAGGCGCGGGTGCAGGCGCACCGTCCGGCGGGCCAGGGGCGCCAGTTCGGGGAAGACGGCGGCTATGTCGACCGGGCGCGGTGGGGTGGTGCGGGCCATCGGAACCCTTCATGGGAGCGGGGGAGGCTGACGAGCGGACCCTATCCGTCACCACGGACAGTGCGGCCCCGGGATCCACCACGGCCCCGTTGGAGGCCCTGCGACCCGCCCTTCTGTCCGGGCTCTCGCGCCGGAGCCCCCACGGCTTCCCGGATCACCACCGATCGTCATCCGGCGAGTCCCGGGCCGGCGAATCGGTGAGGGGCGGCCCGTTTCCGAACCGCCCCTCACCGTTGTGCCGCGTCCTCGGGCTGTCAGGCCTTCGGGAGCGTTATCCCCAGTTCGAGCATGGCGGGCGAGGCCGGGCCGCCCTCGGAACGCTCGGTCTTGTAGCCCTTGACGCCCGGGGCGACGGTGCGCGGGTCCACGGCCTCGGAGGGGGCGCCGGTGGAGTAGAGGCCCTCGGGGTCCTGGTCGCGGTCGTGCGGCAGGAGCCAGAAGACGCGGCGGCGGAAGGTACCGGAGGCCCGGGAGGACTTGGCGTCGGGTCCGAGGATCGCGTAGCCGACCATGCGGCCGTCGCGGTGGTAGGCCGGGCGGCCGCGGCGGGTGGTGAGCCGGTCCAGCGACTGACGGACGTAGTCGAGGTCGGAGGTGTCCTCCAGCCAGACGAGGTCGGTTTCGTGGGCGAGCTCGGCCGGGTCGATCAGCGCGCTCACGCGTTGTGCTCCTCTGTGTCGTCGGTGATCAGGCCGATGCCCGGGTAGTACTTACGGCTGTTGGACAGGACCATCTCCTTGGGAGAGGTCATACCCAGTGTCTCGCGGACTCGTGCGGCGAAGGCACGCCCGGATACGGGATTGGCCCCTTCGAAGCCGCACCAACGGGTGTAGGCGCCGAAGAGCTGGGACTGTTCGGCCCGCATGCCCTCGCCTGTGACGCAGGCCTCCTTCAGGAAGCGGCCGACGTGGTCCTCGGTCTCGGCGTAGGCGGTGGTGGCGGTCTGGACGGCCTGGGGGCCGGCGAGGTCCTTCTCGCCGGCGAAGTAGCGGCAGGCACCTTCGATGAGCCAGGCGAGGATGCCGGGGCCTTCCTCGGCGACGAGGACGTGGGCCAGGTTGTCGATCTTGCGTTCCTCGGGGACGACCCGCTCGAACGGGATCAGGCGCATGCGCCGCCAGAAGGCGAAGCCGCCGGTGCCGACCTCGGGGCGGTGGTTGCCGAGCAGCCAGAGCTTGTGGGTGGGCTCGAAGGAGAAGAAGTCCTGGCGCATCCGGCGGGCCTTGATCTTGTCGCCGCCGGTGAGCAGCTTGACCCGGGCCTCGTCGAAGCGGTCGCCGGGCTTGAGCTCGGAGCAGACGATGATGCGGCGGCCGTGGAGTTCGGCGAGGTCGGTGGGGTGGCCGTCGAAGGTCTTGGCCATGAGGAAGCCGGGCGGGGCCGCGTCGGCGTAGTCACCGAGGAGCTGGATCATGACGTCGAGCAGGACGGACTTGCCGTTCTTGCCCTGGCCGTAGAGGAACGGCATGACCTGGGCGCCGACGTCGCCGCTGATGGAGTATCCGAGCAGCAGGTGGAGGAAGTCGCGGGTCTGGCGGCCTTCCCTGTCGTCGCCGAAGGTATCGGACAGAAAGCGGTCCCAGCGCGGGGTGGGCATCCGGGCGGGGGCCAGGGTGGTGGAGCGCGAGTGGTGGTGGACCTTCGGGTCGGGCGGGACGATGGCACCGGTACGCAGGTCGACGACGCCGCCGGGGGTGCACAGGGCGTAGGCGTCGGCGTCGAGGAGGGCAGCGTTGAGGACCATGCCGGGGGCGGACTTGGCCTGGGCGAGCATGGCGTTCATGCCGGAGGTGGACAGCGCCCGGCGGCGGTGCCGACGCAGGTCGGTGTTGGTGTAGATGCCGCGCGCGTCGTGGGTGGCGATGCTCTCGGCCATCTCGCCGGCGGCCCACAGGACGGTGTCGTCCTCGTCGAGCTGCCAGCGGTGGGCGGACCAGCGGTACCAGCCGAGGCCGGGAACGTGGCGGTAGTCGCCTCCGTAGAGGTGGACGAAGAGCTTGGCGTTGCCCCGGTCCGAGAGCGAGTCGGGCAGCAGGCCGTGAGGGGTCGCCTGCGGGCCCGTCGCGGAGGCCTGTACGGGCTCTGCGGCCGCCTTCGGAACCGGGGGAGCGGCCGGTGCGGGCGCGGGGTCGAGGAGGCTCTCCTGGACGGCGGTGCCGTTCCACGGGGGCTGCGAGGGGCCCGGGACGGGCGGGTAGTCCAGGATCTGTTGCGCCGTGGCCACGGGGTCGAAGACCGTCCTCTTGCGGCGGGTGCTGTCGGTCATCCGCGGGCCTTCCCGATGCGCAGGGGCTGGCGGCTGCCGGCTGCCAGGCCGGAGCGGATGACGGCGGAGTTGTGCCTGTCCTGGGCGGGACGGGCGGTGCGGGCCGCCTCGAGGAGGAGCTGTTCGGCGGCGGCATGGGTGAGGTGGCCGGCCGAGACCAGGCCGCCCACGGTGTATGCGGCGCGGTTGAGCTTGCCGGTGAAGCCCGCGCCCTCGGGAGTGCCCGCGCAGTCGGTGACTTCCTGGAGGACGGTGTCGAGTACCTTCTCCGCGCCTTTCTTCCCCCCACCCGCGGCGACGACGGCCTGGCGGGCGCGGTCGGGGACGGCCGACTGCGGCACGCTCGGCCGGCCGGGCCGGTCCTGGAGGTGGCCGGTACGGACGAGTTCCTCGCCGAGCCACTCGGGCAGCGGCGCGGGGATCCTGGCGCCCGGAAGCGGAGTGTAGGTACCTGCCGCGGTGACGGTTCCGGGAGCGACGATGTAGCCGCCGTGGGCGCGGACGTCGACCTGCCAAGCCAGGGCACGGCCCGCGGAGGAACCGGTGGAGCAGGCGAACCGGCGGTCGGTGTGGTCCTGGTACCAGATGTGCAGGCCACCGGAGGGGGTGCGGACGCGCAGGGTGCCCTCGTCCGTGGTCGGATCGGGAGCCCGGCGCAGGGCGGCCAGCAGGGCGAGGGTGTGGTAGCCGTTCTCGAGTCCTTCGAGGTCGACGTCCTCGTGGATCGGGATGCCGGGGAGGATGCGGTCGCGGGCGGGGACGACGTCGGTGTGGTTGTCGACGTCGATGACGACCAGTCCGGCCGGGCCGCAGGCAACACCCGTGCCGAAGTCCGGGTTAACCCGCCACCAGGCGGTGAGGACGTCCTGGTCCAGAGTCGCTGCGTGAAAGCCGTGGCACCAGCGACCGACTGCGGGGCAGGGGCAGTCGGCGGGGGAGTGCGGGGAGTCCTGGCAAGGGCGGCAGTTCGCGGGCGGGGTCTTGCGCCCGGGGGCGAGCGGGTGGACGGGCCAGCCCTGGGCCGCACACCAGCGTGCAACGGCCAGCGCATCCGGCTGGCGGTCCGCTCGGTCGCTCCCCACGGCCATCGGCGCCGTCACGCTGGTCCCTTCCCCTTGTTCGGTAGCTGCTCGGACTTGAGTCGCTGGCTCAGTCGCTGAGGGCAAAAAGCCAGGTCAGGGCACTGGCGGGCACCGGGTCAGCGACTGAAGCGACCGAAGTTCAGAAGATAGCTCACACAGACTAGCCGAGCGGGGACGTGGGGACTGTCACTGCCACTGCTTGCGGGCAAACTCAGCGACCAAGCCCTGGGAGAGCGACTGAGCCCGTTCGGTCGCTGTTTTGGTCGCTCCGACGTTTCCGCAGGTCAAGCGCATTTTCCACAGCAAACAGCGACCGAAGCGACTGAAGCCCGGGTCTATAACGCGCACACGCACACGGGAATGTCTTTATATACCCGACCTTAAGTCGCTTCAGTCGCTGTTGGGGTGGGTAAACATGCTCTGACCTGGTGTTTTGTCGAGCGACTGAAGCTCAGCGACTGAAAGCGACTGAGTCTCTTAGGGCGTTTTCCCCGGCGTGTCGGGCGTGTCAGGTCTGCCGGAAGGGCCCCAGCCGAGTCGCTTGGGTCGCTTCGGTAGCTCCAGCGACCGTCTCTTGAGGTGCGGACCGTACGAGCGCTGCCGAAGCGGAGCAGATCCCGCGCGCTGGTGCCGCTAGGAACCGTGGCTGTCAGTCGCTTGGGTCGCTGCCTGCAGGCAGGGGCAGCCCGACCAGGTGGCGGCTCGGCCGGCGACTCAGCGACCCAAGCGACTCAAGGACGGACGTGTCGACGTACCTGGTACGGGCTCAGTGAGTTCCCTCAGGGCGAACGTTCCCCTTCCGGAACCGCTTCCCGCTGCCCCAGGGGTCTGGTAGAACGAGACCAGGTGACGTCATCTCCCGCTCGGCGGGACCCGCGTCGCCGGCCGACAACCAAACCACCGAACTCTCCCAACTGAGGGAGAGTCGAGCTGTGGAGGAACTTCGACGTGCCCGTCGTCGCCGTTTACGTTCCCGCTGCATCGAAGCGGAACCTTGAGATCAGTCTGCGCGAGTCCCTCTGGGGCTGGAAGCAGTACATTGCCGACACAGCGGACACACCTCGAGTGCTCGCCGCGTTGAAGGCGGGTGACTACCTCCTCCTCGGCCACCGGGGCCCGAATGCCAGGGTCCCCCACGGAGGTTGGTCCGACGCGGTCCTGCGTGAACTGGCGGTCGCCCGTGTCACCGGGCCCGTCACGTTGCAGACGACCAGCATGTGGCCCGACGACGTCTACCCGGTGCGCGTCCCCCTGGACGTCCTGGGAATCGAGATGTCCGTGAGCGGAGACGAGCTCGGGGCCGAGGCTATGGAGGCCCTCCGCCTCTCGGCCAACAAGCAGGGGGCACCTGTTCTCGTACCCGACGAGGTCCTGGACCGCTTCATCGACTCCATGGGACGTCGGCCGATCCAGGAAGGCGGACCCGAATCCGGTCTTCCGGCGAGCACAGACCTCCCCGGCTCGGACCTGACCGACCCTGCTGTGCGCTACCTCGACCTGGACCCCGACTCGGACCGCCCCACCCGGACTTTCGCGCGCCGTGAGACGGCCGGGCTGCGGCGCGTCCTGTTCGCAAAGCCCACCGCCGAGTGCGCGCTGTGCGGACGTACGCTCCCGACCGGTCTCCTGCGAGCAGCCCACATCCGCAAGCGTTCGCAGTCCAACCTGGAGCAGCGCTCGCACCTGGCCAACGTCATGGCGGTCTGCGTGCTCGGCTGCGACGCCCTGTTCGAGGACGGCTTCGTCCTCGTGACCGCCGAAGGCAGGGTGGAGGCGTCACCGAAGGCCGGAATGTCCGAGGACCTCCTCGCCGCGGCCGAGGCCATCGCCGGCAGGAAGTGCACCGCGCACAGTGACGTCAGCGAGGAGTACTTCGCCTGGCACCGGGAGAACGTAGCCTCATCCCCGAGCCTGGCGGCAGCCCCGTCCACCGGGACGGAGGTGCGGTTCGCATGAGCGCCACCGGAAAGACGAAGCCCAAGCCGCAGGCCCGCCGTGAGCCGCCCTACTTCACCCTCAAGGTCGGCGGACTGACGGTCGTGCTCAAGCACCGCCCCAGGCTCGTGCCCCTCGTGCTGACCGGATCAGGTGCGGCGGTGGGTACGGCGGTCAGCTTCTTCCTCCAGGCACGCTCCGGCGGGTGAGCCTTGGCGGGGTTCCGGAACGCATCCAGGCAGTTCCTGCCCCCTGACGTCGGTTGTCCGGCACCACGCGGTGCCGGACAACCGACGGGTCCGAAGAGGAACGCGCTACGGGTCGACGGCCGCTCCTAGCATTCGCTACTGACACCGAGCGCTTTTCCCCGTGCCGATCCGGCCGGTTCGCGGGGCTGGCTCGGCCTTTTCCCCACCCCGCGCAGGCTGTTCGCCCCGACCGACGGCGCCCGTATCCACGACCGGCACATCCCCGACACACCACAGGCCTTCGCCGCCCTGGAGGAGATGTAACGCCGCCTGGCCCGCGCCGCCGACAGCGGCCGTCCACTCTCATCCCACCTCGTCGACCCGGGACAGTTTGAACTCTTCCCCGCTCCGGCCCGCGACTGGACAGCCTTGGCCGCAGCAGCCGAGCCCGCCCTCACCCCGGAGGCCGTCGCTCTGGTCGACGACTTCACCGCCTACATCTGCTCCCGGGGCTGGAGCACCGACTCCTTTAGCGGCAGCGTGCGCACCCTGCGCGTGATCACCAGCCATCTCGGCGCCGCCGCGCCCGTCCACGAGGCGGACGTCCGAACGCTCGCGAGCCTGCATCCCAACCTCCACGGCCACCGACTCATTCAGTTCCTCCGCAGCTGCGGCATGCTGGTCCCGTTGCCCGCCACGAATGCGCTCCTCATACGCGCCCGGCGTAGGGCCGACGCGCTGCCCGGTGACTTCGCCCCCGCCGCGCACCGCTGGATCGACGTCCTCCAGGGCCAGGGCAGCAAGCAGAACTGGAAACGCAGCCCCAAGACCATCGACAACTACCTCGACGCCGCCGCACCCGTCCTCACCGCCTGGCACGTGGCTGGCCTGGGCAGCCCTCGGGAGATCACGAAGCAGTACATCGAGGCTGCCCTCGAACCGCTCACCGGCCACTACGCCCAGAAAGTCCACACCGCGCTCCGGTCCTGCTTCCGTGCCCTGCGCCGCGAGCGGCTCATCTTCCGCGACCCCGCCCGCACGGTCAGCCTCACCACCACCCGGCGCCTGCCCACCACGGTTGCCTCCGACCGCCTCACCGGCATCCTCGACCGGCTCCCCGACACCCGCAGCCGCCTCATCGTCGCCCTCGTCGCCGTCCACGCCCTCCACCCCCACCAGGTCGCCGGCCTGCGCCTCGACGACCTCGACCGCACCACCGCCCGTCAGCGCGTACGCCGCCCCCGGCGCCTGGTCCACGTCCTCTACCTCGACAGTCTCCTGATGAGCCTCACCACCGCCTGGATCCGGGAACGCCACCAGCACTGGCCCGACAGCGCCAACCCCCACCTGATCGGAGCCGGCAGAGCGCCGTCGACCTCACCGGCCCGGCCGTCAGCGCAGGCCTGCTGCGAAAGCCGTTTCGCACCATCGGCCTGACCGCCGGTGCCCTGCGCACCGACCGCATCCTCGACGAGGGCCGTCACACCGCAGACCCGGTACGCCTGATGAGTCGGCTTGCGCCCGCTGGCCGCACTCGCGGCCGGCGTCGCGGGGGCCGCGTTCGGTCTGCGCCCGAACCTGACCGCGATCACCTGTCTGCTAGCCGTACCGGCGTGGATGCTGTGGGGCGAGTCCCCGCCGCGCGCCGCACGGCGGGTACGGCGGGCACCGCCACCACCGCGACGGCCTCACCGGCGTGCGAGCGCGAGCGCGATGGCACGGGCGATCGGCTGGCCGGTGCAGGACTCGTAGTAGCTATACGCCGGGCTGGGATTGACCTCGAAGCAGTAGAGCCCGCCGTCGTCGGCCAGCATCAGGTCAATGCCGGCGAGGGACAGCCCCAGCCGGTCGGCCAGCTGGACGCAGCGCTCGGCCAGCTCATCCGGCAGTTGCCACGGGGAGAGGTCGGCCCGGCCGCCGTTGCGGTGGGCGTAGCGGTAGTCGACGCGGTCGGTGTCGATCCGCGTGGCGAAGACGTCCCCGGCCACGGTGTGTACCCGGACGTTGGTGCCCTTGAGGTACCGCTGAAACTGCACGGCGCAGCCGCGGATGAGGGGGAGTCGCTCGATCGCGTTGGCGTCGAGGGGTTGGACAATCGACCGCAGGCAGCTGATCGACTTGTAGACCAGTTCGCCGTGGCGCGCCCGGAACTCGTGGACGAGGTCGGGATCGTTGGTGACGAGGGTCTCCGGCACTCGGAACCCGGCCTTCCGGATGAGCTGCGCCTGGTACGGCTTGGATAGGTTCGAGGCCATCGCAGCCGCCCGGTTCATCACGCACCCGGGGGCGAGGTCGATCCACGTGCTGAGCGCCATGTGCCAGGACTGGCAGCGCTGTTCGACGGCCTCACCCGCGTCGCGCAGTTCGGGCAGGTGGTGCCAGTCCATCAGCCGCGCGTAGATGCCGGTCACGTCGGCGCAGTCGACAGTTGCGCCGTTCATGCCGAGTTGTCCGTGGATCCCGTTGCCGGTGACGTCGATCTCGAACGGCAGGTCGGCGAAGTGCCGTTGGTGGAGGACGGTGTAAGGCAGGCCGAGGTCGTCGAGTGCGGTGGTGACCCTGACGATCGGGGACTCGCTCGCAATGCCGCAGATGATGATCATCGGGAGCCCGCCGAGGTCGTCAGATGGTCGTGCAGGGCGTCGAGGAACGCGTCGCCGCCGAGGCGGAGGTCGGGCATCGGGTCCGCTCCCGCGAAGACCGCCCGGTGCCCACTGTCGCGGTGGAGGTCGATCCCCAGCAGGTCGGTCCCGGCGAGCCGCGCGAGCCGGACGCACCCCTGCCCGTACTCGGTCGTGCCGAAGACGTGCCCGCCGAGCACCAGTACGCGGTCGTTGCCGGGAGCCGGCGGCTCCCACGTGGAACGGGGAGACAGCCGTACCGGCGTGACCGGCAGGCCTGCTTCGGCGGCGAGCAGGGTCCACTCCGCAGGGGGGCGCCACGCGCCCGAAAGACCGCTCGCACACGGCCGGTTGACCGCGACCGTGGCGAGGCACTCCAGCAGGCTGAGCAGCAGCGCGCTCAACTCCTCCCGTGCGTAATCTGAGTCGGCTTCGGTGGCGAACCGGAGCGGTCCGACCTGGGCGAAGCCCGCCCGGTTGAGCACGCCGTTCACGTCGCGGCTGGCGAGCACGCGTCCGTCCGGTAGCTGGGCCTCGAAGCTCGCGCCTGACTCGTCGACCCGGTGCGCCGACTTCGACGAGAAGAGCAGGTCACCTGGGGGCAGCAACTCCAGCGGGGTCAGCCCACGCCGCCGCAGCCCGTCGTACGCCCACATTCCGGCGTGGTCCCCGGGGGCGCAGAGCACGAGCCACATGCTCCATCTACTCCCCGTCGGGCCGCTGGTTTGGATCCTCGCTGCGGAGGGCGCTGGCCGACAGGTCGGGGCGCAGCTCCGGGCGGATGAAGTGCGCCGAAGACCCGTTCTCGGGAGGGGCGTTGATCACGGCCTCGGGAGGGCCGCCCTCCTTGAGAGTTTCCTTGTCCTCCTTGGTTTCCTTGGAGTCCTTGTGCTCTTTCGACACCTCCTTGTCCTTGTCCTTGTCCTTGGCCTCCTTCTCCTTGGTCTCCTTCTCCTTGGTCTCCTTCTCCTTCTCCTTCTCCTTGGCCTCCTTCTCCTTCACGTCCTTCTCTTTCGACAGCTCCGTACGTGAGAGTCGGAGCGTCTTCGCCTGGGCCACCGTTTCGTTGCAGTCGAGGACGAAGGTGACGGTCAGGTCGGATCCGACTGCGGCGGAGGACACCCCGAGCACGAGTTGGTCGCAGGCGTTAGGCGCGACACGGGCCGGGAAGTTCTTCAGGACGAATCCGGCCCCCAGGTCGGCCCCGCTGGGCCCGTTGAAGGTGAGTGCCCCGGTGCCGATGTTGGCGAAGGGCAGCAGGATGTCCGGCGCCGGGACACCCACCTCCACTTTCGCGTCCACCGAGGAGTTCGTCAGGACGAGTCGCGGCTGCCGAGCGTCCGTCGCTGAGGGGGCGGAGGTCCAGACGAAGCCGAGTTCCTCCGGATCGTCGTTCGTGATCCGCACGGCCCAGGTGCGCTTGTCCGGGTTGGAGATGTCCAGTTGCACCGTGAACACGTCGGTGTGGTCCCTGGTCCATGATGCGGACGCGACCTGTTGCCCGGTCTCGTCGGCGATTGCCGCGGTGGCCGGGCTCTGCGGGACGAGGATGAGAAACCCGTCGCCCGCTTGGAGCTCGATGTCCGGCGCCTGCCCGCCCAGGGGCCGGCAGTTCGGCCCGACGGCCGCCACGAGCACGAACCAGGTCGATGCCGTGGGGTCCACGTTGAAGGAGACGAGGCCACTGGTGGCCCGGTTCGCGAGCCTGAGCCGGTCGGCGTCGGGGAACATATCGAATACTGGCGTCACCATGATCGTCATCTCCGCGTGTCGGGCTGCGGCGTCTGCCCGTCGGTCTGCCGCTCGTCTGGGTTCTCATCGTGGAGGGCGATGTCCGACAAGTCCTGGTGGATTCCCACGGATTATGTGGACAGCAGCGCACGGGAGCACCGATCGTCCGGTGGCCGTCACCGTCGGGCCGCTGCCTTGTCACGGAACACAGTGGCCCACCCCTTATCCAACCACCGATGCCGCACCGGGTCCTGTCAGACAAAGGCTCGCCGGACGCCGGACGCCGGAGTCAGGGTCGCGGCCAGTGGAACCCGCCCGGCTCACTTTGGTCCGGCCGCGCCGCGCCGGCACCGCCACGCCCGGCGGCTCAGGCTCTGTAGCTCCGGCTTTCCGACCATGGCCCGGGCCTGGTCGGGGCCGACGAAGCGCACCTGGACGGCGCGGATCTCGTTGTGCTGCTCTATCCGGGCCCGCCCGGTTGCGGTGTCGCCAGCTTGTGGGCCCGGCTGCCGGGACCGGTGTAGATGATGGGCGAGCGGCGTCGCGGCGTCGGACGACAGCCAGGTGCTCGCCATGTTCGGGGCCAGGTTCCCGGCCGCGCCGGATCCTGACGGTCGGCAAGGGCGGCCACTGCCGCGCGCCCCTGGACGCCGCCATCCCGGCCAAGCACGGTGGCCAGGCGGTCGAGGCACGGGCCGCCGCCATCCGGAACTGTACAGCGATGAGGCGCCCACCCGGTCATGGCCGAGGCTGCCCTGTAGGGGGCGGCTTCCTCTGGTGGTGAGCCAGACCATGGCGCGTTCGACGGGCGGGCGCCAGTACCGGTACTCGGGTCGCCATTGGGGTCGGCGGCCGTCCAGGGCCCGCCTGTTGCTTGGCCTTTGAGCACACCGATGGCCGCCACCACCCTCCTTGAGCTTGATGAACAGCCGGTTTGAATCGCCGGAACGTTGCAGGCGCCGGCTCCATGGCCCGGGGGCTGGCCGCATGGGTGCGCCGCATGCGATGGCGGTGAAGGAGGCCGTGCTCGCGTTCGTCCTCGGCGGCAGTGCGCCCGGGGCCGCGGGCGGCGTCGGCACCGTGCGGTCCTGATCGACCGAGACCGAGTTCGTGTTGCCAGGCGGGAAGCGGAAGGTGCGCTCGGATGCGGTGTGGCAGGCTCCGGAGGCCGAGGTGCCGGTGCTGATGGTGGAGGTCGACCGCTCCACCATGGCCCCGGCCCGGGGCGCAGCTGGCCCACGTCAGAGCCCGTGACAACGACCCCGCCCGCTACCGCGAGGAATCCGCCGAGCGGACGGTGCACTGGTGGCGCCGCGCCTACCCCGGCCACACCCGCGCTGGATACCCGCCGGTCGCCCTGGTCGTCACCGACGCCGGACCCACCGCGCTGGCGAACCGCCAGGAGGCCATCGCGCACCTGTCGGAGGAGGCCTGGCGCGGCCAGTGGTGCACAGTTTGTCCGCGACTACAAAGACGATGGTTGGCGCGAGTACGACGACGCGGTGCCCATCGTCGCCACCACCCTGGAACTCCTCGCCGAGCACGCCCCGCTCGGGCCCGTGTGGTGGCGTTGCGGCCGGCCCGGACGGCACTCCCTCACCGAGGCCCTGGATAACCCCGCCCCCGGCATGACGGTTGGCGCCCGACCCGGGCCGCCTCACTGCCGCAAGGGACACAATCCCGCCGCGCGTAGAAGTTGGCACGCTCGGCCATCGGGTCACGAAGGGAGCGTGGTGACGACAGCGGGAATGCCGAGAGCCGGCCCCGGAGGCGTTACGTACAGTTACCTGTATTGATACGCGGTCGAACCAGGACTAATTTGGAACCGAGAGTTGACGGGTTGCCGCACCATGCGGTAAGCGCGACTGTCACCCCTTCATGATCTGGGGGCACCCCCATGCAGAACCACTCGGCGTCGGCCCTTGCCGCCTGTTCTCCGGGGAACGGCAGACTTCATCTCTTCATCGGAACGCACGACGGCGGCGTGCGACACAAGGCGTTCGACGGTGCCTGGACCGAGTGGCGCGAACTCGGCCGACCCTGGCCCTCGCCCGGAGCTCCCGGGTTCGACTGGTTGAGCGCAACGGCGACCGAGGGCGGCCGGGTCGAGGTCTTTGCCCTCAGCACCGTCAGTGAGCTGTGGCGCATGCGTTTGGACGACGGGGACCGGCAGGAATGGACGTTACTCGGCGTCCTTGCCCAAAATTTCGCGGCAGCCGGTTTTACGACCGTGGCGACCCGGCCCGGTGATTTCTACGTCGTTCTGGACACGGACGCACCGGGCTGGGAGATCGTGCACTGGAATTCGGCCGACCGGTCAACCAACGAGCCAACCGTGCTCCGCACGGGCGACCGTCCACCGGGGCAGACGGCAGCGGTGGCCGTAGCCCCAGGCCGGGTCGACCTCCTCGTCGCCGACACCCGTGAACGGCGCCTGATCCGCAGACGCTTCGAACTCGACGAAGTCCCGGCAGGCACCTCGCTGCCGCACGAGTCATCAGTGTGGGAGGAACTCGGAAACCTGCCCGACCGGGACGGGCAGGCCTTCACCTGCCTCGCCGCCACGGAGCGTGACATTTTCCTGGGCGGCGACCATGGTCTCTGGCACTCCGCCCTGGAACCGTGGCTCGGCTGGGAGCATCTCGGCGGCGACCTCACCGCATGCGGCGCGGCGCGCCCCCGGCTGGCCGCGGTCGACTCCGGGAGCGGCCGCACCGACGTGGTCGCCGTCTGGGCCGGTGCCGCACTGATGCACCGACGGTTCGACACCGCCTGGCAGCCCTGGCAACTCGTCGCCCTGCCGAACACGCCGGCACGCAGCTACACCGTGCTGCGCCCGGACGACCTCGTCACCCTGACCGTCCGGAGTCAGGGGCTGCACGAGCAGACCAGGCCCGATGGCATGGTGCAGTTGGTGGCCGGTCCGGGCGGCGGCCGCCTGATCGTGGACGTCCCCCCGCAGCACCTGGCCGAGACCGTGGTGGAGTCCGGACAGCCGCCACAGGGCTTCCTCGCCGGACCGTCCACCCTGTGCTTCGCTGTCGGCTCGGAGCCGATCACGCTCACCGTGGAGGGCCTGCTCGACGCGATGAACCGGCTGCCGCTGGACACCACGCCGGCCTCCAGCACGGACGAGGTGACCAGGATCGAACTCCCGTGGCGGCTGCTACTCGCCGTGCAACCGGACGCCAGGTGCACCCACCGCACCCTGCCCGCTGCGGGCGCTAGCGGTGGCACCGAGCTGTGGCACAGCCGCATCGCGGGCCCCGACGGGCACCTGACGGCGCGCCCCGTCCAGGCCCTGCCCGGTGGAACCGGCCATGGAACGCCGTTGGACGCCTGGTTCGACACGATCGTCACGACCGCGAGCCAGAACCCGAACGATCCGATGGCGGTCGACGATTTGATCCTGAGCGCCTACGGAGCCCGGTTCTCCGCCGCCGCCCACTGGCCGAAACTGGAGTGGTCCCAGGACGCCGTGCTGGGCCGGGACTTCCACGTCAAGGTCTCCGTCCCCGGCGCGCTGTTCCCATTCGGCCACCGGGCGGCCTACTTCGAGGTGGACGACCGGCTGTTCGACGGCTCCGACCCCGCCGTGGCAGCGCTGCACCAGAAGTCCTTCCTGGTCATCACCCAGCCCGTCCGCGATGACTACGGCATCGGCGCGGGCGGCGGGCACGAGCGCAGGTTCCCGTTCCAGCAGATCGCGATCGACCCCTGGCAGACCCGAGACCTGGACGACGCCCGCTGGATTCCGTTGGACTCCTCGGCCGCCCCTCCCAGGTGCTTCTGGCCAACCCGGGCCTGGACACCGGTCGTGTTCAACCTCCAGGCCACGGCGGGGCAGCAATATGTGGACCTGAACCTACCGCTGCTGTTCGTCGAGGACACGGCGACCGGCACCGACTACGCCGCGGAGCTCGACCGGATCTACGGAAGCGGCCCCGGCACAGGTCCCTTCGCGGGCCGCGGGCGGCCCCTGTCCGACATTGGCAGCCGTATCCCGCTCGCCATGGTGTCGGCGACCCAGGCGGCGGACGGCGCGGTGCAGGAGGTGCAGTCGATGACCTTCGGCGGGCTCGGCGCAGCGCTCTCCCGTACCGGCGTCGGCTTCTACCCGCAGGTGACCCAGCTGGCCGTGGGGCTGCCGGCGGTCCGCCAACTGCTCGGCCCGCTGCCGGCACTGCCTGCAACGATCTCGCAGGAACTCGTCGGCACCCAGTGGGGCCGCCCGATGCCCGACGCGCTGCTCGACCTCGTGACGCCGAGGATGCTCGACTTCGGGGCCGCTGGAGCACGCGTCGGCACACTGGCCGCACCGAACATGACCGTGACGCAGATCTCGCGCACGCTCGGCCCGACCGTCGCCGACGTGCTGCAGACGGATCCCGGGAAGCTGTTCGCCCCGGACGCCACGCTGTTCGGCGTGGTCCCCCTGAGCAGCCTCATCAAGGTCGTCACCGAGCCGCCGAAGCTCGTCTGGACCGGGGAGGACACGCCCACCCCGTCGGCGGAGCTGACCTGGACGCAGGCGCTGACGAAGAACGTCGGCCCTTTCCGCGCCGGCACCACCTGCTCGCTGAACCTCGACGCCCAGGCCCAATTGGTCGACGGAAGAGCCGAGATGCACGCCACCGGGAAGATCAGCGACTTTAGGTTGGTCGTCCCCGACGAGAGCGCCCCCGCGTACGTCACCCTGAAGTTCGCGTCCGTACGTTTCACCGCCAGCCCCGGCCGGCGGCTGAACCTGGACGTCGACCTGTCGAAGGTCGAACTCGGCGGCGACCTGGGATTTCTCGCCACGCTGGCACAGCTCATCCCGCAGGCCGGGCGCGGCGGGCCGCGGATCGACGTGTCGGCCGCCGGCATCTCGGCGTCGTACACCCTCGCTGTTCCCAGCGCCGGTCTGATGGTGTTCAGCCTGCAGAACCTCACCGTGCAGATCGGTGTCACGCTGTCCCTGACCAATCAGCCCATCGCCATGGACTTCGCCTTCGGTACGCGGGAACGGCCGTTCCTGGTCACGGTGGAGGGGCTCGGCGGTGGTGGATACCTGGAACTCGGCCTGAGCGCCGGCGGTACGGACAGCGGTCTGCAGCGGCTCACCGGCGGGATCGAGTTCGGCGCCGCCATCGTCGTGGACTTCACCATCGTGTCTGCGGAGGTGCACGTCTTCGGGGGCGTGGTCTTCGCCAAGAACGGCGCCGACATCGAGATCACCGGCTATCTGCGGATCGGTGGCAGCATCTGCCTGCTGGGACTGATCAGCGTCTCGGTCGAGACGACGTTCAGTCTGACCTACGACTTCCACAGCAATTCACTGAGCGGCTCGGCGAAGCTCGTGGTCACGGTGGATCTGACGTTCTTTTCCACGTCCTTCACGTTGGAGTGCCACAAGTGCTTCGGCGGCTGCCCGTCCGCCGGGGCCGGTCGTAGCCCGATCGGGGCCGCGGCCGTCCCGGACCCGTCGGTGGAGGCCGCACTCGGGCCGCAGCGGCAGTCGTTCCCGTGGCAGACGTACTGCCGGGCGTTCGCAGGGGAGTGAGTCATGTCGTCGACCAGTCTGGAGAGGCAGTTCGTCTGGACGGTGCTTCCGGCCGGCCGGGTGGTGCCGGTCCCCGGCCAGTCCGAGCCGATGGCAATGCTGTCGGTGCTGCTGACGCCGCGCCTGCTCGGCCCGGACGCAAGTCCGCTCACCGTCGCGGACTTCGGGATGCAGAGCTGGCCGCAGCGGCTCGACGCGATGCACCCCTTCGACGTCCTCCGCGGCCGTCAGACGATCCCGTCCTCACCTGTCGCGTTCACCGCCCTCGACGGGAGCGCCGTCCAGTTCACACCGGCCCGGCAAATCGCCGTCTGGGAAGCGCTGTTCGATGCCGCAATGCCGGTCAAGCCGTACCAGGCGGTCTCCTTCGACGGACGGGACCCCCGGGTGTTCCGGGCTGGCCAGGCCGGCACGGAGGTCCGGAACATCTACACGGCCACCGCCCAGGCCCACGCCGCCTTCCACGGAGCGGCGCCGGAGAGCCACGCCGGGCTGCGGGCCGCGCTGCGGTCGATCAGCGATCAGTGGCAGCCCGGGCTGCTGCCACCCGGCGCCGACGAGACGCGCGCTCTCGCAGACCAGCCGGAACTCGCGCAGGCCTACGCCTTCTACCGGCGCGGCCCGCACGAGTTCACCGCGCCGGAACGCCGGAGCACGCCCGCGACCGAGAACGAGTTCCACGTCACCATCGCACACCTGATCGACCAACCCCTCGTCCTGCGCGCGCTCGGCCTGCTTGTCGACCTCGCCGTGCCCGTGTCCCGACTCGCCCCAGTGGACGCGGCGCACCCGGCGGAGCTGAGCGCGGTGCCGCGGTGGCGCCCGGACCCGAATCCTCCGCCTGGCTGGACCGCAGCCACCCAGACCGACCTCTCACCCACCACCGCCTACACACTGACCGGGACGCGCTTCGTGCCGGTCTCCGTCGACGGACCGACCTCCACCGGCTTGGCCAACGGCCTTCTGCCGCTGACCGGCACCGGTTTGGCGCCTTCCGGGAACACCCGGTTCGAGCTGATGCCCTTCGACGTGGACGGCGCCGCCCTGCGGCTGGTCAGCACGGCCCGGTCGGACGCGTCGTCGGCCGCCCTGCCCGGGGAGACCTCCCCAGTTCCGGCCGGAGCCCTGCCCGCGCTGCACTCGATGGGGTTCGCCCTGGTGGACCGGGAGCGGGAGAACGAGCACCACAAGCAGCTCCAGCGGGCGCAGCAACGCAGCACACCGAGCGGCCTGCTCGCGTCGGCCCTGCTGGCAGACTCCCTCCTGGGCGGCTACCGGGTGGATGTGTTCGACGACAAGCGCAAGAGGTGGCACTCGCTGTGCCGGCGGCGGGTGCACTACACGATCGGCGGCGTTCCGCTCCTGCCCGACGGTCTGCTGGAGGAGGGCTATCTGAGGCCGGGCCCGGTGGTCACCGGCTTCGGAGAGGCCGACGTGCTGTACCTGCACCAGATCGTTGCCCGCTGGGACGGCTGGAGCCTGGTGGCCAAACGGCCCGAGCGGACCATCGACACCGGGGACACCATGCCGGTGCCGACGGCGTCAGTCCTTGAAACGGTGGTGGAGTGCGACGCCGGCTCGCTGCCGCGGCTGCGGTTCGGCCGTAGCTACCGGCTGCGGGTGAGGATCGCCGACCTCGCCGGAGGAGGCCTGCGCGCCGAGGAGGTCGGCGCCACCGAGCAGCAGACGGACCCTGCCGTCTACTACCGCTTCGAGCCGCTGCCGCCACCCGAGCTCGTACCGACCCGGGAGTTCGACGGCGGCGACGGCCACGACCGGATGGTCATCCGCAGCGACCGCGGCATCTCGGCGGCCGACTACGCGACCCTCCACGGATACCGTGCGTACGACCTGCGACACCTCATGCCGCCGAAGTGCTCGCTCGCCCTGGCAATGCAATACGACGGCAAGTTCGACAGCGCGCTGGGTCCCACCGTGGCCGACGCGGAGGTACGCCGGCTCTTCGAGGTCGCCAAACTGGCCGACAACGAACTCACCGTCGTCCAGGGCGCACACACCGTCCCCGCCGGACCGGAGGTGCCGTCGTCGTATGTCGTCGTACCCGAGGCCGACGTGGCGCTGCCCTGGCTGCCCGACCCGAGTGGCGCCTACATCACCCTAAGGGCACGCCCCCGGCCGATTGGCCCGAATGGCCTTCCCGGGCCGATCGTCCCGCCCGACAAGGACGTGATCGCCATCTGGCAGGGCGCCTGGCCAGACCTCCAGCCCGTGACGATGCGGCTGGACGCGGTCGCGTCCGGCTGCACGGTGAGCACGCTGGACCCCCACCAGCGCCACCTCACAGTTACGCTCGGCCCGGCCGAGCAGGTGACCTTTGACATCCCGTCGTGCCTGCCGTTCGACGACGTCCCGCTGCTCGGCATCGCGAAGTGGCAGGGCGTCGACCCGAACGACGAGCACGCGAAGGCCTTCCAGGACATCGTCCACGGGAGGAACCGCCTGATCACGCCGCCGCGAACGGTCACCATGGTCCACGCGGTGCAACGGCCGCTGACAGACCCAAGCGGGCCGCTGATACCCCAGCGGGGTCCCGGTGACCACGACACCGTCCTCGGGACGGACAGCCTGACGATCGACGTCCCGAGCACGGGGCGGATCGACCTCCACGCCGAGTGGACCGATCTGGTCGTCGACAGTCCGCCGGCCAAACCGGGCAAGAGAAAGCGAATGGCGCACGTCGGCTCCTACGAGGTCCAGCACCTGCCCCCCAGGGAAGCACTCCCGGTGATCCGCCAGGAGTTCGGCGACACCCGCCACCACCACGTGAGCTACACCGTGACGGCCGTGTCCCGGTTCGAGGACTGCTTCGGACGCGTTCTCGCCTCCGACCCCTGCGCCTGCACCGTCACCGGGAAGCCCACGGATAGCGACGTGCCGAGTTCAGTCCGGCCACCCACCCCGAAACTCCTCCACTGCATGCCATCGTTCCGCTGGACCCGCACCACCGACGGCCAGCAGTCACTCACCCGGCTGCGCCAGGGCGGCGGCCTGCGGGTCTTCCTCGAACGGCCCTGGTTCGTCTCGGGGGACGAAGAAAAGCTGGCCGTGCTCACCTTCCCTGCCGGGCCGGCGCCCGCCGAGGCCCTGCGCTACGTCGGAGTCGCCGGGCGCGACCCAATCCGCGACACCGGGGCACCGCCCGCCGTCCTCACCAGCGCCCAGATCAACGTCGACGCCACGGCGAGGGTCCAGGTGACCCTGCCTGAACTGCAGCGCCAGCTGGACGCCGCCCTGTACCAGGTCGAGTTCGACGCCGAGGGGGACCGCTGGTTCGCCGACCTCGACCTGGCCCCGGTTGCGTCCGCGTCCTACTTCCCGTTCGTCCGGCTCGCTCTGGCCCGCTACCAGCCGTACACCCTCACCGGCGTCCCTAGCGTGTCGCAGGTGGTCCTGACCGAGCCCGTCCAACTCGCGCCCCAGAGGACGCTGACGATCACCCGGAGCGCGGGGCTGGCGAGTGTCGTCCTGGACGGCGGGCCTGGTGCCCCGGGGAATACCGTCCGGACCGAGCTCCAGGTCCGGGACGCCGGCGTGACGGCGGCGGACGGGGTCACGGGCTGGTCCACAGTCCTCACGGCCACCACCGTCCTTGGGCAGGCCGGCACCATCAGCATTCCCGACACCGGGCAGCAGGCCCAGCGCCTCGTCGTCCGGGAATTCGAGACCCGGCCCGCTCCCGCGAACGGCGACGGAACCGGACGACCGGTCTTCGTCGACGTCGTACCACTCGGAACATGGTGAGGGACGGCGCCCGACTCCGCGGCAAGAGGAGCGATCATGCCATATCATATGTTTCCTGACACTGGCCAGCTCAGGCTTGCGCACCAGGCCACCAGCGGCTTGGTCGACTTCGACGTCGATCCCGTGGCCACGAGTTGGGCCCTGCTGGTGGTGGCCATCGGCCCGAACTGCGCACCTCTACGCGGTCGGGCGCCGGACATCGAGTTCCGTGCGGGCTCCGGGCTGATCACACCCGTCCCGCAAGCACCCGCCATGGCCTCCATCCCCGACGAGACCGGGACCGCGGTCGCGACCGCCTCTTGGACCAGGGATCCCAACGACGTCTTCACGGTGACGCTCGACATATCCAAACCGGACGACCGTACCTGGAGCGCGCGGATCACGAACACCGACCCGCAGGAACTCGGCTTCGTCTGGGCCTCGGCAAAGACCGTCCCGGACGCCCAACTGCCCAGGGTCGTGATGGACACCACCACCACCGTAAAAGCGACCGTGGCCGTGGATGGGCCGCCCACGGACCGCTTGATCGCGATTGCCAACATCGGCACCGGAGTACTGAACATCGCTGGTGACGCCGACCAGGACATGGGTGCGGGCTTCCAACTGAAGAGTTTCCCGACCAGCCTCGCACCCAACGCGTGCAACAACCTCCGGGTCGTGAGCACCCCTGTTGTGGGCGAGCCCCGCAAAGACCCGCAGACCGCCACCTTCGTCCTGAACTGCAATGATCCGGCAGTTCAGGAGATCACGCTGAAACTGTCGCGTGATGAAAAGTCCAAGGAGAGCAAGGAGACAGAGAGCAAGGACGTCGGCAAGGATAACGCGGATGCCAAGGAGGACGCGGATGCCAAAGGCCAGAAGGATAACGAGGACAACAAGCGCGGGTGGAAGGAGCACCCGCCCGAGGGCCCGCCCGGCGAGTCGCCCGAGCACTTCATCCCCGAGGCTCAGCGGCCAGACCTGACGGACAGCTTCCTCAGGGGCGAGGACCCCGAGCCGGGGCAGACCGAAGGGTAGGCGCGAGATGTGGCTGGTGCTCTGCGATCCGGCGGACCAGGCGGCGCTGTGGGCGCACGAGGGGCTGCGCGAGCGCGGGCTGGAACCGCTAGAACTGCTCTCCCCGCAGACCCTGCTCGCCTCCACGAGGACGGCGCACCGTGTCGATCGGCTCGGCGCGAGCTTCGAGCTCGTCCTGCCTGACGGACGCGTCCTGGCCAGCCGTGATATCGACGGCGTGCTCAACCGGATCGCCTCCGCGCCCTTCGGGATCCTGCCATTCACCACACACGCCGATGCCGTGTACGCCGCCCAGGAGCTGAACGCGCTCCTGCTCAGCCTGCTCACCTGCCTGGCCCCGGTCTCAGTCAACCGCCCTTGTGGGTACGGGCTGTGCGGAGCCTGGCGCTCGACCGCGGAGTGGACTGCACTCGCGATCAGAGCGGGGCTGCCGGTCCCACCAGCCCGGATCTCCAGCAGCCCCAGCACCGAACCTCGACGGGACGCGCCCGGCCACAGCGACGTCCTGGTGCTCGGCGAGCACGTCTTCGGCGCACCCGTGGCCGAGGACGAGCAGGCGTACATCCGACTCGCCCGCCTCGCCGAGGTCGACCTGCTCGGAATCGACCTCCGCCACGATGACGGGCGCCCAGGGGTCTTCGCGGGGGCGAGCCCGCTGCCGGACCTCCGTCCGGCCGGCGACGCGTTCCTCAACCGCCTGCTCGACCACCTCACCAGGCTGTCGACCGGGCCGTCGGCGGGCCCATCGTGATCATCGTCTGCGGCATCGCCAGCGAGTCACCGGTCGCCAGGGTCACCGCCGAACTCGCCGAACTCGGCCTGCCCTACACGATGCTCCACCAACGGCGCTTCCAAGACCTACCATTCGAGCTGGAGGTCACTGGCACCGGAGTTCGGGGGCGAGTGACGTGCAACGGCGCATCCGTCGACTGCGCCACCGTCACCGGCATCTACATCCGGCTGATGGAGTGGCGCAGACTCCCCGAGATCCGCGAGGCGGACGAGGACACGGTGCGCAGGTGCGCGTCCTGGCACGCGGCCCTGACCACCTGGACGGAACTCGCCCCGGGATGCGTGATGAACCGGGAGCGCGCGATGGCCTCGAATACGTCGAAGCCCCACCAGGCCCAGCTGATCCAGCGGGCCGGATTCCGGGTGCCGGAGACCTTGGTGACCAACGACCCCGAGCTCGTCCACGAGTTCAAGGCGCGTCACGGTCAGCTGGTCTACAAGTCGATCAGCGGGGTCCGGTCTATCGTCCGGCTCCTCGACCGGGAGGCGATCGACCGGCTATCCCTCATCCACTACTGCCCGGTGCAGTTCCAGCAGTACATCGCGGGCACCAATATCCGGGTGCACACGGTCGGCGGCGAGGTGTTCGCCACCCGGATCGAGACCGACCGGGTGGACTACCGCTACGCCAGCAGCGACGGAGGCCGGGCCGAACTCTCCCCCTGCCAGCTGCCCGACGACCTCGCCGAGCGGTGCCTGCAACTCGCGGACCAGCTGGGTCTGGCCCTCGCCGGGATCGACCTGATGACGGCCGATGACGGCGAGGTCTACTGCTTCGAGGTCAATCCCTGCCCGGCCTTCAACTACTTCGAGTCCAACACCGGCCAGCCGATCGCCCGCGCCATCGCGCGTGCGCTGCGCTGACGACCCGACAAGCGCCTGTTCTCGAGGGCACGGACCGGAAAGTCGTCACGGGGCAGACCCCGCACCGTGGCCCCGGCATGGTGTCGCTGCTCCTGAGGTGCTTTCATCAGTGATCCTTCCATGCCGAACAGAGCCGAACAGAGCACCGGCGCAGTTCAGCAGTCGACGCCGCCGCGACCGCCAAAGAACATGTAGGTCCCCCAATCCGTTCCCGAGGTGTTGTGCACGTCGATGCCATAGCACGCCGTCGGGATGGGATTGGGCGTCAGCAGGGCTTGCTCGGACCCCGACGAGAGAGCGATGATGATCTCTGACTGGTAGGCCGCCTGCTGATATCCAGCCGAGGGAAACTGACCGGATCCCATCGCAGGGAAAGCGGTTCCCGCGGGGCCGACTTCACCACCGAAGCCCGCGCTCGCCGCACCGGCGGACAATGGCCCGTCGCCGAAGAGGCTCACGGCGTAGTAGCCGATCCACTGGCCGCCGATGCCGAACCACCACGCGCTGCCGCTGAAGAAGAACCCCATCCGGTACACCTGAGGCGTTCCGCTTGGTTGGGAGGCGTCCAGTACCGCCCCGAGGTAGTGCTGGGCACCGGCCAGATAGTTCCAGGTGCCCGGGCGGCTGTCGTTGTAGCAGGCAGTAGTGTATCCGTCGGGCGTGTAGAAGACGAAAAGCCGCGGATTTCCGTCGAATGGGAAACCGGCACGGTAGCCGCATTCCACGGACTGGAAGGGACCCGCGCTGCTGCCCGAGGTGAACCACTGCTGCGCCGCCGACGATTGGGGGCCGATCACCTGTGGTGCCCACACGTTGATGGTGCTGGAACCGCCGTTGTTGACACGGCGGTCATAGGCGTCCGCATAGAGCTTGCTGCTGTGCTGGGCCGTCCCGCTCGGGTGCTGCCCTGCCTTCCGGCCACCACTGAGGAATTCCTTGAGGGTCCTTGCTCTGGTCAGGTCGTCCAGGGTGATCCGCACCATCGGCACTGTTCCGTCCGGGCACAGCATCTGATGACCGAAGCGGTCGTATCGGGCAGGACCCAGCGGCGGGGGTGGAGTGCGCCCCGGTGCGGAGACGAACGCCGGAGGTCCGTCGTGCCGGTCGCCGCCGAAGAAACTGTCGTCATGCGGCAGTTCGGGCGGCGCCAGCAAAGGTCGCCCGGTCTTCCTCACATACGACTGTTGCTCGGCGGGAATGCAGTCGACGATCTCACCCCCGGCACCCATGAACGAGTAGGGCGATTCGACGCCGGAATAGCGTTCGATCAGATAACGTCGCATCTCCTCGAATGAACCCGCATCCTCGACTTCGGTTTCACAACGGGAGCGGAAGTTGTCAAAGTCCGCCTCGTAAACCGATCGGACGAAATCGGAATAGGCTTCGATCGAGAAGTGCGCAGCCATGACGCGTCATCCAACCGTCAAAACCCCCTGCGGGCGCAATTCACAACCCGTGTTTTCAGTCTAACGCGAGTACGTGCCACCGGCATCGGCAACGCTCACCCGGGACCGCTACCCCTGGTCGAGGGCGCGGTGTCCGAGCCGTGGCGCCGCCTGCCCGAGCCGGTGTCCGGGGCATGGCCGGCCCCTTCGGTGAATTTGGCCGCTGCTCGAGCGGGACCGCGCCGAGAAGGACTTGGGCCCGCTGAGATCACCCGAACGCCTGCGCGATAGATCCCCGTCGTGCTAGAGCCCCAGGCCCGTGATCAATCACAGCGTTAGGCGGCGAGCGCGACGGTCTGAGCGAAGGCCCGTTCGGGGGTGCGGGATGCTTGGTTCGTGCGCCTAAACATCGATGGGGTTACCCCGGTCCCGCGGATGCTTTTGCTCAGCGAGTTCCTGCTCCACGCCGAATTTCAGGTCGAGCTGCGCGGACCGGTGTTCGTCGCGGCGGGCGACCGGGTCTCCTACGAGGACGGCGGTATCGTGGTGATTCGCTCGACCGGTGAGCAATACAAGCACCCGATCCGCGACAGCTACTGGATCTGCCGCTGACGGCGACGGGTTCAATGCGCCAGAAACACGCTTCGCCATCCTGCAACCACCGGCCTGGTGGCAGGAGAGACCGAGCGCTGGCTCGGGACCTGGCAGTGCCAGGACGCGAAAGGTCGTCCTCCCCGCGAGCGCGGGGGTCAGCCGAAGCATCCCTCGCCATCCACTCCGCTGGTCGCGTCCTCCCCGCGAGCGCGGGGGTCAGCCGCTCCCGATGCTGACGGAGCTCCAGGAGCAGTAGTCCTCCCCGCGCCCGCGCGAGCATCCCGGCAGCCGGTTCCGGCGGCGGTGGCGTCAGCCAGATGTCGTCGCTTGTCGGCGGGGCTGCCCGTGCGGTGTTCTCGTACGCGGTCCGAGCGCAGGCGTGGTGGGCAGAGACGGTCTTTTCCACGGCCTCGCCGAGGTTGTGCCACAAATGCCAGGCGTCGGCGACCTGCACCGCTTGCGGGGCTCCGCTGCGGGCGCCCTCGGCATAAGCCCCGGCCCGGTCCCGGCAAATGATCTCCACTTCCGGATGGCCCTTCAGCCATGCGGCCAGCGGTTCGGCATCCCGGCCGGGCAGCACGTCCACCGGGCGCCGCCTCTCCAAGTCCACCAGGATCGTGGCGTACGAGTCGCCCTTCCGCAGCGCGAAGTCGTCGACACCGAGCACGCGGATCTGCCCGACGGATTCTTCCGGCGTGGCGCGGATCAGGCGTAACAGGGTGTCCTTGGCGACGCGCAGGCCCAGCACCCCGGCCAGGCGGGCTCCCGCGCGGCCGGCCAGCGCGAGAGCGATCGAGGTCAACTGCTCACGCACCAGTGGCGTGTAGCGGGCATGCGGGCTCGTCAGCCCCGCGATCTGCTCTGCGAACGTCACCGCCCGGCACGCCGGGTTCGGGCACTTGAACCGCCGAACCAGCAGCTCGATCACCACACTGGTGCCACTGACTGCGGCATCCGCCAGCTGTCGCATGTACCGGCCATGCACCCGGCCCGACGCACTACCGCAGTGCGGACAGTCCGCACCCGCCGAGCGGGCCCGCGCACGCATCGTCACCACACCGACCGCAGCCCGCTCGACCAACGCCACTACGACACCAGCGAGATGGGGGAACAGCACCTCGAAGTTCCGCGAAGAACACGCGAGCCATAATCGCAGCTGCCACCGACACCGGCAGCGTCACAAGATCAGCGCCAGAGCCCGTAATTCCCCATGCCCTGCCCACGGGCTTGAGCCGGCCACCCCGGTCCCTGCTGTCGGCTGATCGAGGAGGCCTACTGGGTCAGTCCCACCACAGGACGACGAGAAGGCCCCTCCGGGCCGCCTCCGCGTAGAACTCACGTAGCGCACCGAAGTGGCCCAGCAGGTACTCCGTTGGATCGCCGATGAACCCGTAACCGAGCTTGGATCCCGCGCCGCTGTCCAGGACCGACTGGAGGATCGCCTGCATGTCGATCTCTCCGAGCAGTGCCGACACTCGGGCAACTGCCTCTGGACAGAGGGCCGTCGGAGTGGAGTTGCTGAAGAAAGCGATCGCATGTGGGTTCGCGTTGAGGAAATCCAGATCGATGCCGCTGTCGCCATCGGTCGCGCGCTTGAGCGCCTCCAGGTGGACAGCGTCGAGTCGCATGAGTTCGCAGGCACGCTCCAGCATGGCCGGTGCCCAGTCCAGATCCAGACAGTCCGCGGACGGCGGATCCCAGTGATGATCTCCGTCGGGTGATTCGTCGGCTGACTGACGGCAGGCGGCGAGGTACTCCGCCGAGACTCGGGCAAGTTGCTGGGTGACGGCCATGACGGCAGTATCGCGACGCTGTCCACCGGATTTACCGCTACTTCATCGGGGCCCATCGGTCCTGTCGGTCGGGTTCTTGGGTCGCTTGTTGGGCCGGTAACTGGGTCTGGGTGACCGCGTCGAGTTCGGGGCAGCTGGCCTGGATCTCCTTGAGGTCGACGGCATCATCGGCTGTCAGGTTTGCGGGGTCGGTCATGATCCAGCGGACAATGCGGCGGGGCCGTGGAACCGGGCGGGGCACGGGTGGTGCGGCGGTGGCGGCCTTGAAGGGACGGAGATGGCGCCTGCGACATCGCAGCTGTCTGCGTCGGCGGTGGGCGGACAGGAGACCGGGCGCTCGTTCGTACTGCCTTGGGCACCGTGGCGGCGCACGGCCCTGTCCGGCAGGGCCGTGCGCCGAACGGGGAGATAGCAATGGAGATGGGATGGCGACACCATCCACGACTGGTTCACGGTGCTGCTGGGACCACAGAGGACCCGGCGCAGGAACGCCGGTTGGCCACCGTCGTACTCCACGCCATCAAGCGACGCCAGACATCCTGCCACGGCCACGCGGCCTGACAAAGTGCTCAACATCCGCGCCACACACTCGAGGTAAATGACTCTGTGCATTAGCTCCCCCCCTCCGGAACCTGGACATCACTACAGGTGCGAAGGCTGAAAATTGGGAGCCTTCCGGGAAACAAGCCCCCATCGCCCCGCATTCTGTGCTCCATGACACGCGGGTCGTGTCAGGCTCCGGGCTGATCATCTGGAATGCTGTTCCCCGTCCGCCGTCCACGGCTTTGAGCGGCGGGCATCCGCAGTACCGGGCAGTCCGCCCGGGAAGCCCACGGAGAGAACGGAACATCATGAAGCCATCCGTGCTTGTCGTGTCCACAGACCCCCAGGGGTCCGCCGTCGTCTGGGCCGAGCGGGTGGGAGACAACCTGCCCTTCGACTTCATGGCGGCACACGACCACGCCGAGCAGCTGATCCACCTGAAGAAGACCGGCGCGAAGATCCACGTCATCGCCAACCAGAAGGGCGGCGTGGGCAAGACCACCACCACGGTCAACCTCGCGGCGTGCACCTTCGACGTCCTCGGTGAGAAGGACGAGTACCAGCACATCTTCATCGACACACCGGGCACCCTGGCCGACGAGGAGATCCTGCGCCGAGCCCTGGAGATCGCGGACGACGTCCTGGTCCCGATGATCACCGAGCCGCTCTGCTTCGACCCGACGGCCCGGACCATCCAGAAGGTCATCGAGCCGATGGACATCCCCTTCCGGATCGTCGTCAACAACTGGGACCCCCGGGACGGCCGCGCCGACCTGGAGGACACCGAGGCGTACATCACGGCGAAGGGCTGGCCCCGCGCCAAGACCGTCCTGCGCCGGTACAAGATCCACTCGCGTGCGGTGGCCGAGGGAACGGTCGTCACCCAGTACAAGGAGAGCGGTACCGCCTACCGGGCCCGCGAGGACTTCTTCCGCCTGTCCCTCGAGCTCGGTTACGGGGGCCGCTGATGGCAGGCCGTCGCGTTTCCTTCGCCTCGATGGCCGGCGACCCGGTCGTCGACGCCCCCGGCGTGGACAGCGCCAACAACAGTGCCCCGGTGGCCAAGTGGATCCCCACCGCCAGCTGCCTGCCCAACCCGCGTAACCCCCGCGACGAGCTGGGCGACCTCTCCGACCTGGCGAGCATCAAGGACCGCCAACTGCAGAGCTGCCTCGCCGTCACCCCGGCCGCCTACCTGCGGCTGTGGCCGGAGGACCGGCAGACGCTGGGCGCGGGCCCGCAGGACGTCATCGTCGTCAACGGCAACCGCCGACGGGCGGCCGCGGAGCTGTACGGGCGCGAGCAGCTGCTCGTCGTCGTGGACGACTCGGTGGCGGAGTCCAAGGCGACCCTGCTGCGGGCCGCGCTCGACGAGAACATGGCGCGCAAGGACTTCGACCCGATCGAGGAGGCCAACGCGGTCCTGCTCATCGTGGCGCAGTACCCGACCGCCAAGGAGGCGGCCGAGGCGGAGGGCTGGTCCCAGAGCTGGATCTCGCACCGCAAGAACCTGCTGAAGCTCCACCCCGAGCTGCAGCGCCAGGTGCGGGCCAAGGCGCGCGGCGAGGAGGGCATCTCCATCAACGTCGCCCGCCGGCTCGGTTCGGTCAAGGGCATCGAGGCGATGTCCCTGGCCGGGCAGACGGCGGAACTGGAGCAGCTGCTCCAGGCCGACGCCGACGCGGTGGCCGCCAGGCGCGCAGCGAAGCTGGAGGCCAAGGCCGCCGCCAAGGCACCGGCTGAGGCTCCCGCACCGCAGCCCGCTGTCGCGCCCGCAGTTCAGCCGGTCGCGGAGGTGGCGCCGGCAGCCGTGGAGATGCCGGCCCCCGCCGCTCCCCGGCCGGAGCCCGCTCTCCACAACTCGGTCGCGAGCGCTGAGCCTGTTCAGAGCACCGACCGATTTTCCGCGGAAAATTCCGGGCCTCTCCCGATGCCGGAGCAGCGGGCCGTGGCCCCGGTGGACGAGCAGCCGTCGGCCATCCCACAGGCGGAACTCGGCGACGTCGACTGGCACAACGTCGAGGAACTGGCAGACGCCATCTGCCGCACCCTCTCGGCCGACGAGGCCTACCGCCTCGCCGACGCCCTGGCCAACCGGCTGCTGACGACGGGCGGCTGACGCGTCCCTGGTGTTCCCGCCCCGCTCTGAGCGGGGCGGGAACACCAGGGAGTATTGCGGAAGGCCAGTCGCTCAGGTGCCCCGGCACCCGGTTCCTCTCGCGCACGCTGACGAGCCCGCCATCGGGCCCGAACCCGCCGTCCGTGACCTCCGTCCGGATGCGACGGTGCGGCCGGTTCTCGCGCCTGGTCGACACCACCGGTCCGGCCGGGGTCGGGCAGGATCCCGGAGACGGTCACCGCGGCAGTGCGACGATGCCGGTGAGCACGGCGACGGCTGCGGCGTGGGTGCGGCTGCCGCGCCACGAGAGTGCGCGGACGACCCGCCGTTCGATCGCGCGGGCCGTGGGCAGGGTCAGCCCGATGCCGTTGGCACCGGCTTCGCCCGACGTGCCGGTGCAGATGAGGACGGTCACGGCCCGACCCGCCTGGTCCAGCTCGGGCACGTGCTCGGGCAGTTCGCGTCGCAGCCGTCCGGTGTCGATCAGCTCGGCCGCGATCAGGCGCGCGACCAGGTGGGCGTCGTCGACGGCAGCGGCGCGTCGGCGGAGGTCGGCCAGACGGGTTCGGACCAGGTACTCCCCGGTGTGGACCCGGACGCCGATCTCGGGGATGCTCAGCCCCTGAGCGGCCAACTCGGCGATCCGACGCTCCAGCGCGTTCAACTCGGGCCGGGGAGCACGCCGTTGCTCCGTCCTCAGCGCGATGCTCGTGGTCGTCAGGACCCTGCGGACCCCGGCTGCCGCCGCCACAGGCGCCTGGTCGGCGGTGCAGACGGCCAGCACGTCCTCGGCCGGCACTCCGAGGCGGTGGGCGGCTTCCACGTAGGCGGCGGTGCCGTCGTACGCGCTCTGGCGCACGGCGCACGACCAGGCCGCTCCCAGACCGACCGTCTCGACGGCACGTCCCGGATCGACCGCGGCCGCCGGGAGGACCAGTGCGCACGGGGCGCCGAGGGCCAGCGCCTGGTGCACCAGCCGTACGGCGGCCGGCGTCGCACCGCGGGGCGCGGTTCCGGCCAGAACCTGCTTCAGCGAGGGCACGTCCGGGAGGCAGTCCAGCGCGCCGAGGTGCACGGCCAGACCGCGCGCGGATCGCAGCAGCGCGACGGCGTGCTCCAGCGGGGCGGAGCGGTGGTCGGGCTCCGTCGACGCGGCGGCGACGGGGCCGGAGGCACCACCGCCTCCCGTCGTCCGGTGGTGCCCGGTGCGGCCCTGACCCGAATCGGCCGCCATGGGTGTGGTGAGGTCGGCCAGGGTGTCCCGGGCCGGATCGATCAGCTGGTGCTCCAGCGCTCGGCGGACGGCGACGACGCGCTTGCGCGTGCGGAAGGCGTCCAGCACGGCGTCCTCGTAGAGCTCCGCCGCACGTTCCCGGACCTCGAGTGCGCGGGCGACGTCGGGGCGGGTCCCGCCCGCCGCCCAGATCCGGAGGATCAACGTCTGTTCGTCGGTAAGGGGTGGCGGAGCGCTCACCGGGGCGGAACGGGTGAGCAGGCCGGACTGCCATGCCCGGGCGAAGGCCTGGACCCGGTTCGCCGTCCCCAAGCGGTCGTACGCCTGGTGCAGGTGGCTCTTGACGGTGTCGACCGTCAGGTTCAGTGCGGCGCCGATCGCCGCGTCCGTCAGCCCGAGACCGACCCTGTCCATCACCGCGACGTGCCGCTCCGGCAGCGGCCTGCCGGTGGCGTTCACCGCGTGCACGTCGCTCACCGGCTCCCAGCCCGCGCCCGGTGCGGGGGCGTGGAACGCGGCTTCGCACCGACCCTGGCCGCCGGGGCGTGGACGGCCACGCCGACCTTGGCCTCCCCGCTTCCGGTGGCGCGGCTGGTCGCCTCGTACAGGGCACCGCGGGTCACCGGCTGCAGGAGGACGACCTCGGCCTCGGACAGGTCGGGTTTGCCGGGAAGGGACACGGGCATGGCGGATCTCCAGGAGGAGCGGGGCGGAAGGGGGGCTGCCGGGTCGGCGGCTACGTCTGGTCCAGCACGGCCAGCAGCGAGGGCCCGATCTGCCGGGCCAGGTGCGGACCGATGGTCAGGATCAGGTCGCCCCGCTGGACGAGGGAGGCGACGAGGGCGTCGGCGCCCGCTTGGTGCAGGCCGGGCTCGTGCCGGATCACCGTGTCGGTGGAACCGGCGTTGAGGATGGCTTCGCCGCCGTCGGCCCGGTTCCGGTGCCGGGGGAACGTCGAGTGGACGGGCAGCAGCACGGTCCGGTCGGCGGCGCTCAGGGCGTCGGCGATCGGACCGGCGAGGGCGTTCGACCGCAGGTGCCCGGAGGGCTCGTACACGGCCACCAACGCGCCCTCGGTGAGCATCCGGGCGCCCTGGAGGTCGGCGGCGATCTCCCCCGGGTGCACGGCCCTGGACTCCACGACGTCGATGCCGCCGGCCGAGCCGAGCCGGGTCAGCGACCGTTCGACGCCCGCGAACGCGCCGAGCCCGTCGGCGAGTTCGGTGCCGGGAACACCGAGGGCCCAGCCCGCGGCCCACGCGGCTGCCACGGCCATGGCGTTGTTCGTCCCGGCGACCGGCAGGGTGAACGTGTGACGCTCGCCGTCGGCCTGGACGGTGACGCGGTGGTCCTCTCCGGTCCAGAACGTCCGGAGGACCTGCACGTCCGTGTCGGTGCCGCGGCTGACGGTCACCACCCTGAGACCCGGACGGTGCCTGCGCAGCCGGTCCGCCAGTTCCTGGCAGCCCGGCTGGGTGGCCCACACCACCACCGTCTCGCTCCGCCGGGCGAGGGCCTCCATCCGGTCCAGCGCCTCCGGCTGGTTCCACCAGCACGGCGGTGCCGCGTCCGCGGCGGTGATCAGTGTGACGGTCGGACGCAGCCCTTCACCGAGGGTGCGGAAGCGCCAACCGGGCGGCGACGTCTCATGACCGGAGCTGTCCGGACAGAGGTCCGCGACCAGGACCTCCCCGTCGCCGTCGTAGCCGACGGAGTCCCCTTTCGGGGGCTCGGCGAGGATCCACCCGGGGTCACGGCGGGCGAGCGCGCAGGTGAGCGCGGCAGCCGCCATGGTGGTCGAATGGCTGCCCGCGACGGCGACCGTGACCGGAGCCGTCCCGGCCAGCAGCTCGACGGCCCGGTCGTAGCCCAGTACGGGAAGGCCCCGGCCGACGGCGTGGTCGAGGATGTCCTGGATCGCGGTGTTGTCCCCGCCCCAGATCAGCGGGATCCCCCCGGGGGTGGTCGCCTGCAGGCGGACACCGCACCGTTCGAGCTTTCGGCGCAGGTCGGGGCGGGCATCGAGGGGCGCCGACGAGACCGTCACCCGAGCGTGGCGCCGGGCCAGGTAGGAGGCCAGGCCGGCCATGCCGGGGCTGTGGGGGTCGGGGATGTGGACGGCGGACAGGAGTCCGGGCAGCGGCAGGGGCCGCAGGGGCCTCCCGGCGCCCTTCACGGGCATGGCCGCGGTCATGCCGCGGCCGCCCGGCGGTCCGCTTCGCCGCGGTCCACACCCGGAGAGACCCCGAGGACGAGTCCCCCGGAGCTCACGTGGACGGCGGCCAGGACGCCGGTGGTGTCGACCGGGTCGTCGGCGATGGTGCTGGGAACACTCGGGTTCATGGCAGGTCTCCGCAGATGAGCGGGCGAGTTCGAGCCGACCGATGCGGTATCCGAACCGGCGGGGACTCAGGATGCCTCCGAGGAAGGGGACGTGATCAGAGCCGAGCTGGACGTCCTGGGACGTCCTCGGTATCGTCCTGAGGCCTCAGCACGTCCCAAGACGTCCCTCATCGGGAGCACCATGGCGAACGAACGCCTCCGGTCGGCGCTGGTCGTCCGAGGGGTGACCGAGCAGGAGCTGGCGGAGCACTGCGGTGTCGACGCCAAGACGGTGGAACGCTGGATCCTCAGGAACCGCGAACCGTACCGGCGACACCGCCAGGCAGCCGCGGCCAAGCTGCAGATCGACGAGGACTACCTCTGGCCGGACGCGAAGTCCGAGACCCGGCGGCTGGACGAGGCCGACGCCGAGATCGTCCACGTCTACCCCCATCGCTCCTCCGTGCCACCGGAGTCGTGGGTGCAGTTCGCCGAGCGGGCCGCGAGCGACATCGGGATCCTGGTCCACGCCGGCGTCCACCTGGCCCAGAACCCGCGGTGGCACCGGGCGCTGACCGAACGGGCACGGGCGGGGGTAAGGGTCCGGATGCTGCTCGGTGACCCGGAGAGCCCGGAGATCGCGCGGCGGGGCGAGGAGGAGGAGCTCGGCGAAGGCGTCGCGTACAAGGTGCGCGAGGTCATCAAGCTCTACCGTCCGCTCCACGGCACACCCGGCATCGAGTTCCGGGTACACCGGTCCACGCTGCACAACTCCCTGTACTGGTTCGACGACGAGATGCTGGTCAACACCCAGATCTACGGCGTGGGCGCACCGCTCACCCCGGTGCTCCACCTGCGCCGCGTCCATGGCGCCCGGCTGGTGTCGACCTACCAGGAGAGCTTCGAGAAGGCCTGGTCCGGTGCCGTACCGCTTCCGCTGCCGAGGCAGGCACCGTGAGCCGTACCGACTACTTCGACGACCCGAACGCCCCGCGGGCGCAGCGGATCGTGCCCGCCGTCACCGCGTTCGTGGTGAACGGGCGCGGCGAACTCCTGCTGGAGCGGCGCTCCGACAACGGCCGCTGGGGCATGCCGGGCGGGGTCCTGGAGATCGGTGAGGACCTTCCGGGGGCCGTCGTGCGGGAGGTGCGGGAGGAGACCGGCATCGAGGTCGAGGTCACCGGCCTCGTCGGCACGTACAGCGATCCCGGCCACGTGATCGAGTTCTCCGACGGGGAGGTGCGCCAGGAGTTCTCCCTGTGCTTCCGCGCACGGCCGGTGGGCGGCCGGCTCGCCGCCAGTTCCGAGTCCTTCGAGGTCCGCTGGGTGCCGCGGGAGGACCTGGACGGGCTCGACATCGCCCCGACGACCAGGCTCCGCCTCGACCACGGCTTCCGGAACGGGGAGCCCCCGCACCTCGGTTGAGCGCTCAGGCGCCGTCGGAGCCGGCCAGCCGCTTCGCGACCCGGTCGACCATGTCGAGCAGCGCCGGGCGGGCGGCGGAGACGGCGCGGTGGACGACGTGGCCGGCGCCGTACCGGCGGAGCACCTCGTCGAGCCGGGACACCGGGTTCACCACGGCGCCGTCGGGGCCGCTGGTGAGGTCGCAGTACGTGATCGCGTCCAGCAGGTCCGACGGCGGCCGGCGGAACTCCGCGAGCGCGGCCGACAAGCCCAACTCGGCCGCCTCCCACTCCGACGAGGAGTGGTAGGCGACCAGCGAACAGACCTCGTCACCGACGCCGATCCGACGCAGGTACCGGGCGCCGTCGATCATGTGCTGGCCGGTGTCAACCGCACACGTCGCGTACCCGACGTCGTGAAGCACCGCGGCGACGCACACCAGCTCCCCGTCGGCACCGAGGACCGGAGCGAGGAGCCGGGCCTGCTCCAGGACCCGACAGGAGTGCGCCCAGCGCAGGGGGAAGCCCGCGAGCAGCGACTCGGCGGTCCGGTACGCGAGGGGCAGCTTCATCGCTCAAGGCTAGGCCCGGACTTCGCACATGGGGTTTTAGGTTTCCAGCCAGCGGGGTCGGGTTTCGTCGATGCCGAGGAGTTCGAGCAGGTGTGCTTGGAGGACGGCGGGTGGGCTGGTGGTGGTGCCGGGCCGGATCCTGAGGCTGGCGAGGTGGTAGAAGATCATGCGGCCGGTGGGGCGGACGGCTCGATTGATCTTGCTGTTGGCCTGGTGGGTGTCGGGATCGTAGAGCGTGCCGTCGCGCCGGCAGGCCCAGATCACGCGGAGCCAGTGTCGGTCGCCGGTCGCCAGGAAAAGGCCGCCGCGGCTGACGCGAGCCTCCAAGTCGCCTAGCCTTCAGGCCATGAGCTTGGATGTTGAGCTGCAGGAGTTGGCTGTCCAAGAGGGGCTCGACCTGGATCTGCTTCGCCGTCTCGTCCGCCATCCTGCCGCGCGCCGTTGCGTGGCTCGGCGGCGGGACCTGCCCGTGGAGTTGATCGAGGAGATCATCTCGCTTGGCGCGGCCCGCACCATCGCCGCCAACTCGTCGATGCCCGCCGGCGTGAAAGAGCGGCTGGCCAGACACCCTCAACCTGACGTCCGCGCGGCGCTTGCCGCCAATGCGTCCGATGATCCTCCGGGTCTCCTGGTTCACCTGTCGGAGGATGCTGATCCCATGGTGCGCGAGTTTCTGGCAAGGAACGAGCACTTGGATGCACTGATCCGCTCTCCCTCGTGGCTCGGAGATCAAGGGCCAACTCCGAGCGGATAACTTTCATGATTGCGGCAGTCCGGCCGTCGTCGCCGTCCCTAGTGAGCTCAAGCTGCGCGGGACGGTGTCGGAGAAGGCGTTCACGGAGCTCGGTCGGGATCATGGTGCGCACAGGGATGTGCCTATGGCGGTGGCCTGCCACCTCCTGCTGCCCCCGCGGCCCCCGGGCCGGCGCACAGAACAACGGGAGAGTAGCTGGCGGCGGTCCCCCCTCCATGCGGCGCCGATCCGGCGGCGACCGCAGTGCTTCTGGGGCAGCAGGCGGCGCGGACTCCGGCCGGCGGCTCTGCGGTCCGGCCGGGGAGACACCCGCCTCGCGGTGAAGTACAGCCGGCGCACGGCGGGGACCTGGGCGTCGTCGTGCACGGCCGCCCAGGCCTTGCCCTCCGCCCCCGCGGTGCGGTGCGCCTCGTCGATGACGACCAGGTCCCAGGCCGGAAGTCGCGGTGGGCCTGGACGATCCGCTCCAGCGACGCGTAGGTCGCGTACACCGTCACCGGCTCGCCCGGCTTCGCCGAGGCGACCAGGTCCGCGATCCGCGCGGCCTGCGTCGACACCTGCGCCCGCACCCGGCCGCCGGCCTTCGCACTCTCCAGCGCTTCCTCCCGCGAGCAGGCTGCCACCACCAGGCCCCGGCGCCCGCCCTTCAGCGACCACGCTTCCGCGGTCTGTTCCAGGAGTTCGATCGTCGGCACCAGGACCAGGACGACGCCGCACGCGGCCAGGCGGCGGGCGTAGCCGGCCGCGATGAGGGTCTTGCCGGAGTCGGTGGTGGCGACCACGGTCGCGCGGCCGCCGCCCTTCACCGCCTTCACGGCGGCGGCCACGGCGTCCTTCTGGAACCAGTGCAACGGCAACGGGTTCACCACACCGGCGCAGGCGGCGGACGGCTGCATCGCGGCCACGACCAGTGGTGCGAGGAACGCGCCGACCAGCCACCGCCGACCCGCGACCGCCGACGTCTCGGCCGCTTCCCGGGCGCGGGTCTCCGACGGTGAGGTCTCGTTCGATGACGACGAGTCGCTGGTCGATCTATCGCTGGTCGGACGAGTAGACGTCCTTGGCAACGGCCTACTCGATACGGCCGGCAAGGACCTGAAGGTCAGCTCGCAGATTCTCGCGCAGTCCCGCGATGCCGTCCCGCTGGTCTTCGCGGAGCTGTAGCAGAGCGCGCTGGAGCTCCCCCAGGGTGGGTTCTGCGGTCGGCGGGACGCTCACAGAGACTCCGAACAGACATTCCCCGCGGCGGAAGCCATCATACGGCTTCCGCTACACCGCGATCTCGCCGCCCGACATGCTACGCCTACCTCGCCCGAAGTTGCCCTGACGTGGAGTTTCGAAGGCATCTTCAAGTATTCAGTTGGCGAAGAGACTCAACGCGCGACCATCGCGACAAACGGTAGCCCGTTCCAATATTAATCCGACATGTCGCCATCTGGATTGATTTCACCTGACACGCCCTTTGGGGGCATCGCCCGCTATTGACCAATAGGATCCTCTTTGGATTTTTCCCGGAAAGCCCGCACGGGATTTGAGACATGTTAGCGAGCATTTCCAGCCAACAGCACATTGCCGATTATTCGATCATCGGTCCGCCGCTACGGTCGAAATACGCCGCGAGCAAACGGTGTGCCGCAAATCGAATGGACGGAGCAAGAGTTGAGATTTCGCCGCACTTTCATAGCCGCCGTGATTCTGGCCATGTCGGCAGCCGGAGCCAGTATTGCCAAGGCCGCCCCCGACGTCCCCGTCACTTCGGAGACTCCGGAGAGCGGCGTCACATCATGGATCACGCCCGAGCCCGAACAGTCCGTCCTTGATTTTTGGACACCCGAGCGGATCCGTCAGGCCACCGCCAACCCACTGCCTGCACCAACAGTCACCGAGGACGCCGCTGGCAAGGCACACGAACGGGCGCTTCGTCACGCAGAAGTCAAGCCACAGGCCGCCAAGGCTGCCATCGCAGATTCGGTCGCGCCGCTCAGGTTGCGCCAGAAAGCGGCTCAGACTTCGCCGCTAACGGTTGCCACGATCGGGGATCTGTCACGCTCGGACCTCGCCTCACCTCTCGGGCCGGACATCAACATCACTGGTCGACTCTTCTTCGACGCCGGCAACGATAGGCTCGGAACGTGCAGCGCCGCCGTCATCGTCGCGAACAACAAGAATTCGATCTGGACTGCCGGCCATTGCTTGCACAGCGGCAAGGGCGGCGGATTCTACTCGAAGTTTCTCTTCGCGCCAGGGTACGACGAAACGGCTCCCTGGGGGTTCTGGCCCGTCAAGTCAATCATTGTCTCGTCCGCTTGGGCCGATGACAGCGACCACCTCTGGGGCGACATGGGCGGAGGGATCGTTACCGCGCAATCAGAATACGGCAATCTCCAGGACTGGATCGGCGCTTACGGTTACCGCTTCAACAGCGAATCCGACATCAACGGAGTCACTTCGCTCGGGTACCCGGTCGATGGCTACAACCGCCCCACCTCCGAGTTCCACAACGGGTCTAAGCCCATGTACTGCCACGGCAACGCCGTCGACGCGGGCAACTGGAACCCTTTCGACAACCGGCTGAAGCTCGCCTGCGACATGGGGCATGGTGCCAGCGGCGGGCCAATCGTCGCCGACTTCCAGGGGAGTAGCCAGATCGTGGGAACCAACAGCCACCGGGTGGCAGACGAGAGCGGCAACTGGACCGAGAACTACATGTACTCGTCCAACCATGGAGGTAACGCCGTCGGCGTGATCAACTGGCTCAACTCCCACTGATCCCAGGGGCGATGGTTGCGGGGCTGCGCTGACCGAGTTGCGCAGCCCCGCAGCGGTGCTCTACTTGCCTCCCTCGCGGATCTCACCCATCAGAGGCCGCGGAGGATGCGAACGAAGATATTCCTCGAACGCTGCCGGGTTCTGAACATACTCCTGCATCTCCGGGGTGAGCGGGAGGTTCTCCTGCTTCACCACCACTCCCGAGTCCCGGGCGAAGACCGCCGCCGTGACTCCGCCAGCGGCCACCAAGACCCCACCCAATGCCAAAAGCACCGCCCCTGCCCGCCCAACGGACACCTGGGCCCCCTCCCCTGCCGACTGCCAAGCCCGGCCGGCTATCGCCGTACCGCGGCCCCCAACTGAGCCACCACAGAAGGCTCAGAACCTTCTGTCAACAATGTAGGCGGCCGAGCTCGGTGTCGAGAGCACTTGAACAACTGGGTGCCCCAAACCGAGGCAACGACGAACGACGCTCCGCACAGCGCCGTGTGGGCGGCGAGCCGCCGAATACGGTCAGGCGGCACAGGACCACTCCACACCGCCGAAGCTGATCCAGCCCCCGAACGACCCAGTCGCGTTCCAGACCTCCAGGTTGCCGTTCGGCTGGAGGAAGAGCGTCGCGACCGCCGGGTCGGCGGCGGAGACGGTGAAGACTTCGCCGACCCTGGGGCGCAGTGAGGTCGACCGCGGCACCATGAGCGCCGAGCGCCTGTCATCGAGACTGAACGCCTACGCCCGCGACTGGTCCACCGCACCGCTACCGGCCGGGGTACGGCACGGCACCACCGAGGCCCAGCAGGGCGGGGTAACGGTGGCAGCAGGCGTTAGCCGAGGCTGCCGCTGTCTCCGGGTTCGGCCGTGAGCGGGGCGTCCGGCCACGGCCACTCACACCAAGCGTCCAGGCTGTGTCGCTGAGCATCTGCCGTCCATGCGGGATTACCGCGTAGGTGCGGCAGGGCCTCTACCCACCGATCCCACGGACCGTCGACAGCAGTGAAGCGTTGCGCGTAGTCGGTGCCCAGTAGGCTGTCCAGCCGGAGCAGGGCGCCCAAGGCAAGTGGCTGGTCGTAGCGGCGGTCGAGTTGCGGTAGATACCGGGCGAGGTACTCCGTGAGGATCTGGGCATCCTCGGTTGTGCCGAACCGGGCCAGCGCGAAGCAGTAGCCCTGACCGGCGTACGTCAGCTCGCTGGCCAGTAGGAGCTGCCCGATCAAGCTCCGCCGCTCGGTCCGCCTGGCCACCCCGGCCAGCCAGGAGCCAGTCAACCGTGAGCGCCATTCATAGCCGAGGAGCGCACTCAGCTCTTCGGCATTCACCGAAGCGGCATCCGAGGAGAGGGCCTCAGCGAAGTTCGACCGCTCTGGCTCGTCCAGCCTGAAGAAGTTGCCGCCCAGTAGCTCCAAGTACCGTTGGCCGGGCGTGACATAGCGCGCCAGCACATGTTCCTGGCCGGCCTCGCGCGGATGCCTCATGCTCATCGGGCCATCCTCTCGAAGCCCTCACGCCTTCAGCCGAGCGGGGCACGCCCTGCTCGGTATCTTGGGGCAGGATTCAGTCGGTCCACCTGACTGGGTTACCGTGCAGATTGCCGTCTCCACAGGGCCAGGCGCCGGGGGCAGGTGGGCCGAGCGGGTCTGAAAAAGCAGCAGCTCGTTGTCCAACGCGAAGGCGACCTGCCCGGTGTCGAGCAGCAGGGTGCGGCTCATGACGTTTCGGGAGTCATCGGTCGCAAAGTACTCGTGCTGCCCCAGGCTTGAGTCGATGGCCAGGAGCCTGCCGTCCCGCCAGAACACAGCGGTGCCCGCACAGTCCAGCGCGGGGTAGGAGGTGTAGTAGCCGGTCAGCACCGGACCGTCTACCAGTGTGCCTATATCGGTCAGTTCTCGGAACCTTGAGCGGGACGGGAGACGGTTTTCCAGTTCGGGCCCCCGAACCGCTCCGGACGCATCGACCAGCATGGCTCCGTGGCTGTTCCACTGCGCGACCTGAGCGCCGTCGCGGTCGTAGCGTGCGGTGCTGAACTCCCCGTAGCCCTGCGAGCCGATCAGGAACCCCGCTGGCCCGGCAATGGCTTTCCGGCCTGCCGGCAAGGGCTTCGTCGACGCGACGATCCCGCCGCTCGCCAGGTCAAGGAAGAAGGTGACGCCGATCCCCCTGCGAGTCCACGAAACTCGCGGCCACTCTGTCCCCGGACACCAACAGCGGCTCCCAGTGATCGACGTCGACCTCCTGCGGAGTCCATGGCCGCTTCGGGCGCACCTCCCAGCCCGTATGGACTCCCGCCTCGACCACACCTGAGTGAGAGAGCGCCAAGACTGATCGGTGACGACCACACGCACCGGCCGTCGCGAGCGTACCGAGCCACACGGGGTTCGCGGTACGGGGCGCCGCCACGCTGGAAGGGAGGAGCAGCGACCCAGGAGATGCAGAACCCGTCGTCCAGCACCACGAAGGCACCGATCTCCTCGCCAGCATCGCAAGCAGGGACAACTATGCTCCGGGTATCACCGTCCGGGCCGACTTCTTCCAGCACCGGACCGCCATCCCCAGGCCAGGCCAGCCACATCACTCCTTGCTGGGAACCCCGAGACCGCGGACGCCCGGTGCCTTGGAAGGTCCGCTGCCACAAGAAAGCTCCCGAAAGTCCACAGCAGTCAGAACCGTTTCGAGGATGTCGCTGCCGTAACTCGTCACGTACAGCGGACCCGCAGAATGGTGGGCTGACAGACTTTGCACCTGGCCGGGCATGGCTATACGCGTAGGAACGGTCACGGCTCCGCATCATGCCGCATTTGAGCTTCCCCCGTTGAGCGGGAGGTGCTGATTACCTGGTCAGGGCGGGTGTGGGTGGTTCGACGGCCACTGATTCGGCCGTCGCCTGGTCGGCGTGGTACTTGGCCTCGTATTCGTCGGGCTGAGCCAGCCGAGGCGTTTTTGGATGCGGCGCGTGTTGTAGGAGCCGTCGATGTAGGCGAATAGGGCCAGGTCGGCGTCGGTGCGGGTCTCGAAGGCGGTGCGGCGCACGCACTCGGTCTTCAGCACGCTCCAGAAGTTCTCCGCCAGGGCGTCCGGGCCAGCTCCGGGAACCAGCTCTTGATCAGCTTTCCCCAGTCCGCCTCGCTCATGGGCGGCCCACCCGGGGCCATCCCGGACGCCTCCGCCGGCGCCAGATACTTCCTGATGGTCTTGCGGTCCACCCCCAACGAGGCCGCGAGCTGGTTCTTCGACCGGCCCGCGTACCAGTGGACGTAGATCTCGACGATGTCGACCACGGTGAACGTTCTCCTTGCCATCCAGAGTGTCCGTCGACCTCTCGGCCTGTCTGTCGAGGGACGGTGACGACTTCGAGACGGTCAGGACCCTCAACCCGGCTCGGGGATGCCCAAGGGGAACCTGAACGATTCGGATGGAACGGTCACTCGCAGGTCGAACCACCTGATCTGGGGTATTCGAGGCTTCCGCCGTGGTCAAGTTTCCCTTGGGGAATCGTGATCGCGACCCTGGCCAATTCCATGACCACGAAGCCTCAGAAGTGGGGGAAATCGCTGACCGTTCACAACCTCAGAACGGAGGCTCGTCGTGCCACTGGACGGGAGCCGGATCGGGCGTCCGGGGACGGTGCTGGTGTAGGGCGGCCAGGGCGTCGTCGGTGCGGCCGAGGTCGATGAGGTAGCCGGCCAGGGCGCGGCGGTTGGCGGGGGCGTGCGGTTCGAGGACGGCGACGGCCTCCCCTATGCGTCCGGCGTCGGCCAGGAGCTCTGCGATGTGCTCGGCCGTGTACCAGGTGTTGCCCTCGGGATGAGCCCGGGCCTGCTCGACCGCCGCGTCGGCACCTGCGCTGGCGGCGATCAACGGCAGCCGCATCCAGAACAGGTCCCACCTCTCCTCGCCGCCGCGGCGGGCCCTGAGGTCGTCGAGGTGGGCCAGGCCGTCCCCGGCGCGGCCCTGGTCCAGGCACAGATCGGCCAGGGCATGGAGGATCCAGTCCTCGCCGGGACGGGCGTCGGCCTGGGCCCGCATCACGTCGATCGCCTCGCCGCCCCGGCCGTGCCGGGCCAGGAGCCGAGCGAGATGGAAGGCCGCGTTCGGGTCCTGAGCCGCAGGCTCGGCGGCCTGCCGGTACACGGCGATCGCGCCCTCGACGTCGCCGTGCTCCTCCAGCAGCTCCGCCAGCCGCTGCGCGGCGTCACCCAGGTCCTCGGTCGCCGCGTAGGCTCGCAGGTCCTCGATCCGGCCGTGCCGGGCCAGCAGGTCGGCCATCTGATCGCGGCCGTTGACCGAGGTGGTCTCCCGGCGGCGGAGCAGGGCGACGGCCTCGTCGACGCGGCCCTGGCGCTCGCGGATCGTCGCCAGCAGACCGATCGCCGTGTCGAGATCGAGGCCATGCCGACACCACGGGCCGTCGCACCGGTGGTCGGCCCGGACCTGGGAGTCGAGCAGCGCCGCGGCCTCCTCGTCGCGGCCGGCGACATCGGCGACGTCGACCAGAACCTCGGCGAGGGACCAGTTGTCGACGTACGGCACCAGCAGCGTGAACGCCTCCCCCGCCCGGCCGTTCCGGGCGAGAAGACGGGTATAGGACTCGAGTGCCATCGGGTGCCCGAGCGCCATCCGGGCACGGGTCAGCTCGATCGCCTCCTCGATCCGGCCCCAGCCTTCCAACAGCCCAGCGGTGGCCTCAACGGCCGTCCACCGGCCGGTCGCGAGATACGGGCCCAGCGCAGCCAGCGCCTCGGCCTGCCGGCCCCGCTCACCCAACAACCGCGCCCACTCCCGGGCGCAGAACCACTCCCCGCTCCGGGCCTGCTCCTCCACCACGGCGGCGTGCCCGCGCTCCAGCAGCCGGGAGACCAGCTCCGGCGGGATACAGCCGGACTGTGTGCGGGTTTGGCGTTCGAGATCGGTGGCGTCCACGGACAGGCACCGTAGCCCCCATCCCTGACACCGAGCGCCGGTCCGGCGGCGACGACGGCAGACCGGCCCGGTACCGTCTCGGCATGCACGCCGATCCCCCCGACCATGAGTCGCCCTCCAGCCTTGGGGCCTTGTCCGTCGAGGACCTCATCGACCAAGCTGCCGACACCGCCGTACGCACCGGTGATCCCGCCGCCGTCCGAGCCCTTCTCGACGAACTGGACTGGCGGGACGCAGACGCCCTGTTGGAGGGAGCCCTGGTCTGCCTGGCGGTGCTCTCCAGCCGGCCGGTCTACGGCCGGCTGGACGAATACGCCGGCGTCGCCCGGCTGCGCCAGGCTGCGACCGCGACGCTGGATCCGGTGACGTCGATGGTGCTGGAGCTGCTGGCCGTTCACCGAGAGTTCGGTGTTCGGGCGGCTCGCCTGGTGTGGGAGGAAGCCGACGAGCCGGTGCGATCGGTGGCGTTCGTCCAGCTGCTGGTCACTATGTGCGCTGCCGTCGGGACGGAGAGCGGTCGGCTGTCCGCGCCCAACACGGTGCGGTTGGTCAAGCAGTTGGTGATCGGCGCCCGCTGACGGCCGGCACCCTCGGGTGGTTGGGTGTGCCGGGTTCGGACGACCGACGTGATCCAGCTCAGCGGAGAGTTGGCTTCCCCTCGCGGCTATCAGGGCCGAAGTCGCTGTGTCTGCGGGTCATAGCAGTTGAGGCCCATTGACGAGGCCACTTCCGCCGCGTAGGCGGACGCCTCCTCGGCCATGCTCCAGCGCATCGGGAAGTAGATCAGAGGGCCACTTGCCTCTCCGATCAGCGGACCGGTCGACCAGGGCGAGATGTCGTCCTCATCCTGGGTGAGATCGGGCCATCGCTCCAAGAGCGCGGCGGCATAGGCCGCGATTCGCTCCGCCGGAGGGACGTCAGGCCTGCCCGCGGCGATGTACTTGTTATACAGATCGGTGAAGCGCTGGCCTGCGGCAGCGTCATCTGCCGGCCGCTCGCCTTCCCAGACAGCAAGGTTGTAACTCATGGGCGAAGCCTGCCATCCCGCACCGACAGCATCACCGACGGAACAGACAAACTGAGACCGGGGCCAGGTGGCCCGCCGGCCTGGGGTGGGGAAGAGCGAAGGGGAGGTCGGGCGGGGGTCTGCCTGGCCGTTCCTCCTATTAGGCGGGCCGTCATCCGCCGCTGTCGGTCATGCCCGGTGGGTCGTCGGCCTCGCGGGCGAGGGGGTGTGGAAGGGGCCCCCGGCGGCGAAGGCGTGGGCGGCGAAGCGTTCGCCCATCCGCCGGTACGCGGCCGCCGAGGGGTGCAGCCCGTCGGGGAGGTCGTCCACGTCGGCAGGGCCGAGCAGCGCGCGCCCGTCGAGGTGGTGCAGGTGGGGGTCGTGGGCTTGCCGCACGGCCACGATCCGTGCCAACTCGTCCCGGACCACCTGGAGCGACAGCGCCCCGCGGGCCAGCTCGGCCGATTCGCCCAACGCGGTGATCCTCCCGTCCGGCCCGACCGAGGTCGGGCCGGGGCGCGTGTCGAGCGCGGGGCAGCTCACCGGGGAGATCACCAGCAGCGGGGTGTCCGGGTGCCCGTCGCGGATCGTGTCCAGGAATCCGTGCACCGCGGGGCCGAACGTCCGCAGCCGGAACGCGGCCAGGGCCACGATGTTGATGCCGGTCTTGAGGCTGATCAGGTCGGCGGGCAGGTCGCGGATCGTCCGGGCGACGTAGGGGTCGAGCAGGGCGTTGCCCGGCTGGCTGAGGTTGGTCACCTCCACACCCCCGAGCGACGCCGCCACCACGGGCCAGGTACCGGTGGGCCCGTCGGCTTCGAGGCAGTGGCTGATGGAGCTTCCGTGGTGCACCCAGCGGGGACGGTCGTCGGGCAGCGGTGCCAGGACCTCGCCATCGGCGCGCAGCGCCACCAGTTCGGTGGGGGTCTGCTGCGGCAGCCACAGCTCGATGTCCTTCATGCCGGCCGGCAGCCCGGCGAAGCGCACCGCACCCGGCTCTCCCGGAGTCAGCCGCTGCTCGGCCCCGGGGCCCGCCATCCGCACCACGTGGCCCAGTGGCGCCCGCCGGCGGCCGGCGAGGACGCCGTCCACCGTCAGGTCCAGCATCCCGGTCGGCCGGGGCTCCGGGTCGCCGTCGAACTGCCCCGTGGAGGTGAGGACCTCCAGCTCGAGCACCCGCGCATCGGTGCGGAACACCAGCCGCACCCCCGACGGCATCACCGTCGTCCCGTGGACGGACGGGTCCTGGTACTGCTCCTTGGTCCACGCCGGCAGCCGGCGGGGCAGCACTCCCGCCGGCGTCCTTTCCAGGTCCAGCGCGCCCCGGATCTCCACCGGCCCGCCCACCAGCGGGTACTCCCGCATCGCCACTGTCACCGCTCCTCGTCCTCGGGGCCCCTCCCCGAACCTACTGCCCCGGTTGCCCGCCGGGGCCCGGGATCAGAGGATGCGCAGGAAGTCCTCGAAGGCCTTGGTGAAGGCCTCTGGGCGCTCCATGCCGAGGTGGTCGGGCGTGCCGACGGCGGCGTCGGCGCCGTCGACCGCTTCCGTCGTCGCCGCCGATCGGCGCGACGAGGGAGTCCATGACCTCGGGGCTGGTGCGTAGGGTCAGGCGGTGGGTGGCGATGACCTCGGCGACGGCGGCACGGTCGCCGATCAGGGAGGAGTCGAGGGCGGGCGGCCAGGGCCTGCTCGAAGGCCTCGCGGTCGCCGGGCAGGCCGTAGCGGGACAGCGCGGTGCGCAGCTCGTGCAGGGTGGCCGGCCGGGGTGCGGCGGCGTCCTGGTGGTCGGGCTGGGTGGTCACCTGGTCCTCCTCGGTGCAGAGGGCCGTCGTGGTGCTCCAGGTACTGGTTGGGACGACTCTGCCAGGCCAATCTCAGGAACGGGTGGCGAAGCCGCGCGGTTCGTGGAGGGGATGCGCACAGGGCCCCTGGGCTGGTGTGGTGAACGGCTCGGCCCACGCCCGTGTGGGTGACGGTCGAGCCGCTTTCGGTGCCTGTGGCGATGCCCTGGGGGATTACCGCGGTGGCTGGCGCATCCCTCGAAGCGGCCGTCGTGATTGTCGCCTGGCGGCGTCGCATGGAAGCCCGCCTGGCATGCTGGCCGCATGGATGACGACGCTCTGACTCCGATTCACCTCGACAAGGTGATGGACGGGTTGGCGATGAATTCTGCCCTGCCAGCTCCTATGGTCCGGCGACTGTTCGCATGGCGGCGGGGCATGGGGAAGGTGGCGAAGCGGCCGGACCTTACCGAGGACATGATCGCCGAGATGCTCGCGATCGACGACCACTGGCTCCTGCACAGCCTGGCGCTCAACGACCGGCTGCCGGACCAGTTCCGCATCCGACTGGCCGCCCATCGGGACGGGGCGGTGCGGGCCGCGCTCGTTATCCACGCCGCCACTGCACCGAGGGAGATGCTGGAACAACTCATCAACGATCCCGATACACGGGTCCGTGAGTACCTGGCTCAGGGCCATCACACGCCGCCCGACCTCCGGGCCCGTCTCGCCGCCGACTCAGACCCCGCGATCCGCGCCACGCTGGCGAAGCACTGGCCGCAAGCCCCGGAGGCGGTCCGCCGGATCCTGCTGACCGATCCCGAGGCCAAGGTCCGCGCTGCGGCCTGTTCGACCTACTACACGCACCGGCCGCATCCGACACCGCCCTCGGACCTACTGCCGGCGCTGTTGGCGGACCCGGTGACTCGGGCGGGCGCGGTCATTCACGCCGCTCTCGACGCGGACACCCTCCAGCGGCTCGCCGCAGATCCGGACAGCGAGGTTCGCGCTGAGCTCGCCCGGCATCCTGACCTTCCGCCGCCGGCCCGCGAGGCCCTCGCGGTCGATCCGGCCTTGAGCGTCCGTGTGAAGGTCTTCGCCCGGCCGGACACGCCCGAGCACGTGCGGGCGCAGATCCACGCCTCGGTCCACGAGCTGTCGCGCTCGACGGCTGATCCGGACCCTGACGCGGACGACGAAACGGTCCTGCAGTGGTTCCGGAACGAGTTCGCACCCACGGAACTGCGGATCCTGCGGCTGCCCTGGGTGACGGCCGATCCGCTGCCGCACATCGACTCGCCCTACGTCAGCTTCCGAGTCTCCGCGGCCGCCAGCAAGGCCCTTCCCCCCAACGCGGTGGCCCGACTGCTTGACGACGAAGAGGAGATGGTCCGCCTCACCATGGCGTACACTGCCCCGCACCTGGTCGATCTCGCGACCGCCGAGAGCATCGAGCGCCGCTACCGGCCCCGGCGGGACAAGTTCACGTTCTGGTGGGACGAGAAGGAAGTCCTGACGTTCCCGTCGGCAGCCTTGCGCCGCTTCGCCACCGACCCTGAGCCCCGGCTCCGCTCCTTTGCACCCCGCGATCCGGATCTGCCCTCGGAACTCGCCGAGAAGCTGGCCGCCGACCCCGAAGACCGTGTCCGCCGCGCGGTCGCGCCCCACCGCAACCTCCCGTTCCAATCCCTGCTCCGCCTGCTCACCGACTCCTCGGAGCGCGTCGCAGAAGCCGCCGGCTCCTCACCGTTCCTTCCGGTCGAGCACATGGAGTGGCTGCTGAACCGGGCGGGTCTGTAGCCGCCAAATCGGGCGTTCGTTCGGGCGCTGCCGGTGGTGTTCGCATGATGTGCGAACGGAGCTGGCGGAGCGCCTGACGGGTCCTCTCCTACGTTGGAGATGATGGAGCGGTGTCTCTTCGCTACTTCAATCAGACCGGCTGGACTGCCATTTTTAACGGCACCGAGACCGAGACCGGCCGCACGGTGCGCGTGGAGGGCTGGGACCCGGGAACCGGAACAGCGCTGGTGGTTGACCCCAAAAGAGGCGCCATGCGCCTGGTCACGGATTATGAGGACTTCTCCCACCTGGAGCGGGCTGACCAGGTCGTAGCCGCGGTGCCCGGTGGAGGGTGGAGGGCTCACTGGACAGATCAGGGTCCAAACGGAACTCCTCTCACCGAGCAGGTCCTGGCCTGGCTGATCACATCTCAGGGCCGAGCAACAGCAATCACGGTCGACGCCTACGGCCACGTCGACGACGCCGACAGCGCCGACACCTTCATCCCGCCGGGTAAGGAACTGGAGTGACCTTGGGTCCGGATCGCGCAACGCCAACACCGACGGAACTTCGTTCCGAGGCCGAGTGGGACGGCCCCTACTATCGCGTTCGAACCGATGGTTTCGAGGCTTTCTTTCTCCCGAACCCTGATGAGGTACTCGACGAGGTCTGCAACGTCGATGCTGAGGTTCGCCTCCCCGATGGCTCTCGCTGGAGTGCGACGATCTTCACAGTCGCCGAGGTCAGCCGGTTGATGAAGAGGTGGGAGGAGACAGGCGAAGCGGCAGGTGGTCGGTGCTTCTGGTGCTCGGACGGCCTGATTGTTCGAGATCCCGGCATCCGGGAGATGGTGATCGTGATCGCCGAGCTGCTTTCGTCCGAAGAGTTCGAAGGGGCTTTCCACCGTCTCGACTCGGTGTGAGCTCCGATGCTTCATGACTGTGCATCGCGAAACGTATTGAGGCCGAGGCCACTCACTGCAGCGCCGAGCCGCAGCACAGGGGCGGGGTCGACACGGACGACGTCGATGGCCCGGACGGTGCCGGGCCGCCCTGCCGTCGGCGGCTCGGGTTTTGTTCACTCCTTCTGCTCCCGACCAGGGGAAAGCCGAGGGACGCCCGACCGGTCTGTCGGTGCGCGGTCCTACGGTCCCGGTGTGACCGATACTGACACCGCAGCTCTCACCGCGGCCTGGCAGCACTTCAGCGCCTGGCTGGCCGCCCATTCCCCCGACGACCATGCGGCCCTGCGCCCGCCGGCCGACGCCGGGCGGATCACACATCTGGAGGAAGGACTCGGTTTCACCCTGCACCCCCAGCTGCGCGCCCTGCTCGAACTGCACGACGGCGTCGCGCAGCCACCCGACGGGGAGACGTACCCCGCGGGATCCTTCCTGCCGCTGGGACACCGGCTGATCCCCACAGAGCACATCCTCACGCGCCACCGGGAGTTCGCCGAGGTGCTCCCCGGGGAGACCTTCGGCCCCGAGAGCTGGCGCGTCCTAGTCAGCCACGCGCACTGGTGGGTACCCATCGCGCTGCCGAACGACGGGGGCCTGCTCTTCGTGGACCACCTCCCCGGCCCCGTCTACGGGCACGTCTACGAGATGGGCCTCGGCTCAGGCGACGCCGCTGGCAGCCTCTGGGCCACCGGCCTCGCGGACATGTTCACGGCCCTGACGGACAGCCTGACCACCGGCCGGCCGTTCCACCACTTCGTCCCGGACACCCACCGGCACGCCCCCGGACACCACCGCATCGGCTGGCGGGTCGTGCTGTAGTCCCGTCGGGACGGCGCACCGGGGTTCCGGCCCGGGCGGCGGGACGGCGACCGAGGCGAGGACGGCCTCCGCGAAACGCCGCGGGCCTCAGCCGGTGGCCGGCTGCGCCAGCGCGGGGTGACCCGCTTTTGATCCGCCGTCCGTGGTACTCGTTTCCCCGTTGCGACTCTCGGTGCACTGGTCGTCTTCCCCGCCTACGCGGGATCAGCCGGAGGCTGCGTGCCCACCGATCCGCCGTGGCTCGTCCTCCCCGCGAGCGCGGGGTCAGCCGCCCAGCGCGAGCTGGAGAAGCGGCGGGCGCATCCTCCCCGCGCGCCCGCGGGGGTCAGCCGGCGGCCGGCTACCGGACGGTGCGGGCGTTGTCCACGGACAGTAGCCCGTCCGTGTAGGCGGACAGCTTGTGCTCCCTGTGAGCGGGCAGTTCATCTCCCTGCGCGGTATGACTATTGGTCACCCGGTTGGGGCGTGGTGGTGGGTCAGGAATGGAAGCCCTGGCCGTATTCCTCGCGTGACAGCGTGAAGTCGTCCGGGCGGTCGCGCCGGAGTTCTTCGTAGCGTTCAACGAAGACGTCCAGTGCCTTGTGAAGCGTGCAGTTGCGTGCTTCTCGGATCGCCTTGAGGGCGAAGAATGTCCGATGCTTCAGGATGTCGCGATCGACGCTTTCGGGCAGCTGTTCCACGAGCCCAGCAGCGTAGTGTTCGGAGACCGGGGAGCGCCCGCTATTAACGGTGAGGGGGCCAGGGACCTTCGGCCCCCAGCCCCAGTCCGCTTGGAGCCAGAGCCCCGGCTCCGTGATCTTCTCTGCACTTGTGCTTGAGCGCTGGTCGGGCTGGGGCTGTCAGCGCTTGTGGTGGAGCTCGGGGTAGGTGCGAAAGTCGAAGAAGCGCAGGCCTTCAAACTCGGCCGTGGACTCGATTTCCTGCAGAGTCCAGGGGCGGTCGGAGTAGTCGTCAGTCGCGACGCCTCCGTGCTCAAGCAGCAGTGTGACCATTTGGTGGACCTCCGCGGTTCCGTCGATCCGCCCGGAGATGTCGATCTGGACTGCCCGTCGGGTGGTGACCGAGGGCCGCTTCGACGGCCGCCACGTCGTCGGGATCCCAGTCGGAGAAGAGGTAGCCAGTCTGCTCATCGTCGATGTCGATGTAGAGGCTGCCGGCCAGAACCCACGGCCTGCGCTGCTGCGGCAGATGCCGATCGAGTGAGGCGACGGTCTCAGCTCGCTCACCTGTAGGGAAGACGAACACGGTGCGCATGGGTGGAGCGTAGGTGGTGCAGATTCTCCGCGGCCATGGATATTCAGAGCTGTCGCGGATCCGTCGCCGCCGTGGTGGTGCGCGTGGCGATGTCGGCGAAGGTCGGCATGCCCAGGTTGACGGCTGTCGAGCGGCGGATGAGAAGGTTGTCGAGCTGCGCAAGCTTGGCGTTCGCCGCTGCCAGGCTGACCTTGAGCCCCTCGGCTTCGCCGCCCCAGCCTTCACGTTCGGCTTCGACGATGCGGGCGATGAGGTTGCGCGGAGGTCCACCAGCCGCGGCCGGGTCAGCCCCACGTTGACCGTCAGCCGCCCCCGCTGTGCGCGTCCTCCCCGCATCTGCGGGGGTCAGCCGGCTGCGGCTTGAGAGGAGACCCTACCTGTCTGTGTTCAGAAGCCTGCGGTGTCCAGTTCGAGGCTCAACGGGGGCGGGAGCTGCAGCGGTGTGCCGAAGGGATGTGGGCCTTCGACCCGGGTGTAGCCGAGCTGGCCCGGCTGGGAGAAAAGGGTGCAGGTACGTTCCTGGCGGTCGACCAGGAGGTACACGGGAGCGCCGAACTGCGAGTATCGCCGGCGCTTCGCCGTCCGGTCGGTCTCCCCGTTCGATGGCGAGGTCACCTCGACGACGAGCACGGTCTGGTCGGGTAGCAGCGCCCCTTCGGTCTTCGCGATTTCCGCTGGCACGACGGCCAGGTCCGGGACGTAGTAGTTCGGCGTTCCGGGCAGGTCGAGGTTTCCGGAACCGGCACGCAGCCCGAGTTCGCGCAAACGGGGCCCGATCTGCTCGCGGATCAGGTCGACGGCGGTCTCATGGGCCCAGGAAGGTGACACGGGGGTGATGACTCCCTCGACGATCTCGACACGGTCACCCGCAATGTGCTGGATCGCGTATTTCAGCGCCTGCTCTGGGTTCGGCACCTGACTGTAGTCACCCGGGCTGGCATGCGCCGTACTCATGTGCTGCTCTCCTGTCCGGATCTCAGTCCTCGGGCTGGCTCCCGTCGGTTAGGGGCGCTCGAGGGATCTGCGGCACCTAGGAACGTTACTAGGAGCTGCCATGCGGCGTGAACGGCGTGCCGGATCGCGTGGGCCGTGACCGACTGGAAAGCGGTCCCGTCCGCGAGCTGGCCACCGGTGGCCCCGACTGGCGCCGCTCGGCCCCGCGCTCGCGGGGGTCAGCCGCGGCCCGTTCGACCCGTCCGGGCGCAGCGCAGGTCTTCCCCGCCCCCGCGGGGGTCAGCCGGCGGCCGGGCAGAGGTACGACGAGATCCGCGGTCGGAGCGTGCGCTCGTCGGTGGACTTCGGCGCGTGGGTCTCAGCGCTGACCCCGGATGAGTTGGCCGAGCCGTTCACGTTCGTCGTCGATGCCAGCGGGGTGCTGCGGCTGGCTCCGCGCCGCAGCGAGCACGTGGTGTGCGCCGGCGGTGAAGAGGTCCTGAGCGCCGGTGAGATGAGCACATGGGGTTTTAGGTTTCCAGCCAGCGGGGTCGGGTTTCGTCGATGCCGAGGAGTTCGAGCAGGTCCGCCGGGGGCCCGGGGCCAGGCGTTGCACCAGGACAACTTCTACCTCCGCGTCGAGCGCGGCACCTGTGTCGCCGCCTGGCTGGCGATCGACCGGGCCGACCGGGCCAACGGCGGACTGGAAGTCGTGCCCGGGACACACCGCATGGACCTGTTCTGCCCCGAGGACGCCGACGGCACCGCCTCCTTCACCCGCGAATACGTGCCGCCACCGCCGGGCCTGTCGCGCCACCCGGTCGACATGGACTCCGGGGACGTGCTGTTCTTCAACGGCAGTCTGGTGCACGGCTCGCAGCCCAACACCACAGCCGACCGGTTCAGGCGAAGCTTCATCTGCCACTACACCGGACGCTCGACCGAGCGCATCTCGGCGTGGTACCCGACCCTGACGATGGGCGGGGAGCCGGTCGAACTGCCCGCATCGACGGCTGGCGGCCCCTGCGGCACCGAGGAATCGGGCCCGCACTGACGCCGGGCTACCCCCACGCTCACCCTCGTCGGGGGAGGTTGCTCGGACGAGTCCGATCGGCCGGACGAGTAGTCCGCCGCGGAGTGGCGCGCGTCTGACGGCGCCACCGTCGAACGCCGCAAGGAGCCCGGCCCGCAGGAATCAGGCGGTTCGCGGTGTGAGGGTGGGGAAGGGCCGTCCGTCGAGCGTCCAGTGCGGGTCGGGCGCGATTCCCAGGGCGGCGTAGACGTGGGCGGCGACATCGGCGTGGTGGAGGCTGTCCGGCCTGGTGGAGGGGGTGAGGCCGGGGCCGCTCGCGGCTATCCAGGCGGTGCGCTCCAGCGGGCTCCGGCCGCCGTGGCCGCCTTCGTCGCGGTGGCCGTGGTCGGTCACCGCGATGACGGTCCACTCCTCGGCCCGGGCGTCGGGCCGCTCGCGCAGGGCGGTGAGGAGCTGTCCGAGGCGTCGGTCGGCGGTCTCGATCGCGCGGCGGTACTCGGGGCCGCAGCCGAGGAAGTGGGCGGTCTCGTCGACCGCGCCGAGGTAGACGAAGGAGGCGTCCAAGTCCTCGCCGGAGCTGAGTGCCCGCACGGCTTCGGCGGTCACGCTCCGGTCGCACTCCTCCCAGGCCTGCGGGGAGTCCTCGCGCGGGGCGATGTAGGCGAGCCGGCTCGGGGCCGCGAAGACCGGGCCGCCCTGCCGGGCCAGGAACAGGGGTTCCCAGCCGCCGGCGGCGAAGGTCCGCAGCCCGTGTTCGGTGGCGAGCCGGGTGGTGAAGTCGGGGAACACCCCGAGCCGGTTTCCGGTGAAGTTGTTGCCCCAGACGCCGTGCTTGGCCACGCCGACGCCGGTGACGATCGTGGTCCAGCAGGGGCCCGACATGGTCGGGGTGCTGTCGTCGACGTGGACGGGCGCGAGGAAGCCGGCGTTCGCGAGCCCGTCGAGGTGCGGGGTGTCCAGCAGCGGCAGCAGGTCGAGGCGGACGCCGTCGATGCCGACGACCAGGACGCGGGGCGTGGCCATGTGCGCGGGTCCTTCGTGAGGAGGGTGGCGAAGGGTCAGATCGTCCGGCGCAGCCGGATCAGGCGGCTGGCGTAGTCGCCGGCGGGCAGCCGGAGGTCGATGCCCCGCCGGGTCAGGACGGCACCGCTGTGGGTGGTGCCCTCGTCGACGTCGAGGTAGCGGGCCGCCGGGTCCAGGGCCGGCAGGGCGAGGCCGGCGGGCTGGTGGCCGAACCGGGTCGCGGGGCGCCAGGCGAGGACGGCGTGTTCGGCGCCGTCCTGGGACGCGTAGTGCACGGCCGTCACTCCTCCGGGGCCCGTCAGGCGGTGCTGGCGGCCGTGCTGGACCAGGGGGCGGATCTCCTTGTAGCGGGCGACGAATGCGGCGGCCTCGTCGAGGTCCTCCTCGGACCAGGCGGTGAGGTCCGCGCCGAGGCCGAGCGCGCCGGCCATGGCGACGTGGAAGCGGAACCGCAGAGGGGTGGTGCGGCCGGTGGCGAGGTTGGGGCTGTCGGTCACCCAGGCGGCCATGGTCTGGGCGGGAAAGAGCTGGCTGAAGCCGTGTTGGATGCCGATCCGGTCGACGGGGTCGGTGTTGTCGGAGGTCCAGACCTGGTCGGTGCGGGCGAGGATGCCGAGGTCGGCCCGTCCGCCGCCGCCCGCGCAGGCCTCGATGCGCAGGCCCGGATGGTCGGTGCGGAGGCGGTCCATGATCCGGTGGACGGCGCGGGTGTGGTCGATCCAGAGCCGGTCGGGGTCCGGGTGGCCGGCCCAGCCGGCTTCGGTGACGACCCGGTTGGCGTCCCACTTGAGCCAGTTGACGTCGTTCTCGCGCACCAGTTGGTCCAGGGTGCGGTGGGCCCAGGCCTCGACGTCGGGGCGGGCGAAGTTCAGCATGAGCTGGTTGCGCAGTTCGGTGGCGTCCCGGGTGGGGGCGTGGACGACCCAGTCGGGGTGGGCGCGGTGGAGCTCGCTGTCGCGGTTGACCATTTCCGGCTCGACCCACAGTCCGAAGGCCATGCCCAGGCGGTGAACCTCGTCGGCCAGTGGGCGCAGCCCGTCCGGGAACGCCTCGGGCCGGGGTTTCCAGTCGCCGAGGCCGGCGCGGTCACTGGTACGGCCGCCGAACCAGCCGTCGTCGAGGACGAAGAGTTCGGCGCCCAGGCGGGCGGCCAGTCGGGCCAGGCGCAGCTGGCCGGCCTGGTCGACGTCGAATCCGGTGGCCTCCCACGAGTTGTAGACGACGGGTCGGTCACGCTCGGGGTCGGGCAGGACGGCGGTGCGCAGGTGGGTGTGCCAGGCGCGGCTGGCGCCGCCGAAGCCGTCGCGGGTGTGGAGGCCGGCGAAGACGGGGGTGTGCAGGCTCTCGCCGGGCCCGAGGGTCCAGGTGAGTCCCTCGTGGCCGAAGCCGCCGGTCCAGGTGGTCCGGCCGACCGGGTCGCGGTGCACGGTGATGCGCCAGCTTCCGCTCCAGGCCAGGGCGGTGCTCCAGACCTCGCCGTGTTCCTCGTCGGCGGTGCCGTCGTCGAGGGCGAGCCAGGGGTTGGCGTGGTGGCTGGTGACGCCGCGTCGGCTGGTGAGCACGGTCTCAGCGACCGGGAGCCGGTCGCGGTGCAGCTGGAACTCGCTGTTCCAGCCGCCCACGAGGTGGCTGAGCCGGTAGTCGGGCAGGGCCGGCGTCGTCCAGGAGGCCGAGTCCAGCCGGTCGACGCTGATCGGGCCCGCGTCGTCGGCACCGGTGTGGGTGAGTTCCACCCATCGTTCGATGACGTCGCTGTCGGGGCGGACGCGGTAGCAGAGCTCGGCGGCCAGCGGGTAGCGGCGGTCCGCCAGGCGCAGGCGCAGCTCCCCGCCGTGGACCGTGTGCCCGGTGAAGGACCACTGTGCGCCGCGGGTGCCGTCGGCGAATCGCACCTGGAGGCCGGCGGGCCCGAACCGCGCACCGGTCTGCGGGGCCAGCTCGTCCGGTGCGGGGTCTGCCTCGAAGCTGCTCGCGGCGGGTGAGGCGGCCGCCGGCAGTCCACCGAGGGCGTCGGTGTCGAGCGGTGCCCCCCAGTGCAGATGCCGGGGGCTGCCGTCAGCGCCGATGCGTACGGCGTAGACGCTGTTCGGGGTCCGTAGGACCGCCAGCCCGCGGGCGGGGTCGAAGGAAGCGGATGAGGACGTGGTGGGCACAGGAGGTCCTGAGGGGTGTCGAGCGACGCTGGGGGTCGGACGCGGACCGGAAGCGGCCGGTCGCCATGGTGAACGACGATGGAAACGCCCGGAGTTGGGCCAGAGCGTAGGACCGCCCGGAAGGGAAATCAATACTGGACGAAGTTATTTATTTACCGGTAGGTTGCGGCCGTGTTTCCAAACCACTCGCGGCCACTGGTCACCGCACCGGCCGAAACCGCCGTCCTCGCTCTGCTGTTGGCCGAGAGCCCGCTCAGCCGGGTGGAGCTGGCCCGCCGGACGGGCCTGTCCTCGACCGCGGTGACCAAGGCCGCGCGACCACTCATCGACGACGGCTACCTGCACGAACTCCCCCCGGAGCGCACCGCTCCGGGGGCCGGACGTCCCGTCAACCCGCTCGCCGTCACTCCCGACCGGGAGTTCTTCGTCGGTGTGAAGATCAGTGCCGACACCCTCTTCGGCACGGTCTGCGACCTGCGGGCCCGGATGCGTACCACCGCCGTCCGGCCGCTGGGCGAGCGCGACCCTGCCGCCGTGTGCGCGCTGCTGACCGACCTCGTCGGTGAACTCCTCGACGCGAGACCCGAGTACCGGGCCCGCACCCGGCACCTGGGCATCGCGGTCTCCGGCGACGTGGACCGCCCCAGGGGGCGCGTCCGCTACTCCGTGCTCCCCGGCTGGCGCGACGTGCCGCTGGCGGAGACCGTCGCCGCGGCGACCGGCCTGATCGTCACCGTGGAGAACGACGTCAAGGCCCTCACCGCCGCCGAGCACTGGTACGGGGAGGGCATCGGCACCGAGTACTTCGCACTGGTCACGATCGGAGCCGGGATCGGCTCGGGGATCGTCGTCAACGGTGAGCTGGTCACCGGCGCGTACGGGGTCGCCGGCGAGATGGGGCACATCAGCATCGACCCGGTCGGGCCGCGGTGCCACTGCGGCCAGGTCGGCTGCGTCGAGGCCGTCGCCTCCAGCGACGCCATCCTCGCCACCGTCCGCCGCGCCACCGACGACCCGGACCTCGACTTCGACGGTGCCGTCCAGCTCGCCCGCGGCGGAGAACCCGCCGCCCGCGACGCCTTCGCCCGGGCCGGCCGCGCGATCGGCACCGGCATCGCCACCCTGGTCAACCTGCTCGGCCCCGAGCGCGTCGTCGTCACCGGCGAAGGACTCGACACCTACGACCTCTTCGGAACGCACATCAAGGAGGCCTACGCCGCACACTGCTTCAAGGCGGCGGCGAGGTGCCCGCTGACCCTGCGTCCACTCCCCTGGGAGGAGTGGGCCCGCGGAGCCGCCGTCGTCGGCATCCAGGCCCTCCTGCCCTGAAGGGCCCTGGCGAACCGCCACCACGCCGCCCCGGGCAACCGGGGATCCGCCGATCACCAACCCGAGCCTCCGGCACGACCGATGTCCGGCACCGCCTGCCAGCCGTGAACGTCGGACACCGGCCACGCCGGACAACCACCCACACCCCCACACCCTCAGCCTGAAGGATGCGAAGTGAGCGCACAGACATCCCAGCTTAGCCGCAGAGGATTCCTCGGCGGATCCGTCCTTTTCGTCGCCGGAGCAGCGGTCGGCTGCACCAGCAACCCGACCGGCGGGGCCTCCGGCGGGGCGAAGACCACCCTGAACGTCTGGTCCCACGCCTACGGCGAGGCCGGCACCCAGCAGGCCCTCACCCGCTACGCGGCCGCGTTCACCAAGGCCAACCCGGACATCGCGGTCAAGGTCACCTGGACCCCGGGCGACTACGCCGGCAAGCTCAGCGCGACCCTGCTCACCGACGCGGCCCCGGACGTCTTCGAGATCGGCGACTTCAACGACGGCCTCGCCTGGCACGGCCAGATAGCCCCGCTGGACGACCTCTACGGCAGCGCCAAGTCCGACTTCAACCAGGGCGACCTCGACACGGCGACCGTCGACGGCAAGCTCTACGGCGTCAAGATGATCGACGACGTCATGATGCTCTACTACCGCAAGAGCGCGCTGTCCAAGGCCGGCATCACCCCGCCCGACACCTTCGACGCGCTCGTCGCCGCGGCCAAGGCCCTGACCACCAAGAACACCAAGGGCCTGTTCCTCGGCAACGACGGCCTGGGCGACAGCGCCATCATGGCGGTGTGGTCCAACGGCGGCGACCTGGTAGCCGACGGCAAGGCCGTCTTCGGCTCCCCGCAGGCCGCCGAGGCCGTGGCCGGCCTCAAGCGTCTTCACGACGACCAGTCCCTGCTGCTCGGCTTCACCACCGACTGGTGGGATCCCGCCGCCCTCGTGCAGAACGTCACCCCGATGCAGTGGGGCGGCCTCTGGTCGATGCCCGCCATCAGGACCGCGCTCGGCGACGACTTCGGCGTCCTGCCCTGGCCCGCCTACCGGCCAGGCGGCACGCCCGTCGTGCGCGTCGGCGGCTGGACCAGCTGCGTCAACGCCAAGGGCAAGAACGTCGACGCGGCCAAGAAGTTCGTCCAGTGGCTCTGGATCCAGCAGACCGACCTGCAGAAGGACTGGGCGGAGAGCTACGGCTTCCACATTCCGCCGCGCAAGTCCGTCGCCGCCTCCGCCGACAAGGTCGCCCAGGGCACCGCCAAGGAGACGGTCGAACTGGCCGCCACGTACGGCCGGCACAACCCCGGCACCTGGAACAGCGCGGTGAGCTCCCTGTTCAGCGCCGCCGCGTCGAAGATCGTCAGCGGGCAGGGGGATGCGTCCTCGCTCCTGGCCGACGCGGCCAGGCAGGCCCAGAGCGAGATCGACAAGCAGCGCGCCTGATGAAGCCCGTACCCTCGACCACGCTGCCCGACGAGCGTGCCCGGCGCCCCACGGCCCGGCCGCAGGGCGCCCCCACCCGCCGGCCCCGCACGGACTGGCGTGCCTGGGGAGCGTTCGCACTCCTCGCCGGGCCCCTGCTGATCGGCGTGGGCGTCTTCAAGTACGTCGCGATCGGCTGGAGCTTCCTGCTCAGCCTCAGCGAGGCCCGCGGCACCATCGCCCTGGGCCACTGGGTCGGCCTGGACAACTACCAGGCGCTGCTCTCCGACGCCGTGTTCCGCACATCGCTCGTCCAGATCCTGCTGTTCACGCTGTTCATCGTGCCGGTGACGTTCGCCGCCTCGCTGGGACTCGCGCTGCTGGTGCACAGGATCCGGCGCGGCCGGGCCCTGCTGCGCACCGCCTTCCTGATCCCGGCCGCCGTCTCCTACGTCGCGGCGTCCCTGGTGTGGAAGATGTGCCTGTTCAACGGTCTGCCGGCCGGGATCGCCAACACCATCGGCGGATGGTTCGGCATGTCCGCCGTCCCGTGGCTGCAGACCACGTCGCCGCCGCTGTACTGGGTCGTCCTCGTCACCCTCCGCCTCTGGCTCCAGGTCGGCTTCTACATGGTGCTCTTCCTGGCAGGCCTCCAGGGCATCCCCAAGGAGATCCACGAGGCCGCCGCACTCGACGGCGCCACCGGCCTGCGCCTGCTGCGCAGGATCACCCTGCCGATGCTGCGCAACACCTCGGTGGCCGTCCTGATGCTGCAGTTCATCGCCGCCTTCCAGGCGTTCGACGAGTTCTACAACCTGTTCAACAGCGGGCTGTCCGGGGCGTCGACGGCCCCGGTCCGAACCCCGCTGGTCTATCTCTACGACACCGCGATGGGCGCCCAGAACTACGGTCTCGGATCGGCCGGAGCCTTCGTACTCACCGCCCTCATCGTCGGGGTGACCCTGCTCCAGGGCCGGGTCACCGGCTTCGGCAAGGGTGAGGAGTGAGTGGAATGAGAAGCACGCGAGAGCTGTCGCAGGTAGTTCGCCGGTGCGCGCGGGGGGTGCTGGCGGGCCTGCTGACGGCAGTGTTCCTGGCCCCCTTCTACCTGATGCTGCGCAACGCGCTGATGGACTCCCGGGGCCTGACGTCACCGCAGTGGACCTGGTGGCCGTCGGCCATGCACTGGGAGAACTTCAGCTCGCTCTTCAGCGACCCCGCCCTGCACATGGGCCAGGCCCTCGGCAACTCGCTGCTGATCGCCGTGATCACCGCCCCGGTGTCGACGATCCTCGCCTCGGCCGCCGGATACGCCCTCGCGCGGATACCGGTGCCCGGACGCGGCCTCCTGCTCGCCCTGGTGGTGGCCACGCTGATGATCCCCGGCTCGGTGACGTTCGTGCCCACCTTCGTCCTCGTGGGCTCCATGGGCGGGGTCAACACGCTGTGGGGAATCATCGCACCCGGGCTGTTCAACCCCTTCGCCGTCCTGCTCTTCCGCAACTTCTACCTCCAGTTCCCCACCGAGATCGAGGAAGCCGGACGCCTGGACGGGCTCGGCTGGTTCGGCCTCTACCGCCGGATCGCGTTGCCGTCGTCCGGAGCGATGCTGGCCTCGCTCGGCGCGCTCGCCTTCATCGACAGCTGGAACTCCTTCCTGTGGCCGCTCGTCATCGGCCAGGACCCGTCCGCGTGGACGGCCCAGATCGCCCTGTCGACCTTCCTCACCTCACAGACCATCAACCTGCCCGGACTGTTCGCCGGAGCCGTCGTGACCATCACACCGCTGGTGGCCATGTTCCTGGTCGCCCAGCGCTACATCGTCGAAGGCATCGCCACCAGTGGACTCAAGGGCTGAGCCGCCCCCGGTCCGCCCCCCGTGACTCCGGACCGTCCGGTCCGGGCCGCACCACCTGAAGATCCGAGGCCCCACCGCCACCCCTGGAGGGGAAACCATGAGGTCAGACAGTTCGCCTCCCACCGTCCGAAGCTCCTTCGCCCGAATCCTGCCCGCCGCGGCCGCCGCGGTGACCCTCGTCCTCGGGGGAACGTCCGCCTCCGCCGCAGCGCCCCCCACCACCGCCTCGACCACCGCGTCCGTCATGACGGGGACGCAGCTCGCGGCTTCGTGGACCGGTCCGCTGAGCACCCGGGGCCGGTACATCGTCGACGCCAACGGCGACCGCTTCAAGCTGAAGGCCGGCAACTGGGCCGGCGCCCAGGGCACCTGGGAGGGCAGCGGGGACGTCAACGATCCGGCCAACAACCAGGCGGGACAGGTGTCGCACAACATCCCGCTGGGCCTGGACCGGACACCGCTGACGCAGATCCTGGCCGACTTCCACGGCCTGGGCCTCAACAGCATGCGGCTGCCCTTCGCCAACGCGCTGATCCACGACACCAGCACCGTGCCGGACGCGGCGGTGGCCGCCAACCCGCAACTGAAGGGCAAGACCCCGCTGCAGGTCTACGACGCGGTGGTTGCCGCGCTGACCGCCGACGGCTTCGCGGTCATCCTCAACAACCACACCACCACCTACCGCTTCTGCTGCGGCCTGGACGGCAACGAGCGGTGGAACAGCAGCCAGTCCACCGAGCAGTGGGAGGCGGACTGGCTGTTCATGGTGCAGCGGTACCGGACGAACAAGCGTGTCGTGGGCGCGGACCTGCGCAACGAGGTCCGCCGTGACACCTGGGACAACCCCAACTGGGGCTGGGGCGACTCCCACGACGAGTACGCCGCCTTCGAGGAGGCGGGCAACCGGATCCTGGCTGCCGACCCCGACATGCTGGTCATCATGGAGGGCATCAACTGGTCCGGGATCCCGACCGCGATCACCTGGCACGAACGGCCGATGCTCACCCCGGTGCGCACCCTCTCGAACACGCTGGTCCGGTCGGACAAGCTCGTCTACGCGGCCCACTTCTACGCCTACACCGGGCCCGCCAACACCGGGGCGGAGAGCGGCCCGGGCTCCACCAGCGACCCCCGCTACCAGGACTTCACCCCCGAGCAGCTCGCCCAGGTCGTCAACGACGAGGCACTGTTCGTCACCCAGTCCGGCCAGCACTTCACCGCGCCGGTGTGGATCAGCGAGTTCGGCGCGGCAGGCCGCGGCTCGACCAACGCCAAGGAGCAGGCCTGGTTCCACAACTTCACCGACATCCTGGTGAAGAACGACACCGACTTCGCCCAGTGGCCGGTCGTCGGCTGGAGCGACGCCAACGGAAACCCGCAGGACAACTGGGCACTGCTCTCCTACGACGCCACCGGCAAGCGGCTCGGCCTGGGCGACCCCGGCGACTGGCGGGCCGCCGACTGGAACAAGCTGATCAACGCGCCGAGCCTCACCGGCCCGGTGGCACCGGTCACACACTGGAACATGCTCGACCTCGACTTCGGTGACCAGAACGTCTCCACCCGCATGCTCGCCCAGGGCGACTGGTCCAACGGCAACCGCAAGGGCAACTGCCCCGACACCGAGCGCCTGGTCGGCCTCGGCCGCAGCGACAGCCGCGGCCTGTGCACCGACGCCGGCCAGCCCGCCGCCGGAGCCGGCGACTGGGTGACCGTCACCGACGAACGCTACGTCACCCACGGCGACTGGGCCCCGGGCTACAACAAGCTCCAGTGCCCCGACAACACTTACGCCGTCGGCTACAGCGCCCACAGCAACGCGATGTCTGCCCTGCTCTGTGCGCCGGCCGCAGCTCCGCTGCGGACCACCGGGCGCAACGCCTGGTTCGACCACGGCGACAACCGCCCCGCCACCGGCGGCTCCACCGCCAGCGACTGGGCACCCGGCTACTACAAAGGCCAGTGCGCCGACAACGAGTACCTCGCCGGCGTGGCCTACACCTGGAAGTGGAACCACGGCGGAGTCCCCGACACCCTGCTCTGCCGCCCGCTGAGCTGACCTGACAACCGTCTCGATCGCAAGGAGCACCACGGCATGCCACGACTGGAGATCGCCGCAGACGGCTTCCGTCTCGACGACCGACCGCTGCGGATAATCTCCGGCGGGTTGCACTACTTCCGCGTCCATCCGGAGCAGTGGGCCGACCGGCTCCGCAAGGCGCGCCTGATGGGGCTGAACACGGTCGAGACCTATGTCCCCTGGAACCTCCACGCGCCCCGGCGCGGGGAGTTCCGGCTGGACGCAGGTCTCGACCTGCCCCGATTCCTCGACCTCGCCGCCGCCGAAGGCCTGCACGTGTTGCTCCGCCCCGGCCCGTACATCTGCGCCGAGTGGGAGGGCGGAGGCCTGCCCTCCTGGCTGCTCGCCGACGAGGACATCGAACTGCGCAGCCGCGACCCGCGCTACCTGGAGGCGGTCGACGCCTACCTCGGCGCCCTGCTACCGCCCGTTCTCCCGTATCTCTCCACCCGCGGCGGCCCGATCCTCGCCGTCCAGCTGGAGAACGAGTACGGCGCGTACGGCGACGACTCCGGCTACCTCGAGGACCTGGCGGAGATGCTGGACCGACACGGAGTCGACGTGCCGCTGTTCACCTGTGACCAGCCCTCCGACCTGGCACGCGGCGGCCTCGACGGCGTCCTGCGCACCGTCAACCTCGGCAGCCGGGTGGACGCCGGGCTCGCCGAACTGCGCACGCAACAGCCGTCCGGGCCGCTGATGTGCAGCGAGTTCTGGATCGGCTGGTTCGACCGTTGGGGCGGCACCCATGTCACCCGCAGCGCCGCCGACGCCGCGGCGGACCTCGACCGGCTGCTCGCGGCCGGCGCCTCGGTGAACATCTACATGTTCCACGGCGGCACCAACTTCGGCTTCACCAACGGCGCCAACGACAAGGGCACGTACCGCCCCACCGTCACGTCGTACGACTACGACGCGCCGCTGGACGAGGCCGGCGACACCACCCCCAAGTACACCGCCTTCCGCGAGGTGATCGCCAGGTACGCTCCCGTCCCCGCGGAGCCGGCACCCGGGCCCGCCCCCAAGCTCGCCCCGACCACCGTCGAACTCACCACCTGTGCGAGCCTGCTGGACCAGTGCGAGCGGCTCGGCGACGCGGTGCACGCCGACCGACCGCAGACCATGGAACAGCTCGGCCAGTCCTTCGGCTTCGCCCTCTACGAGACGGCACTCCCGGCGGCCGGACCGGCCGTCCTGCACATCGCCGAGGTACAGGACCGCGCCCAGGTCTTCGTCGACGGCCAGCCGGTCGGCGTCCTGGAACGCGAGAGCCACGAGCACACGCTCTCCTTCCACGCCCCCCGCCGGGGCGCGCGGCTGTCCGTACTGGTGGAGAACCAGGGCAGGGTCAACTACGGCCAGGGCATGCACGACCGCAAGGGGCTGCTCGGCGAGGTCACCGTCAACGGGCGGGCCCCGGAGAGCTGGGACAGCCGGCCGCTGCCGCTCGACGAGCTGGGCGGACTGTCCTTCACCGCGTTCGAGCCCGCCGCGCCCCCGGTCGGCCCGGCCTTCCACCGCGGACATCTGGATATCGAACAGTCGGCCGACGGCTTCATCGCCCTGGACGGCTGGACCAAGGGCCAGGTCTGGATCAACGACTTCGCGCTCGGCCGGTACTGGTCCCGGGGCCCGCAGACCACGCTCTACGTCCCCGCACCGGTCCTGAAGGCCGGCCGGAACGAGATCACCGTGCTCGAATTGCACGGCTCCACCACCCGCACGGTCGAACTGCGGGGCACCGCCGACCTGGGCCCCACCGAGGACTGAGGCGCACACACCGCGGACTCGCCGGCAATGCTCCACCGCATCGGCCGCTTCCCAGTCCGGCTCGGGTCCCGGTACCTCGACCTCGGTCACCTCGGCCCCCTCCGGCCTCGTCGTTGCTACTGACGCCCACCCTAGTCCTGGCCCGGACTCGGCCGTCACCCCGGCAGACGAGCAGCCGTCGGCCGCCCGGGGCTACTCCTCGTCCTGGTCCTCGTCCACCGCGGCCGGCCGCGGGCAGGGTGGAGAGACGCTCGGCCGGGGATTTCCCAGCTGAGCTTCTTGCGATTGCGACCCGCCGCCCGCACTCCGCCCCGGTCTATGCAGCGCACATGCTGGCAGACCGATGATCCCCGGAACGTCGCGCATTGGCCGGGCAGCAAGCTCATGGCGGACGCGGCCGGTGTGTCAGTGGTCCCGGGTACCGTCCGAACCGGTGTGAAGTCTGCGCGGGAGGGATCGGCATGACTGCGGAGCGGAAGTGCGGGGAGTGCGGGAAGGGGGCGAGCGCCAACCGGAAGGGAAAGCCCGGCAGGTGTGTGCCCTGCATCGACGAGCACTACCGGAAGCTTGGCTGGGCCCCTTGCGAGCCGCACGTCTCCGCGGAGCATGAGCGTCGTTGCCTGTGCGCCACCTGCAACCAGCCCGATGCGATCGCGTACAGCGAGATCCGCGGCAAACAGGTCCGATACTGCCGCTGGTGTGCCTCCCGGAAGATGTACGAACAAGGCCTCGTACGCGAGCCCGAGAAGTGGGACATCACGAAGGAGGAGGCCGCGCGGATCGTGTTGGGGGAGGAGTTCCTGGCACGCGACGCGGGCGGGGCCCTGGTGGACGAGCCCGGACTCGCCCGGCGGATGGAGCACGTGTGGTCGCTCGTGGACGTGGAGTGCGTCGTCTGCGGGACAGCCAGGAGGTGGAGCGCGTCGATGAGCCTCGGCAGCCGGGCCACGCCCGGACGCAGCCGGTGCTCGAACTGCTTCGCGTTGCCCCTGACCGCCTGGCAGGTCGAGTTCTTCGACGCGCATGGGCTCGTGCGCGATCACGCGGGTTACGCCCGGCTCGGCGAGCGGGTCGACGCGCACTGCACCGACTGCGGGGCGGCACGCAGGATCTCCGTCTCCGAACTCAGGAGCGGGGTCTCGCCCTGCCTGGCCTGCGACGCCGCGATCACGGACCCGGATGCCCCGCACCTCGTCTACATCATGTACTTCCCGAAGCTCCGCGCCCACAAGGTGGGTATCACCAGCACCGAGGTGCGGCACGACCGGCTCGCGTCCCACGCGGCGCAGGGCGGCATTCTGGTCGAACAGCGGGTGGTGCCGAACAGGGAAGCCGCGCGGACGGTGGAGGAGTTCGTCCTGCGTGTGGTGCGGAACCATCCGAGTGGCTGCACCGCCGAGGACTTCCCGCAAGGAGGCTTCACGGAGACCTGGGCCGAGGACGGACCCGAAGTGGATCTCGGTGACATCGTCGATCGGCTGACGTGCGAGGAAGCGCCCGGCTTCGACCGGCTGGGCAAGCTCAAGGCCTTCTTCGAGCGCGAGCCGCTGACCGTCGAGGAGTTTGCCGAGTTCCGGAAGATCGAGACCATCGAGACGGACGGGACCGAGGTCCATTACGTGGGTCTGAGCGAGCCGCTGGAACAGGTTCTTCGCAAGGTACGGGCCCGGAGGGCGTCCGGGGGCGACGGGCAACAGTAGCGGCCACCTCGCGGGACAACGGGCGGCCCGGCTTCCCGCGCCGGGGCGGTGTACAGGGCGGCTTGGAGGTGGGCCGGAGCGGACCTGCATGGCATCGATCAGTGGGAGGAGGGCCGGCCGCAACCGACTCCGACGGGGGCCGGGCACGGCCCGCTGCCTGCCACCCGCCGTCCGCAGGTGAGCGCCACGATCAGGTGATGTCCCGGCCCGTCGGTTCGCATTCGGAGTGTTGCGGCCGGGCGGGGGAGGGGGGCGGCTAGGGGTTGCACATGCGTCACCCGCGAGTCCCGTTGCCCGCCCTCCATCGCCGTCTGACAGTACGGTGCGGGGTCGCTCTGCCTGATGGAGATGACCTTCCCATCGACTGCGAAGGCCCGGTGGGCAGCGAGTATCCGGACGTCGCTTTCCGGCACGAGGAGGTGCCACTCCGAGCGAGGTCGAGTTCGGACCTGTCCTACCCTGCGAGGTGGGATGGCGGTGGCACAACCAGGGCGTCGAGGGCCTGCTGGGCCCGCCCGAGGTTGTCCTTGCCGGCGCGGCGCAGGCCGGCCTTGGCGTACTTCTCGACCATGGTGGTGGACTTCCAGTCCTCGGTGATCACCAGGATCTCCGCCGCGCTGTAGCCTTGGGCGGCGAGGTCGGCGGGGACGCCGGCGCGCAGGCCGTGGCTGGTGGCGTTCTTGGCGTCGAAGCCGGGGGTGCGGGTGACCATGCGCTTGAAGGCGCGGTTCACCGCGTGGCCGGTCATGCCGGTTCCGGAGGCGGGGACGGGCATGAGCCGGCCCCAGCGGGTGATGCCGCGTAGCAGTGGCAACTGCGGTGCTGCTTGGCCGAGTTCGGCGAGCAGTGAGATGTAGGTGCGCACGACGGTGATCGCTACCGGGTCGCGGACGACGTACTCGCGGCCGGTGGACCAGTGGTCGTTCTTCGACGTGCGCTTGCCGACGACCATCTGCTCGGTGCCGTCGTCCAGGCGCTCGAAGACGACGGAGTCGATGCGGTAGGCCGCCTGCTCGGAGCGGCGGGCGCGGGTGCGGTAGCCGAGGTGCAGGATCGTCAGGTCGCGCCAGCGGGCGAGCGGGATGTCGGCGTTCGTGCCCTCCTGGAGGTGGGCGATGCGGGCGGCGTCGACGGGCGGGCTCGACTTCGGTGTGCGGCGGGCGCGGGCGTGCTCGGCGGCCTGCTTGCGGATCAGTTCGGCGGTCGCCTTCTTCGGAGGCCAGTTCTCGTACCCTGCACGGGCGTTGGCGTCGCGGATGGCGGCCATCGCCAGGCGCAGGGAGCTGACGGGCGCGCCCGTGCCGTCACGGCCGCCTCGGCGGCGCAGGTGGGAGACGTAGGAGACCATGTTCGCCTCGCTGGTGCGCGGCCCGGGGTGGCGGTCGTTGTCGGCGCACCAGCGGGCAAAGTAGCGCCACTGCTCGGCGTAGGTCTGGCTGGTGCGCGCCGGCCGGGCGGAGGCGAGGTCGTCGGCCGCATCCTCGGTCAGCGTCTCGTTGGGGTCGACCCCAGTGTGCGCGAACCGCGCGAGCGCCTGACCGTCGTCCACCAGCTCGGCGACGACGACCTCGGTGGAGCGTTCCGCCAGGGCGGGCAGGCCGTCCGACGCCTCGGCTTCCACGGGCGTTCTCCTTCCGGCCTAGCGGGCTGATGATCCGTCCGGGACAGCCTATCTGTACCAGGCCGTGTGTTGCGTCCTCTAAATCCAGTTAGAGGACGCAACACATACCTTGGTACGTAATGTGCGCGCCCAAGGTGGCGAGACCGTCTGCGGAATGTTTGCTGAGGTTATTTGTGTTCACTCTCTCAAGCTGCGAAGGTGTCCGCCATGAAGATCACGATCACCGTGGAGAATCCGACACCCGAGGTACTCGAGAAGCTGCTCGCTCTCGCCGTCACACCGACGGCCGTCGTGACCGCGGTACCCGACGACCGCTGGACCCCGGAGCGCGCCCGCTCGTACTACGATCGTTTGCCGCCCCGCGCGCAGCAGATCCTGCTCCAGATCGTCGAAGGCGAGGGCGAGTGCGCCGCCGACGAGTTGAAGGCGAACGGCCGAAGCCTGCGGGGATCCACCGGCGCGTTCCGTCGGGTGCTCTCGGAGGGCAAGAGGACCGGCCTCTGGCCCGACGCTCTCCCGGTGCCGCTGCTCTCACACATCGTCGGCGGGCAGCTCAAGAAGCTTGAGATGCCGGGGTGCGGCACTGGATATTCTCCGTATCCTTCTTTTCGAGCAGGGCTGCGCGATCTGCTGCCGCATGGCCGCTGACAATCTCCTCGACAGGTTGCTATTTGCCGGACAGCACATGTTCAGCCTCGGGAGTCAGTTGACCGTCACCGGAATCGAACTACGCGGCTGAAGGGTCTCCATGTCGCTCTCTGGCCGGCCAGTCGTTCCCCATGTGCCAGTGCCGCACCCATCCATCGAAGCTCCGGGCGTCGGTGTGCAGCGCCGGGATGGCTCCCACGTCGGACACCGTCCAGACCTCACCGCGGCGGGGTCCTGCCGTCACCAGCAGCCAGAACCACGGCCCGTCCTCGGCTCCGAGGACGACTGACCCATGGTTGAGGACGGCATCGATGCGGGGATCGTAAGCGTCGACCGTCTCGTCGTCCTCCCACAACCACGCCTCATCCAACGGGAACGGCTCTCCCGGGTGCCGCGGACCCGTGCCCGGCCAGCTGTCCGGCAGCCACCCCAGCGGCTGGAGGCCGCCGTCCTCCGCGGGGCCGAGGCTGCTGCCGTTGCTGATCTCTGCGATGAAGGTCCGGTAGGGCTCCGGAAGCGTCACCCGATTCTCGGCCTCCCAGGCCCGGACTCCATCGTGGCCCAAGATTGGCTCGCGCCACTCAGTTGCGAACGCTGAACGCAGGAGGTCAAGCGTCGCCTCATCGGGACGGTGATTAGGTGTGGTTGTCACGGGAGCATGCTGGCACAGGCGTCCGACAGCTTGATCTTGCGGCAGGGATTCAGACGGTGCTGTCCGTTCTCGGGTTCTGGCATGGCTTGTGTGGGCACGGTCACGTTGAGTAATGGGCTGGGGGGCATGCCGCTCGGCTGGTTAGGCTCCCGCTATGGGTGGTCCAGTGTTGGTGATTGCGTTGGCAGAGGCGGTTCCGGCCGCAGTTGTTAAGCGACTCCGGGGTTTCCTGGTGGGATCGTCAGCCTGCTTCGAGGAGAAGCGCCCTGGCGGCTATGACCTCAACGTGTTCGCCGACCGACTCGGCGCCCCGGCCCCAGGGGAAGTCGACGGTCGCCGGCCATTCCTGGTTTATGTAATGGGTCCCGGAATCGGCGACGAGGAGACCTTCGAGGCCGAGCACGCGGACGGCCCCGATCTGGAACCCCTCATCGGCTTCAGCCCGACACACGCTGTGGATGTCATCGCTGGGTGCAACAGACCGATCGATCACCTCGCCACGGCCCTGCTGACGGCTGCCATCATGGACGTGGTCGGCGGCGTTGCCAACGCTGAGCTACTGGATGACCAGGTTGCAGTCGTGGACGGACTTCCGGGTGTGCTCGCGATGACGGACGGCCCGTTGCCGGCCGTGTTCGGCACGGCGGAATTCCTGCGCGCGTGGGCTGCTCAACCGGGCTTCAGGCTTCTCAAATAGTCGGCGGCGAGAACGTGTTCAGCCCGCGAGGTTCGAGAGTTCGGCTCGCCTCGAGCGCTGCCGGGTGGTAGTTCAGTGCGACCAGAACGGGTCGTCGTACCGGGGAATGATGTCGAGGTTGCCGTTTGGCAGAGTCGGCTCGGGGACGTAGGTGCCAAATGGGTCGCGGTCGCGGATGACGGGGATGGGGCCCACGGTGGCTTGGAAGGTGATGTTGCCGGCGGCGCCGAAGAGCATGCACACGCTGTACCCAGTGGGCGTGGTGGCGAACATGGCGGGCTGGCCGGGGTTGACGGAGGAGATCCGGTAGCCGAGGGCCTGCCAGCCACGTTCGGCGACGCCCAGCAGCGCGCCGTACTTGGCTGCGGCGACCTTGGTCATGATGTAGCGGTCGCGGGTGGCAACGGCGTAGCCCGGGGAGCGGTCGTCGGGGCCTGTGGTCTGCTCGGTGGACCGCGGCCAGCCGTCCCAGTACTGCAACCGGGGGCGGATGGCGGACATCGCCTCGTCGAGGAGCGCGTTGAGTGCCTGGACGGCCTGTTCGGGGGTCATTCGAGGACTTTCCGAAGGTGCGGGCGCCGTACGGCGGCAGCCCAGCAGACGGTACGTGGAACAGGGGACGGGCCGGTGGTCAGGCAGACCAGTACGGGTCGTCGTACTTGGGCAGGATGTCCGGGTTGCCGTTGGCCATGACAGGGTCGGGTGTCGGGGTGCCGAACAGGTCCCGGCCATCGGGCACCGGGATCGGGCTGACAGTGGCCTCGATGTCGATGTCCCCAGCGGAGCCGATGCCGATGCGCACGCTGAACCCCTCCGCCGTGGTGGCGGACACGGCCTGCCCGGCGGGGCCCGTTTCGATGCGGTAGGCCTTGGCCTCCCACACGCTCCGCACCGTTTCCAGCAGGGTGGCGTACTTGGCGGGGGCGACCTTGGTCATGACGTGGCGCTTGCGGGAGGCTTTGGCGTAGCCGAGGGAGTGCTCGTTCAGGCCGGAGGAGTACTGCTCCCTGCTCTCAGGCCAGGCATCCCAATACCGCAGCGTCGGCTGCACGTTCGAGGTCGCCTCTTCCAGCAGGGCGTTGAGCTTCTGCAGGGCCTGCCCGGGCGCCATGAGCGGGGCCGTCGCCGTCGGGTCCGGGCGGGCGCCGTCGCCGACGGCGGCGGTGAAGGCCCCGCAGGCCGTCAGCGTCAGCACGAGCGCGATGGGCACGGCGGCCGCAGCGAGACGCCGCGTCAGCGGCTTGCCGGGTCGCGGGGCGGTCGAGGGTGCGGCGCTGATGAGCGAGGTGCGACGGGACGGGATGGTCATCGTTGGCCCTGCCTTGTGACGTGGTCGTACTTGCCGGCCACGATTTGGCCGATGTTGTTGACCGAGACCGCAGCATCGTCCGGTGCGGGGTCCTTCTTCGGCTCGTCCATGTAGTGGGAGTGCGAGTCGAAGGACAGCGGCGCGCCGTCCGGGACGGCGAAGCGGTTGGCGCCGAATTCCTTGCTGGCCGGGTCCTGGCCGAACCAGAGTTGGTTGTCAGCGGAGTACATCTTGTACACCTCGTCGCCGAGGGGGCCCAGGGCAGGGAAGAGGGCCACGTCGTTGGCGACACGCGTTGCAGGCGGAAGATGGCTCACGGGGTCGTTCTCCGCGTCGCCGACCCACACGTGGCCGGGATCGACGTTCAGTTGGGATGCCTTGGTGGCGCCGGTGCCGGGGGAACCGACGAGGATGATGTCGTCGGCGCCGGTGCCACCGGTCATCTGCGCGCCCAGGCCGACGGCGGTGGAGCCGTAGCTGTGGGCGAGGGCGACGAGGTGGGCCGGGGGACCGTCGTGGGTGGCGCGCAGGCCCGCCATGAACTTGTCGTAGGCGGCGCCGCCCTTGGCGGCGCGGCCGGTGTCCATCACCTCCAGAGGCCGGGGGTCGCCCTGGGCGAGCTTCTCCAGACCGGGCGGCGGATCGTAGCCGAGCCAGACCATCGAGGCGACCTCGGCGTTGGGATCGGCGGCGGCTGCGGCGTTCCACACGTTCAAGGCGCGGTCGGCGTCCTTGCCGCCGACCGCGGAGAGCGTGGTACCCAGCCCCGGCACGTACGCGCTGACGTTCTTCGCGGTGTCCGGGTTGCCGTAGGACAGGATGCCGCGGCCCTGCCCCTCCTCGCTGACGCCGATCAGGAAGACGGGCGGCTGCTTGCCCCTGCGTTCCTCCAGCTTCTTGCTGATCGCGATGAAGCCGTCGAGCTTCTGCTTCTCGTCCTCCGTCAGGTTGGATTTCTGCTGGTACTTGCTGATGAGGTTGGCGAGATTGAGCTGATTGGCCTCGTTGCGGGCCACTGCGGGGATGCCGTCGCGCATGCCCAGCAGGTCCGGGTGCGCCTCGATGAGCCGCTGCTGCTCGCCCGACGTCAGGCCCTTCCACCAGGAGTTGACCTCGGTGGGCGAGGTACCGGCCGGCGGGAAGCCCGCGGCCATCAGGTCGACGCCCTGCTGTGTGACGGCCTTGAGGTCGGCGGCAGCCTTGTCCGTCTCCAGCCCCGTGCCGTTCCGGGCGCGCTCGGCCAGGGAGTTCAGGAGCCCCGCGATCTTCTGATCGGCGTTGCCGGCCTCGGCGACGGCGCCGGATATCCGGTTCGCCAGCGCCTTTGCCTGCTCGGGGATGTTGTACCCCGGGTCGTTCGTCTCGGCCTTGGACGGCGCGGGCCGGGACACGGTCCCGTCATCGGCGACGGTCAGCTCCAGCTTCTGGGCCTCCTGCAATGCCATCTGCAGCTTCTTGGACTGCGCCAGCAGGAAGCTCTCGGAGGCCTCGCGCAGCAGCCCAGAGACCGCCGACATCTCCGTGTGGGCGGCGTCCAGCCGATTGCTGGTGCGCTGCAGCGAGGCGTTGGCGGCGCCGGCGGCGTTGCAGACCCAGTTCGCGTTGAAGACGTGCTTGAGGACCTCATGCTGCGTGTTCTGGACATGCTTGCCGAAGTTGGCGGCAAGGGTGTCGTAGGCGGTGGCCGCCGGCGCCAGGCCGAACAGGTTGGCGTCGCGCAGCTGGGCGAGGCCGACCATCAGTGCGTCCCCTGCGGAAACAGCCCGGAAGGCTTCAGGCTCGTGGCGCCGCTCTTGTCCGCGTTGCGGTAATCGGTGGCGGTCTGGCTCAGCTTCAGGGCGACCCCGTCGACCTCGGAGGCCAGCTTGTTCAGCAGTTCCTCCCACGCCGCGGTGCAGTTGTGCAGCGCGCGCCGACCTGCCAGCCCGACAGAGCGGCGACCGCCGTGTCGGAGGGTTGGTGGATCGCCTTGAGCTCGCCGGGCATCGCCTCACCGCTCTCCTTGGCGGCCTTGGCCGCCAAGTCCAGGTCCGCCGGATTGACCCCGAAGGTCGGTCCAAGCGGCGGCGTGGTGGAGGGGACTGCGTAGAGCCCTCCCGGCCCGTCCGAGCCTGCGTACGCGTTCATGGACTACGGTCCCCCTGCCGGCCGTCCTGTGCCCGCTCACGGAGCAGCGCCGCCACAACTGCGATGACTGCACATTTGAGCGATTCATTCGTGCATGTGAACGTAGCAGACCGGAATCACGGCCATCTCGTCGGACCGGTCGGACCGGTCGGACCGGTCGGGCCGGCCGCGAAGGCGGATGACCGTGCGGATGCGGTCCTCGACCAGGTCGGCGCGCCGTCCGGTCAGCAGCTTGAGCTCGATCGCGGCCTCGTCGCCGGGCCGGATCCTTTGCAGGTCGCGGCGCATCCGGGCCTGATCGGCGATCACGTAGGCGTCGCGGGCATCGGTCTTGCCCTCGCCGCGGTAGCCGTCAGCGGCCCGGTTCACCAGGCACCCGGGACTGTAGAGGACCTCCTGGCCGTGGGCGATCAGCAGGCTCAGCAGCAGAGCAGGCTCCCGTCCGAGCACAAGGTGGGCGGCTGACCCCCGCGGGTCCAGGGAGGAGTTCCATGAGGACCAGGAGCAGGAACAGGTACAGCGGCGCCTCGACGGCTCGCCGTACAGCCCGGCGCCGCAGTGGCGCAGGTTCCTGTTCTGCCTGCACGCGCCCGCTCGGGCCGTCGGGTACTCACCTGTCCAGGAGCGTCTGCGCGCGGCCGGTGTTCACGATCCCGGAGCTGGGGCCTCGCTGAGCGCACTGGAGCGGCGAGGCCTGATCGTGCGCCACCAGGACACCGTGTACGGGAGATCCTCAGCGAGGCGGTCGAGGGGCTGAACTTCGAAGACGACTGAGATCGGATCCCGGACCAGGCATGAGGGCTGCCGTTCCCCCGCAGCATCGACCGCGGGGGAACGGCAGCTTCTGCGGCTCGTGTTCCACTGCGGGAGGGAGCCGGTGATGCTCGCTGTGGTCGATCCGCGAGGTCACCGCCAGCACTTCAAGGACGGCATCTACCTGCGGGACACGGCGGTCGACCACGGCGGGATCCTGCGAGAGCAGCGCCAACACCTGCGCACCCTGAGTGAGGCGCACCGGGCCTCGAAGGCCGCCCGCTGACCGCCGCAGCGATGTGACGGACAGTCAGCTGATGGCGGGGCGGATCGGACTGGCGCATCGAGCGAGTCGATCACGCCCCGCGCCGCATCGCCGTGAGCCGCGTCACTTCGTGTGCAACAGACCTGCCACGGTCCGCTCCCCGGGCGGGCGGGCCCCGGCCGCCACCGGCCGGGGCCCGCCGCACCGGCGGCTCAGAGCTCAGAAGGCGACGGCACGTACGTGTAGCAGTAGTTGTAGCCTCCGTAGTACGAGTCGCCGTCGCGGAGGAGAGCAGCTCCGGTGTCCCTGCCGACGATGCCGTCCTTCGACAGGCCGGCGCCGTCCTGGTACCACTGCACCCAGCTCTTGGTGTTGGGCCCCCACACGCCGTCCTCGTTGAGCGGGCGCCCCTTGCCGTGAGCGGCGACCACGTCGTTGAGCAGGTGTTGCACGCACCAGACGCCGTGGGCGTTGTTGCCGTAGCCGTCCCCGATGTATCCCGCGTCCGGGGAGGCCTGTGCCGAGCCGACAGACGCCCCAACCCCCAACAGCCCCGCGACCACCAGCACGGCCGCGCGCTTGCCGATGCGGCTCAGTCCCATGACGTTTCCTCCATCGCAGTGTTCGGACAGGTGCCTCGACGGTGACGAATGGACGTCCTGGCGTCGTCGGCGCTGCCATACTCGGGACAGTCGTCCGCGACCGGCAATCCGTTCGGCCTGGACCGAACGACGTGGCCGTCGCACGTCCCCGAGAAGGGACACGAGTGGTGCGATTATACTTCTCCGCCGACGATTTCCTGCGCGTCACCTTCGTTCCCGCTCCCGCTCCGATGATGGAACTTGCCCTGGCGGTGGCGCAGTTGCAGAAGCCACCGCAGCTGGCCGACGCGGGGCGGTGGCAGAAGGTGGCCCGCCGGTCCTTCCCTGTGGCGGGGCGGCCCCTGCTGGATCTGGTGCCCCCTTCCGGCAAGGGGCCGATGTTCCTCGACCCAGTCAGCCGCGACTTCGGCTCCGGCCTCGACCTGGTCCTGCACACCCCGGCCGGCACGATCCGGACCGACCTGGACCCTGTGTGCCCCACCTCCCGCCCGCTGACGCCCTCCGCGCGGCCTGGGCGGCTCTGCTCGCCCACCAGTGGCCGCGGATCGAGGCCGCCTAAGATTCCGAACTCGCCTGGCGCACAGGGATCCTGGCCCAGGAAGGTCTCCGTGTCGCGCTCGCTGGTCTCGCGCCCGGCGGCCACTGGGAGGACGCGACGACCCTGGCGTACGAGCGTGTCGGCGACGTCCGCGTACCGCTGGCCGGTCACGGGCTGCGCGTGCTTCCGTCGGCCGTCCGGCGGGGCGGTCCGATGATCGCCCACCACGCCGACGCGCCCAGCGTCCTGATCTATCCGATGGCCGCGGCGCCCCTGCGGTTCGCCGCGACGGAGGACGACGGGCCGGGCGACCCGCTGGGGACGCTGCCCGGCAGCACCCGTTCCGCGGTCCTGCGGCTGCTCACCGCGCACCGGACCACCACGGAGATCGCCCGCACCCTCGGCATCAGCAAGGCTTCCGCTTCGGAACACGCCAGGGCGCTGCGGGACACGCGGTTGGTGACGTCCCGCCGGGCCTTCTGGTTGTTCAGCCAGGTACCCAGCGACAGCCCTCCGCCCGTGTTGTGCGTGCGCGGCACCTTCGCGTGCCCGCTCGACGAACGCCACCAGCGCGGCCAGGTGCTGCTGGAACCGATCCGCCCGCGACACTTTCGGCTTCGCCGCGGCCGCTGCCCGCGCCGCCGCCAGCTCCAGGTCCTCCTCGATGCCGATCGCCGTCAGCGGGTCCCGCTGCTCCTGGTCGAGCTCGGCGAAGCCGGCCCGCTGCGCCCGCACCCACGGGCCGAGCTGCTCGACGGCAGCCCGCGCCGGCGCCGCCAGCGAGCCGCCATGCTCCTTCGCCCACACCCGCGCCCAGTCGAGGCCGGCCTCGAACCGCGCGTCGGAGACGGACCAGATCATCCCAAGCTGATCGAGCATCTCTACCCGGTGTCGCGTACCCAGGCCGGAGAGCCCGAGAAGCGACCGCACATGCGCCTCATCTGCTCTCCGGGCCCACCGCTCGTCACGCGTCAGTGGAGCGAGGGCAGGCTCCAGTAGCAGCCGTACTCGTCCTTGGTCGCGGTGAGGATGTAGTCGCCGGTCTGCGGGCCGACGACGCCATCTTGGGGCAGACCCGCCCACCGCTGGAGGGCGATGACCGCGCCGTAGGTGTCGCTCCCGAACGCGCCGTCTTCCGCGATGGTGTGGTAACCGGTCTGCCAGTGCAGGCTGTTGGAGATCTGCTGCACGCATCGCACGCTGTTGTAGGCGTTGGCCTTGCCGTACCCAACCCAGAGCGAGCCGGAGTTGGGCACGGCCTGGGCGGTGCCCGCGACCCCGACGGTCGCCAGGGCGGCGGCCGTGAACAGGAAAGCGCCTCGCCGCTTGGCGGACGCGACGCGCGACGTGCTGTTCGACGTGCTGTTCAAAGGAACCCCCAGTGGTTGAGAAAGACGATCGATCGTCGAGCACCTGACTATGGCCGATGATCCTCCGAAGGTCCAGGCCGTTCGGGCGGAAGCTTCGCCGACGGGCCCGGCCGCAGCCGGCCTCAGAAGGCAGCGTTCGACCGGTTGTTGAACCACCCGGGCAGGCATGCACGGCCACCACTTGCCCGCGCCCGCGTTGAAGGCCCGGCCGTCGCCCGACAGGTGCACGACCTGTTCGGAGTGCGCGGCCCGGTTCCTGAGCGAGGAGACCTTGGCAGGCTGGCTCCGTAGGTGACAACGGGTTCTGGTCCAACTTCTGGGTTCTGGATCACTTTCCGTGCCAGAGCCACAGAACGTCACCGGAACCGCGATCATGAACGGTCGTGACTGACGACCTCCTCCATGACCTCTGGCTCCACCGGACCGCCGACGTCGCGGTCAACACCCTGACCATCCGCGCCGACCGCGTGACCGTCCATGCCGCCACGACCGGCAAGGAGGCGGGGTGTCCGTCGTGCGGAACCGTCTCGACCCGGGTTCACAGCGGCTACGTGCGGCGGTTGGACGACAGCGCGGCAGGCGGACGTCGGGTGGTGGTCGAGTTACGGGTCCGCCGGTTCCGCTGCCGTGAACGAGCTTGTCCCCGGGCCACGTTCGTCGAGCAGGCGGCGGGGTTGACCTTCCGTCACGGACGGCGGAGCCAGGGCCTGCAGATCGCGCTCCAGCAGCTCGCTCTGGCCCTGGCGGGCCGAGCCGGCTCTCGCCTGGCCGAGGCCTTCGCGGTCCCGGTGAGCCGTTCCATGCTCCTGCGGCTGATACGCGCCCTGCCGGATCCGGCGCACGCGGTGCTGCGCGTGCTGGGCCTCGACGAGTTCGCCCTGCGCAAGGGCCACGTCTACGCCACGATCCTGGTCGACATCGAGACCCGCCGCGCAGTCGATCTGCTGCCCGAGACGGTCGAGACCGTCCGGTCCTGGCTGGCCGACCATCCAGGGGTGAAGGTCGTCTGCCGCGACCGGTCGGCTTCCTATGCCGAAGCCGTCCGGCTCGGTGCCCCGGACGCGATCCACGTCGCCGACCGGTTCCACCTGTGGCAGAACCTCGCCGACGCAGTGGAGAAGACCGTGCTCCAACACCGTGCCCTGCTGCCCGAACCGGCCCCTGCGGCCAAGCCGGCTCCGGCTGTCGCCTTGGCGTCCGTCAGCTCCGAGCCCCGCCGGACCGACCGGGTCCGCGAACAGCACGCCGCCCGTCCACGCGCTCAAGGAGGACGGGTTCAGCCTGCGCGCCATCGGCCGACGACTGGGCCTGGCCCGCAACACGGTGCGCCGACTGGTCGGCGCGAAGGACCCGGACGAGCTGCTGGTAGGCCGCTGGACCGGACGCACCAGCATCCTCGACCCCAACAAGCCCTACATCCACCAGCGGTTCGCCGAGGGCCACACCATCGCCCGACGCCTGTTCGAGGAGATCCGGCAGCGCGGATTCCCCGGGCAGGAGCAAATCGTGCGCGTCTACGTGCGTCGGCTGAGGGAGGCGTTCCCCAATCAGGACCCGCCGCGACGCAAGCCCTCCGTCAGGGACGTGACTAGCTGGATCACCCGCCGCCCCGACCGCCTGCACGACGAAGAGGCCCAGCAGCTCAAGGAGGTCCTCGCCCGAGTCCCAGTGCTGGCCACCACCGCGGAGCACGTCAGGGCCTTCGCCGAGCTGATGAACGACCGCCGCGGTCGAGGGCCACAACAACAAGATCAAAATGCTGAAGCGGCAGATGTTCGGACGCGCCAACTTCGACCTCCTGCGCAAGCGCGTCCTCCACACGTGAAACCGCTGGTCGTGGTGGCGCGGAGGGTCACGGATCGGAGCTGGACGGTGATGGCGCCGAGCACGACGGCCCAGGATGGGGGCTCCGGTCAGCGCTGGCCGAGTCCTCGGCTGTCTAGGTAGTCGATCAGCGCGGCCTCCTTCCGGAGCAACTGGTCGCGGTCATCGGCAGGCAGCGAGGCAAGGGCGTCGACCAGGACGCGCTTGCGAGGAACGTAGACCATGTTGCCCGAGTAGATCCGGCACCCCGAGCACCAGGCAAGCCCGATGCAACGCTCGAAACTGGAGGACTCCGGCGGATGGAAGCGGTATTGGTAGGAGCGGACAGGTTCGTGGCACACGACGCAGATCCAGCGGTCACCGTCGCGGACGGACCAGCCGTTTCCCCTCTTGCGCCAGGGCTTCCGTCCGGCCGGTGCTCTTCAAGTTGCCATGCGCTGATTCTGCCTTGGGGTGGCGTTCAAGGGACAACCGATTGCTCTGGCTGTCCATGAGGCGTCACAGCAGTCACGACCGTTCATGATCGCGGTTCCGGTGACGCTCTGTGGCTCTGGCACGGAAAGTGATCCAGAACCACGGTCAACCGCCCGCCGACAGCACGTTGTTCATGGGAACGGAATTCGCGGGCAGGTGCGGCGCGGCATAGTGCGGGGGTGACCGCGATTCCCACCCGTCTGGACCTGCCCGCACGCCGACGTCGCCATGCCCGGCTGATCACCGCTCTGACCACCACGGTCGGGGCCTGCGCCACGGCGGCGCAGGCGCTGTACCAGCCGGTCGCGGACGCCCCGCCCGGGCAGGAAGCGGTCGTGGTGGATCCCCTGCCGGTCGTCTACCTCAGCCGCACGGCCGCCCCGTTGCTGGAGGCGGCCCGGGCCGAGGACGAGGCCCGGTGGCCGGCCGCCGTCGCTTGGGAGCGGGAGCAGGCCCGGCGGACGAGCGCCGCCAGGGTGGTGCTGGCGCGGGCGCAGAAGGTCGTGGAGGAGCCCGGAGCGTCCTGGCCCGTGCCGCTGCCGGCCGCGGAACAGAGCGCGGTCATCGACCTGGCGGGCGCCGGCGGCGAGGTCGCCGAGCTGTGGCGCGGCGACCCGGCGAAGGCTGTCGCCCTGGTACGTGAGCTGGTGGCGTGCGGGGAGTTCACGGCGGCCGAGGTCCTGGGCGCGGCGGTTGACGCGGCGATCGGTGCCGGGCTGCTGGCGCTGGCCGACGCGGGCACGGCGTCCGACCCGAGCCTGATGGCCGAGCAGTGCCTGGAAGCCGTCCCGTACTTGGTGCTCGCGGTGGCCCTGGCATCCGCCGACCTCGACTGACCGGCCAGCCGGGCAACGCAAAGCGATCGAAAGGGGGGCCCGCGCCCGGGGCTGCCGCTTCGCCGTTCCCGATCGCCGCCCTACAACTCCGTCCGCCCACACATCCGCCCGTCCCGGCCGGGACTGCGGCCAGCCGCCGCCCGCCGCGGACGTCGCCGACCTGCGGTGGTGAGTTACGCCGCGGCCCGACACCGACGAAGTGACCTCCTCGGCCGCGCCGCGCCGGCCGTGACGGGCAGCTCCCGGGGGCCGGACTACACGGCCGCCAGCTCCGCCGGCTCGCCGACGGCTTGAGCCGACTGCGGGCGGCCACCCGGTCCTCACCCGACAGCCCGGCCCAGTACCCGTCCGCCCATACCGCGTGGGCGGCCTGACGCTCGGCCTCCTCCAACCGCTGGCAGGACGAGCGAGGCCGCGGTTTGGGTCCGCAGCGGACCCCGTTGGCGGCCTTAACCTTGGCGACCATCTTGGCTGGCTGACTCATCTGAGGGCGGCGAAAGCTTATTGGAAAAATAATAAAGAATCTTTGCGAGAATGCGAACGGGGATGGTAATTACCAGGATGAAAATAAGGGGTAGAAATAGCGCCGCGATGACGAAATTGATGAAACTTGTGCTATGCCACCAGTCGTCAAATTGAGCGCCTCGCATGGATTCTGGCGTTGCTAGGGAGTCGAAGCACTTAAGTTCTGCGACAAGTCCCAAAGCTAGTGCTGCACACCATGCGAGGGCTACGATCCCGCCCGCTACGGCGGGCACCGAGATTCTCCTGGGCTCCGGAAGGTTGAGAATTCTATCACCGATTCCCCGCAAACTGACTGCGCTGGCCAGTGCCAACACGGGAATGGTGACTGCGGCGGTGGAAGCGTACGTGTCTGTCATCTGCACGATTTCATGATGCATTTTTTGCCGGTGATCGTGATGAAGGCGCTGAGTCAGCGGCTTGTGTCCTGAAAAATTCCCAGGATCGGCCCGTTGTCGCTACCGGCCGTTCCGATCCTCTCTGAGACCGTCCGGGCCATGGACGCTGACTCCATGCGCCTGAACTCAACACGATCGAGCGATCCGTACCCTCGGCTGATGCTCGGTCAGTTCCCGAGCGCGGTCGACCGGGCCAGCCTGCTTCTGGTCCTCCTCCATGTCCGGCTCATTCCCGTGGTCGGCCTGGGGAACGCGTCAGCCGGGGCTACAGGAACGGCCGGGCGAGGATGCGCAGCTGCTGTTCGGCGATGGCGCCCATGGGGCCGGCGGTGCCGAGGTGGGCGACGATGGTGGTTTCGAATAGCTCCAGCATGGACTCGGCTTCGTGCAGGCAGCGGCGGGCGAAGTCGACGCGGGCCTCGGGGGAGCCGCCGAGCTCCGCGCCGATCCGGCTGTCGGCGATGGTGGTGAAGAGGTCCTCGTGGGTCTTGAGGTTCCTGCGGTACTTCTTGCGCAGGAGGTTGACCATGGCATGGGTGCTGTTGTCCATCGCGTCATCGTCGCGTACGAGGGGCCGGAGCACATCCCCTGGAGCAGATCCTTCCGGATGGCATGTTCGCGGCCGAAAAATCCCAGGTCAGGGCACTTCTCACGTCGGCTTGCGAGGTCTAGCATTCCCGGCCACTGGGCCGCCGAGCAGCGCAGCCGTGCCACGCCCCGGCACGGCTGACCTCCCACCGGCGGGCCCCGGGAAACTACCCCCTCTACCCCGGGACCGGCCGGTCTGCGCCTTCGACAGGCCAGGGCCAGGACAGCGGGCGCGGCTCTCTACGGCTGCCCGGTGGGTGGTTCCAGCTCCTCGCTGTCGCCGTCGCTCTGGATGTCGGGCTCCGAGGCTGGCTCCAGTCCCTGGCCCGGCTGCTTGTCGGGCGCCTTCGCGGTGTCCTGTTCGGCGGGCAGCAGGTCGGCGGCGAGCAGGGGCAGGCCGAGCCGGTGGGCGGCCGCCGCACACAGCGCGTCCGGCATCGTCAGGCCGACGCCGGCAGCGGCGGCCTGGGCGGTGAGCTCCAGGGCGAGGGCGGTGTCGGCGGCGAGTGTGGCGCGGTGCTTGGCAGGGCCCGGCTGGTGCACTCCGACGACGGCGAGCTCCGCCAGCACGGCGTCGGCCCGGTCGCGGGGCGCCCGCACGGGCGAGGACGGTGACCAGTTCGGCGACGGCAGGCTCGGGCAGCACGGCCTGGCCGAGCCAGGAGGCCGCCCGGGAGCCGGGTCCGCCAGGCGCTCAAGCACCTGGCCGCCGACCCGTACCACCCGGGCCTGCGCAGCCACCGCTAACCTGCCCGGCCACCGCGGCACGGCGGCGTGGACGTCCTACATCGACCAGGGGCGGGGTGCCTGGCGGATCCACTGGGCCTGGAGGCGCGGCGGCCGCGACGGCGGCACGGTCACCGTGCTGCGGCTGGGCCCGCACCTGTAGGCGGGGCGTCGGCGGGCGGGCCAACCGGGGTGGGACAGGCGGTCCCAGCTCTGTCCCACCCCGTGTCTCAGGTGTCCGATTCCACCCGTTTCGCTAGCCTCAGCGCCGGCGGCGCTTGCGTCTCGGCCGCTTCATTGCCATCTGCCTTACAGAACCGGCCTATAGCTTCTTCCCTTGAGGGAGCGTGAAATTGGCCGTGTCAAGCGATAGTCCGCCTAGTCCCGCGATAGCCCCTGCGAGTACGCCGCCGGCGGCTTTGTTGTCAGAGTGATACATCCAGATGCCTGCCAGCACAGCAAGGGCAGCCGGAGCGAGGTAGGCGAAACATCGGACTGCGAAGAGCCAGAATTCTTCCATTTTTGCTTCAGCTTTGGGGTTGACAGACAACCCGAGAAGCCCGGTGGCGAACGCGCCGGCTCCGCTTCCTAGTTCCGGAAGATTCGTAGGCGGATCAATAAGGATGAAATACAACAGACCGTTGATCGCAAAGAAGAAACCGGTCCTGATCCAGACGAGAGGCGCCTCCCCATCTCTTTTGGCGCCGTCGGTTGTCGCGCCGTTCGGACGCTTGGGCTGTGTAGGCACAGCTCTAGATGTACGCCTTTTGCCCCAACCCCGCAGGCTAACCTGCGCTGTTGGGGTAACCTCAGCAAGGCCACTCTCCTTCTCTCCTTGCTGATCATCCACAACGCCCGCCTAGGGCTGAGGGATGGGCTGCTGCGAACTATGCCCACATCACCCGACTGGCCCGCGACTACGGCTGGCTCCTGGAACGTCACGCCAGCGGATCCGGGAGTTTGTGAGAGTCAGGCTGACCACCTCGAAGAACCGTGCGATGGCAGACGGCCCGCCACTGTCAATCTCCTCGAACTGTGGAGAGAGGCCCGGGCTTCCAGATGCGAGGCGACATGCGGCACTGCACGCTGGGAAACTGATAGAGGTTCGAGGCTAGCGCATATGCGCTAATGCGGTATGGTCCGGCGTGTTGCCGCGGTGCACGGGCCGGGTTCGCCGTTAGCGTGCGATGCATAGCCTGAGCGGGTTGTAGGAGGCGGGCATGGCAGGGATGGTCAAGGGTTCGGGTGAGCATGTGTTCGCCCGGACGCGGCCGAGCGCGGGGCTGCATATGGAGCCGCCGCGGGACACGCATTTCCGGCCGTTGCCGCCGCCGACGGGTGCCGCGCCGTTCCGGCTGGACCTGAGCAACGTGCTGGACGCCAGCACCTACGCCGCCATCGCCGAGGCCGGGTCGTTGACGTTTCACATGAACGGGGACATGGGCGGGATCGATTACGCAGTGCCACAGGAACTGGTGGCCGCCGGGATGGAGGCCGACCTGGCGGTCGGCACCGACCCGGCCGGGAAGCCCGCGTTTCTTTACATTGTGGGGGACTGCGTTTACTTCAACGGGGAAATCGCCAAGTACTACGCGCAGTTTTACCAGCCGTACGAGTTGTACGCGGCGCCGATTTTCGCGGTGCCCGGTAATCACGATGGGGAGAACCTGCCCGGCGGAGCGACGTTGGACGGGTTCGTGCGCAATTTCTGTGCGCCGGCGCCAGTGAAGATGCCGGAGTCGCAGGACTCGCATCGCACGGCGATGGTGCAACCGAATGTGTACTGGACTTTGTTGACCCCGTGCGTGAACTTCATCGGCCTGTACTCGAATGTCCCCGCGGGTGGGGAGATCCAACCCGATCAGGCCGATTGGCTGGCCGGGGAGCTGGGGAATCTACCAGTGGATGTACCGATCATCTTGACGTTGCATCACCCGCCCTACTCCGCCGATGACCACCATTCGGGGTCGACGAACATGAAGACGGTGATCGAGAATGCCGTTGGGGCAGCGGGCCGGCACCCGGACATGATTGTGGCTGGGCACGTGCACGACTACCAGCGTCTGACGAAGACGACCACCGATGGGACCCAGTACCCGTACCTGGTCACCGGCGCGGGTGGCTACCACAACCTGCACGCGATCCGGAAGGTGGACGGGGAGAAGATGATCCCCCCGGTGACCTTCGCCGACGACGCCGGAGACCCGGTGACGTTGGAGTCCTACTGCGACGACCAACACGGCTTTCTCCGTCTCAGTGTCGACCAGCAGAAGTTCACCGGTCGCTACTACCGGGTACCCCGGCCACAGGATCCTCGCTCCAAAGGCAGCCAACTCGTCGACTACTTCGAGTACGACTGGGTAAACCACAAGTTGCTTCCCAACCAGCAGTGACGCGACTGGGCATCCGGGACAACCCTTTAGTACTCCAGCTGTAGATCTTGATCACGGTTGTTGGGCGGTCTGTCGCCGGTAGTGGCTTGCGCGGGAACGGGCTTGGTGTCGTCGCCGCCAGTCTGACCAGCGGAGTCGGTGCGCGAGGCTGCGGGCCGGCTGGGCGACGAACGCAGCGAAGAGGCGTCGGATCTCGCTGCACGTCAGCGGGGCGAGATCTGGTGGTGGCGTCGTATCGGCCCGCTCGATGGCGGCGGTGACCGCGAGGAAGGCGTGCGCGAGCATGGCCAGGGTGGTCCAGCGGTGCCAGGACGTCCAGTGGCGGACCTGGTGCTCATCCAGCCCCGCCAGGCCCTTGGCGGCCTGGAAGGCCTCCTCGACGGTCCAGCGGCGCCCCGCCACCTTGACCAATGCCGGGCAGCGGGCATCCCCGAGAACCTGCGGTTCGCGACCACCATCCATCCTGCCGAGGAGCAGAAGGCGGGCTGGCCTGTTGAGGTGTCAAGGAGCAGCGTTCATCGTGGCAGACGGCTACGACACCGCGTTCTGCGATCACGTCGAAGGCTTGGGGAGCGCTTGAGCCTGCGTGGACCGGGACGGAGCTGAGGGGAGGAGTCACCGTCAAGGCCTGCAGCACCGCACGACGGCCGTCCCCGAGAACAAACTGACCTCTGCGCTCGCGGGGAGGACGGCCACGCCCCCGCACCGTCCGGTAGCCGGCCGCCGGCTGACCCCCGCGGGCGCGGGGAGGACGAGCTGTTCCGGGACATGCGCGCAAGCAAGGCTGGCTGACCCCCGCGCCCGCGGGTAGGCCTCTGAGGAGGATCGGAACGGCCAGTAGCGACATCGGGGCCGCCTCGATTCCGGTTCGGTGACTCCGGCTATCTGCGCTGGTCAACGGCCCTACGTTCCGGGTCATGCCAGTTGATTTCCTGTCTGACGATCAGGTCTCCCGCTATGGCCGCTTCGCCGCCGAGCCCACCCCGGGCGAGCTGGAGCAGTTCTTCCGCTTCGACAGCGCCGGGCTGGAGGCAGCCCGGGTGAAGCGGGCGCCGGCGAACCGGCTCGGCTTCGCGGTGCTGTGGGGCTCGGTGCGGATGCTCGGGGCGTTCCCGACCGACGACCTGGCCGTGGTGCCGGACGTGGTGGTGCGGTTCGTGGCCGAGCAGCTGGGTGTCGATCCCGGTGAGTGGACCGGGTACGGGGCGCGGAAGCAGAGCCGCTATGAGCACGCCTGGGAGATCCGGGATGGCTTCGGGTACCGCGAGTTCGGCGAGGCCGAGCAGGAAGTGCGCGCCTTCCTGGCGGCGCGGGTGTGGGCGTCGGTGGAGGGGCCGCGAGCGCTGTTCGACCGGGCGGTGGTCTGGCTGGTGGAGAACCGGGTGCTGCTGCCCGGGATCACGACGCTGACCCGGCTGGTGGCCGAGACCCGGGCGCAGGAGATGGCCGAGCTGTACCGGACGCTGGACGAGGCAGTGCCGGACGAGCTGCGGCAGGCGATGCGCGAGCTGCTGAAGGTCCCGGACGGCAAGCGGGTCTCGGAGCTGGAGCGGTTGCGGACCGGGCCGGTGCGGGTGTCGGGCACGGCGATGCGGGAGGCGCTGGATCGGGCGCGGGAGGTGCGCGCGCTCGGGGCCGGCCTGGTGGACACCGGCGGGGTGCCGGCGGCGCGGATGGCGGCGCTGGCCCGGTACGGGATGGGCTCGAAGGCACCGACCTTGCGGGACCTGGAGGAGACGCGGAAGACCGCGAGGGTGCTGGCCACGGTGCGGCATCTGGAGACCGCGTCGGTGGACGACGCCTTGGACCTGCTCGACGTCCTGATGGGCAGCCGGCTGCTGGGGCGGGCGGAGCGGATCGGCCGGGAGGAGAAGCTCAAGTCCCTGCCGAAGCTGAAGCGGGCGGCCGGGCGGGTGGCCAAGGCGGTGGAGGTGTTGCTGGACACCGCCCCGGCGACAGTGGACGGCGAAGCGGTGTCGGTGCTGGACGCATGGGAGGCGATCGAGAAGGTGGTGCCGCGCGCCAAGCTCGCCGAGGCGCTGGCCACGATCGCGAAGTGCGTGCCGGACGGCGACGGGGACGAGGACGCCGAGTGGCGGGCCGCGCTCGCCTCCCGGTACGGCACGGTGCGCGGGCTTCATCCGGCTGCTGGTGGACACCGTGGACTTCGGCGCGGTGGCGGCCGGGGTACCGGTGGTGAAGGCGCTCAAGCAGTTGCCGCACCTGGTCGGCCGGCGCAAGGTCGCCGCGGCCGAGGTGGACCAGCAGCTGGTGACCGGCTCGTGGCGGCGCCTGGTGTTCGCCAACCCGGACACCGAGCCGGGGTGCGTGGAGAAGGCGGCGTACTCGTTCTGCGTGCTGGAGCACCTGCACCGCGCGCTGCGGCGCCGGGACGTGTTCGCCCGAGACGGGGACAGGTGGAGCGACCCACGCGCCAAACTGCTGGCCGGCGACCGCTGGGAGACCGTGCAGCCGACCGTGCTCACCGCGCTCGGGCTGGAGGCGGAGCCGGCCGCGCACCTCGCCGAGCTCGCCGGAGCGTTGCACGGCACCTACCACCAGGTCGTCGCCGGGCTGCCGACGAACAGCGCCGTTTCGGTGAAGGACGGCAAGCTCCAGCTGGACCACCTCGGCCCCGCGCCGGAACCAAACCTGATGCCAGCCTTCCGCCAGCTGGCCAACAGCATGCTCCCGAAGGTCGACTTCCCCGAGCTGCTGCTGGAGGTCGCCGAGCTGACCGGCATGACGACCGCGTTCACCCACATCTCCGGCGCCGACCCGCACATGGACGACTTCGAGGTCAGCGTCTGCGCGCTTCTGCTCGCGGAGGCCTGCAACGTCGGCCTGGTCCCCGTCGCCAAGCCGAACGTGCCCGCGCTCACCCGGGCCCGCCTGGTCCAGGTCGACCAGGGATACGTGCGGGCCGAGACGATCAGCGCCGCGAACGGGATGCTCATCGGAGCGCAGGCCAAGGTCGACATCGTCCGGGCCTGGGGCGGCGGCCTGGTCGCCTCCGCCGACGGGGTCCGCTTCACCGTGCCCGTCCAGACGATCCACGCCGGCTACAGCCCCCTGTACTTCGGCCTGCGCAAGAAGGGCGCCACCTGGTTGAACGTCGTCAACGACCAGGTCATGGGCCTGGGCGGGGTCGTGGTGCCCGGCACCCTGCGCGACTCCCTGTTCATCCTGGACGCCCTGCTCGGGCGCGACGGCGGCCCCCAGCCGGAGACCGTCGTCACCGACACCGCCTCCTACAGCGACATCGTCTTCGGGCTCTTCGCGATCTGCGGCTACCAGTTCTCCCCACGGATCGCCGACATCTCCGACGCCCGCCTGTGGCGCACACACGCCAGCGCCGACTACGGGCCGCTGCAGGACGCCTCCCGCCACACCGTGCGCCTGGACCGCATCCGCGCCCGCTGGGGCGACATGCTCCGCGTGGCCGGCTCCCTGACCCTCGGGGAGGTCCGCGGCTACGACCTGATCCGCATGCTCTTCCGCGACGGCCGCCCCACCGGCCTGGGCGACGCCTTCGCCCACTACGGCCGGATCTTCAAGACCCTGCATCTGCTGCAGTTCATCTCCGACGACGGCTACCGCCGCATGATCGGCAAGCAGCTCAACATCACCGAGGCCCGCCACCGCCTCGCCCGGCGGATCTTCTTCGGCCAGCGCGGCGAACTGCGCCAGCACTACCGCGAAGGGATGGAGGACCTGTTGACCGAACTACCGGATTGCGGCAGGTCGTCTCCCGGAGCTGACGCACAGTAGCGAGATCCGGTCGTTAGCGGCCGCAGCGGGACCAAGGCCCGAGCCACACCACGGCCCTGATGTGCTGTCATCACGTGCTGTGGGGGTTTTCGGCAGCTCGGTGGAGGCGCGGGTGCACAAGGCGGTACAGCTACGGGACGTCACGACGCTGGTGGTGCCGAGGGTCGGCCGGGTCCAGGAGACCGGCAACGTGGCCCTGCCGTACCGGCTGCTCGACCGCGACGGGAGCGAGCTGGCGGCGGTCAGCGAGTTCCTGCTCGACATGCTCGCCAACGACGACAGCCCGGCGTCGCTCCGCTCCTACGCCTACGAGCTGCTGGCCTGGTTCCGGTTCCTGTGGGCGGTGGAGGTGTCGTGGGACCGGGCGGGCCGGGTGGAGGCCCGCGACTTCGCCCTGTGGCTGCAGGCTGTCAAGAAGCCGCCGCGGCCCCGCCGCCCGGACGCTCCAACGCCCGGGTCGATCAACCCGGTGACCGGCAAGCGGTACCCGGGCGAGCACTACGCGGCCCGGACCCGGCGGCACGCGCGCGCCGTCGTCCGCAGCTTCTACGAGTACCACCGCGAGACGCACGGCCGCCCGCTGCTCAACCCGTTCCCGAAGGCCAGGCGGGCCGAGGACGAGCACCTTAACGCCCACCACAACCCGATGCACCCCTTCCGGCAGCCAGGCCGGCGGGCTCCCTACCAGCCGAAGGAGCCCCGGCGGGCACCGCGGGGCATCCCCGACCAGGCGTTCAACGAGCTCTTCGCGGCCCTGCCCTCGCACCGCGACCGGGCCCTGGTCGCGTTCTACATCTCGGCCGGCCCGCGGGCCTCGGAACTGCTGGGGGTGACCCGCGACCGGGTCAGCCCCGGGGACCAGACCATCGGGGTCGTCCGGAAGGGCTCGCGGGCCCTGCAGTGGATCCCGGCGTCCAGCGACGCGTTCGTGTGGCTGCGGCTCTACCAGCAGCAGATCCGCCCGCTGGCCCTGGACGGACCCGACGAACCGCTGTGGTGGACGCTGCGGCGACCGCTTCGACCGCTGAGCTACGACGCCGCGCGCATGGTCTTCACCCGGGCCAACGAGAAGCTGGGGGCGAACTGGACTTTGCACGACCTTCGGCACAGCGCGGCCAAACGCATGGTGCGCGACCCTGCGCTGTCGATCACCGACGTCCAGTGGGTCCTCGGCCACCTGCACGTCGCCACCACCGAGCAGTACCTCGAACCGGCCCAGGACGAAGTCGTGGCACAGATCCTGGCCCACCACGCCCGCCAAGCCGCGAAGCCGCCCCGGCCCGTGATGCCGGCGCAGGGCTACCGCCCGGAGGTCCTGCAGACCCTGCTCGGCACGGCCGTTCTGAGCGGAGGACCGGCGTGACCACCCCGACGTCGTACACCCTCGCGCTGCCCCGGGCCCGCTCGGCACGCGTTCCCGCCGGGCAGGAACCGCGCGAGGCACCAACGACCTGGTGGCAGACCGAGCAGCCGCCCGAGCTCGTGCTGGAGCGCACCCTCGCCCTGCCGTTCACCGCCGTCAGCGACGCCAACCAGCGCACCCGCCGGCGCGGCCTGGTGAAGCTGCTCGACTGGCTGCAGGACCAGCCCGGCCACACCTGGCAGGACCGCTGGCTCGCCAGCGGCGCCGAGGCGGCCGGCCGAGAGTGGACCAGGCTGCCCCTGCAGTGGCTGGCCGACCGTCAGCGCGCCCGCAACTACGACCGCATCGACCTGTGCTGCGGCATGATCCCGCTCCTGGGCGGACAGGCGGTCCGCCCGACCTACCGCTGGCTGCTGCGGCAACGGCCCTCCCAACTGCTGGCCCACATCCGCAGCGCCACCGACCCCGACGGGTTCGCCCGCCTCACGACCCGGTACGCGCAGTCCGGGCGGGCCGGGGCCAACGACTGCAACAACGCGCTCAACCGTGTCACCTGGATCCTCGCCCGCAAGGGCGGGACGATCCGGAACATCACCATCGGCGACTGCGTCGAGCTGCAGCACGCCATCGGCGAGCACCAGGCCAACGGCCACCACGGCAAACACCTCTTCTACGCGCTCCTCGCCGAGACCGGCGTCTTCGGCCCCGGCGCCCCAACCCGTCTGAAGACCGTGATGCTGCCCGGGCAGCTGACCCCGGCCGCGATGGTCGACCGACACTCCATCGCCTGCACGCCGGTGCGCGACCTGCTGGTCGACTACCTGACCGAGCGCGCCACCGAGGTCGACTACACGACGCTGGAGGACATGGCCCGGACCCTGGCCGGGCTCTTCTGGCGCGACCTGGAGACCCACCACCCCGGCATCAACTCGCTGCGGCTGGACGCGGTCACCGTGGCGGCCTGGCGGGAACGGGTGGGCGTGATCCGCGACCGGCACGGCATCGCGATCCGCCCCCGGGACAACGCGCACTCCGTCTTCACCTGGGTCCGCGCCTTCTACCAGGACCTCGCCCGCTGGGCCGCCGACGACCCCGGCAGGTGGGGGCCGTGGGTGGCCCCGTGCCCGGTCCGCGATAGCGACACCGAGCACGGCAAGGCACGCGCCCGCCGCAAGGCGGCCATGGACCAGCGCACCCGCACCCTGCTGCCCGCCCTCCCGGCCCTGGTCACCGCCGTCGAGCAGCAGCTCAAGGCCGCCGCTGCCCGTCTCGCCCGCGCTCGGCAGGCGCCGGCCGGCACCTCGTTCACCACACCGGAGGGCCCACTGCTGGTCCGCTGCCGCGGTGCCTCGGCCCGCGTCATGGCCGACGACCCCGCCACCGGCCGGCGCCGCGACCTGACCGTCGAGGAGGAACGCGCCTTCTGGGCCTGGGCGATCGTCGAGGTCCTGCGCCACACCGGCATGCGCATCGAGGAGGCCCTGGAGCTGACCCACCACAGCTTCGTCGCCTACCGGCTGCCGACCACCGGCGAGATCGTGCCCATGCTCCAGGTCGCGCCCTCCAAGCTCGACCAGGAGCGGCTGCTGCTGGTCTCCCCGGAACTCGGCGAAGTCCTCACTGCGATCATCCAGCGCGTCCGTCGCGGCCAGCCCGCCATGCCGGCGGTCAGCGCTTACGACAACCTGGAGCGGCTGTGGAGCGCGCCGATGCCGTTCCTCTTCCAACGGCCCGTCGGCCCCGAAGACCGCGCCATCCCCCGCAACTACGTCTACACCTGCCTCAACGGCGCGCTGGCCGCGAGCGGACTGACCGGCCCCGGCGACCAACCGCTGCACTACACCCCGCACGACTTCCGCAGGATCTTCGTCACCGACGCCCTGCGCTCCGGCCTGCCACCGCACATCGCCGCCCGCATCTGCGGCCATCAGGCCGTTGACACCACGCTCGGGTACGCCAAGGCTCGGGAATTGCATCAGACGGGCGAGAAGTCGCAGGTCGCCAGCTCGCAGCGGCGGTCTGATGGACCCCAACGCTACTACGAGCTGGCCTC